>CAZBGI010000021.1:43267-51130 GCA_964491395.1 uncultured Bacteroidales bacterium | reverse complement strand
GACCGAAAACGGCAATGAAGTATCCACCAGCCCGGAATACACTTTCGATGTAACCGGCAACAGAAACCTTACGGCTCATTTCAGCCTCAATGCCTATACCATCAGCGTAAACGCGCAACCTTCAGCAGGCGGAGAAGTATCCGGCGGTAGCAGTTATAACCATGGTCAGACTGCTACCCTCTCTGCCTCACCGGAAAGTGGATATACATTTATCAACTGGACCGAAAACGGCAATGTGGTTTCCACCCAAGAGAGTTTTTCCTTTACGGTAACTGAAAACCGCAACCTCACTGCCCATTTCAGCATGGAAGCTTACACCGTTGCTTTGCAGGCAGACCCGGCAGATGCAGGTACCCTGAGCGGAGAAGGAAACTACGATAATGGCCAGACAGCCACTATCAATGCCGCCCCCAGCACAGGATACTCTTTTGTTAACTGGACCGAAAACGGCAATGAAGTATCCACCAGCCCGGAATACACTTTCGATGTAACCTCCAACAAAGATTTGACAGCCCATTTTCAGCTGAATAGTTACATTATATCTCTCGCAGCTTCACCCACAGAAGGAGGCGAGGTATACGGAGCAGGAAGCTACACACACGACCAGACAGCGACAGTAACAGCAGAGGCTCACACTGATTTCACCTTTGTTTACTGGACAGAAAACGGTGAGGTGGTATCCTTTGACCCACAATATTCGTTTACTGTTAACCGGAACCACGAATTAAGGGCTGTATTTGAGAACAACCCAACCATGGTAACCATAGCTGCAAAAGCTGAACCGAAAGGATTTGCCATTATCTCGGGAGCAGGATTTTACAACGAAAATGAATGGGTAGAACTTACCATAGACCCCATTGATGAGAGTGCTGTGTTTAAAGGGTGGGTTGTAAATGGCGATATCGTAGAGACAGATAAAAAGTATCGGTTTAAAGCTGCGCACGACAAGTCGGTCATTGCCCTTTTCGAACACCAAAAACGGATCTTTCAGGTAGAAGCTGTCAGCATGTATAACGAAGTCTTAATCAAAGGAGCTGGCAGATATTTTGAAAATGAAAATGTAACCCTGCAAGCAGACCAACCCAAAAATCTCAGATTTATCGGCTGGAGAAATGCTGCCGGACAAATCGTATCCCGAAACAATCCCTACTCCTTCAATGCAAACAGAGATTTATGGCTGGAGGCAATACATGAGCAGAAGGCAGATCATGAAATCATCAGGGAAGAGATTGTTACGATCTATCCCAACCCAACCAACGGGAAATTTTACATAAACGTAGAAAATCCTTATAAACTGGAGATAAGGACTTCCTCGGGGCTTGTGGTAAAAAGCGATAAACTTGAACCGGGTGATAACTTTATAAATATTTCGCACATGCCTCTTGGCATGTACCTGATAAAGATTTATAGTTCAGAAAAAACCTTTTCCAGAAAAATCATCTTAAATTAATCATGGCACCAATCCGTGCCAAGGCCACCAATACACTTTTCAATATCAACATGTTAAGAAGGAGTTCCCTGGGGAGCTCCTTCTTTTTCTTGGGCCACCGGGAAAACCTAAACCATCAATCAGCGCTACTTTTTTTTACTCATATTTTTTGAAGGAACAATAATCCTGAAAATTTTCCTATTTTTGATGACTCAACCAAACTACGAATAGAAAGACGCAAGAAGCTATCAATTGAGCCTATAAAGGAAAACCTGATGAATAATTTAAGGGAGTTCCTTACGTTGATCAATCAATCATAAAACAACAAACCCGCGCAGCAGTGGCAGACAGTCTGATAATTATTCCTACGTATAACGAAAAAGAGAATATCGAAAGAATAATCCGGAAGATTTTTTCATTGGAAAAGACTTTCCACATTCTTATCATAGACGACAACTCTCCCGATGGCACTGCAGAAATCGTCCAAAGCCTTATTCCTGAATTTTCTCCGCGACTCTTTATCGAAAGCCGCAAAGGAAAACTGGGGTTGGGCACAGCTTATATTCATGGTTTCAAATGGGCATTGCAGCGTGACTATGCCTATATTTTTGAAATGGATGCTGATTTCTCGCATAATCCCGATGATTTACCACGTCTTTACGAAACCTGCGCTTCAGAGGGATATGATTTGGCCATTGGCTCCAGGTATATTCATGGGGTAAACGTGATAAACTGGCCTATGGGCAGAGTTCTGATGTCTTACTATGCTTCTGCTTACGTGCGTTTTATTACCCGAATGAAGGTACGAGATACAACCGCAGGTTTCAAATGTTATCGAAAGGAAGTGCTGGAAGCCATTAACCTGGATAAAATTAAATTTACAGGATACGCCTTCCAGATTGAGATGAAATTCATCACCTGGAAACTGGGTTTTAAGATCAAGGAAATTTCCATCATCTTCACAGATCGCACACGCGGCGTTTCCAAGATGAGCAAAGGTATTTTCAAGGAAGCGGTGTTGGGAGTTATCACGCTCAGGTTAAAAAGCATTTTTAGCCCCTACAAAAAATTCAAAGGCAGCAATGCCTGATTGTACTTAATGTAAAACCAAAATATTTCCCATGCCTGCTTCTACGCTTATTATTAATGCCAGGATTGTAAATGAGGGCCAGGTAAAAACCGGTTCTTTGCTTATTGAAGACAACCTTATTGCAGACATCAGCAACGATCCATCCCCCGAACACTATCGCCACAAAGCCGACCAGGTTATTGATGCCCAAAACAGCTACCTGTTACCCGGAATCATTGACGATCAGGTGCATTTCAGAGAACCCGGCTTAACCTCAAAAGCAGAGATAGCGACTGAATCTAAGGCAGCTGTCGCAGGAGGAATTACCTCTTTCATGGAGATGCCCAACACCAATCCACCCTGCACTACCATTGAATTGCTGGAAGAGAAATTTGCGTTGGCAGCCAAAAAAAGCAGCGCCAATTTCTCTTTTTACATGGGAGCCAGCAACGAAAACCCGGAAGAATTGAAAAAGATTAACCCGCAAAAAGTTTGTGGCATCAAGGTTTTCATGGGTTCCTCAACAGGAAATATGCTCGTGGATAACGAAAAGGTACTGGAAAAGATTTTTGCCAACGCCAAAACCCTGGTTGCTACTCATTGTGAAGATGAGGCAACCATCCGCTTTAACCTGCAAAGGTTTAAAGAATTGCATGGCAACAACATTCAACCCTATCATCATCCGATGATACGAAGCCGGGAGGCTTGTTTCCTCTCTTCACAAAAAGCCATAGAACTGGCCCGAAAACACAATACACGTTTACACATTCTGCACCTCTCTACAGCCGATGAAACCTCCCTGTTTGACAATCAAACTCCCCTGAAAGACAAGAGAATAACAGGAGAAGTATGTGTACACCATCTGTGGTTTACAGACGAAGATTACGCTACCAGGGGAAATTTCATCAAATGGAATCCTGCAGTAAAAAAATCAACCGACAGGGAACAGCTATGGAAAGCTTTGCTCGATGGCACCCTCGATGTGGTGGCTACCGACCACGCCCCTCACCTTAAAGCCGAAAAACAACAACCGTACCTTTCAGCCCCCTCGGGTGGGCCGCTTGTGCAGCATTGCCTTCAGGCTATGGCTGATGCAATTATTACACGGAACCTACCTATTCATTTGCTGGCTGAATGGATGTGCCACAATCCGGCAATTTGTTTTCAGATTAAAAAGCGGGGGTTTATCCGCAAAGGATATTTCGCGGACCTGGTAATACTCAATCCTGATAAACCTTATACAGTTACCCGGGAAAACATTTTATACAAATGTCAGTGGTCGCCCTTCGAAAACCATACCTTTAAAATGACACCTACTCATACCTTTGTAAATGGAAACCTGGTTTGGAACAACGGACATGTGGATGAAAGCATAAGGGGCATGGCGCTGGAGTTTGAAAGGTAAAAACAATATTGTTAAACAATTTGCCCGGCATGCTATTGTAGCTCACCCATGAGGGCAGGCTAAAATCAAGCTTTTACTTTTTTTCTGCCATTAACAAAAAAAAGAACACCAAGTCCAAGCATGGATGCACCCATCAGCAGAAAGCTGGTGTATAGATTGCTTATTTTTATAAGAGGCTGAATCGCCACGGGAGAAAGAAACATTCCCAGGAATAACGATGTATTGAGGTATCCTACCAACCTTCCACGAAGGAGTGCAGGAGCAGAAGTAATAAGCCACAAATTAATGTTCGGCATCATCATTCCAAACCCCAGTCCTGAGAGTGAGATTCCAACAATCATCATCAGGTAGGACCCTGCCTGGCTGATAACCAGAAAGCCTGCAAAAACCAGTATATAAACCAACCCCATGATGGTGCTAAAGCCAATGCGTCGTTTGATCCTGCCATAATTCAGGGAAGTGGTAACAGAAGCTACGTTGACAAAAGCGATGGCAAAGCCTATTTCAGTGTTAGAAACCCCTTCCATCGAATTAAGCATAAAAGGCATCTGAACCGGAATCATGTAAAAGATGATGGCAGAAAAAAAAGCCACCGCGTATATCCAGTAAACAATTACAGGAACACCTTCCTGGCTCTGGCTCATCCCTTCCCCGGTCGAATCGTGAACTCTCTTTTTCCGGGTTATATTTTGAGGTTCATAAACAGAAATAATTGCCAGTACCCACACCAGCAGCGATGAAATGTAAATAAGAAATGGCATGCGCCAATGAATATCGGCCAGAATACCTCCGGAGGAGATAAATACAAGTCCTCCCAGGCCGGCAAAAGCAGCCTGGCTTCCCACAAACCGGCTTCTTTCATCCCCATCAAAATAATCACCAATCAGCGTAATCACCGCTGTTACCAAACCTCCAACAGCAATCCCCAGGAAAGCTCTTCCTACCAGAATGGCAGGCAATGTATCAAGATACAAACCCGACGTTCCGGCTATGGCATACACCACCAGGCTGGCAAGCAATACCTTTTTCCGGCCTGACTTATCAACCAGGTAACCAGCCAAAGGAGCCAAAATAGCCATAAAAAGTGCGGGTAATGTCAACACCAACCTGCTGAGCAATTCTACACCCGGCACATGTGCAAACTCCTTGCTAATCTGTGGCAAAGCCGGAGCTATTATAGCACCGGCCATAACCGTCAGGGTACTTGCCAAAAGAAGGGTTGCCTTGCGAAGCCCCTTAGCTTTTTCTGTCATGAATATTATTTAAGAGCACCCTTACTGGGTATCTAATGAAGTCCAAATACTTTCAGTTCTTTTACTTTTGGCAAAGTTACAGAAATAGCGCAAAGCATAACCAGGAGTTTTCTGCGCTGAGATTTTCAGCTACTCTTAACCATGGAAAGCTCTTTAACCGCATGGGTGGCCTGCTGAAAATATTCTTCTTTCTCTTGTTTGGTGATATTGTGTATGGAGGGAAAATAAACCTGGGATGCAACCTCAATGCCGCAAAACCCGAAAACACCTTGCAGGTTAATAAGGTTCATGGCCTGAAACATCCCTTTCTCATATTCGGCACGTGACTGTCCCAGTGAATTCAATACAACAGCCTTTTTCCCTGTTAACAGCGGATAAACTCCATTGCCTCCCGAAGTATAGGCAAAACCCCAGGAAAAAACCTTGTCGATATATCCTTTTACAATGGCGGGCATACCACCCCACCAAACCGGATAAATAAACACCATGGCATCTGCCCAACTGATCAGCGTTTGTTCCTTTTCAATATCTGCAGGAATACTTCCGGCAGAGATCTTTTCAAAATCCCGTGTTCGTAACACAGGATCAAAGTCCATTTGATACAAGTCGCGCACAACAAACTCATGATTATTTTCCTGCAAACTCTTTTTCAATGACTCCAGAAGTTGCCAGTTAAAATTTTCTTTGTGATGGTTGCTGTATATAATTAAAAATTTCATTCTTTTACTTATTAAATTAATCGGGGGACAAAAATGTGCCCTTGAAAATTAAAATCATACCCGGGAATCGTAGTTATTTTAGACAACAGGACAAAAGCGCTTTTGTTCAGGAATATGATTGTATTCTTAGACAAGATTTGGGCATATTTTCCTTGCATTGTTAATTTATTTTAACTATATTAGCCGCAGAAAACTTAAGGGTATTTATCATTCGAATTCGTGTTTTTGTATACATTTTGTTATTTATTCAATATACAAACCTACAACAAACATCTGCAAAAAGGACAATTGATACCGGCATTTTAGAAATAAATAAGAACCAATTTCAATTGATATGGGGACAATGACAATCATCTATCTGAGTGGCTGTATCCTGTCATTGACATATGGAATTTTGATATCAGGAAAAATAACATTTAGGGAAGTGGGAGTTTTGGCGGTTTTATCAACTCTTAGCTGGTTAGCAGTTTTTGCTTTGCTCCTGGGACATGGTTTCAATATTGTTAATAATAGTGAAAGAGAAGAACAATACTCCTTAATTGTTTTCGATCATTCATTAAAGCCATTGGGTAAGAAAAAAATTATCACAGGTATCCATTCTTTACTCGATACAACTCATTACGATTTAGCCAATTCAGAAAATATAATTGTCGGAAAGGTTTTCACGGCTCTGAACCTTTATATAGTTGATGATTATCGAATCTTAAAAGCTCCTTCCTCTTTGCAGGATAAAGCTTCTTCACCAAAGAAAGAGAACAATCCTAACAATGGGAATGCAGATGAAAATCATCTCCTTGAGGTGCATTACAACTTTACAGCAACAACAACCCATTCCCGGAAAAAAGAATGTATACTATCCATTGACAAGTGTAATCATCAATTGAAAGACATGCAATTGTTATTACATATTACGGGAGAGAAAGCGGGAATAGTATTTTTTGATCACATCAGACAGAATATTTCGTTGCAAAAATTACCACCAGACAATTACCGAATAAGATTAATTGATTTTAATACCGGACATTGCATTTTTGAGAAAGAAGAATTCCTCTCTAATGCCTATCCTTCTCCTAATGGGGATGAAGATGAAATATCAGGCTTGCCGGAACCGGTCCAAACCAGAATAATTGTATCAGGCAGCAAGTTTAGCAATACCAAATCTTCCCCTCTGGCTGCAGATGATTTTTTGCGACAATTTGTTTCAGTGCAAAATGCAATGGCCCTTTCCGCCTCCTTCAGAACAATTTCCTGAATCAAAGCATTATCATTTCCATCTTTGGACCCCTATTAGGAAGTTATCATTAGCGCTTTGGCAACATTTTGCCATATTAAAGTGTATTGTGTGAATAACTTAAACGTTTTCTCTCTGAAAGTTGAAAACAAGTTCAGGCAGATTGCACAACACTTTCCCTCATGTAGCAATGAATAAAATAATCGGAATACCTCCCCACTTTTTTAGCAATCGTAAGATACGGAAAATAAGAATCCCAAAAAACACAAAACCCATTAAAGAAATTTTTCACTTTTTAGATTTTACACCCCGCTTTTATTATTTATATTTGGTCTAAATAAAAATTAGCTCTGTGCAACGGGTTAATTACTGATTATCGAATACTTAAATTCTTCAATATCTTTAATAATTCAAAATAACAAACTACATATGAGAAAATATATATTAACATCAGCACTTTTATTAGGATCCTTAGCCCTTCAGGCAGGCTCTTTTTCATTTGTGGCCAAACCGCACCCTATAAAACTTTCAGATGAAAACCAGCGTGAAACCAAACTCCGGCAGGAAGAACCGGATGAAGATCAGAAAACTTCCCGGGAAAACCAACAAAACCAAGTGTCCTTTGATGTTTTGAGTCATCAAAAAATGCTGGAAATACTCAATGAGGTAAGAAAAGAAGAACAAGAAGTAAATGAAGAATTAAATCTCTAATCTTATCTGCCAGCAAGACAATCTGATCAGATGCCGGGTCAACAGG
>CAZBGI010000021.1:0-43167 GCA_964491395.1 uncultured Bacteroidales bacterium | reverse complement strand
CTTTATGGCTAGAATAACAAGTTATTAAAATAAATACGACTCATTCATAAAGCGTTCGAACATCAAAACAGCCGGCAATGGTCCAATGGAGCAGACCAAAGGCACAGAAGGACTTAAAACCGTCTTATAAGTTGTTGAAAAATACAGAAACAACCCTCGACAGGTTAATGGCCCTGCTATTGGTGATATCCACTTTGCAACGAGATTACAGGACACAAGTAGGGGCGGAACAGTTTGAACGGGTAAAGGAAACCAAAACAAAAAATAAGCATTAAACAAATAAAAGCACCAATACAACTACAATTTACAATCATTCAACTAATACTGACTGGGTTATTATCTATAAATCACAGTTTTCCGGTCAATAATTAAGCTGTTTTTTCTCCCCTTTTTGACAATCTTTTCTTACTTTCGCAATCGAAAAAACAAGCCCCGTTACAACTGTGCTGCAGGTTGATTATCTGGCACACAGCCTTTGGTAGTTATGGGGCTGTTCATTTTTTTAATATCAGTGAACCTAAAATTTACACGTAAGGTAATTTTCGAAATCTATCGTATACCTCTTTGGCTGAAATAAACAACCGGTATATGGCAGGTTTCCTCTTAAAACATAATTCAATTATGACCGCGGTTGAATCAACTACCAAATACATCTTCGTTACAGGAGGTGTGACATCATCTTTGGGAAAAGGTATTATTTCAGCATCTCTGGCCAAACTATTGCAGGCAAGAGGATACACAGCCACCATTCAAAAGCTTGACCCCTATATCAACATTGATCCGGGCACGTTAAACCCTTATGAACATGGGGAGTGCTACGTTACAGAAGACGGAGCCGAAACAGACCTCGACCTGGGACATTATGAACGCTTCCTGAATGTAACCACCTCACAGGCCAACAATGTCACGACCGGTCGCATTTACCAGTCGGTTATTGAAAAAGAACGCCGGGGAGATTACCTGGGAGAAACAGTTCAGGTAATCCCGCACATTACCGATGAAATAAAACATTCTATCAGATTACTGGGTGAAGACAACAAGTATGATTTTGTTATTACCGAGATAGGTGGCACTGTAGGGGACATTGAATCCCTGCCTTATGTGGAAGCCATTCGTCAGTTGCGCTGGGAACTTGGCAACCGCTGTGTCGTCATTCATTTAACACTGGTTCCGTACCTGGCAGCAGCCAAGGAACTCAAAACAAAACCCACTCAGCACTCGGTAAAAACCATGCAGGAGTATGGTGTGCAACCCGACATCCTGGTATGCAGAACCGAAAGGCCCCTATCAGACAGCATAAGAAATAAGATTGCTCAGTTTTGTAACGTCAGTCCCGCTGCGGTCATCGAATCTATTGATACAGACAGCATATATAAAGTCCCCCTGCTGATGCGGGAAGAGAAACTGGATTTGCAGGTATTAAAAAAAACACGCATGTCGGCCAACTGTATGCCTGAGCTTCATGCCTGGGAGCTCTTCATCGATCGCCTGCAAAACCCGCTGAGTAGCGTTAAAATTGCCCTGGTGGGCAAATATGTTGAACTAATGGACGCTTACAAGTCCATTATTGAATCCCTGATTCATGCCGGTACCTCCAACGAATGCAAGGTAGACCTGAAAATGATTCACTCAGAACACATTACCGAGGCAAATGTGGCAAAAATCCTGGGTAATGTTTCAGGAATCCTGGTTGCCCCGGGTTTTGGAGAAAGAGGGTTTGAAGGAAAAATTTCTGCCATTCATTACGCACGTACCCAAAACATACCATTCCTGGGAATTTGCCTGGGAATGCAATGTGCTACCATTGAATTTGCCCGCAATGTATTGGGCATGAAAGATGCACACTCTACAGAAATGGTTCCTTCTACTCCCCACCCCATTATTGACATCATGGAAGAACAGAAAAAAGTAAATCTCAAAGGAGGAACGATGAGACTGGGAGCTTATGAATGCAAACTGAAAGAGAAAACCAAAGCCCACACCATTTATACCAAACAATACATTTCGGAAAGGCACCGACATCGTTTTGAATTTAACAACAAATACCTGGAACTGTTTGAAAACAAAGGGATGATTGCCTCAGGCGCCAACCCTGGATCCAATCTGGTAGAAATAATGGAATTGACCGGGCATCCCTGGTTTGTGGGCGTTCAGTTTCATCCTGAATACAAAAGTACTGTAGCCAGTCCTCACCCGCTTTTCGTTAGTTTCGTAAAGGCTGTGATGGATTTTGACAATCTCAAAGAAGGATTATAAGAACATTTTGTACTTTTGCAGGATTGTTTTGCCTGCAAAAGCATTAAAGAATATTTTCTTCATTAACATCAATCATAATCACCATACAGAATGAACAGAAATAACATTATTGGTCTGATTCTCATTTTCGCAATCCTTATTGGTTTTGGAATTCTAAACACTCCCTCTGAAGAGGAGCGGCAAGAAATGCAACGAAGGCAGGACAGCATTGCAGCTGCCAGCCAGGCTGAACAGGAAAGAATACGCCAATCCCAACGTGCCACAGATAGCGTTCCTGAAGCTGAGACTGATCTGGCAACAGAAGTAAACACAGAGAATGGCGAACAAGACTCCATCAATATGGACGCTATTCGCGACAGAATGGGCTTTTTTGCCGGAGCAGCAATAGGCGACGAAGAACTCATCACCGTGGAAAGTGAAATCATGAGAATCAAAATCGCAAAAAAAGGGGGGCATATTCAGTCTGTTGAGCTCAAAGAATTTCAAACCTGGCAGGATGAACCCGTTTATCTTTTTTCCGGTGAAGATAACGTGTTCAACATTCAGTTCTATTCCGCCAACCGGCTTATTTCTACCAGCGATTTGTTTTTTGAATCCCACATAAAAACCCATCACACTGAAACAAACGATCTTCTCAAAGTTTCCGGCAACGATTCACTGGTAGTGGCTATGCGCCTGTATCCTGACAATCATTCGCCGGAAACCCCAAGGTATATTGAGTTTGAATATACCCTTCATGGCAATGATTACATGATGGACTTCAACATCAATACAGTGGGCATGCAGGAGGTAATTGCCTCCAACAGCACCATGCTTAACCTGGACTGGCAAGCCGATCTGGAAAGGCTGGAGAAAAGTCGTAAAAATGAAATAAACGTCACTACCATTTACTACAAATATTTCAACGATGAAGTCGACAACATAAGAGAGACAAAAGACGGAACAGAAAACCTCCGAACCAGTGTAAAATGGATTTCTTTCAAGCAACAGTTTTTCTCCTCTGTATTGATTGCAGGAAACAATTTCAGCAGTGCGGTTGTAAGTACCAGCTCCTACGAAGAGGAACAGGATCAGCTGCTTAAAAGAATGAGTGCCAATATCGACATCCCATATAGCAGCAGAGAAGATAATGCCATACCCATGCACTTCTATTTTGGGCCTAATCACTTTAATACGCTGAACTCCTACAATTTGCAGCTGGAAGAGCAAATTCCACTGGGTTGGGTGCTCTTCAGACTGATCAACCGGTATTTTGTTATCCCTGTCTTTAATTATCTGGACAGCATCGATCTCAACTATGGTATTATTATACTTATCTTAACTGTTTTATTGAAGCTTATCCTGTTTCCCATTGCTTACAAAACCTATCTTTCTTCAGCACGTATGAGGGTGTTGAAACCCGATATAGAGGAACTCAACAAAAAGTTTCCCAAGAAGGAAGATGCCATGAAAAAGCAACAGGCACAGATGGCATTATACAAGAAAGCTGGTGTAAACCCCATGGCAGGGTGTGTTCCCATGCTTTTACAGTTTCCTTTCCTGATTGCAATGTTCCGTTTCTTCCCTGCCTCTTTTGAATTGCGCCAGGAGTCTTTTTTGTGGGCAGATGATCTCTCCTCATTCGACTCAATTATGGACCTGCCTTTTACGATTCCATGGTATGGCGATCATGTGAGTTTATTCACCTTGCTGATGGCTATTTCTACCGTGATTTATACCCATATGAACAGCCAGATGATGAATACCGGCACACAAATGCCAGGGATGAAAACCATGATGTATTTCATGCCGGTAATGCTTCTGTTTATCTTCAATGGTTTTGCTTCGGGTCTCAGCTACTATTATTTCCTGGCCAATGTTATCACTTTTGCACAAATGTATGCCTTCCGTTTTATGATTGATGAAGATAAAATCAGGGCCAAAATTGAAGAAAACAAGAAAAAACCGGTAAAAAAATCCAATTGGCAAAAAAGGCTGGAAGAAATGGCCAAGCAACAACAACAGCAAAAGAATAAACGCAAATAAGATCGCATTACTCCTCTGCCCCGGCTTAAATCACCGGGGCAGATTTCTGTATTCAGCAGGTTACTCAACAAGAATAATCAAAAAAACAGTTTTAATCTTTAGCATATCAGTTTTTCAATGGACAGCACGGCACTTTACAGCATATCCCCCGTAGATGGAAGATATCAATCCAAAACCTTAGAGCTTCAAAAGTATTTCAGCGAGTACGCCCTTATACAATACAGGATTTTTATTGAACTGGAATACTTTATTGCTTTATGTAAAGAAGGATTACCGGAGCTTTCAGAAATCAACGAAGAAAAAATTGAAGCCATCCGAAACATTTATCATGATTTTGCAGGTACGGATGCTTTGCGTATCAAAGAGATTGAAGTTGTGACCAACCACGACATCAAAGCGGTTGAGTATTATGTAAAGGAAAAATTTGACAGCATTGGCCTTTCGGCCTACAGAGAGTTTATTCATTTTGGCCTCACATCCCAGGACATCAACAACACGGCAGTACCTCTTTCTCTCAAAGAAAGTATTGTTGAAGTGATGGTTCCCCAGCTGGACCAGTTGATGCATACCTTAAAAACCATGGCCAAAGAATGGCTCGAAGTACCTATGCTTGCTCATACTCACGGCCAGCCGGCCTCTCCCACTACGGTTGGAAAAGAAATTTTTGTTTTTTATTATCGGATTGAAAGACAAATCAACCAGTTGCTGGCCTTGCCTTACCCGGCTAAATTCGGAGGGGCCACGGGCAATTTCAATGCTCACCGGGTGGCCTTTCCCGATATAAACTGGAATGATTTTGCCGATAGGTTCGTAAATAATACCCTAAGGCTTAGGCGTTCGGAAGTAACCACGCAAATAGAACACTACGATTCCCTGGCGTCCATCTTTGACAGCCTGAAAAGAATTTGTACCATTATCATCGACTTGAACCGTGATGCCTGGGCATACATCTCCATGAACTATTTCAAGCAGAAAATTAAAGAAGGAGAAGTGGGTTCGTCGGCCATGCCCCATAAGGTAAACCCTATTGATTTTGAAAACTCTGAGGGAAATGCAGGTATCGCCATCGCTGTTTTTGAGCATCTTTCAGCAAAACTGCCCATTTCAAGATTGCAGAGAGACCTCACCGACTCTACGGTACTTCGAAATATTGGTGTTCCCATTGCTCACATGCTTATTGCCATCAAAGCTACCCAAAAAGGACTCAGCAAACTGATTATCAACACAGAAAAAATCAATCAGGACCTGGAAGATAACTGGATGGTAGTAGCTGAGGCTATACAAACGGTATTGCGTAAAGTCAATTACCCTCAACCCTATGAGAAACTCAAAGAACTCACACGAACCAATCAATCCATCAACAGAGATACCATCCACGCTTTTATTCAATCACTGGAAATAGCAGACGAGGTTAAGAAAACCCTTATGGATATTACGCCCTACAATTATACAGGCATTCTGCCCAAAATTGATTAAACGATGTAAAATCTTTGCAACGAAACCACGTTGTGTTTAGGAACTGCATCCGGGGATATTCATTCAAAACAGCCATGATGGAAAAATACAAGAGAATACTGGGATATATTAAACCCTACGGGGGCAAGGTATCATTAAACGTTTTTTTCAACTTTTTATCAGTTATATTCAACGTTTTTTCTGTTACCATGATCATTCCGGTACTGGGTATTTTATTTGAAACCCAACCGATTGTAACCGAAAGTGAACCTTTTGCCCTTACCACAGATGCTATAAAAAACAACTTTTATTATTACATTAGTCAGTTGATGATACGCCTGGGCAGTTCCTATGCCCTGATCATGGTGGGGTTATTTGCACTTGTGATGAGTTTTTTTAAAAATACGTTCAAGTACCTGGCCATGTATCATCTGGCATGGTTGCGAAACACAGTAGTAAAAGATATCCGCAACGATCTTTATAAAAAATCGCTCGATTTACCCTTGTCTTACCACTCCAGCGAAAAGAAAGGAGACCTTATCAGCAGGATGACCAGCGATGTGCAACAAATTGAACACAGCGTTATCAGCTCATTGGAAATGATTTTCCGTGAACCCATTACCATTTTGGTTTTACTGGCAACCCTGCTCTTGCTCAGTCCTTCCCTAACCCTTGTAGTTTTCATCCTGTTACCTGCCAGTGGTTTTATTATCGGCCGTATTGGAAAAACGCTCAGGGCTACCGCTCTGAAAGGACAAAACAAGCTGGGCCTCATTTTATCAGTTTTGGAAGAAACCCTAACAGGCATAAGGGTTATCAAAGCTTTTAATGCTGAAAAGAAAATGCAAAACCGCTTTCTCAGTCTCAATAGTTTTTACACGCTGATCATGACCAAAATGTATCGCAAGCAATATCTTGCTTCTCCCATCAGCGAATTTTTAGGAACAGCGGTGGTAGTAGTTATTGTATGGTACGGAGGTTCATTGGTGTTGAGCGAAGAAAGCAGTCTTACTCCACAAAGTTTTATTGCATACCTGATTCTTTTTGCCCAGATTATCAACCCCGCTAAATCCTTCTCCACCGCCTATTACAACGTATTAAAAGGAATGGCTTCTGCCGACCGGGTCGAAGACATCATGAGTGCAGAAGTACGTATTAAGGACAGGAAAAATGCCATCGAAATCCAATCCTTTCAACACTCCATCGAATTTAAAAATGTTCATTTCCGGTATGCCAGTGAACCCGTTCTCAAGGGAGTAAACCTGGAAATACCCAAAGGCAAAACCATTGCCCTTGTAGGACAATCGGGGGCCGGAAAATCGACGCTTGTTGATCTCATCCCCCGTTTTTATGATGTTACCGAAGGCGAAATATTGATGGATGGCGTCAACATCAAAAACCTGAAAGTAAAAGACCTACGGGCATTGATGGGGAATGTCAGCCAGGAAGCAATTCTGTTTAACGACACTTTCTTTAACAATATCGCTTTTGGAGAGTATAACATTTCCAAAGAGGAGGTAATCAAAGCAGCTGAAATTGCCAATGCCAGGGAGTTTATTGAAAAGACACCCCTGGGTTATTACACCAATATCGGCGACCGAGGCAATAAACTTTCTGGAGGACAGCGCCAAAGGCTCAGTATTGCCCGGGCAGTGCTAAAAAATCCACCCATTCTCATTCTGGATGAAGCCACCTCAGCTCTGGATACCGAATCAGAAAAGCTTGTGCAGGAAGCCCTCAGCAATGTAATGAAAAACCGCACCTCTATTGTAATCGCACACAGGCTCTCTACAGTGGTTAATGCAGATATTATTTGCGTGATGCATAACGGAGAAATTGTTGAAAGAGGAAGTCACGAGCAATTGCTTGCCTTCGAGGGCTATTATAAAAAACTTCACAGCTTGCAGATGTTTGCCGAATAAAATTGTTGCGTATTTTTGTTCCACACAATATCAATCAAACCATTCAAAAATCAATCAAACAATAATAAAATGGATTTAAGTAAAGTAATGGCAATTTCCGGGAAAAGTGGTTTGTTTAAAATCGTTTCCCAATCGCGCGGAAGTATCATCGTTGAATCCCTGGTTGATGGCAAAAAAATGCCTGTTTTTGCCACTCATCGCTCTTCTATCCTGGAAGATATCAGCATGTTTACTAACACGGATGATGTACCCCTGAAAGAAGTTCTATGGAAAATATACCAGAAGGAAGGCGGAAAATCGTTGTCAATTGACATGAGGGCCAGTGCAGACCAACTCAAGGAATACTTCGAAACCATTCTGCCTGACTATGACGAGGAGCGGGTGTATGCCAGTGATATCCGGAAATTATTTACCTGGTACAACCTGTTGCTCGGGCACGACATGATCAGCGAGCCTGAATCAGAAGAAAGTGAAAAAAAGGCAGCGGAGGATGAGTCTGCACCGGACCAATCAGCCGGCGAGGCAGAAACCCCTGAAACTCCTGAGAAAGCAGCCCCTAAAAAAGCAGCTGCAAAAAAAACCCAAAAGGGAGACAAACCCAATTCATAATAATTTAGCCTGTTCGACTTCATGTATAAAGCACTGCTTCGTCCTATCCTGTTTCTCTTCTCTCCCGAGACAGTCCATCATATGGTGGTGAAAATGCTGCATGTCGGGTTTGGAATTCCCGGAGTACAAACCCTGGTAAAAAGAAGTTGTAAAGTTGAGGATCCTTTGATGGAAACCGAACTTTTCGGGATTCGTTTTCCCAACAGGGTAGGCCTTGCAGCGGGCTTTGACAAACAGGCAAACCTTTACAATCAACTGGAATCCTTTGGGTTTGGGCATATCGAAATTGGAACCGTGAACCCCCTCCCCCAACCCGGCAATCCCCAACCCAGGCTTTTCAGACTACAAAAAGATAAAGCACTCATCAACAGGATGGGATTCAACAATCCCGGAGTCGATGTGTTTGTCAGGAATCTGAAGAAGCACCAGCCTAAAGTGATAATTGGCGGCAATATTGGCAAAAATACCCTGACCCCTAACGAAAAAGCCATTAACGATTACCTGTTGTGTTTCAACAGGCTATTCGATTGGGTGGATTATTTTGTTATCAATGTTAGCTGCCCCAATATTGAAGGGCTTGGCAAATTGCAGGACAAAGAGGAATTGATAAGAATCATCTCGGCTGTACAGCAGGCCAATGAGCAAAAAAACCAACGGAAACCGGTTTTGCTGAAAATTGCCCCTGATTTGCCTCCAGGACAGCTGGACGATGTAATTCACGTGGTAAAAACAACCGGCATTGATGGGATCATTGCTACCAACACCACCACTACCCGTGATAACTTAGCTACACCATCCGGAACAATTGAAACTATCGGCAAAGGAGGCCTGAGCGGCCAGCCATTGAAGGAAAAATCTACCCGAACCATCCAATACATCGTGGATAAATCAGAAGGAAGTATCCCGGTTATCGGAGTTGGGGGTATTATGACCGCTGAGGATGCCATCGAAAAACTTGAAGCCGGAGCAAGTCTTGTTCAGATATATACCGGATTTATTTATGAAGGACCTGCCATGGTAAAAAGGCTGAACAAAAGAATACTTCAGTATCTACGTGCCAAAGTTTAGTTGCCGGGGAAAAATCAAACAAGACATCGCATTACATTGTTAGATAATCCAGTAGTAAAATTGTTTTAACTACAACAGGATTATATGCGTTTGATAAAGTTTTCCCTCTTTTTTCTGGTTATTTTGCTTGTGCCCAACAGCAATTCTGCAGGTACATCAGACGAAAAGAAACAAGGTTTCAGCTTTGACCTCAATTATCGTTCTCTCAGAATTCCTGCCCGCATTTCACATAACCTGATTGTAGTACCAATGAGAATCAACGATTCTCCTCCACTCAATTTCATCCTGGATACCGGTGTAAATACAACCATCCTTACCGAGCCGTTGGTGGCTTATGCTTTTAATCTGGAAATAGATGAATTTGTGTATGTTCTGGGTCTGGGTAATGAAGGAGTTATTGAGGCCGGAATGGCCCGGGAACTTACTTTTTCCTTGCCTGGAATTACAGGTCACAACATGAATCTAATCGTTCTTCCCGAAGGAATAATATCCTTCTCTGAAATATTTGGTTTTCCTGTGCATGGAATCATGGGATACGAATTTTTCAAAGAATTTGCCATTAAAATAAACTACCGGCGGGAATTGGTCAGGGTATATCAAAAACCAACCTACCGGGTAGGACGGAGGAGCCGCGAAATACCATTAACCATTGTAAACAACAAGCCATATTTAGAGGTAAGGGTAAAAGGACAAAACCAGCCAGTCGATTCTCTTCGGCTGCTGTTGGATTTAGGAGCCACCAACCCATTATTTCTTAATCGCAGTTACCAGAACCTGACCCCGGAAAGAATTTCCTCTTACCTGGGTAAAGGAATTAGTGGCGAACTGAAAGGTGAAACCGGCAGACTGGAAAAAATTTACATTGATGAATTTGAATTGCACGAACCCCTGGCAGCCTATCCCCAGCAAGAATTCCTATCGGCAGCCAACCTGGAATTTGAATGGGAAGGAATTATTGGAGGTGGAATACTCAACCGTTTCCGGTTGATTATTGATTATCCATCAGAAAAGCTTGTTTTACGAAAGACCTGGGGCTTTAACAGACCATTTCAAACCAATATGAGTGGAATGGAAGTTATTGCAGAGGGAGAAACTTTCAACAAATTTATTATTAATTCCGTACGGGAAAATTCTGTAGCCTGGGAAGAAGGAATTTCAGAAGGAGACCAGATAATCAGCATTGACAACAAACCCTCGGCAAGGCTCTCGCTGGAGGATATAGTTGGAATCCTGAATCAATCGGAAGGGACCACAATCCAGATGGAAATCATCAGAGGAGATAGCATCTATCAAAAAAGTATCCGGTTGCGTGAAGATATCTAAGAATGATTTGCAAGGGTTCAAGGGGATTGCAGCCTTCCGGGCGTATTTCAGAAAACGCTGATACACTCTCCCTGTGGCTGCAAATCCCTGGATATAATCTTTTTTACTTCGGAAACACCAGCTCTATATCTCTTTCTAAAGCCTGTTCTGCCCACTCTTCAGGCGTTACTTTCCAGTTATCGCCGGCTTTGGGATTCAAAACTTCTGTGCTTCTGATAAAATCAGCAATATGACTCCGCAGGTCTTTTTCTGAAACCCAAACGATTCGATCTTCCAGCTGTTCATGTTCAATGCCGGCACCCTGGGTAAGATGGCCTCCACCACCACTTCCCCGATAAGAGTTTACAGCCACTTTGTATGTTTTATTCAAATCAAATGGCTCACCATCAGAGAGTTGACTAATTGAGATACGTGATCCGGCGGGTTTGCTCACGTCAACTTCATAGTTCAGGCCTGCAGCGGAATCAAAATTAAAGAAAGCATTGGCAAACCGGGCCCTGTTGTTTCGATCCATCTCAATTTCACCTTGTTCATCCTCTTGAAAGAGCATAACATGATCTTCCGGACTACTCATGGTGTTGTACCATAATCCGTAAGAATATTCCAGAGCCCCTTTGATTTCCTCTCCCGTCAACTCCATTACATACAAATAGTTCTCAAAAGGATACAGATTAAACATATCTTTCATAGAGAGGTCTCCTTCCTTCAACATTGCATTAAAAGACAATGGAGCGGCAAAAGAGACTTCAGCACCGGTTAACTCGAGTTGCATTTGATGGACAAAATCAACAAAAGCCGCATTCCCTAAATAGGCATCTTTTGTTTGCAAGTCAACCTGTAAGGAGCCTAAAGGTTGCAGTACAAAATGTTTAACCTGCTCAAATTCATCATTATATTTCTCCATAAATTCCTCAGCGGGATCATAATCTACCATATCGGCAATATGTCCTTCCTTATTCGTTATCGCATAAGTTCCGTCGGGAAGGAGATTAAAAAACAAATCTGCTACCGCAAGAGAGCGTCCGTAAGATTGTCCAGCCAGCATTAACACTGTATCTCCTTCTGCATTTTCGAAAACCTGGTTGCGAACCCTGTGGTCATGACCTGTAAAAACAACATCGAATCCGGGAATATTTTTGGCCACAAACAACGAAGCATTCTCAGCCGATAATGATTCTCCGTCATACATAGAATCTTCCCCTGCTCCACTATGGAAAAGGCCAATGATGGCGTGGGGTTGTTCATTATCGCGGATATATTGCATCCATTCAACAGCGGCATCATACATTTCCACAAATTCAAGATCCTCCCATAATTTCCGGGGAAGCCAGGTAGGAACAGAAGAAGTTACCAGTCCCAGCACCGCTATTTTAACTCCTTTGCGTTCAATGATGGTATAAGGTTCAAAATAAGGTTCACCCGTTTCCTTGTTCAATATATTGGCGGCCAACCAGGGAAAATCAAACTCATCTTTTAATCTGTTATACACCTCCGGGCCGGCTTCAACATCATGATTGCCAACACTGGCAGCATCAAATTCCATGTAGTTGAGTACATCTGCAAACAAATTTACATCCCTGTCCGACTGATAGTTATAATAATAGCCGGTAGGTTGCCCTTGCAGCAAATCACCATTATCAAGTAAAATGATGCTTTGTTCCAGCAAATCACGCTGTTCATCCACATATGACTTTACATGAGCCAGGCTGCCTCTAACATCCCTTTCGTCTACAAAATCATAAGGAAATATCATTGCATGTACATCGGTAGTAGTGATAACTTTTACATGCACCTGTTTTTCGGACTGTTGACATCCAAACCCAGCAACAATTGAAACAACCAGTAACAAATGTTTTAATAATCTAAAAGGTGTCTTCATAACGAAAAGGACTTTAGTGATATGAAAAATAATTGATTTTTTCCATGAGATATTAAACATCAAATATAACTAAAAAGATGTCATCTTCTCTGCAATTGCTGTTTTTTCGTTCAGCGGCGACTGTTTTACGGGGGCGAAGACGAAAAAAAACGGCATCTGTAAATAAACAGACACCGTTTTTGATAACAATAAAACTAAGCTAAACTTATTGACCTAAATAGGCTTTTAAGAGTTTACTTCTTGAAGTGTGTTTAAGCCTTCTGATAGCTTTTTCCTTTATCTGACGTACACGTTCACGTGTGAGGTCGAATTTCGCTCCTATTTCATCCAGGGTTAACCCGTGATTCATACCTATGCCGAAATACAAATTGATAACATCTCTTTCTTTTTCGGTAAGCGTGGCCAGGGATCTTTGAATTTCTCTTGCCAGCGATTCATGTATAAGACTGGAGTCAGCATTGGGTGAATCCTGGTTGACATACACATCGAGCAGACTTGCGTCTTCTCCCTGAACCAGGGGTGCATCAACAGACACATGATGAGTTGAAATCCTGAAAGACTCGGTAATTTTGTCTTCGTTGATCTCAAGTGAATCAGCCAATTCTTCGGTTGAAGGCGGACGTTCAAAACGTTGTTCCAGGCGCGAAGCTTCCTTTTTGATTTTGTTAAGTGAACCTACCTGGTTCAGCGGGAGCCTGACAATTCTTGACTGTTCAGCCAAAGCCTGAAGAATAGACTGACGAATCCACCACACCGCGTACGAGATAAATTTAAACCCCCGGGTTTCATCGAACCTTTTGGCGGCTTTTATCAAGCCCAGGTTCCCTTCGTTGATCAGGTCAGGCAAGCTTAACCCCTGATTTTGGTACTGCTTGGCCACAGACACTACAAAGCGAAGGTTGGCCTTGGTTAGTTTTTCCAAAGCGGCCTGGTCTCCCTGCTTTATGCGTTGCGCAAGCTGCACCTCTTCTTCTGCAGTAATGAGGGGCACTTTACCTATTTCCTGAAGATACTTGTCTAACGAAGCTGTATCCCGATTGGTAATAGATTTTGAAATCTTTAATTGTCTCATAATACGAATTAAATTTATAGAGATTTGGGGTAGTGGAGATACGCCGTTTTATAACGGCGAAAAAACTTTCAAAGTTACAAAAAAAAGACAGATTAGCAATGATAAAAATCCTTAGTATAAAAACAAAAAGACCATGCCTTTGGTTCACTTTTCAAGGAGAAAACCAAAGGCATGGAAGGTGTATGGGTCAGGAATTATAATCCAACACCATAGTAAGCACGTGTGCCATTGGGATAAACGCCTCCAATCAAAACGCCCCCGGTTTTGTTGCTCAGTTCAGACACAACATCTCTGGCAGAATTTACCGGACGGCGATCCACATGGGTAATAATAAAACCTTCCCGGATGCCGGCTTCGGCCAGTTTTCCTCTTCCCACGGATGCAACCCTTACGCCACCTTCTATCCTCAGACGACGCAAATCCTGTGGTTCAACACCTTCAAGGGTAGCACCCAAGGCTTCTATCACCTCTCTTTCTCCTCGTTTTACAATAGAGGTATCTCCATGAATATTTCTAAGAACAGCATTTCCTTCCATTATACGTCCATCACGATTCCAGGTTACAGTAACTTCATCACCGGGGCGTTTTCTTCCAATAGTTTCCAGCAAATGTGATGTTGTATTGATGGGTTTGTCATCTATTGCAGTAATGATGTCACCCTCTTTCAACCCGGCTTCATCGCCGGCACTATTTTCATTAACTCCGACAACGTACACACCTCTGTTAACCTCAAGATCTCGTTCTCTAACCAGCGCGGGTGTTACATCATCTATATTTATACCCAGAAATCCACGCTGCACTTCTCCATGATCCTTTAAATCCATGGTTACTTTTTTCGCGATATTGGCAGGTATAGCAAAAGAATATCCTGCAAAAGAACCTGTAGTAGAAGCTATGGCAGCATTGATTCCTATTAGTTCTCCATCGGTATTTACCAATGCACCACCACTGTTACCGCGGTTTACGGCTGCATCAGTTTGGATAAAGGATTCAATAGCTGTGCCACCTCCCAGAATATTAATATTCCGGCCTTTCGCACTTACGATACCAGCTGTTACGGTGGAAGTCAGATTGAATGGGTTACCCACGGCCAGCACCCATTCTCCTATTTGCACATCGTCAGAATCCCCAAATACAGCATAAGGAAAGTCCTCACCCTCTATTTTCAGCAAAGCCAAATCAGTTGTAGGGTCAAGTCCTACGACACTGGCTTCAAAAACACGATTGTCGTTGAGGCTGACTTCTACCATGACGGCATCCTG
Source organism: uncultured Bacteroidales bacterium (assembly GCA_964491395.1). Taxonomy (GTDB): domain Bacteria; phylum Bacteroidota; class Bacteroidia; order Bacteroidales; family UBA7960; genus SKVR01. The sequence goes on along the minus strand of CAZBGI010000021.1, from coordinate 28,296 downwards.
TACTACGTGATTATTCGTCACAATATAACCATCACTGCTAATGATTACGCCACTTCCACTACCCTGTACCCTTCGATCAGGAGCACGACGCTGCTGGGGACCAAAAAATTCGCGAAACATATCGCTGCCTCCAAAAAATTCGTCATAAATACTGCTGGGTCTTTCAAATTCTGCACGGATGTGCACTACGGTATTAACCGTCATTTCGGCAACTACCGAAAAATCAGGTAATGTTTTCGGTACATTCGACATTACCCCGGTAAAATGTGAGGGAGCGTCCCATCCATTACCCTGGCTGATACCTTCTGTCCTCTCAGTATTTGTATCCGCCGAAGGCCAGAATTGTTTTTGTATTACCAGTGCAGAAAAACCGCCTAACATAGCAATAAGTAAAAATGTGAGTACTTTTTTCATGATTGTTTATTTTTATTGTTCAATATGTGGTTTCAATTTAGTTTTGGAAAAACCTAAAACACTTTCTCAAAAGATGTACCTTTTTTTGCAGATTTTGTTCACTTTCCTATTAATTTACTTTAAACAGGTTGTTAAAAAACGAAGGACTAACCCTTTCAGTATCAGTTCTTGGTTAAATTTGGTTAAGCTACTTGCCATTAAAACATAATCCCCACATACATAACAGAAGCTATCATTCTTTTTTGTAATTTTGCTAAGCATTAAATCAATACAACCCGGAAAGAACTCTCCGAGTGGATTAAGCCGGTCTTTACAGCACCCCAAAAACCTGTTAATCAACTTAATACAAATACAATTTCAACAGCTAGCACACATAGTAAAAACACCAGTTACTCATTTTTTATATCTTCCCTGGTAAAAAAAAGAAATCTATGAAGCATAAAACTCAGAAGGAATTTAATGCCTTTCATTTATTTCTGGGCTTGTTAATAGGATTCCTGCTGGGTTCCACACTGGTATATTGGCATAACAACCGACAAAATGACAGGCTTATTGCAGAGACAGTGGACAAGGTAATTGACTTGTTTTCAGACCATGGAATTTTCCTGGCTGACAATGACAGCATTTTGGCGGAAAAGAACCAGCAACCAGCAACCGGCAATCCTTTCTATCAAACAGGCAGTCCTCCCTTAACTACTCCAAACAGCAACCTGATAGCTCAGGACAGATTTTTATTTTCCAGAAATATACTTATCAATAAAACCAAAGAGAGTAGTTATCCCAGTGATAGAAAATTAGACTCACTGATAGGAAATACTGCACCTGCGAGCAATGATGATATTTTTGTAATTGAATTCTGGGAGTCACCACTAAACTCAACAGGTTATAAAATGGGAAAAAACAAGATTGTTCTTTATGGAATTCACTCCTATGAAATGGTATCTTTAACCAGACACAATTCTCAAATTTATCTGAAATATTTTAATGAATTATACCCTTTGGAACATACTACATCGTTCAAACCCCTTGTTCCGGTTAATAAACCCCTTGTTCTGGGGGACTTTTAATCCTTCTAGCCCCGGTAAACTATGGGTAAAATCAAGCAATTTCAACACAATCATTCAACCTTTGGAAAGAACAGATGAACCTTGCCATGACAATACATGTATTTTTCACCAGACCAATGACTTTACTAATTTTTTCTAATGAAACTTGCATGAGCACCGATCGCTCAAAAGGAAATGAATAAGGTCGTTTATGCAAGTTCCATTTAACCAATTACTTAGACCAATTTTATTCTGATGAAATTACACTTTTATAAATACCAGGGAGCCGGTAATGATTTTATCATTATCGATGAACGCGATACTTTTCCAATATCATCGCATGACAAGATGAATGAACTTGTTGAATTCCTGTGCGATAGAAGATTTGGAATCGGTGCTGACGGACTCATATTGTTGCAGAACCATTCCGGCTACGACTTCAGGATGGTATACTTTAACTCTGACGGTCAGGAAGGCACCATGTGTGGCAACGGAGGAAGATGCCTGGTAGCCTTTGCTGCCTTTAAAAATATCATTGAGAAACATGCAAACTTTCTTGCCATCGACGGTTCTCACAAAGCCCGGATAGTTTCGTCTGAAAACCATGATTCCATTGTTTCCCTGGAAATGAGAGATGTAACTGAAATAACACCCTTTGAGGAGGGATACCTGCTGGATACCGGTTCACCCCATTATGTGGTTTTCAAAAACGAAATACAGGATATTGACCTTCACACCCTGGGAAGAACCTGGAGAAACAAGGAAGAGTTTGGTAAAGGAGGAGTGAATTTCAATATCGCCCGGAAGGAAAACAATCACATTTTTGTTCGCACCTATGAACGGGGGGTAGAAGAAGAAACCCTGGCCTGCGGTACCGGTATCACGGCCACAGCCATCGCCCTGCACTACATGGAAAACCACACTGGAAACCAGCGGTTCGAACTAAAAGCCAAAGGGGGAGACATGCAGGTTTCTTTCCACAACCCTCAACCCGGAGTTTACACCCATGTTTACCTGCAGGGGCCAGCTCAACAAGTTTTTGAAGGAGTGATAGAAATCTGATAAAAGTTTTTCCAAATATTCACTATTTTTACGCCATCAGGCATCAAAAAAGAACCGCATATAAAATCAGACCTTATGCAACCTCTCAACGGAAAGACGCTGAAATTAAGGGCCATGGAGCCAACTGACATTGACCTTATGTATGAATGGGAAAATGACACAGAAACATGGATTTACAGCAACACACAAACCCCCTTTTCAAGATTCTATCTTGAACAATACATCATCAACTCTCACTGTGACATTTATACTGAAAAGCAGCTCAGGCTGATGATCAATAACAAAACAGGAGAAACCATCGGATGTGTGGACTTGTTTGAATTTGACCCTAAAAACAGAAGAGCAGGCATTGGAATCCTCATTGCCAAAGAATATAGAAAAAAAGGATATGCTGATGAAACGCTGGATATTATAATCAATTATGCAAAGAATGTACTCTCCCTTCACCAGCTTTTTTGCAATATCGCTGCCAATAATACCAAAAGCATGGAACTGTTTAAAAAGAAAGGGTTTACAGAAGCAGGTTGCAAAAAAGAATGGCTCCTGACAACAGAGCAGCAATGGGAGGATGAGTACTTTTTCCAGTTGTTGTTTTGAATTTTGCAACAAAAACCCCTGACAGGCCAAGGCTAAATCTCATTAATCAAAAACTTCAGGACTGACATTCCTGAAAAGAAAGAATCAACAAAACAAAGAAATTATCCATTTATTCTTAGTTATCTCTGGACTCGCAAATCCAGGCTCACTAAAAAAGACATTTGTTATTAAAACATGGCGAAAAAAAGAAGAAAAAAGAATAAAAGCACTCCTTTCTGGCTAAAGGTTCTCCTATCCTTATTTATTATTGTGATGATTAGCGGAGGTATTGCTGCCTGGCGTTTATATCACGCTATTTATCAGCCCAATATTTTCCTGGGGGAACGGAAAACCACCCACATTTTTATTCCCACGGGGAGCAATTTTGATGATGTAAAGGCCATACTGTATGAAAACGGAATGATTATCAATACCAATACCTTTGAATGGTTGGCTGAGAAGAAAAACTACCGCAACAATATCCATCCGGGACGTTATCTTATTCATGAAGAAATGGGCAACAACGAGTTGATAAATCTGCTGCGATCAGGGCAACAGGATCCTGTAATGATTACTTTCAATAATATCAGGCTGAAGGAAGAACTAGCGGGAAATATCGCCCGACAGATTGAGGCCGATTCCACTGCGATTATCTCTTTGCTTAACAATGCGGACTACCTGGAGCAATTCAATATGATTCCGGAAACTTCAAAGCTAATGTTTATCCCTAATACCTATGAGTTTTTCTGGAATACTTCTGCCAAAGAGTTGTTAGCGCGCATGTATCGGGAATACAATACTTTCTGGAATGAACAACGTAGGGCAAAGGCGCAACAAATCAATCTTACGCCCGAAGAAGTAGGCACCCTGGCCTCAATCGTGCAGCTGGAAACCAGTCAACCCGACGAATTGCCAAAAGTAGCAGGGGTTTACATCAACCGCCTCAAACGCAACATGCGTTTGCAAGCAGATCCTACCATTATTTTCGCCGTGGGAGATTACTCCATCCGACGCGTACTCAACCGTCATCTGGAAATTGATTCACCCTACAACACTTATAAATATGCAGGATTACCTCCGGGGCCTATTGCATTGCCCGAACCCCGGGTAATTGATGGTGTACTGAATCATGAAAATCACGAATACCTTTACTTTTGCGCCAAAGACGATTTATCCGGCTACCATGCTTTTGCCCGCACCTACAGCCAGCACATAGCCAATGCGCGCAAATACCAGAATGCGCTTAATCAAAGACGAATCATGAGATAATCATCCATCTAATAATCCAAAATACCCAGTGTAATAATGAAGATAAAATTCGGTACCGACGGTTGGAGAGCGGTAATAGCTAAAGATTATACTTTTGACAATGTAGCCCGCCTGGCACAAGGAACCGCCAACTGGCTGCTGGAAAAAAATAAAAACCCCTCGGTAGTAATTGGCCACGATTGCAGATTTAATGGTGAACTCTTTACCGAAGTGGTGGCAAAGGTGATGGCAGCAAACAATATTAAAGTATATATGGCCAACACCATTGCTTCAACCCCAATGATTTCCATGGGCCCTTTGCATTACAATGCTGACCTGGGTATTGTTATCACTGCAAGCCATAATCCTCCCGAATACAACGGATATAAACTTAAAGGAAGCTATGGGGGCCCTTTGATGGAAGAAGAAATCAGACAGGTGGAGGAGCTCATTCCTGAAACCAACCCCCACGATTTGGATGCCATCAGTCTCGACAATCTGGTCAAAACTCAATTAGTGGAAAAGGTTGACCTGGAAACCTACTATTGCAATTATCTGGAAGAGAAATTCGATTTGGATGCCATCCGCAATTCGGACCTGGAATTTGCCTTCGATGCGATGTATGGCAGTGGGCAAAATATCATGCGACGACTTTTCCCTGATATCACCCTGTTGCACTGCGAAAGACAACCCCTTTTTGATGGAATATCTCCTGAACCCCTGTTGAGAAATCTGCAGGAATTTGCTGAAGTAATCAAACTTTCTGAAAATATTGATTGTGGATTGGCCGTGGATGGAGATGCCGATCGCATTGCCTTGTTTGATCATAAAGGAAATTATGTAGATTCGCACCACACCATGCTGTTATTGATCCATTATCTGCATAAATATAAAAACCTGTCGGGGAAGGTTGCTACCGGCTTTTCTTCTACAGTAAAAATCGGTAAGTTGTGTGAAGCCTACAACCTACCCCTGGAGGTAGTGAAAATCGGCTTCAAACATATCTGCAGCCTCATGCTCAATGAGGATATTCTCATGGGGGGAGAAGAATCAGGAGGAATCGCTGTGAAAGGGCATGTCCCCGAACGAGACGGGATATACAATGGCTTGCTTATTTGGGAAGCCATGGTAAAAACCGGCAAATCTCTCAGAGAACTAATACAGGAAATTTATACCATTACCGGTGCTTTTGCCTTCGAACGAAGCGATCTGAAACTCTCGCAAGAAGATAAAGATCGCATTGTAAGAAACTGTGAAAAGGGAGTTTATGAAGCCTTCGGACCCTACAAAGTAGAACGGGTTGAAACCCTCGATGGATTTAAATACTACTTTAACAATCACGAATGGCTCATGATTCGCCCATCAGGAACAGAGCCTGTGCTGCGTACATACGCCGAATCTTCTACGAAGGAAAAAGCGCTGGAAATTTTAAAAACCGGGTATGATACGATTATGAACATCCAGTAATGGGAAGGCCAGAACCCGGAAGGTTTTGTTGTACGGCCTAATCCTGCAGTGTTTTACCAGCCGAATGAGTCTTTTTCAGCAAAGCCTGAACAGGAGAGAATTACCATCTAACCTATGGAACAGAAAACATCTCATATCAACCGTTTTGCTTCCTTATTTGGGAGATTTCCGGTAGTTCTGTTCTTGTTGATCCTATCCAGCCAACTTGCCACAGGGCATTCACCCTCCGACTCAATATTACCTGAGAAACAATACATTGATGATAACGGGGTAAAATACAGCCGGTTGTGGTTTACCGGGTCAGCTCACATAGCAGGATTCGCAGGCACCCTAGTGGCACTCAACCAACTTTGGTACAAAGACTTCCCACGTTCATCCTTTCATTTTTATGATGATTCGCGCCACTGGAAACAAATGGACAAGATGGGTCATGCAATAACGGCTAACCAGTTGAGCAAGCTTAGCTATCGCAGTTTTCGCCGGACAGGCCTTGATGATAATGCTGCTGCTTTTTGGGGAAGCGTTTCGGGCAGTGCTTTCCTAACCACCATCGAGATTCTGGATGGTTTTTCGCGGGAATGGGGTGCCTCATGGTCCGACATCGCTGCCAATACATTGGGTTCTGTGAGTTTCTATGCACAACAAAAGATGTGGCACGAGCAAAAAATCTCAGCAAAATACTCTTTTTCAAGAAGCGGACTTGAAAAATATCGCCCGGACCTGTTGGGAAAAAACCTGCCGGAAAACATGCTCAAAGATTACAATGGTCAAACCTATTGGTTATCTTTTAACATCGGGTCTCTTACTGCCGCAAGATTACCAGTTCCCCCATGGCTGAACATTGCCCTCGGATACGGCGCCAACAACATGCTGGGGAGCAAATCGAATCCGGCATTTCATAACCAGGTCGAACTGCCTCAGCTCACTCCCTATCGCCAGTTTTACCTGGCTCCTGACATTGATTATTCGCGTATTCCCACCCGTTCTCCTATCTTACATCAGGTCTTCACCACCCTTAATTTTATCAAGTTCCCCTCTCCAGCCCTTGAATACAACAGTCAAAATGGATTTGTTTTCCACTGGGTGTTTTTCTGACAACTGTATGTTTTAAGTGTTTTTTGGCTTACAATTCAACCCCTTTGATCTGCTTATACAAATCCACAGCATACACATCGGTCATGCCGGATACAAAATCCACTACTGCACGGGCTTTAAGGTACGGGTCGGATTGCGAAGGATGATACTGCAAAGGCATTAAGGAGAGAATCTTTTTCGCATAATCATTTTCTTCCAGCATCATGGCCTGGAAAAACTCTTCCAGAAGTGCACCCAGCACATTGTAACCCGATATTTCAATTTTCACCACCGAAGGATGGCGATATACCCTGCTGAGAGATACCTCCTCGCAAGCTCTCATAGCAGAAGCAAGGGAGGCGTCCAGTTGATCGAGCAACTTCCCGGAAAACGTTCCGTTCATAATAGCATCATAATGCAAGGCAAACACTTCTGATGCAGCATGGGTAAGCTTACCAATAACCAGGGCACGCAAAAAAGCAATCTGCTCGTTGGGATCGGTTACCTGTTGCAGGGTAATCTCAATTTTTCGGATGCGATCCTCGTCTCCGGCAAAAAACTGCATAAACAATTGTTGCACTTCTTCCCGACCCATGATGTGCAGTTTCTGGGCATCTTCCAGATCCATCACCTGATAACAAATATCATCTGCCGCCTCCATGAGATAAACCAGCGGATGGCGGGCATATCGTTCAACATCATTCTGCAGGGTGGGAATTTGTAATTGGTCCATGATTTGCCGGAAAGCATCCTGTTCTGTCTGGAAAAAACCAAATTTCTTTTTCTTTCCTGCAGCGGTAGAATCCCATGGATACTTTACCATGGTGCCAAGGGAAGCAAAAGTAAGGGCATAGCCCCCTTCCCTCCTACCCTGAAACTGATGAGTAAGCAGGCGGATCAGGTTGGCGTTACCTTCAAAAGTTACCAGATCGGCATATTGTGCGGGAGCAATTTGTGATTGTAGAGCTTTTCCCCTACCCTGAGAGAAAAAGTGCGAAATGGCTTTCTCCCCGCTGTGTCCAAATGGGGGATTACCCAAATCATGGGCAAGACACGCTGTGGCCACCACGGTCTCAATCTCGCGCACAAGGTGCCTTTCCGTCTCATCCAAACGATCCTGTATACGGGCATATGCCAGATTGCCTAAGGAACGACCTACACTTGCAACCTCCAGACTATGGGTAAGCCGGTTATGGACAAAAACACTTCCAGGCAATGGAAATACCTGCGTCTTATTTTGCAACCTGCGAAAAGGAGACGAAAATATAATCCGGTCATAATCGCGCTGAAACTCACTGCGAATATCATCCAGGTTTTTATCCCCTTTTGAGGATTGTCCGTACCTGACCGGTGACAAAAGAGATTTCCAGTTCATATTATTATCTGCTGTTTAAATTATTATAACATGCGCTACCTGCAGAGGCAACAAATCAAAAGCAAAAGTAATGAAGAAATAGTAAGTGGAGCATAAAATGTTTGGGAGCAGCTGTTTGGGAACAGGAAGGCAAGAGTGGGCAGACAGGAGGCAGGAGACGGTGGTAATCTGACCATACATATTCACAGAATCACCAACGAAGTCATTTGGTTGTTAATAATTTATGGGTTCAAAAACGCCGATAGGTCTGCTATCCTGAAATCCCCCACAACCTCCTGAACCGGCATTATACTTGTTTTTTCAGATACCTGTAGTTACTACGCTTACAAATCCCTTGAGAAGAAGCACAGCAATGAATCATATCCGCCCATTATTTATGCTTCTATGCCCCTTCAATACGGGAGGATTATGTAACTTAGCGCTGTAAAAATCCAACAGCAATGATGCACGAACACGAGAAATTTATCAAAGAAGCTGTGAGGCTTGCCAGGGAGAATGTGCCCACAGGCAAAGGAGGACCCTTTGGAGCCCTGGTGGTAAAAAATGGTGAAATTATTGGTCGTGGGGCAAACCAGGTAACCTCATCCAACGATCCTACGGCCCACGCCGAAATAGTGGCTATTCGTGATGCCTGCAAAAATTTAGGGGATTATCAACTTCACGACTGTATTATCTATGCTAGTTGTGAGCCCTGCCCTATGTGCCTGGGAGCCATTTACTGGGCAAGACCTAAAATGATTGTGTTTGCTGCCGAAAACACGGATGCTTCCAAAGCTGGATTCGATGATTCCTACATCTATAAAGAAATCAGTTTGCCCATTCCGGAAAGAAAAATACCCGCACTAAACATCAAACCCGACGATTTCTTTTCTCCCTTTCAGCTTTGGATGGACATAGAAATGAAAAAACCCTACTAGTCAAATCCGATTTCTCATATCTAAAACTGAAATGTTACGTAGCCCGTTAAAATCGCCATACTACGAAGAATTTCATCACTCCATTAAAGAACAATAGCCACTTAGTAAAATCCTCTATGATTAGATTAACACTTACACTCCTGCTTCAGATATTTGTTGCAGTCGCCATTTCCCAGAACCCTGTTTTTAAACCCTATTTTCCGGCTGATGCAGACCCATCACTTTGGGAAGAGGCCTGGCTCCTGGTTGAGAGTAATGATTTTGACGCTGAAAAAACCGATTCTGTTATTGAAGTTTCTCTGGAAAGATTAACCGCTGATATTGAGCCCGAAGCCAACCTGATGGTAACAACCCTATTAGCTGATTACATCAGCATGATGTCGAAAAACCCGGCAAGGGGCAGACAGATTCTGGAAAATTCGGGAGAAATATTCTCTCAACACAACCATAACGACACCTTAAACATAGCATGGGTACACAGGTACTTTATGATGGCCTATAACAGTGTGTACACGCGAAATGCACCAGACATAGCCACCAACTTTCAGAAAGCATACCACGTGCTTATGGCCTTCAACGATAACCATCCCTTGGTTCCTGTTTTACAATATAACCTGATGCAAGCCTTTTTCCAGATTAGGAAAGTTGTGGAGGGTTTTGAGTATTTTACCCCTTTGATTGAATATGCCGAGAAAAATGAAAACTGGTTTTTTATGGTTAATGCTTACCTGGGAGCAGGAAACATTATCAAGTTTTATAACCCGGGACTCAGCACTGAATTTCTTCAATACGCCTTTTTTCTGGCAGAACGGTACCAGGTAGATCGCCATCTCAACGATCCTTTCTTTTATATCAGCCTGGGATCAGCTTACACTGCTACTGATAACCATCAGCACGCCCTGGAATACTATACCAGAGGGTTGGATGTGTTAAGGGAAAAGAACCCTCAGAACAAATCACTCGAAAGCAATTTCTTGTATTATACCGGGGTTTCTCATGGCAACCTGGGCAATTACGCACAGGCTATAGCTTATCTGGACTCTTCGGCCACTCTTGAGAGAGAGCTTGCCGGTAAAAGCATCAACTGGTACCGCACCATGGGACTGAAAGGGAAGAACCTCAATTTTGCCGGTAAATTTAAGGATGCTCTGGAAGTGAATCAGGAAGTCTACTCGTTTTTTGCAGAAACGAACTCGAAACAAAATGCCTATTACTATCAACATGCGATACAGGAGCTCATGAAATCCTATTCCGGAATGGGAGAACATGAACGGGCCCTGCAATTGGGTCAAGAAGCAGTTTATTCATTTCTTGGGCTGGAAGTTCCTGATGATTTGTATTCCCTGCCCAATCTCACCCAGCATATAACCCCGGATAAAGAATATTTGAATCTGGAAGAAGCCTTGTACCTCAAAATAGACATCATCAGACAAATGGCTCTGGAATATGAAAACAGCAGTCTGATTCAGTCTATGCTGGAGCATTTTGAAGCGGTGACACATATTACAGATTTTCATGCATCGGTGGTAAACAATGCAGAAACCCTGGCAGCACTTTCAGCAAGGTTTAAAAACAATGCCAACAAATTACTGGATGGGATGACAATGCTCAATGCCAGCTCTTCACAGAAACAGGATGCTTACATGCTTGTAACACGATCAAAGGCCTACCTGCTGCAAACCGAGAACATCAGAAATCAATACAACGAGGTAAGTGGTTCGCTGAAGGAAAGCAAAGAAGAAAATGCTATCCGGGCACAACTCAACGCCCTGCTTCTGGATAATTCTCCTGAGGAAAACCCAAAAAAATGGGAAGCCCTGAACAAAGAGCTTCTGATGCTGGAAAAAAATATTTTCGTTGCGGGAATTCTCAATCCGGTCGAGCCACAAAAAGTGATGCAGCAAATGGCCGTTATCACTGACTTTGACTCTGTTAATGATAAGATCAGGGAGGATGAAATGGTCATTGACTTTTACCTCACCGAAAAATATGTACACACCTTCGTCATTTCAGACCAGTCATTTAAGGCCTTCGCACGAGAGGTACCCGAAAATTTTGAGGATATCACCAATAACCTTTTCCGTAATATAAAAACGGGAAACCACCCCCGGATGAATCAACTGGCCAATGAGGTGAGCCAAATCCTTTTTGAAGAAATTGAAACAGAAAGCAAGAGTCGCCTGGTGCTGGTGCCCGATGAAAAGTTACACGCACTTCCATTCGACATTTTATTCATAAAAAACCAATCTCTTCTTGAAAACATGGCCATCAGTTATCGTTATAGCTCTCATTTATTCAGAACCTCTATCTATAATGAGCAACCACGTTTCAAATCATTCCTGGCCATGGCCCCGGTTTTTGACATCCGGCAACCTCTTGAAAACGACTATTATGCTTCACAAATAATACAGCAGGAAGAATACAGAGATATTATTCAGGACGATGAGTATCTGGCTCCCATTCCTGCTACACTGGAGGAAGCTGAAACATTAACACGACTGCTCTCTCCGAAAGGCATCAACACCAAGACCCTTTTACGTGAACAGGCTACCAGAAAGAACTTCAAAAATCACGCCCCAGGGTTTGACATTATTCATATTTCAACCCATGGTTTCTCCAATAACCACGAACCGGAAAAATCCGGTCTTGCCCTGTATGACCATATTGAGACAAGGCACAGGGTGGATTCGCTGGTTACCGGCTTGCTGAAACTTGGCGAAATTTCCATCTATGATCTCAATGCGGACCTGGTGGTTTTGAGTGCCTGTAAATCCGGTTATGGCGCGATTCATAAAGGAGAAGGAATGATGGGTATCTCCAGAGGTTTTATCACTGCCGGAGCCAACAACGTTGTGGCATCGCTCTGGAAAGTACATGATCAGAAAACCAGGGAGTTTATGATAACCTTTTATGAATTCCTTCTTGATGGCTATGACTATGATGAGGCTCTGCGGCTCGCCAAAATTGACAAGCAAAAACAAGGATGGCTCACCCTGGACTGGGCCGGCTTTATCTTGATCAACGGAAACTAATCACTGCAGAACTACTTTTCTTCTGAACGAATTTTTCCCACAAAAAGAAGATCATAATCTTCTTCTTCAATCAATTTCCAATAATACAGTCCGGGTGACAGGCGGGGTATTTCAACAGAGGATGAGCGCGTGGAAGAAGAGAACACTTCGTTACCCTCGTTGTCTGTAATTTCCAGTAAGAGATTATTTTCTCCGGGGTTATTCCATGATAATTGCGTATGTTCCGCTGTTAATACAACCGACGGAGATTTCACCTCGATTTCTCCTCCACGATAGGCAGACTGATAGTTTTCAACCAGCATTTCCATATTTGGATCAGGGGTATAACTTGCCAGTAAAGTTTGCTGACGCTCCTCTTTCGGTTCTTTATCTGTTTCAACTGCCTCTTCTGGCTCTATAGTATCTGATGTTTCTGCATTAGATGGACCTTTCTCAGGATTAGAAACTTTTGCTGCTTGCTCCCCCATTGTATCAGCATGTCCTTCCTCTTGCATGTCGGGTAAATCCATATCATTTATATGCTGCTCTGCAGTCCGTAATGTGTCCTCACCATTCCGCCTCTCTGAAGATGGATAGAATATCCACAGGACAAAACCAAGCAATATTGCAGCCGCCAACAGGGGAGCAATCCATTGTAAATTCCCGTCGGAGGTCTGAGCTACTCCAGCTTCCTGCACTTCCATTTCTGAAATATCCGCAACCATTGCTACTTCCGTCGCACATTGATTGCATTCGGCAAGATGCAGTTTGAGCTCAGCAGGTATCCTTTCGGGCTGCTGATCCATTATTGCCTCAGCACACAAGGCAACCTCCTGCTCAGACAGGTGATGTGTAGTATTTCCATTTCTCGTCATAACAATTCATATTTTCCTGGTCTATGAACCAGATTTTTCTTTTTGGATTTCGCCCTTTTTTCCCTTTCCTCATTTATTTGGTTGCAAATCAGTCTGCAATCTGAAAGCTTTGATAGAACTTTTTTCCACAAATTCTTACATAATAAATTTCTGCTCAACAATTATCAAAATATTAAATCTTATCTTCACAGAGAAACAGATTTCTTTACCTACCATGTAATAAACCTAAATCATGGTCTCGGGTTTGGGTCTTGAGAACAAAAAAAAGTGTTGCATCATTCTTTCAGTTCCAGCAGAATCTGCAATGAATCACGGTTATGACGGGAAACACCGTTCATATTTATACGATCTAACAACATATCAAGTCGCTTATTTAACCACATCCGAATGGCATCACCCTTTACACTTTTTCCTTCGACAAGGGCCGTAACCTGGGCAAGGTTATTAAATATTTCAGACTGGTTTATTGCAGGATGTAAATTCAGAATCCGGAAAATTTCTTCAGCATACTCCTCACTGTAAGGTTTTATATGAGCCATAGAAATAAGCAATCGATAGTAATACCTGGTAAACAGGTAAATTTTTGCCTCCTCCTCAAAAAATAATTGCATCACTACCCCGAGTCTTTTGAGTTCCCCTTTTATAAGCAATTGCTTCTCCGTTTCATAAAATGAAGTAGTTTCTTTTTCCAATGCATCCTCAGTAAAATTGTCATGTAATGTATCCCAATACTTTCGCTCTTTTCGGATTACCTCGCAACACATCCGGTTAAAAACAGCAATATAATAGGTGGAAATTTTAGACTTTCCCTCAAAGGCATCATCAATTTTCTGCCGCTTATTCAGAAACTTCTCAAGAACAGTCATCACAACATCACTTTTCTCGCGCGTGGGGATGGCATGGTTGGCAACATACCTGGCTACCACCTTTTCTATAAGACGCTTTATGGATTCAATGGTAAACTTTTCACTTTCCATTAAGGAGGGTCTTTGGGGGCTCAAAGTGTCATTGTATTGTAGTAAAAATCATTGTGAGATAACAACCTTGTAATGACTACCTAATTCAGGTATCAGTAAATCATTACTACATTGGATGTCTGCAACAAGGCTGATTCTCTTTGGTTTCTGCAAAATAGGGTGCAATGTTAGTACTTTTTTTATCAAAAACACCAGAAATAACACGGATTTTTTTTCTTCGCATGGGAAATAAGGATTAATTATTTGATATATTCTTTGCAGATTGTTCTCATTCAAAAAAAAACAGGACTCTTTGTTCATAAAAGGGAAAGATTCAATTTATTTTTTTATCAAAAAATACGATCACCTTTTTCTAATCCTCTCCTCACGAAATAATCTTTGCTTTCCCAAAGCTAAAAAAATAAGGGATTATACAGTTGCCGGGTAATATTTTTTAACAGAATCCATAAATGACAAACGCTTCAAAAATTGTACCTTTAAATCATGCATGATATTGAACCTTTTTACAATTGGCGCAATCTTTATATTGCTTCCGAAGATGAACGATCACCGTTTTACGGCAGGATATACAGTGAGTTTGAGTTTTCTCATGCCATCTACAATTATCTTATTCATCCCCAGTGGGACGAGATAGGTTCGCCTACTCTTTTTGTTAAAGTTCTTTTTGCCGACTATGAAACGGGAAGTGTTGTCATTGAACTCATCGGAGAATGGAATGACTGCCTTCACAACGACATTATGTACCTGAAAAGAAACATCATAGAGCCTATGATTGAAGAGGGTATTCGGAAGTTTATCCTCGTAGGGGAGAATGTACTAAACTTTCATTATTCTGATGATTGTTATTACCAGGAATGGTTTGATGAAGTAGAAGACGGGTGGATCGTGGGCATCAATTTCAGAGATTTTGTTATTCGCGAGTTTGCTTCCGCCAATATTGATTATTACATTGCCTTTGGAAAGCATTTCGACGATCTGAACTGGCAAAAATTTACCCCTCACCAGCTTATTGCCTTCATAGAGCACCAAATGAGCCGGCGGCTCAACCCGCATTACGACTGATGCAGATTTTTCCGCCCGTTAAGTTCAGCCAGCTCCACAGCACGATCCCTGATCTTCACTGCTATTTCTTCAGCTTTGGCATATAATCCTTCTTCATCCAGGTATAAAAACCGGCGATTTTCCATGACTATTTTGCCGTCGATGATGACTGTTTCCACATCGCTGCCCTTCATACTGTATACCAGAAGCGAATAAATATTGTAAACCGGATGTGCATGGGGTTGTTTCATGTCAAGCATAATCAGGTCGGCCCGTTTACCAGGCTCAAGGGAACCCACTTCTTTATCAAGGCCCAACACCATAGCCCCGCCAATAGTGGCCATTTCCACGACTGTTTTGGCATCCAGCACAGTAGGATCTTTACTGATAAGTTTATGAAGCATGGCTGCCGTATTAATCTCCTCAAACAAATCGAGATTGTTATTACTGGCCACTCCGTCAGTTCCAAACCCCACCTTAATTCCTTTTTCCAGCAATGTGGGCACAGGAGCAACACCACTGGCAAGTTTCATGTTGCACTCGGGGTTATGGGCTACAGATACTCCCCTGGATTTAAGCAGTTCAATGTCCTCGGCGGTAAGATGCACACCATGGGCTGCTATTACATTCTCACCCAATACTCCCAGGCTTTCCAGATAAGCAGTGGGAGTATATCCTGTGCTGGCAATTGACTGGTCAAATTCCTTGCGGGTTTCAGCAAGGTGGATATTAAAAGGTACATTGTATTTATCCGCCAAAGCTTTGGCATCCTGCAGGAGGCGGGCAGAACAACTATAAGGAGCATGGGCTGAAACAGAAATGGTAATCCGGGGATGATTCTTCCACCTCTGAATTAATCTTTCACTCACCTGCAAGCCTTTTTCAGGCGTATCACAACCGGGAGCGGCATAGTTAATCAAACCCTCTGATAATACTGCTCTCATGCCTGTTGCATCCACAACTTCTGCTATTTGATCCACATAATAATACATATCATTAAAAGTGGTGGTTCCGCTTCGAAGCATCTCAGCTATTGCCAGTTTGGTGCCCAGGGTTACATTTTCTGCATTGATGAACTCAGACTCTATAGGAAAAATATATTCATACAACCATTCATGCAGGGGCAAATCATCAGCATAGCCTCTAAATATGGTCATAGGGACATGAGTATGGGTATTAATAAGGCCTGGCATTACAAGTTTTCCTGAGCCGTCTATTACTCGTGCTTCCGGATACTTTGCCTCTGCATCATTTATCAGGCCTATACTTTCAATGGTATTTCCCCTGATAACGATACTACCTTCGTCCCAATACTGGCCTTGAGCGTCCATACTGAGAATCATCGCATTTTTTATGATTATTATAAATTCCTGATCGATATCCTTATTATTATATGATGATATTACCATGGTACGATTATCTTGAGCTGATTTCTATTTGAAATTCATTGGGTTGTCAGGCAAGCCGGTGGTGGCATTTCTATCCTTGTTACGAATTGTTGCTGGCATCTGCCCTTAATAACAAACACAAGCTGGAAAGAGTTTGACAGCATGAAGATGACATTTCACAAAATTACGCATTATATCCGAATATCAATTTTTATTAACTTAGCAGTGCCAATACTACGACAGACTTTATTTTAAAAAAACATCAATTACCATCCAACTGAAATGACAGAAAAAATAAAAGCAACAGCAGATTACCTGAAACAGAAAACCGGGAGTAAACCCAGAGTAGGAATCATATTGGGCTCAGGACTTGGAGGGCTTGTGTCATCTATTGACATTAAGCATAGCATCCCTTACAGTGATATACCCAACTTTCCGGTTTCTACTGTAGAAGGCCACGATGGCAAGCTTATCTTTGGTACCCTTGAAGGGAAAGAGATTGTGGCAATGCAGGGACGTTTTCATTATTATGAAGGTTATACCATGCAGGAGGTGACTTTCCCGGTGAGGGTGATGAAACTGCTGGGCATAACCCACCTTTTTCTGTCCAATGCCGCAGGAGGGCTCAATCCGGATTTTGAAGTCGGAGACCTGATGATCATTCGAGATCAGATCAATATGTTTCCTGAAAATCCACTGAGAGGAAAAAACATGGATGAGTTGGGCACCCGGTTCCCGGAAATGGGTGAGGCTTTCAATAAAGCATTGATAGAAAAAGCCAAAAAGATTGCTGCTGACAACCACATAAAATTCCAGACCGGTGTTTACGTAGGAAGTGCCGGCCCCACACTGGAAACTCCGGCTGAATACAAAATGTTTCGCATCCTGGGAGCTGACTCCACAGGAATGTCTACCGTTCCCGAAGTAATTGCAGCTCGTCATATGGGACTTGATTGTTTTGGTATATCAGTGATTACCAACCTGGCTGTAAGTGAAGATATGGACAAAGGAACCACACATGATGAAGTACAAAATGCTGCCGGAGAAGCTCAACCTAAGATGACATTGATTTTTAAAGCGCTTATAAAAACACTCTAAGCCAGATAACCACTTAAAGGCGACCGAATAGTTCTTATCGCCGGGTGCTTTGTTCTTTTTGTTTATAAATACTATCGCCATGAAAGCTTTCGCTATTTACATCTTTATCGGGTTGCTGGGATTCATTCCGCTGAAAGCCCAGATTATCCTTACCCAGGAAGATCTACCCTCTGTTAATGATACCCTGAGGTATAGCATGGTAACATCTCTAAATGGGTACGATTTTCAGCAAACCGGCGAAAATTTTCATTGGGATTTTTCCAACCTGAATTTTCAGACCCAGGAGTTGGAAGATTACAAATCGGTCAGTTCTGTGAATTTCTTTATGGGTTTATTATTTGGATCAGAAACCATGGCGCTCAGCATTACAGATATGCTTCCACTGGATGAATTTGAAGTGGAAGCTGAAGATTTTTATGCCGTCTATCATAAAACTGCCCAGCAATATACCCAGGATGGGTTTTTCTTTCTTATTTCAGGACTACCCATCCCTTTGAAATACCAGCAGAAAGATTACGTGTACAAACTTCCTCTTGCTTATGCTGACAACGACAGTACTGCTTTTTACGGCAACTTGTCACTGGAAGATACCCTTCATTTTGAACGGGATGGATACAGAGTTAATAATGTAGACGGATGGGGTACCATTGAGACTCCCTATGGTGAATTTGAGTGTCTCAGGGTAAAAACGACTTTATATGAATCTGACAGCCTTTTCTGGGCTTCCCTGCCTGAGCCTGTTATGCTGAAAAGAACAACCACACAATACAAATGGCTGGCAAAGGAGGAGAAGTTCCCGGTGATGGAAGCAAGTTTTGTGCAATTTGAGAATGAAGATGAAATCTTCCTGGGGGTGAGATACCGTGATATCTATCGGGAACCTCAGCAAACCCCGGCCCCCGTTGCCAATTTCTTTGCAGATATTACTGAGGCAGAACCCAATCAGCCAATAACTTTCACAAACGAGAGTACGCCCGACCACCAGGCCAATACTTACCTTTGGGCTTTCGAACCAAATCACGTGGAGTTTCTTTCTCAAACCACTGTCACCAGTATCGAACCTGTTGTTGAATTCACCGAACCCGGCACTTATTCTGTAACACTGAATGCATATAACGAAACGGCCTCCGATTCGCATCACAAACAAAACTATATTACGATTTCAAACACTGGAGAACCCGTCAATTCAGAGAATGTAAGAATAGAAAAACCCTTGATATTCCTTTCAGAGGATGGTTCACGAATAAACATAGAAGGACTACAAAGAACAGCCAGTATTGTCATAACCGACATACATGGACGAGAATCACATACTGCCGACAAAGTATCCTCTGGCAACTCTTTCATTGTTATCGCTGATTTTAAGCCTGGCGTCTATATGGTTACTTTGTATTCAGACGAAACTTCCTCCGTTATTCATCACGCAAAGATCCTCATCCCCTGATAAGTTTACATTATTTATTTTTAAAAAAAGAACATGCGAAATTTACCCCTTTTATCCATCATATTTCTGCTATTGGCAGTCTCCTGCCAGCAGGAAGAACGAAACCTGGAATTTCTGGAAACAGAGATTATAAAACTAGGATATACCGGAAAATTTGAACGCCCATCAGGTAATTTTCAGCAAATTGCACTGGAAATAGTCGGAGTTGATGATTTTATTGCTTTTAAAGGGGAAGATAATTCATTTGTAATATTTCAGTTAAAAAACGCGAATGAAAAAGATGCAACTGAAAGGTTTGAATCGGTTTTGAGCCTGGTGGAAGGATATATTAGCGAGGAAGACAAAAAAAATCTTTCCGGTTCAAAGGAAAAAATCAAAGAACATAGCTTCCAGCAAGGAAAGATATTGCTTCTTTGGAAAGATCAAAAACCTGAGGATGTTGTGAAAATTATCCGAAGAAATTTTTAGCCTTTATCATTTCTATTTTTAAAAAAAGCCCGGTCATCAAAGAAGCCGGGCTTTTTTTTATAATCGTGTATTCCTATGCCTGGGCAGCAGGGCCACCGAAGTTCATCGGCAACTTGCCTGCATCCATATCTTTGATGGGTCCGTGTATAGACTCATACTTGGCAATATTCTCATTTAAGGCTTTCAACAGCCGCTTGGCATGTTGAGGTGTCATTACTACTCTTGATTTAACTTTTGCTTTGGGAACTCCAGGCATCATTCTGATAAAGTCAAATACAAACTCGGTATTGGAATGGGTTATCATAGCCATGTTGGAATATACTCCTTCAGCTACATCTTCACCCAGTTCGATACTCATCTGTTGTTGTTTTTTGTTTTCTGACATATCATTTGTTTTAAAAACATGAATAAATAACGACTACTCCTCTTTCGCTTCCACTTTTTTCTTGGAGGCCATCAGAAGGTTGTATTCGTCCATTGAGCCCACAATGATGTTGTCGTAATCTCGTAGACCGGTTCCCGCGGGTATCAGGTGACCAACAATAACATTCTCCTTCAGACCTTGTAAAGCATCAACCTTGGCGTTTACAGCGGCATCAGTCAGTACTTTTGTGGTCTCCTGGAAAGAAGCAGCCGAGATAAAGCTCTTGGTCTGCAACGAAGCCCGGGTAATACCCTGCAACTGCTGACGGGCTGTCGCACCTCTTGCATCGCGGGCAACCACCAGTTTTTTGTCTTTACGTTTGAGCATCGAATTTTCATCCCTGAGCTTGCGGGCAGTAATAATCTGTCCAGGTTTCATCACTGAATCACCGGGATCTTCAACGACCTTTTTACCAAAGATAGAATCATTTTCTTCCATGAAGTCAATCTTATTCACGATTTCATTTTCAAGGAAGCGTGTATCACCCGGATCTTCAATAGTTACCTTACGCATCATCTGGCGCACTATCACTTCAAAGTGCTTGTCATTAATTTTCACACCCTGCATACGGTATACTTCCTGCACTTCATTAACGATGTATTCCTGAACTGCAGTCGGTCCTTTAATGGAAAGAATATCGGAAGGAGTAGTAGGGCCGTCAGACAATGGCGTACCTGCCTTAACAAAGTCGTTTTCCTGGGCAAGAATCTGCTTGGACAACGGAACAAGGTACCTTTTCTCATCTCCGGTTTTGGAAGTGATGATAACTTCACGGTTACCCCGTTTGATTTTCTTACCGAAAGATACAACACCGTCAATTTCAGAAACGACTGCAGGATCTGAGGGGTTTCTTGCTTCAAACAATTCAGTGATTCGGGGCAAACCACCCGTAATGTCACCAGATTTACCAATGGCACGGGGTATCTTGGCAATTGTTGAACCCGAAGTAATTTCACTATTGTCGTTTACTACAATGTGAGCACCCACAGGCATATCATAACTGCGAAGAATATCTCCATCTTCATTAACAACACTGATGGAGGGGTTGCGGGTTTTATCTTTGCTTTCAATAATTACTTTTTCATAATATCCGGTTTGTTCATCAGAATCAGTACGGAAAGTTGCTCCTTCGACCATATTGTTGAATACAATCTTACCTGACATTTCTGAAACAATCACCGCATTGTAGGGGTCCCATTCACAAATAAGGTCTCCACTCTGCACTTCGCTGCCATGCTCAATATATAAGTTGGCACCGTAGGGGATATTTTGAGTGGTGAGAACCATTTTTGTGTTTTTGTCAACAATACGCATTTCAGCTGAACGCCCGATTACCACGTAATAGCTTTTTCCTTCCGGGCTAGTATAAGGAATCGCCCTCAACTCGTCAATCTCAAGGATACCGGCATATTTGGCGTTAACCTTTGAGGCAGTCGCGATATTACTTGCAGTACCCCCTACGTGGAAAGTTCGCAGGGTAAGCTGAGTACCCGGTTCACCGATGGACTGCGCAGCAATTACTCCTACAGCCTCGCCTTTCTGAACCATCCGACCAGTAGCAAGATTTCGGCCATAACACTTGGCGCAAACCCCGTGCTTGGATTCACAGGTAAGTACTGAGCGAATTTCAACCGCCTCAACGGGTGAATCTTCAATAGTCTGACTGATTTCCTCAGTAAGTTCTTCACCGGAACTTACGATAAGTTTCCCTGTAGTGGGATGAACGATATCCTGCAACGCTGTACGCCCCAGAATACGCTCATACAAGGTTTCTACAGTCTCTTCATTGTTTTTCAATGCGGTGGCAGTGAGTCCCCTGAGGGTACCGCAGTCACTTTCATTCACAATAACATCCTGAGAGACATCCACAAGCCTACGGGTTAAGTATCCGGCATCTGCTGTTTTAAGGGCGGTATCGGCCAGACCTTTACGTGCACCGTGAGTAGAAATAAAGTACTCCAGTACCGAGAGTCCTTCCTTAAAGTTGGAGAGAATCGGGTTTTCGATAATCTCACCTCCTTTGGCACCGGATTTCTGCGGCTTGGCCATCAATCCCCTCATTCCTGAGAGCTGACGAATCTGCTCTTTCGACCCCCTTGCACCGGAGTCAAGCATCATATATACCGGGTTGAATCCCTGATTGTCAGCTGTTGTCCTATCAATCAATACCTTGGTAAGTTTCGCATTGGTATGCGTCCAGATATCAATAATCTGATTGTACCTTTCGTTATTGGTAATGAAGCCCATGCTGTAATTACCACGAACCTCATCTACCTGACTGTTGGCATCGTTGATGAGAATTTCTTTCTCTTCGGGTACAATAATGTCTCCAAGATTAAAGGATAATCCTCCACGGAAGGCCATGGTAAATCCCAGATCTTTAATATCGTCGAGGAATTTGGAAGAACGGGCAATACCGGTAACCTTCATAATGCCTCCAATGATATCTCTCAAGGCTTTTTTGGTAAGCAGCTGGTTGATATAGCCATATTCTTCAGGAACCACCTCGTTAAACATGATTCTTCCGGGTGTGGTTTCTACAATACGGTCTACAAGCTCTCCGTCCTCCATCACTTTAACTTTGACCTTGATAATTGAGTGCATATCAACGGCTTTTTCGTTGTAAGCGATAAGCACCTCTTCAGGTCCATAAAATGTGAGTCCTTCACCTTTCATGGGATGTTCAGGAGTGTTCTTTCTGGCCTTGGTAAGATAATACAACCCAAGTACCATGTCCTGCGATGGAACAGCAATGGGCGCCCCGTTAGCAGGGTTAAGAATATTATGGGAAGCCAGCATTAAAAGCTGTGCTTCAAGGATGGCGGAATTACCCAGGGGTACGTGAACAGCCATCTGGTCACCATCAAAGTCGGCATTAAAAGCGGTACATACCAATGGGTGCAACTGAATTGCCTTGCCTTCAATCAACTTGGGTTGAAAAGCCTGGATTCCCAATCGGTGGAGTGTGGGAGCACGGTTTAACAAAACAGGATGTCCTTTGAGCACATTTTCCAGTATATCCCATACAACAGGGTCTTTTCGGTCAACAATTTTTTTGGCCGATTTAACCGTTTTCACAATGCCTCTTTCGAGCATTTTGCGAATAATAAAAGGCTTGAAGAGCTCTGAAGCCATTTCTTTAGGCAAACCACATTCGTGAAGTTTGAGTTCAGGACCCACTACAATTACCGAACGTGCGGAATAGTCAACCCTTTTACCCAGTAGGTTTTGACGGAAACGCCCCTGTTTTCCTTTCAAGCTGTCGCTCAAAGATTTAAGCGGACGGTTGGATTCTGTTTTTACCGCATTGGTTTTGCGGGAATTATCAAACAATGAGTCAACAGACTCCTGAAGCATCCGTTTTTCGTTGCGAAGGATAACATCCGGAGCTTTGATTTCGATCAATCTCTTGAGCCTGTTGTTGCGGATAATAACCCTTCGATATAAATCATTAAGGTCACTGGTGGCAAAACGTCCCCCATCAAGTGGCACCAGGGGCCGGAGCTCCGGAGGAATGACCGGCACAACATCAACTATCATCCATTCAGGACGATTTTCCATGCGTGACTGTGCTTCACGGAAAGCTTCCACCACCTGTAAGCGCTTTAGTGCATCAGCTTTTCTTTGCTGAGAGGTTTCGGTGTTGGCCTTATGTCTGAGGTCATATGAAAGCTGATCAAGATCAAGGCGAATCAGAAGCTCTTTCAGTGCCTCGGCACCCATCATGGCAACAAATTTATCCGGATGGTCATCTTCCAGCATCTGATTTTCCCTGGGCAAAGATTCCAGGATAGCAAAATATTCCTCTTCAGTGAGGAAATCCAGCTTGCTATATTCATCGCTTTTGACGCCAGGATTAACAATTACATATCTTTCATAATAAATAATCTGATCGAGTTTTTTGGAGGGCACCCCCAGGAGGTACCCTATTTTGTTGGGCAGTGATCTGAAGAACCAGATATGGGCAACGGGAACCACAAGTTTGATATGCCCCATTCTTTCTCTTCTCACTTTTTTCTCTGTCACTTCTACACCACAACGGTCACAAACAATTCCTTTATAACGGATGCGCTTGTATTTACCGCAATGGCACTCCCAGTCTTTCACAGGCCCAAAAATACGTTCACAAAACAAACCATCACGTTCGGGCTTGTAGGTGCGGTAATTAATGGTCTCCGGCTTCATTACTTCTCCGTGAGACCTTTCAAGGATAGATTCGGGGGAGGCCAGGCTGATGGTGATTTGAGAAAAATTGCTTTTTACGTTGGATTCTTTTCTAAAAGCCATAGGAAGTAGATATATTTGATAAAGTAGCTTATAATATAAAAATGCACAAGCAAGGCTTGCAAAAGAAATTCACACATGCCAGATAGTACCCTCTGGCATGTGCGAAGGAGTTTATTCAAACTTAATATCAAGACCCAGTCCCCGGAGTTCGTGTACCAGAACGTTGAAGGATTCGGGGACTCCGGGAGTAGGCAGGTTATCGCCTTTAACAATGGTTTCATAGGCCTTGGCACGTCCTATTACATCATCTGACTTGACGGTAAGAATTTCCTGAAGGATATTGGCCGCTCCAAAAGCTTCCAGAGCCCAAACCTCCATCTCTCCAAATCTCTGACCGCCAAACTGAGCTTTACCTCCAAGGGGCTGCTGAGTAATGAGCGAGTAAGGACCAATAGAGCGTGCATGCATTTTGTCATCTACCATGTGCCCCAGTTTAAGCATATAAATCACACCTACTGTGGCTGGCTGGTCAAATCTCTCGCCTGTGCCACCATCGTAAAGATAAACTTTTCCATTTTCGGGCAACCCAGCTTTGCGCATAAGTTCGTTGATCTGATCTATATTGGCACCGTCAAAAATAGGCGTACCATAAGTTTCTCCCAGTTTTTCACCGGCCCAACCCAGAACGGTTTCATAAATCTGACCCAGGTTCATCCTTGAAGGTACCCCCAAGGGGTTAAGGACGATATCAACGGGAGTTCCGTCATCAAGGAAAGGCATATCTTCCTGACGTACAATACGGGCAACAATACCTTTGTTACCGTGACGTCCCGCCATTTTATCTCCTACCTTGAGTTTTCTTTTCTTGGCAAGATAAATCTTGGCCAACTGAACAATTCCTGCAGGAAGTTCATCTCCAACGGTGGCTGTAAACTTCTTGCGATTGTAAGTTCCCAGAATGTCTTTGAATTTGATGGAATAATTATGAATCAATTCCTTTACAAGTTCATTCTTTTGCTTATCGGTTGTCCAGTTGTTGGGGTTGATGATGGAATAATCAACGCTTTGAAGAATTTTCTGGGTGAACTTGGTACCTTTGGGTACAACCACCTCTTTAAGACTGTTGGAAACACCCTGGCTGGTTTTTCCACTCACAAGTACGATAAGTTTATCAACCAGCTTAGATTTCAAATCACTTACTTCCCTGTTGAATTCTTCATCCAGCTTTTCAATGATAATTTTTTCCTTGGTTTTGGCTTTTTTATCTTTGAAAACCCTTGAGAACAATTTCTTGTCAATAACCACTCCCTTGGTTGATGGTGGTGCTTTCAATGAAGCATCTTTCACATCACCGGCTTTGTCCCCGAAGATGGCTCTGAGCAGTTTTTCCTCTGGTGTAGGATCGGTTTCTCCTTTGGGAGTAATTTTTCCTATCAGGATATCTCCTTCATTAACTTCTGCTCCTATTCGTATCAGACCATTTTCATCCAGATCTTTGATAGCCTCTGAACTAACATTGGGAATATCGCTGGTGAGTTCTTCCACACCTCTTTTGGTGTCTCTTACATCCAGTGAGAACTCTTCAATATGAATGGAAGTGAAAATATCGTTTCGCACAATTTTCTCTGAGATTACGATGGCATCCTCAAAGTTGTATCCTTTCCAGGGCATGAAAGCTACTTTCAGGTTACGTCCAATGGCGAGTTCGCCGTTTTGGGTTGCATAACCTTCACTGAGCAACTGACCTTTCACCACCTTTTGTCCTTTACGAACAATAGGTTTGAGATTGATACAAGTACTCTGGTTGGTTTTGGCAAATTTGGTGAGTTTGTAAACCCTTACATCATCTTCAAAACTTACCAGTTTTTCTTCATCGTTGCGCGAGTAACGAATGATGATTTCTTCTGCATCTACATATTCAACAATTCCATCACCTTCCGCATGAAGCAGCACCCTGGAGTCTTCGGCCACTTTGGCTTCCAACCCGGTTCCCACGATAGGAGCTTCGGGGTTGAGAAGAGGCACTGCCTGACGCATCATGTTACTACCCATCAAAGCGCGGTTGGCATCATCGTGCTCAAGAAAAGGAATCAACGATGCCGCGATGGATGCAATCTGGTTGGGAGCAACATCCATAAGCTGAACCTTTTCGGGTTCAATAATGGGATAGTCAGCCTGAAACCTGGCTTTTACCATATCATGCACGAAACTTCCATCCTCATTCATGGCCATGTTGGCCTGACTGATGATATTTTCTTCTTCCTCTTCGGCCGATAAATAAACAGGTGGTTTGGAGAAATCGACCTTTCCTTCTTCTACTTTAAAATAGGGTGTTTCAATAAACCCTAAATCGTTTACCTTGGCATAAACGCAAAGTGAAGAGATAAGACCAATATTAGGTCCTTCTGGAGTTTCGATGGTACAAAGTCTTCCGTAGTGGGTAAAGTGAACGTCACGCACCTCAAATCCGGCTCTTTCACGACTCAAACCGCCGGGTCCCAGAGCGGACATACGACGCTTGTGCGTGAGTTCTGCCAGCGGGTTTGTCTGGTCCATGAATTGTGATAGCTGGTTTGTTCCAAAGAATGAATTGATAACCGACGACAATGTTTTGGCATTGATAAGATCGGTGGGTGCGAAAACCTCGTTATCTCTTACATTCATTCGTTCGCGAATGGTACGGGCCATACGGGCCAATCCTACTCCAAACTGTGCATACAATTGCTCTCCAACCGTACGTACACGCCTGTTGCTAAGGTGGTCAATATCATCCACATCGGCCTTGGCATTGACCAGTTCAATCAGATATTTTACAATACAGATAATATCTTCCTTGGTAAGCACCCGGGTTTCAGGATCCGTATTAAGGTTCAGTTTCTTATTGATCCTGTACCTTCCCACATCGCCCAAATCATACCTTTTGTCAGAGAAAAACAATTTCTCTATCATACCTCTTGCTGTTTCATCATCCGGTGGATCAGCATTCCTGAGGAGCCTGTATATATATTCTACCGATTCTTTTTCAGAATTGGTGGTATCTTTCTGCAGAGTGTTGTATATCAATGCATAATCGTTGAGATTCACGTCTTCTTTATGCAAGATAATGGTTTTAACGCCAGATTCAAGAATTGGCTCAATATGTTCGTTCTCCAGAACTGTTTCACGGTCAATGATAACCTCAGTTCTTTCAATGGAGACCACCTCGCCTGTATCTTCATCCACGAAGTCTTCGATCCATGATCGTAAAACTCTTGCTGCCAGTTTCCGTCCTACATACTTTTTCAGCCCGGTTTTGCTGACTTTAACTTCGTCAGCAAGATCAAAGATTTCAAGAATTTCTTTGTCGCTTTCAAAGCCAATGGCCCGAAGCAGGGTAGTAACAGGAAGTTTCTTTTTCCTGTCAATGTAAGCGTACATGACGTTGTTAATGTCTGTAGCAAATTCAATCCAGGAACCTTTAAAAGGGATAATCCTGGCACTGTAAAGTTGTGTACCGTTAGCGTGCACACTGGTACCGAAGAATACACCCGGGGAACGATGCAATTGCGACACTACAACTCTCTCAGCACCATTGATAACAAAGGTACCTTTGGGGGTCATATACGGTATAGTACCCAGGTATACGTCCTGAATGATGGTTTCAAAATCTTCGTGTTCGGGATCGGTACAATATAATTTAAGCTTGGCTTTTAGAGGTACACTGTGCGTCAAGCCTCTTTCAATGCATTCCTGAATGGAATACTTGGGGGGGTCAATAAAATAATCGAGGAATTCCAGCACAAAGTTGTTGCGGGCATCGGAAATGGGAAAGTTCTCAGCGAAAACTTTAAAGAGCCCTTCATCTTTTCTGTTTTCCGGAGTAGTTTCCAGTTGGAAAAAGTCCTGAAATGATTTGACTTGTACTTCGAGAAAGTCAGGGTATGAGAAACGCCTGGTAACAGATCCGAAGTCAATTCTTTTGTTTTTTAAGTTTGTTGCGGCCAAGGTATGAAAGTTTGTTATGAATAAAAAACAATAATGAGCAAAAAAACAGCAATACAGATTAGACTTCCACAGCGAATCTTAACAATCCGGCAGAAGTCTAATCCTTAGGGGTTTAGTAAAACAAATTACTTTATCTCAACCTCAGCGCCGGCTTCCTCCAATTGTTTTTTAAGGGATTCT
>CAZBGI010000020.1:44199-54234 GCA_964491395.1 uncultured Bacteroidales bacterium | reverse complement strand
TGCTGTTGATAGTGTTTACCACATCAATAACACTTACAATGTGTTGAACCGACACACTCTGATCAGCACGCAGCACTACAGAACCTTCTGTCTGCCCCTGGAGGGCAACAACCAGGCCACTCTGCAATGCCTCCAGCTCAACGGGTGTTTCTTCCAGAAAAATATCGTTATCAGCATTGATATAAACGGTTACGGTTTGCCTGGCCATGGTGCGGCTTTCGCTGGTGGGCAACAGCAGCTTTATGGCATTAGGAGCCACCAGTGTAGAGGTGAGCATAAAGAATATCAACAATAGAAAAACCAGGTCAGACATGGAGGCCATGTTGAATTCTGCTTTTCTTGGATTTCTGAGTTTAATAGCCATAGTTATGTCAGATTAAGATGCAGGCTCGTGCAGCAGGTCCATAAATTCGGTGGCCCGGGCTTCCAGCATAAAAATCACCTTCTCGATGCGTGAAACAAGAATATTATAGCAAATATAACCGATGATACCCACAATAAGACCCGTAATGGTTGTAATCATGGCTTCATAGATACCTCCTGCCAGCAATGAAATATCAATATTATTACCGGCCATAGACATGTTGTAAAATGCTCTGACCATTCCCATCACTGTCCCAAGGAATCCAATCATGGGGGCCGCACCTGCTACTGTGGAAAGAAACGCAATATTTTTCTCCAGCTTGGCTACTTCCAGCTTTCCCACATTTTCGATGGCAGCATTGATATCGTTGAGCGGCCTGCCGATGCGCGTAATTCCTTTAGAAATCATGCGCGCAAGTGGCGATTGATTGTTTTTACAAAGCGATTTGGCACTGTCGATTCTTCCCTCATGGATAAAATCACGAATGTTATTCATGAAGTTGTACTCCTCTTTGGAAGCTTTACTGATAGCAAGATACCGCTCAATGAAAATGTAAATGGCCACTATGGAAAGGATTAAAAGAGGAATCATCACAATTCCACCTTTGAGGGCGAGAGAAAAGAAACTCAGGGTTTCCTCCGTGGGCATATCAGTTGGCACTGTGTCTGAGGCAGCCTGGCTACCCAATTGAACCTGTAATAAAAACGATTGTATCATTTATGATTAATTTTCCTGTTTTTTGTATGGTTTAATAACTTAGAATGAGCGGTTTTATTATAATGGCGCAAAATTAATAAATGTTTTGAGAACTGCTGCCCGGGCTCATTGGGTTAAAAGATTGTTTATATTTTTTTCAATATTAGATTTCTGCGGATATTTCCTGGGTATGCTTACTGAAGAGCCGAAACAATAACCGCATGTATAAAAGGGATACAACCTTCTTGAAAATTATACCGGCAAGAATCATCAAAAACCATGGAGGAGGTATACCTGGCACAGGATGTTTTCAAGAAAGATTCAGAACTTCAATCTGAGAGGGTATTTAATATTTTTAAAGATTCCTGAACAGACTTTAACATCCAAATTTACTACATTTAAAAATGTTTTTATAATCCGTAAAAAAACCTTTGAAAACAATACAGATAGAGAACAAGTTGCAAAGTACTAAATAAATCGTGCAAAAATGCTTACCTTTGCAACTGGAATTTTTAACCTTAAATAATAAATAGATATGGGACAAATTAAAGTTGCCATTAATGGCTTTGGAAGAATTGGAAGATTAACTTTAAGGGCTTCTTTGAACAGAAGCGACATGGAGATTGTAGCTGTAAATGACCTTACAGATAGCAAAACACTTGCTCACCTGCTAAAATATGACTCAGTACATGGTAAATTCCCCGGAACTGTAGAAGTTGACGGAGACAACCTGGTTATCAACGGAAAAAAAGTAAGAGTATACGCAGAAAAAGACCCTGCCAATCTTCCCTGGAAAGATCATGAAATTGATGTAGTGGTAGAATCTACAGGCGTTTTTCGTAGCCGCGACAAAATAACCAAACACCTGGATGCCGGAGCAAAAAAAGTGGTTTTAACCGTGCCTTCAAAATCAGCAGATGATGTAGATGCAACGGTTGTGCTGGGTGTGAATGAGAACGACATCAAACCTGAGCATAAAATATACTCCAATGCATCATGTACTACCAACTGCCTTGCTCCTTTTGCCAAAGTTCTGAATGATAAATTTGGTATCAAGCGAGGTTTGATGAATACCATCCATTCTTATACCAACGACCAGATTATCCTGGATGCGCCTCACAGCGACCTTCGTCGTGCACGTGCAGCAGCCATGAGCATTATCCCCACTACTACCGGTGCAGCCAAAGCCGTTGGTCTGGTTATCCCCCAGCTGAAAGGCAAATTGGATGGTTTCGCCATGCGTGTTCCTACCCCTGACGGATCAGTCGTTGACCTTACTGCCGAACTGGAAAAAGAAACTACCAAAGAGGAACTCAATGCAGCCATGAAAGAAGCTGCCGAAGGCCCCATGAAAGGCATACTGGAATTCTGCGAAGATCCAATCGTGTCAACCGACGTAATCGGAAACTCCCACTCTTCCGTTTTCGATTCCATCATGACCCAGGTTATGGACGGCAAATTCGTGAAAGTACTTTCCTGGTACGACAATGAATATGGCTATTCATGCCGCGTTGTTGACCTGATTGGCAAGATTGTATAATCAGTGAGTTTAAAATCACACTTAAAAAGCCGGCTTTTTTAAAAAATGCCGGCTTTTTTATTCTTGCTCTTTTTCAGTCTGTCAGTTCTTTCACCTTCTGATAATCCAGGTAATACAGCAACCTGAGCGACAAGCTATTGATTTGGGGTTGCCGGAGAATATGGGTCAGATTATCGTGGTAGCTGCGGGTAAGTTGCGCTACCTGGCTGTCAATATTGTTCTTCCAGGCAAGGGAGAGCTGGCTGCCGGGAGCAAAATGCCAGACAAGCATCATATCTACGGTAAAAGCATTATAATTGATGTTTTTCGCTCCCGGATCTTCTTCCATCTCATCCAACCTTCCGTCCTCATTGAGGAGATAAAACTTATCGGTGTATTCCACTACCGACCAGTAATGCCTGAAATCGAGCTGAACAGATAATTGGTTATTGAAAATAAAGGCACCTTCCAGGGTATTAATTAAAACATCCGTGTTTCGCATCCCAAAATAAATATCGGCCTGTTCATTGACCGTCACAAACCCTACATCATTATTCAGCCTTTTGACTTCAAGTCCATAAGCCAGATTCAACCGATTCGTAACCCTGAAGGTGGGTTCCAGCTCAAAACCGAATTCTTTCTGATCATATTCGGACATAATTCTCCCATAAGTGATATCACCGTCTAAATACACACGCTTTCTGTAATCAGTGGAAAACATGGCATAATAATCCCAGGCCGGGTCTGTTTCAAAAAACCTGCCGGGCACACGGGGTTCAAAGTAATCTCTGTTTCCCAACGGACGGTAGTTGGTCCTTAGCATCACGAAAAACCGCGTATCGAAAAGGGCTCTGAGATTATAAGCCATATTAAATCCTGTAAAGGTATCCGGGGTATGCAACCTGTTATAGTTGATGGCAATTTCATTTCTCAGATTCAATAACCGCCAGAAAGGATCGAAAATATTCAGCGACACATTCACTTTATCCATTACCAGGTTGTTATATGCCAGGTAACCCAAATCATTGGGGTCATAGGTATTACTGTATACCAATCGGTTGTATCCATACTGCCAGGTACCACCCACCTTACCCGCCGAGATATCATAAGTATATCCAAAGGTATTGTCAATATTGGTTCGATATTGCTGGCTAAGGGCAGCACTACCACTAAAGCGGTATGCATTGGAAGAATCCATAAATCTGAATTCAGTCCCTGAAACATTGGCTATGTACCCCGGCTCACTTCCTGACACATTGGTGTTAATCAGGCTTACAAAAGAGTTGTTGCGCAGGCTTTGATCGGCCACCAGCACATTGTAATTGGTGAAAGGTTGTGTAGTAACCCTGCGACTGGTGCCTGAAAGAGTATCCCTGACCAATGCCTCCCCATGAGCCGTCATGGCATTGAAAACCCCCAGTCCAAGCCCCCCGGAAGTGCGACCAGATATTTTGGTTGCATTGATAAGCCGCGTTTCAATCGGATTCTCTACCAATAATTCATAAACTGAATCGTTGCGAATCAATTGATCTCCTACAGTGCCAAATCCTCGTGGCCGACTGCCAATTCTGCGAGAATAAAAAAGATCTGCTTTTCCGAATAATTCAATCCCCTCGGTAAAAAACTGGCGTTTTTCGTCGTACTTTACTTCATGAGGACTGAGATTTAACACCCGTGCATCGGATTGAACCTGTCCGAAGTCGGGGATCAAGGTCATATCCATGGTAAAACTGTTGCTGATGCCATATTTCAGATCCATACCGCCTGCAAAAGTATTGCTCCACGAATCTCCCTGACCGTTTTTTTCCAGGTAGGAAGAAACATAGGGATACAATGCCAACCGCACGGGAGTTTCAATTTCTTCAATGCCATTGAGCTCACCCATAAAGGCCAGGGGATCACCAATGCGGCGATTGACAAAATTCCAGCTCGATTGCTCCCGGCTACGCCTAATCTCCCGCCAGAAATTAATCCCCCACAATTGCACCTCACCCCGGGGAAAGCGCAAAGCAGAATAAGGAATTTTCATCTCAACGACCCACCCATTATCATCAATAGAAACCGCACTCATCCATACTGCATCCCAGTCATCATCTCCACCCGATCCTCCTGCTCCTGAAATATTGATATCGGTTTGTACACCTGAAGCGGAAACCATAAACCTGAATCCGTTAATTCCATCATTGAAGGGATTAATATCTATCCAGAATAAATCCGCATTTACATTATTTCCTGAATCCCTGGGCCCCAACTCAGTAAGAATTTTCTCCGGCTGGTCATCCTCAAGTCGGGCCCCAACATACAAAGCATCATTGTCAAACAATATACGCACCTGGGTTTGCTGGCTTGCAGGGCGGTCATTGTGTGGCTCATACTGATAGAAGCCCCTGGCTACCGGTGCATCCCTCCAAATGGATTCGTCCAGAATTCCATCAATTTGAGGTGCATCTTTTACTCTTGCTGCTTGTAGTTTCCGGGGATGAGTTTGCCCGAAAGAAGCAACAGAAGAAAAACCGATGAAACAAAGCAGCATCGGTAAGAGAAATAATTTGTACCGTTTCATAAAATTCAGTTGTTTTCCATAGTGCCCGCAAAGGTAGAAAAGCCCTCATTTCTTTCCGGAGTGCAAACTATTAACGCGTGTTAAATAAAGAGTATTTCCGGATGACCTATTCCTTTCTTCATAAGCAAAACCGGACGAAATCCTACCAGGGGTGATGAGATTTTCAAAATGCCTCAATGCCTGGTTTCTCACATTCTACCCCTGACATTGTTAGGATTTACCGGAAGGAATGGAACCGGGAAGCATTTCATTGACCAATAAGGGAAAAAAGATTCCCACCCTGAAACTCTACCAGGAACAGAACGACAATTGCGGCCCAGGAAAACCCTACTTATCAAATTCAATAAACCATTAAAGGAATTTATTGTAATTTTTATCGACATTTTGTCAGTTTTTTAATACAAAATTTTGCTTTCCCGGAAAAAATGCAAAAAATACCTAATCAAGCGTAAGAAGCCTTAACAATTTGATTCTGCGATTTCTACAGAAATAAAAGAGCCTAATAATAAGGGTTACTACGTATAAAAAATTAGGGGAACATCCTCATTGATAAACGTCAAAAACAAAGATACTTTTATCTCAATAAATTCTAAATGCCTACAAACATATATTTTTTGCAGACTAAAATCATTTATTGTGAATTATAAAACTCTGATGCCTATGAAGCAAAACCTCTAAAAATACACAAGCAAGAATCCGACAAGGGTTCGTTCCCAAACAAACGAAAAGCATAGAACCTTTTTCAGAAACAAACATTCAATTTAACTCAAACTAAAATCAAATCTTATGAAAAAAATCAACTTTTTTAGTGTAATCATGGCACTGTTCGTCATTAGCTTGTGTTGCGGCACAGCTTCTTACGGCCAGGACTATGGCGACAATCTGATTACCAACGGAGACTTCTCCGATGGAAATACAGGTTTTACTACTGACTACTTCTTCATTACTCCTGAGAATGCAGGTAGTAACAGCCTGGTTCCTGAAGGTGTATATTTAATAGGAACCAATCCGGGCGCCTATCACAATAACTTTGTCGATATGCCTGACAACGACAATCCTTTTATGATTGTCAACGGACATACAGATGAAACAATGGAAGACCAGGGAGTACCAAATAACCCGGCCATTGTCTGGCAACAAGAAATTGCTGATGTTGAAGTAGACAAAGACTATGAGTTTAGTTTTGACTTGCTCAGCCTGGTTACATCCAATCCTGCTCATCTTGAAATCACTATTTATATTGATGGTGAAGAGATGAAATCTATTATAGTAGGAGAAGACCAAACTGAAAACTGGGTTAACTTTGTATATACCAAGACAGAGGAAGAGAAATCAAATGGAACTGTCATTACTATTGCCGAGACTTCTCAGGTTGAAAGCGGTAATGACTTTGGACTGGACAACATTATGTTCCGTGAAATTCTGCCCCAATATACCCCTATACTCAAGGTTAGTCCGGTATTGGAATGTGTTACCAACAACGGTGATGGTGAATATACGGCTTTGTTCGGTTATAACAACCAGAATGAATTTGAAGTAGAGATTCCTCAGGGACCCAACAACCGTATTTCAAGCAACACTGCATTAGATGGCAGTGATGAACTTCCCGAAGTATTTCTGCCTGGCAGACAAGTAGGCGTTTTTGAAATTGTTTTTAACGGAGACGATCTTGTATGGCACCTTAAAAGCCCTGACACCCCTGCTGCAACTTCAACAGCCAGTGCAAACTCACAGCGCTGTCCTTGCGAAGACGAACTGGAGCTTACAGTTGAAGGCGAAATGGAAGTATGTGCCGGTGAATATGGCAGCCTTTTGGTAGATGTAATGGGTGGCATAGGCCCCTATTCTTTCGTTTGGGAAGATGGAGTTGAAGGTGCAGAACGCACTGATCTGCCTGCAGGAGAATATACGGTAACAGTCATGGACGACAACGGATGTGAAGTTACTGAGACTTTTGCAGTAGCTGAATTCCCTGAGATGGAGGTGGATATTACGTCAACTCCTGTTACCTGCAATGGTGATGAAGACGGAACCATTGTTGTAGAGATGAACGGCGCCAAGCCTTTCAACATTTGTATTTCATACGGTTGTGAACCTGGAGACGAAGAATTTGTCCCTGTAAAAACACAAACCGCCACTTACGAAGGTCTTATGCCCGGAAACTACCTGATTACTGTAGTTGATGCCAACGGTTGTGAATATACCGAATGCGTAACGGTAGGAGAACCTGATCCTATTACCGCCGAAGTAGATTTTGAACCCATTCTTTGCAACGGCGAATCAACTGAAGTAACTGTTACCGGTTTCGGTGGCAATCCTCCTTACACGCTTTTCAATCAAGAAGGTGAAGAAGTGGAGACTTTCGATTTTGATTATACTTTGGAAGTTTTTGCAGGCGAATACGAATGGACCTTAAGTGATGCTGAAGGTTGTGAAGCTTTTGTTATTGATTTTGAAGTTGAAGAACCCCCTGTTCTGGAAGCTACTTATGAAGCTACAGAAATTCTCTGCAACGGCGACTTGTCAACTGTAACTGTATTTGCCACTGGCGGTACTGCTCCTTACACATTATTTGACGGAGAAACAGAAGCAGGTGAACTGGTTGACGGAGAGTTTTCTCTTGACGTTCCTGCCGATACTTACAACTGGACCGTGGTTGATGCCAACGGCTGTGAACTCGACATTGAAGTGACAATTACCCAACCTGATGCTTTGGAAGCTTCTTACGAAAAAGATGAAATCCTTTGCTTTGGAGAACAAGCCGATGTAACTGTTTTTGCTGAAGGTGGTATTGCACCTTATGAATTGTTTGACGGTGAGGTAAAAGCCGGTGACCTGGTAGATGGTGAAATAACACTTTCTGTAGGTGTGGGTTCTTACAACTGGACTGTAGTAGACGCCAATGGTTGTGAAGCTGATGTTAATTTCGACATGGATGAACCCGCTCCGCTGGAAGCTACTTATGAAGCTACAGAAATTCTCTGCAACGGTGAATTGTCAACTGTAACTGTATTTGCCACTGGCGGTACTGCTCCTTACACATTATTTGACGGAGAAACAGAAGCAGGTGAACTGGTTGACGGAGAGTTTTCTCTTGACGTTCCTGCCGATACTTATAACTGGACTGTTGTGGACGCTAATGGTTGCTCTGTAGATATCGAAGAGATAATTATTACCGAGCCCCCCTTGCTGGTTGCTGAGCTGGTATCTACCGAGGAGGCAAGCTGCTATGGAGCAGTTGACGGCGAAGCTGTGATATCTGTAACAGGGGGTACTCCTTCTTATACTTTCGATATGGACGGTGTATTTGCTGAGGGATTGTTTACCATCAGTGACTTGGCTGCTGATACTTACACGGTAACCATTACAGATTCCAAAAACTGCGGACCCGAAGAAGTGACTTTCACCATTGAAGAACCTGAAGAGCTGGTTATTGAAGATGTTGTAGTAACGGTTCCTGACTGTGCTCCTGACAACTTCCCAGGATGTGAAGAACCATGGGCTGTTGCTGTTATTGATGACATGACCATCGAAGGATATTCTACCTATGGCGATGGCACAGTAAACGCTAACCGACGCGTCATTGAAAATGTATTGGGCATGCCTGATGAATCGAACGCTCCCCCCATTACCTATGTAAGCCTTGGATATGAAGGTCAATTGGTACTGGAAGCCGGATGTGAAATTGTCAACGCAGAAGGCAATGACTTCGAGGTAATTGAAACCTCTTATGGTTCACCCAGCTGCGATAACCATCCTGAAAAAGCGGATGTATGGGTGGCTCAAACCCTTGATGGCCCCTGGTCTTACCTGGGAGAAACCTGCCTGAGCGGAGAATTCGACCTTGAAAATGGTGAGACTGCAAAAGAAGGCGGTGAAGAGTTCATTCTTGACTGGGCACGTTACGTGAAGGTTGTTGATGCAACCAATCCTGATGATTTCAGCAACGGTGACGGATTTGACCTCAATGGTATTAATATTTTCAATACTTCTGTAGCTCCTGCAGCTCCTGTAGCTGCTGAACTGGAGATTATTATTTCTCCTGAAGTAGAAGGTGCAGTATATACCGTTCTGAACGAAGAAGATGAAGAAGTTGACATCAACAACATCACTGAAAGTGGAGACTACACTATCTTCTTTGAATTCGATGGATGTGTTTCCAATGAGTTTGATTTTGAAGTTGAATTCCCCGAGCCTATCGTTGTCGATGCAACAGTTACTGACGTAAGCTGTTTCGAAGGAGCTGACGGTACTGCCGAAATCAACATCAGTGGTGGTACACCGGAATACACCATCATTTTTGAGGGTGAAGAAATCGAAGGTAACATCATTGCCGGTTTAGCTGCAGGTTCTTACGAAGCTGTTATTGTTGACGCCAAGGGTTGTGTGGAAACGGTTCAGTTTGATGTAGATGAACCCACTCAATTGGTGGTTGGACAAACCAACGGCGAAATTCTTTGCTATGAAGGTACTACATGGGTAAGCCTTGACATCCAGGGTGGCACTGCTCCTTATGTATTGACTGACGACAACAGTGACTTTGAGCTCATAGTAGACGAAGCCGGTCTGCTTGAACTTGATCCTATTTTTACTTATGGACAGTACAACTGGACAGTAACAGACGCCAACGGATGCTACGTTACTGTAGAATTCTTCCTGGAGCAGCCAGCCGAGCTTGTTGCAGTAGAATCTTATGACGCAATTGCCTGCTTCGGTGGAACTACAGATGTAACTGTAACCGCTACTGGTGGCGAAGGTCTTTACAGCCTATACGATGGCGTTGTTTCTGAAGAAACGCTCGTTGTTGCTGAATTTACTGACTTCACAATAGTTCCTGATCGCATTGCTGGTGTCTACAACTGGATTGTAGTTGATGGAAACGGATGTGAAACT
>CAZBGI010000020.1:0-44099 GCA_964491395.1 uncultured Bacteroidales bacterium | reverse complement strand
TTGAGAATCCTGATCCGATTGTAGTGGTTTCTGTTGATACTGAAGATATCCTCTGCCACGATGGAGACAATGGTTACATCGACATCGTTGCTGACGGGGGCACCGGAGCTCTTACCTACGCTCTTGACGGTGGTGAAGCACAAGACAATGGTTATTTCGAAAACCTCACTGCAGGTGACTATGATATCACCATTATGGATGCCAATGGCTGCTTCATAGTAGAAACAGTAACCCTGACTGAACCTGATGAACTGGTTGTTGACCTGGCTATCTCTCATGCAACAGGCATGGACGAAAACGACGGTGAAATCGAAGGAATGATTTCCGGTGGCGTTGGACCTTACAATGTATGTCTGTTTACTGATTGTGAATACGATAAAGACGAAGCCAATGAAGACTATGACAAATCCCAGGGATTCCTGCACTTCGGATTGGAACCAGGAAGCTACCAGGTAGTGGTTACTGACCAGAATGGTTGCCAGTGGATCGAATGTGTTGAAATCGGAATTGAAGAAGATGTGCAGGTTAACCTCGTTTCTCAGAAAGACGAAGATCCTTTGTCAGACGGAAACTTCATGGAAACAGAAGCAGAAGTTAGTGTTTATCCTAACCCCTTCACTACCCGTGCAACTATTGAATTCACCCTTACTGAGAATTCTGATGTAACCCTGGAAATCTACAACCTTGTAGGTGAAAGAGTAGCTATACTTTACAACGGACAAGTAAATGCATTTGAAAGCCAGAAACATACTTTCAATGCAGAATCTCTGCCCAACGGTATTTACATCTACAAACTTACTGCAGGTGAAAAAGTATTCCATGACAGAATCGTCCTCACCAGGTAATCAATCCTGACAAAAAAAAAGCCATCCTCAGGGGTGGCTTTTTTTTTTGCGTTTCACTTGCAATGACCGGGAAACTCCCTGCAATATAAAATGTAAATCAGGAAAGATACTCTTTTACAATGGCTGATACCTGCTTATTATCAGCTTTCCCTGCAAGTTCTTTGGTAGCGGCACCCATTACCCTGCCCATGTCTTTCATACCGCTGGCACCCAGCTTTTCAATCAGGTCTTTGACCACTTTTCGAATTTCCTCTTCTGATAATTGCTCGGGCAGGTAACTGTCAATAATCTCTGCCTGTGCATCTTCTACTTCAGCCAAATCTTTTCGGTTCTGCTGCAGGTAGAGCTCAGCAGCTTCTTTTCTCTGCTTTACCAGCCTCTTCAAAATTTTTATCTCCATATCCGCATCAATGGTGCCTCCTCCCCCCTTCTCGGTTCTCTGCACCAGCAATGCGTTTTTCACTGCCCTCAATGCTTCCAGTTTCTCTTTTTCTTTGGCAAGCATCGCTTTTTTAATATCCTGATCAATTTTTTCAAGTAAACTCATAACTTCCGGTTTTAGATTTATTACAAAATTAATAAAACATATCAATGTTTATAACCCATAATGACGTGGAAAGCAGGAACGGGGTAATTCTTTAATTGAATTCACCACATGCAATTACAAGAAAAACACTCTCCCAAATTCTTATAAATGCTTGCTAAAACACAAATTAACTTACTTGAACAAACATTTATTTACCATAAGTTGTGCATTGTACATATTTTTCTTTAACTTTAACTAACCATTTAAAGTCATCCAAAAAACTCCTCACTTGAACAAGCAAAAACTACAGCAAAAAGAACGGCAAAAAAAAGAGCAGGCCAGAAAAGAATACCAGAAAAAGCTCAAACCATTGCTATACGCTTTTGTAACCTGGTTTGCACTTCTGGCAATCCTTCACATTCCTTTTATAAAAGATCACCTGCGGCAAATCATGGTAGACTTCACCCATAGTGCCGCCATTTTCACAGGGAAACTCCTTTTTTTGCCCATCAGCGGTAAAGGTTCCCCTGTACTGGATTACGATGGATTCGGGATGAGAGTAATTCTGGAGTGCACGGCTTATAACTTTTACCTTTTCGTAATCATGATAACTATTTTTTCCCGTTGGTCATTGAAAGACAAGTTTATCAACCTGGGTATATTTCTGGGGGTGATTTTTATTTTGAACAACATGCGCTTTATTCTCATGGGAATTATCGGGAAAACACACCCTCATCTGTTTGAAACTATCCATGATTACTTCTGGAACATCTTATTTGGCATTATGATTTTCCTTGTATACGTATGGGCAGATGGCAGAGCAGGAGGTGTTTTTGCTCGCAGCCCCGGATCATCTGGTTCACCTTACAATTGAAAAGCTGAGAAGAATAAGAAGAACAAGAAATCCTACAGAGCGTCTAAAGGACATTTGTTATGATAAAAAAAATTGCAATACTCGTTACAGCATCTGTTTTGATAACCGTTTTATGGTTTAACGGTCTGGAGAAAGTATACGGACATCTATTGGTCTTTACCACCAATATTATTGTGGGAGCAGGCAGTAGTCAAACCGGGATTGAACTGGAAACAACCGATGATGAATTGGTCTTTCGTGTTACAACACTCATTGACGAAAGACGGGGTTCCTATCCTCAACGTGCCCAAAGTCTTCTACTACCTGCAG
The DNA here is from genome assembly GCA_964491395.1 of uncultured Bacteroidales bacterium. Classification (GTDB taxonomy): domain Bacteria; phylum Bacteroidota; class Bacteroidia; order Bacteroidales; family UBA7960; genus SKVR01. Next base: position 41,545 of record CAZBGI010000020.1, on the reverse strand, counting down.
TAATCGTATTGAGCTGGATTCCGCTTTTATTTTTCAGCTTACCAACAAAACAGGCAGCACGCCAGGGAGGGTTTGACCTGGGTTTGTTCCTGCTTTTTCATGTTGGTTTTATGATATTACTGACTTTATATTACAAGTCCGAACTGGCTAAATATCTATTTCACCTTATGATGGAGGCTTTCTATGTTTTCGCGGTTATTATCATTATAAAAGACTCATTTAAACATCCGGAAATATGGAAATCCAGGACCCGAAACCCTTCACCGAAAACCCATGAGTACTGAAAACCTGCATATCATTTTATTCTCAATACCACTTTACCAGTTATTGTATTTTACAACTCAGGTGGTAATTGCCAGGAAATACAGTTCTCACAGAATCCTGGCAGGTATGTTGTTATTGCTGACTACCACCCTGGCAGTATTGAACGGGTTTGCATTCTACCAACCTCACAATCTGATTTTTTACAAAGGATTGTTTTACATCCTGTTTGTAATGGGTGTTGCTACTTTTTTCTTCTATAACCAGCAGGTGGCAAGGAATGAGAAAAAAATATCACCAACCCTTATAGTAAAGCAATATACATTTCCAATTATTTTTTCGTTGGTATGGGTGGCAGCTTTAATTGTAGCTAATGGTTTCTCTGATGCTGAGATTCTCAGTCCTGAAGACCCTGTTAGCGGGGTGATGACATCGAAACAAATCCTCGCACTTGTTTTTTCTGCTATCGCAATGATTTATCTTGTAGTAAAAACGCTTTTCCATGCACCGTTTTTGTTTACGCTAACGCTCTCCAGAAACAAGCCAATTCAAGCATACAATCATCATGAAAACCAGAAAACGTTTCTGCCCGAACTCCACCTGCTTTTCCTTGCTGTTTTTATCCCGCTGCTGCTTTTCCATGTACCCGGGCTTTTGAACGACTCCACATTTATCGTAATTTACAATATAACCCTTCTCATGGCAGGGGGCATGATGGGCCATCACCTGGCCAGGATTCTTAACACATCACCCGTCAATGTAATAACGCATGAAAAAACACAAAACAATCCTGCCAGGAACATACAAAATAACGAACTGGCTATCCACAAAAACAATTCCATCCATCTTCCTCTTCTAACAAAAGAGGAAGAACAAATGCTGCTGGATAAACTGGAACGTGTTATGCAAGAGAAAAAACCTTATACAAATCCCCGATTTGGCCTTGATGATTTCTGCATACTCCTGGACATTAATAAAAGAAAAGCGGGCTATCTGATTGGGCAGGTTTTGAATAATAGTTTCTACGGACTCATCAATGAATACAGGGTACAAGAGAGCATAAAACTGCTGGAAAATGATGACAACAGGAAATTTACCATAGAAACCATTGCTTTGATGTCCGGCTTTCAATCTAAATCTTCTTTTTATTCAGCTTTTAAGAAATACAAAAATCTCACCCCGGGCGAATACAAGGAGGCAAATTCAGTGTAATCTCTTCATACACTCCCTCCGGGAAAACTTATACTATTTCCTATGTTGAAGGATTCAGCCGGAACCATTGAATGACATACCCGCAAGAGAACAAAACAGGAACTGGCCCCTGAGAAGTCAATAAAAAAAGCCCTCCTCAGGGGCTTTTTTGTGGGGAGTATCTTTCAGAGATTTAGTCTACATTATCGTGCAGAAAAGAATTATTGGATTTGATTTGGGTTTTTCCTTCGCCATCAAAAAGCGTGTACCTTGAGATATGAGATTCATTGCTGGCTGGTACTTTGTTGAGCTCTACCTGTCTTCTGATATAAGCAGGTTGCTTCTCAAGATCCTGCAGGCCTTCCGGGGTTTTAAGCTTCAGGCTGAGTTCTCTCAATCGCTGCTCACGTTCTTTTGCCTTGGACTGTAACCCCAGCTCATCGCTGCCAGGTTGCTCTTTATCAGGCAAAACATGTCGTATTACTTCGGAAGGAGGCTGGACATCATTAGCTTTATCACTGACAAAGTTGGGTTTAAAAACTTTTTCCTCGCGATGGGTTTGCACATCAACATGTCCGGATCCCGCAGGCTTCTCTGACTTTTGATTCTGCGATGCAGCATTTTCCTGCTGGCTGCTCCCCTTTGAAATAATTTTCATTCCCAGCTCTTCATCAGCATTCCGGGTTTCTTCTTTGGGTTTATTGGTGGCATCCAGAGATACTACCTTTTTCTGAGCAGGCTTATTTTCCAAATTGTATCCCAAATCTGAACTTTCACCAAAACCTGTGGCCACAATAATTACATTAATTTTATTGCCCAGGCTTTCATCTTTACCATACCCCCAAATAATATCGGCAGTTGAACCGGCTTCTGTTTGGATATAGTCGGTAATTTCGGTGATTTCATCCATGAGAATTTCTTCTTTCCCACTGACAATATTAAGCAATACATTGCTGGCACCCTGAATATTGTTATCATTGAGCAAGGGGGAAGCCAGAGCTGTTTCAACGGCTTTAATGGCCCTGTTATCTCCTTCTGCACTTCCACTCCCCATAATGGCCACGCCACTGTTGGACATTACCGTTTTCACGTCGGCAAAATCAACATTGACGCCTCCGGTAAGGGTAATAATCTCAGCAATTCCTTTGGCTGCAGTGGTAAGGACATTGTCAGCTTTGGAAAAAGCATCGGTAACTGATAGATTGCCATACAATTCCCGCAGTTTATCATTGCAGATGACAATAAGGGCATCCACACTTTCTTTCAACTCCTTAATTCCTTCCTCGGCCTGAAGCCGGCGCTTGCGTCCTTCAAAGGCAAAGGGTATGGTAACAATTCCAACAGTAAGAATGCTTAAATCCTTACATGCTTTAGCGATAACCGGAGCGGCTCCGGTACCGGTTCCACCTCCCATCCCGGCAGTAATGAAAAGCATCTTGGTATTTACTTCCAGCAGTTCTCTGATGCGATCAAGGTCTTCAATAGCGGCATTTTTACCTACAGCAGGAATGCTGCCTGCACCCCGCCCTTCGGTCAGACTCACACCCAGTTGAATCTTGTTGGGCACGGGGCTACAATCAAGGGCTTGAGAATCGGTATTGCAAACGATAAAGTCAACACCCTCAATCCCTTGTTTAAACATATAATTAACAGCATTACTACCTCCGCCACCTACTCCCAGTACTTTGATGTGAGAGGATTGGTTTTTTGGCAAATCGAAATTTATCATGTCTGAGTTCATATTTTCTGGGTCTAAGGTAGTTATTAATAAAATCAATGAATTATTTCCTGTAATTTTTTATCAACAGATTTTTCCGTTATAATGTTAATAAAATCACATTAATCGGTACTGTCATTTTCAAAAAACTGTTTTCCTTTCTTTAGGATTACATCAAAAAAGTTTCCTTTGCTTTTTTGTGAATGAGTAGAAACCCTTGGTTCCTTTCTTCTTCTCTGGGTTTCAGAATTTTTAAATCCCTGAATCACCAGGCCCACACCGGTAGCGTGCATAGGCTTTGATACTTCGTCAGAAGGAGCTTTCGCCAGATGCTCGCTGGGATAGCCAATACGAGTATCCATGCCGGTAATAAAGGAAGTAAGTTGTGCAATGTGTTTAAGCTGACTACCTCCGCCAGTGAGCACAATTCCGGCAATCAATTTGTTTTCAAAACCTGAATTTCGGATTTCATAATAAACATGCTCAACTATCTCTTCGGTACGAGCCTGGATAATATTGGCCAGGTTTTTCAGGGAAATCTCCTTGGGTTCTCTTCCTTTCAGGCCAGGAATAGAAACAATCTCTTCATCACGGTTTTCGCTGGCCAGTGCGGATCCAAAATTAGTCTTCAATGCCTCTGCCTGGTTTTTAATAATGGAGCACCCTTCCTTGATGTCTTCAGTAATTACATTACCTCCCAGGGGAATTACTGCTGTATGACGAATAATATCATCCTGAAAAATGGCAATATCGGTGGTTCCTCCACCAATATCGACCAATACAACTCCCGCTTCTTTTTCTTCAGCACTCAACACGGCTTCAGAGGAAGCCAGGGGTTCCAGGATGAGATCATCGATTTCCAGTCCTGCTTTGGTAACACACTTTTTAATATTTCGGGCGGCTGCCAGCTGACCGGTAATAATATGAAAATTGGCTTCCAGGCAGCGGCCCGACATCCCAATGGGCGCGCGAATCCCCTGCTCATTGTCAATAATATAATCCTGGGGGATGACATGGATGATATCTTCACCGGGAGGCAAAACAAGTTTGTACATGTTTTCAATCAGCGAATCAACATCTTGCTGATCAATTTCTTCATCAATTGAATTTCGCATTATATTGCCCCGATGTTGCAGGCTCCGGATATGCTGTCCGGCAATGCCTACATTCACCACCCTGATTTCAACACCGGCACGCTGCTCGGCTTCTGTCACCGCAGCACGGATTGAATCAACTGTGTGCTGAATATTGGCTACCACCCCTCTGCTTACTCCCAGAGAGGGGCTTTTGCCTAAACCCAGAATTTCAATTTTTCCATATTCATTTTTACGTCCAACGATACAGGCAATCTTTGTTGAACCAATATCTAAGCCTACAATAATTTCGGAAGGTACCATAACAGCAATCATTTAGAACAAACAACCTGATTTTTAAATTGTAAATTGATTTTTTTGTAACTTCCCCATCCTACATGGGTAAGTCCGTTTTTATAAAACTTCATCAGTTTATCAAACTTTTCCTCCATCTCTTTCACATTACCAAACTCAATAACATGGGCACTATTGCGCGGCACAAGCTCAAAATTCCCTTGAGGGGTCACATAAATCTGGTCAATCCATGCATGCAAAAATTCATCCTGCATAATGTATCTGACCAATGTGTTCACTTGTTCCAGCACCCTTTCTGATGAAGTCAATTCAGCAGGATTTTCCAGCGCTCCAAGGGTAGTACCAGGAGCATAACGGGTATTTACAAAACCTGAAACAACCAGTACCCGGGCAGTATACCGGGAGCTTGGCTTCATGAGTTTACCATTTTGGTCAATATAAAAAGTTTCATTGGCCCTGTTAATCACTCTGGCCACAGGCACCCGCTGTTTGATTTCCACATTGATATGTCCGTCGATGGTTCTGTAAACCCGGCTTTTATCAACATAGTAGAATGTATTGACCAGATCCTCCACCCGTGAGAGCGAAATATCAGAAAACGCCTTCCCTTCCAGGGTGTCCAAAGCTGCATAGACCTGTGAGACAACAGTAGCAGAATCCAGAAAAGAAAGACCACCGGAAGTATCAATATGAACACGAAAACTCCGACACGGCATTGACTTATTATTCTCCACTGCAAAGCCAAGTAGAATAAAAACTCCTAAGGGCATTAAGAAGTAAAATGCTATGACGGCAATTCTTTTTATCATTTTTCCAATCGTTCTTTGATGGGTTTGACATATTTGTCTATATTTCCGGCTCCCATGGTGATGAGTACCTCAAAATCATTTTGCTCAATAAACCGGAGAAGTTCATTATCTTGTACAAAATACTTTTCCGCCTTTTTTATCCGATTGAGAATGATTTGTGCGGTTACTCCTTTAATGGGCAACTCACGTGCAGGATAAATATCCAGAATCACCACCCTGTCCAGTTTATCCAGTTCTTCTGCGAAGCCATCAGCAAAATCTCTTGTTCGCGAATACAAGTGAGGTTGAAATATCCCTGTGATTTTTTTATCCGGAAACATTTCTATGGCCGAATCAATACAAGCCTTTATTTCTTTGGGATGATGGGCATAATCGTCAATATAAACCACTTTGTCCGTTTTGAGTACAATCTCAAATCTTCTTTTCACCCCCCTGTAATTATTTAAAGCACGTTGAATATCTTCAGGCTGAATCCCGGTATTGAGCGAAACAGCCGCGGCAGCGAGGGCATTTTCGAGGTTATGCCGGCCCGATCCACCAAATTGCAAAGGGAAAGAATTTTTTTCGACGTGTATCATGCAGCTGTATCTGCCTTCTTTTACCTCAATATCTTTGATAAAATAGTCGGCATTCTCATCAACGCTATAAGTTTTCTGACCAGGGACAAGATCTTTTAATACTCCGGTTTTCTTATGCGTTATCAGAACCCCTCCTTGTTTGAGGTTTTTCACAAACAACTTAAATGAGTCTTCTACCTGCTGCACCGAACCATAAACATCAAGATGATCAGCATCAACCGAAGTTATTAAAGTAATATCAGGATGTAATTGCAAAAAGGAACGATCATATTCATCAGCTTCCACAATGACGTACCGCGGGGTGCCCGACACAACAAAATTGGTATTATAATTACTGCTTATACCACCGGCAAGAGCCATAAATTTCATTCCTGCGGTTTTAAAAATGTGAGCCAGCATGGTGGTTATGGTGGTCTTGCCATGGGTACCAGCAACGGCTATGGTAAAACTGTTTCGGGCAATCATGCCTAAAACGTACGCGCGCTTATACATGGGCACTCCCGTTTTGAGCAAAAACTCAAACTGCTGGCTATTCTGGGGTATAGCAGGTGTATAAACTACCATATCAAGGTTTTCGGGAATAAGCCCGGCCAGATCCTCGTAATTGATATCGGCCCCTTCCTGTTCCAGTTCAAGAGTAAGTTCGGTTTTTGTTTTATCATACCCGCTGACTTCCTTTCCTAACCAAAGAAAATACCGGGCCAGAGCACTCATGCCGATGCCTCCTATACCCAAAAAATAAACCTTATGTACTTTAGCCAGATCCATATCCATTGTTTATTTAATTAATCCTAATGCAACACTTGCAATATTCTTGGCTGAATCCCTGTAATATAACCGGACTATATTTTCTTTGAGCTTATCCATTTTCTTCTCATCCTTGATTACTGAAGAGATCTGTTCACCCAGCTTCTCTCTCACCTGGTTGTCGGGCAACAGGATGGCTGCATGCATGTTTACCAAAGCCATTGCATTTTTGGTTTGGTGATCTTCCGCAACATTGGGAGAAGGCACCAGCACGGAGGGCTTTTGCAAGGCACAGATTTCACTGATGGCAATGGCGCCGGCACGGGAAACAATAAGGTCGGCCACAGCAAAAGCCAAATCCATGCGATCAATAAAAGGATGGATACTTAAACCCACTCTTTTTGAGAAGTGCGTTTTCACCCTCTCTTCCCAAGACTTTCCGGTTTGCCAAATAACCTGCAAATCCTGTGCAAGCAACATGTCTATATGATTCTCAACAGCTTCATTAATACTCAGGGCCCCCAAACTCCCCCCTACAATCAATACCACTTTCTTTTGGGGTGAAAGGCCAAAGTAGGAGAAACCTTCCTCCACCTTGCTGGGTGCCTCCAGAATATCATTCCTGACAGGATTTCCGGTCAGGTATATCTTCTCCCCGGGAAAAAATCGATCCATCCCTTCATAAGCCACGCAGATTTTATCGACACTTTTGGCCAGCAACTTATTGGTCATGCCCGGATAAGAGTTCTGTTCCTGTATCAAAGTAGGAACCCCGTACCTGGCTGCAGCCCGCACTATCGGGCCACTTGCATATCCTCCTACACCAATAACCAATTGGGGTCTGAATCTTTTAACAATATTCCTGGAGCGAACCATGCTATCGCACAACTTGAGGGGTACCTGGAAATTTTTCCAGGTAAGTTTTCGCTGCACCCCTGAAATATTCAATCCAATAATATGATACCCGGCAGCGGGCACTTTGGTCATTTCCATGCGCCCTGCAGCTCCCACAAACAAAATCCTTGCATTGGAAACTTTTTCCCTGATGGCATTGGCTATGGCAATAGCCGGAAAAACATGACCACCGGTACCACCTCCGGCAATAATGATTCTTACAGGATCAGACTGTAACATGCTCACCTCCTTCCTGATTTTCAACCTCTTCCACTTTCCTGCTCACACTTAATATAATGCCTATGGCTAAACTGGTAAACCATAATGAAGTTCCTCCCATGCTCAGTAATGGCAAAGACTGACCGGTAACAGGGAGTAAATCCACCGTAACGGCCATGTTAATCATGGCCTGAAAGACAAGGCTAAAGGTCAAACCTGCCGCAAGAAAAGCCCCGAAAGTTCCCGGGCTTCTGTGGGCAATCCTTATGCCGCGAAAAAGCAATATTAAATATAACATGACTACAATAAAACCGCCTATTAGCCCATATTCTTCAACAATAATAGCATATATAAAATCTGAATAAGCCTGGGGTAAAAAATTCCTTTGCACAGAGTTCCCCGGCATTTTTCCTGTTACCCCACCTGTAGCAATTGCAATTTTGGCCTGGTCAGACTGGTAAGTATCTGCATTCTCCCGGTCAATAAACCTTTCAATTCGGTTCTTCCAGGTATAAAACCGCCCTGTTTCGGGTGAATTAAGCAGCACAACAAGAAAAATGCTAAGAAATACAACACCCATACTTATCATCGCCAGGATGTATTTCAGGCTGATCCGGCCAATAAACATCAAAACGGTGGCCGAGGCAAAAAGGATTACCGCGGTAGAAAGGTTGGCAGGGAGTATGAGTGCACATACAATCAACACGGGTAACACCACAGGTAAAAAGGCAGACTTAAAATCTTTTATCTGACCTTGTTTTTTGGTCAGCATGCGTGCTACATACATTATCAGTGCCAGTTTGGCAAAATCAGAACTCTGGAAGGTAACATTAATTACAGGCAGGGTAAGCCATCGGTTGGCTTCATTGATATTGGTACCCATAAACAAAGTAACCACCAGTAAAGGGACAGCCAGGAAAAGGGCAAGTTGAGAAATCCTCGAGTAATAGGTGTATTTGATTTTATGAGCCACAAACATCAACAATAACCCCATCAGTAAAATTACAAAATGCCTGATCAGATAATATTCTGTATTGCCTGCCTGGAATCTGTATGCCAGCGTTCCGGTGGAACTGTATACCGCCAGGAGGGAGAATAGTGACAGCAGGGCTACTACAAACCATATTACTTTATCTCCTTGTAACTTTGTCAATACAGATTTCATATCTGACTTTTTTTTGTATTATAGAATCTCAACCTGCTGAGTATACCTTAATGATAGTGCAAGTTGTATTTTTCATCTTTACAAATCGAATACCTGTTGCTTAAATTGCTTCCCTCTGTCCTCATAATTTTCAAACAAATCGAAGCTGGCACAGGCAGGAGACAGCAATACCACATCGCCGGGATCTCCAAGATAATAAGCGGCTTTTACAGCATCAGCTGCATTTTCTGTTTCAACGATATCAGGAACAACAAATTCGAAAGTGCGCACAATCCTGCTATTATCCTTTCCCAAACAAACTATGGCTTTCACCTTTTCCTTGACCAGTTCCATAAGCGCCTCATAGTCGTTACCCTTGTCAATTCCTCCCACAATCCATACAACAGGTTTCTTGATACTTTCCAGGGCATACCAGGTAGAATTTACATTGGTAGCTTTACTGTCGTTGATAAACTCGATTCCACGTACCACAGCCACATGCTCCAGGCGATGCTCAATATTCTCAAAATCTGAAAGGCTTTGTTTAATAACCTCTTTGCGAATATCTACCAACCTTGCAGCAATTCCTGACGCCATGGAGTTGTAAATATTTTGTCTGCCTGTTAATGCTAAATCTTTGGTTTTCATTTCGAGTATTTCCTGATTAATATTGATAATAAAAGTGGATTCATTTTTCATGTAACCTACACAACGAGAATCAGTATAAGCAGTATAGGGAAAAATACGTGCAACCGGTTTAATTTTCCCTACATAGTCTGCTATAACCGCATCATCTTTGAAGTATACAAAAGCATCATCCGGGGTTTGGTTTTGCAATATCCTGAATTTAGACCTTACATATTCTTCGAAATTGTTGTGATAGCGGTCAAGATGATCAGGGGTAATATTGAGCAATACAGCCACTTCAGCCTTAAAATCAAACATGCCATCCAGCTGAAAGCTTGAGATTTCGAGCACATAATACTCAAAATCCTGTTCGGCAACCTGCCAGGCAAAACTTTTGCCCACATTTCCGGCAAGTCCTACATGAAGTCCTGCATTTTTCAGGATGCTGTAGATCAACATGCTGGTGGTGGTTTTGCCATTGCTTCCGGTAATACAGATTTTAAAGGCATCGGTATAACGTGCAGCCCATTCAATCTCAGAAATGACAGGAATACCTTTTTCCCGGATACTTTTCACCAGGGGAGTCTCATCAGGAATTCCCGGACTTTTCACCACCTCTGATGCCGAAAGAATGAGTGCTTCTGTATGCTGTCCCTCTTCCCATCCTATACCATTATTTATAAGAACGTTTTTATATTTTTCATGTATCTGCCCCTTGTCAGAGACAAAAACCTTAAATCCTTTTTTTTGTGCCAAAAGCGCAGCACCCGTGCCACTTTCTCCGGCTCCCAAAATGACGATATCATACGAGCACTGCATCACTATCTTACTTTCAGGGTAATGATAGAAATAATAGCAAGCAATATCCCTACAATAAGAAAGCGCTGTACAATTTTTGCCTCATGGTATCCCATTTTTTGATAATGATGATGCAAGGGAGCCATTTTGAATATTCTTCGTCCTTCGCCAAACCGCCATCGGGTATATTTAAACCATCCCACCTGCATGACAACTGATAAATTTTCAACGAGAAAGATACCACACATGACCGGGATGAGCAGTTCTTTGCGGATAATAATGGCAAAAACGGCAATAATCCCACCCAACGACAAACTGCCTGTATCTCCCATGAACACCTGGGCTGGATAAGAATTATACCATAAAAATCCGACACAGGCACCCACAAAAGCAGCAATAAATACCACCATCTCTCCTGTTTCAGGAATATACATGATGTTCAGATAATCAGAGAAAATAACATTACCGGAAACATATGCCAACACTCCCAGTGCCACTCCAATGATGGCCGATGTGCCGGTGGCCAGCCCGTCAAGTCCGTCAGTCATGTTGGCACCATTGGATACGGCAGTGATGATGAGAATGACAATGGGTATAAAAATCAAAAACGTCCATTTCTCATATCCTTCACCCAACCACTTCAACAAAACCGAATAATCAAATTCATTGTCTTTAAAGAACGGAATGGTGGTTTTGGTGGATTTAACGGTTTCTCGAATTACTTCGTCTTCTGAATTGATCATTCTGTCAAGCTCCAGCAATTCATTGGTGTTGATAAACTGAAAATCAGGGACAACATTCTCCCGAATTACCACCGCTTCATTGAAATACAGCATACTCCCCACGATGATGCCCAAACTAACCTGCCCCATGATTTTAAATTTTCCGTGCAGCCCCTTTTTGTCTTTTCTGAAGACTTTTATATAGTCATCAACAAAACCTATCATGCCAAGCCACAAGGTAGAAAACAACAACAACAATACATAAATATTGGTAAGGTTTGCAAAAAGCAATCCCGGGATAACAATGGATGCAATAATAATGGTTCCTCCCATGGTGGGCGTGCCTTGCTTTTGCATCTGCCCTTCGAGCCCGAGGTTTCTGACTATTTCTCCTACCTGTTTTTTCTGCAGGTAGTTAATGATTCTTTTGCCAAATACCAGGGAAATAAGCAATGACACCAACACAGAAAGAGCTGCGCGGAATGAGATATACTGAAACAACCCTGCTCCGGGAATGTCATAGACTCTATCCAGATATTCAAAAAGATGGTACAACATAGCAATTGAATAATTAGTGGTCTCAGGCCAAAGCCTCTTTGAGAATCAGTTTATCATCGAAGGGATACTTTACCCCTTTTATTTCCTGGTATTTTTCATGCCCTTTCCCGGCCACCAGCACAATATCACCTTCGCCCGCCAGTGCAGCAGCAGTTTTTATCGCTTCCTTTCTGCTTTCAATAACGAGGGTTTTCTTGCCGGCTGTCAACTCAATTCCTTTCTGCATATCAGCTATGATGGTTCCAGGTTCTTCAAAACGTGGGTTGTCGCTGGTAAGGATTACCCGATCGCTGTAATTGGTCGCTATGGAAGCCATGGCAGGTCTTTTTTCAACATCACGATTGCCTCCGCAGCCAATTACGGTGATTACTTTTTCAGACCCTTTTCTGAGGTTTTGTATGGTTTTCAATACATTCTCCAATGCATCCGGTGTATGGGCATAATCCACAATCCCTGTTATGGAATGAGCATTGACAAAAAAATCAAATCGCCCCTCAACCGGAGCCAGCTCACTGAGTGCTTTCAGCGATTCATCGCTTTCCATCCCCAGCAAACGGGTACAAGCATAAATGGCCATCAGATTGGCTGCGTTGAATTCCCCCACCAGCCTGCAGTATACTTCCTTCCCATCAATATGCATGACCAGGCCACTGAGAAGATTTTCAACCATTTTGCCCCGGTAATCAGCCATGTTTTTCAACCCATAGGAATACTTGCGCGCAGAAGTGTTCTGCAGCATTACCTGACCGTTCTTGTCGTCGCTGTTGGTGAGGGCAAAAGCTCTTTTTCCCAAACCATCGAAGAAGGATTTTTTGACATTGAGATATTCTTTGAAAGTTTTATGATAGTCCAGGTGATCATGGGTAAGGTTGGTAAAGATACCTCCGGCAAAACTCACCCCTTCCACTCTTTTCTGGTGGATAGCATGCGAACTTACTTCCATAAAACAGTATCTGCATCCCTGAGCTACCATGCCGGCAAAAAGCTCATTGAGGGCAAGAGCATCAGGAGTTGTATAGGCTGCCGGAACTTCCCTGCCAGCAATTTTATTGCTAATGGTACTAACCAGGCCGCACTTTACACCCATATTACTGTACAAATTATACAACAGCGTAGCGATGGTAGTTTTACCGTTGGTTCCGGTCACCCCCACTACAGCAAGTTTCTCCGAAGGATTATCAAAAAAATTGGCTGCCACTCTGCTCATGGCCAGTTGTGTATCGGGCACTTGCACATACGTAACATCGGCGACCCTTCTCTCGGGTATTGCGTTGCACAAAATTGCTGCAGCCCCTTTTTCAATCGCAGCAGGAATGAAATCGTGCCCGTCGGCAGTGAGCCCTTTCAAGGCAATGAACAAAGTTCCTTCCTTTACCTTTCGGGAGTCATGAGCAAGGCCTTTTATACCAACATCTGTAGAACCTGTTATGGATAACAGATCACACTTGTATAATATGTCGCTTAATACTTTCACATCAAGAAAATTAAGTTAACCGGATTACTACTGTACTACCCTTAACTATTCGTGTTCCGGGCCGGATACTTTGCGTTCGCACCACCCCTCTTCCCGAAAACCGAACACGCATTCCCGCATTCTCAAGTACATAGAGGGCATCTCTGAGTCCCATCCCTACCACATTGGGAACCAGATTGGGAATCATTTCTCTTTCTGCCACCACAATGGTGTCGTTGGACAACAACCGGGCATTTGCCCATTCTACCTTCTCATCACCTAGCTGTAGCTTACAATCAAAAACACTGTATATGGCTTGTAAATCATTTATCTGCCCCGTTACTACCTCAGGATAAGAAGCCAGTAAAGGTTTTTCCAGGTAATTGTTATTGATCTGTATCTGGGTAGCGTATATTTTGTCTGCAATATCCTTAAATACCGGTGCAGCCACCTGGCTCCCCGTATAAATCCATCCTTTGGGATCATGTATCACTACAATCATGGAATATTCAGGATTGTCAGCAGGGAAATATCCGGCAAAAGAAGCCCGGTATACCACCCTGTCACTGGAACGATATCCGCCTCTAATATTGGCAACCTGTGCCGTACCGGTTTTCCCGGCAATTTTATATACCGATGATTTGATACCGGAGGCCGTTCCATTTTCCACAACTTCCTGCAGCATATTTTGAACCACGGAAAGTGTACGTGGGGAGCATACCGATGGGTTCAGCACCTGAGGGTGGACTTTCCGGAGCGTTTTCCCGGTTTGTCTAATTTCTTCCACAAACATGGGTTTCATCATCTTTCCTTCATTGGCTATCGCATTGTAAAGGGCCAGAATTTGCATAGGAGTTAATGACAAATTGTAGCCAATGGACATCCATGGTAATGTAACCCTGGACCATCCCTTTGATTCGGGAGAGGGAATATAAGGTTTTACCTCACCTTTGATTTCAACACCCAGGGATTGATCAAGTCCTAATACATGCAAGCTGTTGAGGAATTTTTCAGGTTTATCCTTGAAGTTCTCGGTCACCAATTTGGAGATACCCACATTGGATGAATGTGCAAAAACTTCTGTAGCCGTAATGGTTCCATATCCACCTTCTTTTGCATCGCGCATAACCCTGTCGTAATAAGTAATCTTTCCCTCCCCGGTATGCACAAAATCATCCGGCCCTATAACCCCATGTTCCAGCAAAGCTATCATAGAAGCCAGTTTAAAGGTAGAACCGGGCTCAGCCGCCTCACCAATGGCATAATTGAAGGTCTCCTCGTATCGCCCTGAAGCATTGCGGGTAAGGTTGCTAATTGCCTTTACTTTTCCGGTGGCAACTTCCATCACAACGACAGTTCCGTGGTGTGCATTGTATTTGTTGAGTTGCTTCTTCAACGCATTTTCAACGATATCCTGTATGTTGATATTCAGGGTAGTAATTATGTCTTTCCCGTTTTGCGATTGTATTTCATTCTCATCATTTACCGGCACCCAGTTTCCGCCACTGATTCGCTGCATGAGTCTTTTGCCCTGTATGCCTTCAAGGTGCTCTCTATAGGCACCTTCCAACCCTACATATACACCTTCTCTTTCATAGCCGATAGTACGCGATGCCAGAGATTTAAAAGGAGTTTCCCGCCGGTTATGTTCCAGCACAATAAGTCCACCTCTAAACCGCCCAAGCCGGAAAACAGGAAAAGTGCGCAATTCGATAAGCTGATGATAGTTTACGTTTCGTTTAACAAGGTAATATCGTTCCTGATTGCGTCGTGCCTGCATCAGAGATCGCTTATATTCGGCCTTAGAGCGATCCCGGAACAATCTGGACAAACGGAAAGAAAGGGAATCGATGCCCTGGTTGAATACTTCATCTGATACCACAACATTACTGAGATCCATCCTGATTTCATATACAGGAACACTGGTCGCCAACAAGCGGCCATCATCCGCCAGAATATCACCCCGTACAGCATCAATATCCATATAACGCATAGTAGAGCTTCTGGCCAGTTCCCGCCATTGATCACCTTGCACAAACTGAATATATACCACTCTTACCAGAATGGCAATACCAAAGGCAACGGTGAGGAAATACACCAGGTAAATTCTCCATAATATGTCGCTTCTCTTGTTGGTCATTATTTGAGTCTGTACTTCTGTGTAATTGTTTTATACTATTATTTTCCGGAAGGAAAAATGCGTAATAAAAAATTTTTGCGTTGACTTTCTTCTTTCAGAATCCTTGGCGGAACGGTGGATTCAACGATCCCGTTTTCTGCAAGCCTGCGGGCAATTTCTGATTGATTGCTCAAATACATCAACTCCGCTTTGTTGGAGATATAAATGGCTCTCAACTCCGTTACTTCATGACGCATATTTTCAATGTTGCGTATTTTTTTTTCCGCATAATACGTGTTGCCAATAAAAAATACGGAAAGTAAAGAGAGAAACAACAAAAACGGCAATAGTCCGGGTGATTTTTCAAATGTCAGAAAACTACCATTAAGCAGTGAACTGAGCATCCCTCCTTTTTTACCGGATTTGTTGCCGGATTTTTCCTTGACAGGTTCTTTATAGGAATTTTCAGCCATAACTAAATAATTTCTGCGATTCTTAATTTGGCACTTCTTGATCTGGGGTTTTGCTCTTGTTCTGCTTCATCCGGAACGATCATTTTCCCTACCTGCTTCACAGGAGAAAGGGGATTGCCAAAAAAATCCTTTTCAGACTCTCCTGTGAAATTTCCCGAACGCATAAAATTTTTAACCAGCCGATCTTCCAGGGAGTGGTAGGAAATAACCACCAGTCTTCCTCCGGGTTTTATTACTTCTAAACTCTGTTTTAAAAACTCCTTCAATACCCCCAACTCATTGTTTACTTCGATTCTCAGTGCCTGAAAAACCTGGGCAAAAAATTTATTTTCTTTCCCCCGCGGGGCCATTTTTTGCAACAACTGCTTCAAATCATCGGTAGTTTCCACCGGGTTGTTTTTGCGATGAAAGACAATTTCTGTAGCTATTCTCCTGGCATTTTTCAACTCACCATACAGCTTAAAAATATCAGTAAGCTCTTCCTGGGTGTAAGAATTTACGACTTCCCGGGCCGTAACCGAATTCTTTTTATCCATTCTCATGTCAAGGGGTCCATGGAAACGGGTGGAAAACCCCCTTTCAGCCTGGTTAATCTGCCAGGAGGAAACCCCCAAATCTGCCAGGACTCCATCAACCGGTATGGCCCGATAGAGCTTGAGAAAATTCTTCAGATACCTGAAATTCTCATTGACAAATATTATTTTTTCACTATCGGGCACATTTTCAACAGCATCCGGATCCTGGTCAAAGGCATACAACCTGCCCGATTCCAGTTGATTGAGAATCAAAGCAGCATGCCCACCTCCACCAAAAGTGGCATCAACATAAGTACCTGAAGGACTGATATTCAACCCCCGGATACTCGTCTCAGCTAAAACAGGCACATGATACTGCATATTTAATCCTCGTTTTTACTATCATTAATTCGTCCCATTACTTCTTCGGCAAGATTAGAAAAGTCTTCCGGCTCTATACTCATGGTGTTTTCATAAAGTTCTTTAGACCACACTTCTATCCTGTTCCCGTAAGCAAACAGAATCACTTCCTTGTCGATGGCGGCATAATCAATGAGCGTTTTGGGCAAAAGCAACCTGTTGGCTGAATCACAGTTTAACTCGGAAGCGCCTCTGTAAAAATACCTTACAAACTCGCGGTTTTTCTTATTATAAAGGTTAAGAGAATTGATTTCTCTTGTTATTTTCTGCCATTCACTATCGGGATAGAGTGTCAGATTTTTTTCAAACCCACGGTTTATTACAAACCTCTCCTGATCAGCTTCGGAAAGCTGCTTCTTGAGCCCAGCCGGTAACATAAACCGGCCTTTAACGTCAAGCTTGCATACATATTCGCCAAAGAGGTTTGCCATTTCGACTTACACTGTGCTGTTTGAAAGTGTAAATATAGTTCATTTTTTCCCACTTTTTACCACTTTTCACCACATTGTTGATAACTTTTTACGCATTCTGTCCACCACAAAACACCAGGAAAACTCTAAACACCTCATTTTGTGTTTTTTACACAAACAACCGTAAAAACACGGAAAATACTTTACAGGAAAGAATTATGATAAAACAGGTCAAATTTTATCCCTATAGCCCTTTAACCCGGTTTAGTCAAGTAAAAAAAAAGACCTGCCTGCCCCGAAAAATTCTGATTGCAACGATAAAATATAACAATGACCTGATTTCACACACGTTACACGATGCAAAACGGACTTTGAATATAAATCTTTGCATGGCAATGTCTGCCACACATCAAATAACACCCATAAATATGCATGACAACTCTTATTGCTGCTGTTGGGGTAAAACCGCTGATAAAGGAAAAAAGGTGCTTATTTCAAAAAAAATATCCTTAATTTTGTTTTCCAGGCAGAAAAAAACGTCATAATGAGTAACAAAAATAAGGGAGAAAACTCTTCCGGAAATTTCATAGATATTGAAGCGGTTTTCAAAAAGAAAGGGGGCAGGTTATATCCTTTTATACCTGGTTTCCTGATTGATTATCTCAAGAGAACCGTTCATCAGGACTCAATCAATGAAGCGTTGGCGGATTACGAGGATCAGATGGGACTTGAATTTATTGAGTCGATACTTACACGCAAGTTCACGGTAGACATTGAAGTAAAAAATCTGGAGAACATACCCACTGAAGGACGATACATTGTGGCTTCCAACCATCCTCTTGGCGGCCTTGACGGCATGGCCCTGATGCACGTGGTGGGGAAAAGGAGAAGGGACATCAAATTTATTGTAAACGACATCTTACTTGAACTGAAGAACCTGCAGAATATTTTCGTCCCGGTAAATAAACATGGCAGAAACAGTACAGAAAGTGTTCGCATCATCAAAGAGTTATACGAGTCGGACGACCTTATATTGGTTTTTCCCGCCGGTTTGGTTTCCAGGAAACAAAAGGGTGGTATCATCAAAGATTTGCACTGGAAGAAAAGCTTTATCACTAAGGCTATCCGCCATAAGCGCGACATCATACCAGTGCATATTGAAGGCAAAAACTCATCTTTCTTTTACAACCTTGCCAGGTGGCGTAAAAGATTAGGAATTAAAGTAAACCTTGAGATGCTTTACCTGCCTGATGAAATGTTTAAACAAGCTGACAAAAAAATGACCATTACTATTGGCAAACCGATCCCTTATACTTTCTTCAGCAAAAAACATACACATGATGAATGGGCGCAGATAGTAAAAGAAAAAGTATACCAACTTAGTGCTGAACCCGAGATTTAAAAACTTAAGATATTCCGGCAAACACATAACAATCAACCAAATGCAGAAAGAAATCATACAAGAAATAGAAAGAGAATTACTGATTGCAGAACTTACAAAGGAGAAATTCCTGCGTACAACTAACAATGGGAACAACGAAATATATGTGATTACCCATCACGACTCTCCCAATACTATGTTAGAGATTGGTCGTTTGCGAGAAGTGTCATTTCGTATGGCAGGTGGCGGAACGGGGAAACCCGCAGATATTGATGATTATGATACAGCCACGGTTCCATACAAACAACTTTTGGTCTGGGATCCGGTAGAAAAGGAAATAATAGGAGGTTATCGTTTCATTCTGGGAGAAGAGGTGGACAATGATGAGCAAGGCAAACCCAAACTTGCCACCTCAGGCTTACTTGAATATTCAGAAAAATTCATCAAAGAATACCTGCCTTATACCATTGAATTGGGTCGGTCATTTGTACAACCCAGGTACCAGCCATCGCGGGAAAGCAGAAAGGGTCTGTTCTCTCTGGACAACCTGTGGGATGGGTTGGGAGCCTTGGTGATAGACTATCCTCATATAAAATACTTCTTTGGAAAGGTTACCATGTACAACCATTTTAACCCTGTTGCCAGAGATCTGATTTTGTATTTTATGCACAAATTTTTTCCCGATAAAGAAAAGCTTACCTGGCCCAAAGAACCCCTTCCCTACAAAACAGATGTCAGTGCTTTTGAAAATATTTTTACCGGAGAGAATTTTGAGCAAAACCATAAAATTCTTTTCCAGAAGGTCAGAGAGCTTGGCGAGAACATCCCTCCCCTGGTAAACTCATACATGGTACTCAGCCCCACCATGAAAACCTTCGGCACTGCCTGGAATGAGGAGTTTGGAGGCGTAGAAGAAACGGGTATCCTGATTAAGATTGCCGACATCTACAAAAACAAAACTGACAGACACATCAACACCTACAAAAAAGCAGAAAAATAAAACCATTCCGGGACTGAGACCATTATCCTGCAGCAAAGCCCCAATAAATTCCTCATGCGATGGAAATACACAGTGCAGAGTTTATCAAAAGTGCCTCACATTACAAAGATTGTCCTGCCCCTACTCTTCCCGAATATGCTTTCTTAGGGAGATCGAACGTTGGAAAGTCTTCTCTTATCAACATGCTGACAGATCATGGTAAGCTGGCAAAAACTTCCTCTACCCCTGGCAAGACACAGCTAATCAACCACTTTCTCATCAATCAGACGTGGTACCTTGCCGATCTCCCCGGCTTTGGTTATGCTAAAGCATCAAAGAAGTTGCGGCACAAGTGGGAGAATATGATTCAAAACTACCTGCTACAGAGGGAAAACCTCATCTGCAGCTTTCTGCTGGTTGACAGCCGTCATGAACCCCAGAAAAATGACATGGAAAACATGGAGTGGTTTGGCAGCAAGGGCCTTCCTTTTGCCATTATATTTACCAAAACAGACAAAATGGGCTCTGCCACTCTACAATCTAACCTGACCTTTTACAGAAAGAAGCTGGCAGAAAACTGGGATCCTCTGCCGGATATGTTTCTCAGTTCATCAGAGAAAAAAACAGGTCGACAAGAAATTCTCAGTTTTATTGAGCATTACAACAGAGAATTTTTAAAAAAATAGCCACATGATCAAGGTCTGTACCGGGATTCCTGCAGAATTTGCCGTGCATCATTTTTTTGAAAGAGCAATTCATTAAGGCTTACGTCTTCATTTCTACGCATGTATTCCCGAACAATCTGCCAGCCGTTGTAGGCTCCCATGCGGGGTGAAGACTGAGACGAGAACAAAGATGTAAAGGGAGCATCTCCGACCATTTTCTGTATAAGTTGCCGATCGGTCTTATACAACAATTCGTTATTCAGCAAAAACGTCCAGGACTGGCCCTCATTGGCTTCTGCCCATTCCATCTGTTTAGTGGTATAGTAAATTTTCAGCGAGTCAGCCCGATCAGGAAGCATGCAGTCCATAAAATACAGCAACTTTCCTTCCGCAATCATATAATCAAGTAAAGTTTCCGGGGGAGTGGAATTTTGTTGCAAGAGCACACGCCCCATTTCACGCATAACCTCTGCGGTTGTAGCTTCCGGCGTAAATCTTATTCTTTTAAAAGCCGGAATTCGCAATATTTCGTAATTGTCATAGTCATGCCCCAGAAACATATCCAGCGCAATGATCACCACATCGTCCTGATAAAAAACCGGATATTCAAAATCAATACCCGACAAGTAGGTATATACTTCAGGAATTTGCCATTTGGGAAAATGAAAATGAAAATAGCGAAATGCCAGAGTAAGTTGTTCTTCAAGAGATTCAACATCGGGCCACACTTCCATCAAATCCTCAAACACCTCCCTGGAGAAAGGATCCGTGATATAATCATACAATTGTTGCTGACCCAAAGGTGTTTCTATCCCTTCTCCCAGAAACAATTCATACTCTTCAATGTAAGGTTCTATGTCTTCCCTGAGATTTTCGCTATCCAGTCCGAAAAGCATTTTTTCATAACGTTTTATCTCAACAGGTTCAATCCGGACCGATGAAATATTAGCTTTATACGGTGGGGACTGACGGCAAGCACTCAAAAGAATACCCGACAACAACAATACGATAAATAAATTGCTGCTTTTTGTCAGAAAATAAAATATTTTTTTGCTCATAAGATACGGCTGGTTTATACGTTAGAAGAAAACCATCACAACTGTGATGTCCATTTCGATTTTTATACCTAATATTGCACCATATTTTAAAACTCAAAAGTATGAAAAAAATTGCATTTTTTATTTTTATAGCCCTTTGCATTATGTGTCAATCCTCGCTTCAAAGTCAAAATTTCAGGCTTGGACTTACAGGGTCGCCTTCGTTGGCCTGGCTAAAAAATGAGACCAACAATTATAATTCTGAAGGAGTACGGCTGGGGTTTTCTTACGGACTCTTAACCGAATTTATCATGGCGGAGCAATACACCTTCGCAACCGGTATCAATATCACCTTATTGGGAGGAAAATTGAGTTATCCTGTTGCGGACGAAAATGATCCCCAGGCTGATTATACCATGGCAGAAAGAACCTACAGACTTCAAAATCTGGAAGTTCCTCTTACTTTAAAAATGAAAACCCGTGAAATAGGCTACAACACCTATTTTGCAAAGTTCGGTTTCGGAGGATCGGTCAATCTCACAGCCAAAGCCAATGATGAATTCTATCATCCCGACAACAATAACACCCTGCAGGAAAATGACATTGACATTAAAGGCGACACACCCCTTTTCAGGGTATCCATGATCCTTGGATTTGGGCTTGAACACTCACTGACCGGAACCACAGCCCTCATTGGAGGACTAACCTTTAACAATGGGTTTACCAACATCTTAAAAGGGAAAGATTATGCAGGTGTCCGCAACCAGCAAGCACGAGCCAACTATATTGAAGTTTCCCTGGGAATCCTTTTTTAAACTCCAGAACTGCAGCCGGGATTTATGAATCCATTTTCAAAATACATTGATTGTATCAACTGTGGCAATGAACTTATTCATGTGAGCGAACTAACGCTCCGCACGCCATCGCATATTATCTGCCATTATTGCGGGCAACGGTATGATGGATTATCCCGGCGCATAAAAAAAAACAAACAGATCGTGACCTTGATTTTTATTCTTCTGACATTGATTCTGGCAGGAGCGACATGGTCTGTAGCGGGGATTACCCCGGCATTATTTATACTGTTTCCTCTTTTTATTCTTTATCTCTATGTGCTGGGAGTTGTGCTCAGAAAATCGGTTAAGTTTTAAAAAATCACGGGCGGTTTGTGAGAGGAATCGTCAAGGTCTTTCGTTGGAGAGTTTTTCCATTTCTTCATCAAAAATCTGCTCAAATTTCATCTTATCATAGTCCAGACGTAGTCGATCATCCCTGTCGACACGGGTAGAGATATTGTTAAGCAATTCCTCTTTGCTAACTTCTACTGCCGTGTAAACAGAATACCGTCCTTCTTTTTCAAAAGTTTGATTGCAAACAACCGCAACATTATTGAGTTCCTGGTTTACTACTGAACGGGTGAGATCCTCAAACTTTTCATTGAACTCATTAACATCACCTACGGTTATATCCTGGGTATACCTGTCTGTTACTGACCTGATGGTCCGATTGATGTTGGCGGCAAGCATGGCATTCGCATCCAGATTGGCCTTACGTCTTGCAGAAGCCAGATTGGTGCTTTCGCCCATCCCGGTTCCTCTGAAATGAGTAAGGTCGGAATGATAGTCATTATCGGAGCAGGGAGTAATAACTTCGGTGCCTAAAGCACTGTTATCAGTTGCTTTCTCTTTGCTTTTGCAGCCATTAAACAACACGGTGACGGCCATAACAGCCAACAATAACATTAGTGTATTAAAACGTGGTTTTTTCATAACAATATTTTTAGGCAAATTAATTAGATTTTTTTGAATAATTAAATTTAACATAACGGATTCCCAAAGGCATTCCAGATGTTTTCAACTGTTTGTTCACTAATATATCAATGAAGAAGTCTATAAAACAAAAAAGACAATTGCAGCAAGCAGCACTGGAAACCCATAACCGTCATTGTGAAATCATTATTATCAAGATAATGAGTTTCTGTGCTCCAAATATATGAATAAAGGTTTATAAATAAAATTTTTCACTGATTTTTGTGCTTTTGCTAAAGCCTCCACTGCTGTCTTCCCGGGAAATTTTCAGCAGAATATACAGCCATCCTCGTTTTTGACCCCTTTAATGAACATTATAATCATATAATAAAACAGTAGTGTCCGGTAAAATCATTGCTGTTCCCAGAAATACCTGTTGTTTGTGCCATCCCTGCGGGATTAAGGTCAGAGGAGTATACTATATGCCGATGAACATTTCACTCCTACCGGGGTGTAAAAACGATGTTGCCATGAGGACTAATCCCGTAAGGATGAAATGCTTATAGCATGCAGAGATGTTGTCCGAAAGTCACAGCTTTATATCCGAAAAACAGACACCAAAACAACTAAAAAGGAAACACCCGGAAAAATCCCTAATTTTGTCTATGCCACTTAGCCTGTAAAAACGTTCCACTTTTTTCAAACTTCATGGGTCTGATAAGAAACCAGGAATTCTCAGGGCTTCCGATCTGCTGAAGTATCAGAGAGAAGTGGAAGAGTTTACAAGAGAGCATGAGCCAAAGTGTCGATCCTGCAAAAGCATAGACAGTAACATGGAGGAGATTAAAAAGAAGTTTGAAGAACCATTTGATTAAACATGCTTATACACAAGTTGGTTGTTACTAACAGAACCCGAATATTAATAACAAGGTAAAATATACAATGATAAGAATCGCTCTTGCACAACTCAATTACCACATTGGCAATTTTGAAAAGAACACAGAAAAGATTATTGGAAGCATAAAAAGAGGAAAAGAACAAGGAGCTGACCTTGTAGTTTTTTCCGAACTCTCTGTATGCGGATATCCTTCGGGTGATTTTCTGGAGTTTGCTGATTACATCAATAAGTGTGAAGAGGCACTGGAGAAAATACGGCCCCATTGCGATACGATAGCAGCTATTGTAGGAGCACCCTTTCGCAATCAATCAAACAAAGGTAAACCACTCTACAATGCTGCCTTTTTTATAGAAAATAAAAAAATCACACACATCTATCGAAAAGGCTTGCTTCCCAATTACGATATTTTTGATGAATACCGCTATTTTGAGCCGGCAACCCATTTTGAGATTGCTGAATTTAAGGGAAAAAAGCTGGCCATCAACATTTGTGAAGACTTATGGAATCTCAATGACAATCCCCTTTACAAGGGTGATCCTATGGAAGAATTAGCCCATCAGGGGGCTGATATCATCATCAACATTGCCGCCTCCCCATTTTCGTGGAATCACAGAAGCGAGAGAGAGTCAATGCTTTCGCAAAATGCCAGAAAATACCGGCTACCCCTGTTCTATGTAAATCAGGTAGGCGCCCAGACAGAGATTGTTTTTGATGGAGGAAGCATGGCCATCAATCCCCGGGGTGAAATAACCCATGAGTTACATTATTTTGAAGAAGATTTTAAAATCATTGATCTGGACCAAGTTATGGAAGCGGCAGGCAGAGAGCCTATAGCGGAAGAAGTTGAAAATGACAGGATAGAGGCTATTTATAAAGCCTTGATTTTGGGTATAAAGGATTATTTTGGGAAAATAGGATTTACAAAAGCCATCCTGGGCCTTTCGGGCGGCATTGATTCAGCCGTTACCATGGCCATAGCATCCGACGCCCTGGGAGCTGGCAATGTGCTGGGTGTTTTAATGCCTTCGGCTTATAGTTCAGGTCATTCAGTAACAGATGCACAACAATTGGCAGATAACCTGGGTTGCCCCTGGTATAAAATTCCCATAAAAAGCACTACCGACAGTTTTGAGAACCATCTGAAACCCTGGTTTGAAGGCCTTCCTTTTAATGTGGCAGAAGAAAACATACAAGCCCGGACCCGTGCAGTATACCTGATGGCTCTTTCCAATAAATTCGGACATGTCTTGCTAAACACCTCCAACAAAAGTGAAGCAGCAGTGGGCTATGGCACACTCTACGGAGATATGTGCGGTGGATTGTCTGTACTGGGCGATGTTTACAAAACCGATGTATTCAAACTGGCAAAGTTCATTAATAAAAACGGCGAAAGAATCCCGGTTAGCTCTATCACAAAACCTCCCTCTGCTGAGCTTCGCCCCGATCAGAAAGACTCTGATTCACTGCCCGAATACGATGTACTTGACCCCATTCTTTATAATTACATCGAATTGCGGAAAGGACCAAAAGAAATACATGCAATGGGTTATGATAAATTACTGGTGGACAAAGTGCTCAAAATGGTAAACACCTGTGAATACAAGCGATATCAAACTCCTCCGGTAATACGAGTAAGTCCAAAGGCTTTTGGAATGGGCAGAAAAATGCCCATTGTAGCACGGTATCTTGGATAAAACATATATCGTACTGATAAATCAGGGTATTTACGTATTTTACTGTTAGGGTTTGTCCGTATATTGCACAGACTTTTGATTCGTTTCAAATAATTGCAGACAGCAACAACTTCAGAACACCATTCAGATGCACATTACCTGCTAAATGAATCTATATTGAGTTTTCCCGGGAATAAAAAAAAAGACCCACGGCAATTACATATAAAATTGTATCTTTCTAATTACTAAAACGATATCACCTGGTAGTAACAATAAAAAGGATCTTTTACCTCTGTAAAAAACTGAAAACATTTTTCCGGTTGCACCTGGACATCTAAAGTCAATCATAAAATTCACAGAAATGAAACAAATAATCCAAAGTGGATGCAGGAATATTCTCTTTCTGACTCTTACTATCCTGATAATTTCCACGGCCTGTGAAAAAAATCAGACACCCAAAGAAAAAGCGACATTGCAAGGAGTTGCTTATGATGCTATTTCTTTTGCAAGTCTTACCGGGGCTTCGGTTACTCTTTCTGAGGCAAATAGCTCATCGCAGGAGAGCACCCAATGGGAAGCCATTGTGGGGGATAACGGAGATTTTGTTTTCGAAGAAATCCCTGTTGGCAACTACGATATGTATATCGATCATTCGGATTACAAACAAATGTTCTCCAATGAAATTGAACTAAACAAAGAAGGTTCTTATGTGGCCTTTTTACCAGCAAGCAATGAACTTGAAGATCCTATTGGAGGAATTACCGGCCGGATATTCAATCAGGATGGCACCCCGATTGAAAATGCCAATGTGGCCATAAGTGCCCAGCAAGATTCAATTACCAATGGCTATTTTGCCTCAGCTACCAGCAACCCAAATGGTCAGTTCTTCATCGGTGCAATTCCCTTACAAAGCACGCAGGAGTTCAAGGTAAGATGTATGGCTGAAGGATACGAGCCAAAAATTATAGAAAACATCAACATCCTGCAGAATGAGATGATTGTACTTCAATTTGACATGGAGGATGTAGATGCTTCGGACCTGATACTTTATGAAGGATTTGAGGGAGAATTGGAAAATTGGGACATCTCAGGTTTCTGGCATGTGCACCAAAATGCTGAAATATACAATGCAGCTTACCCGGAATATGTTAAGCTTGCCCCCAATGACTATTCTCAAGGCAGATTACCACATGCATACAAAGGGTCCCGGATGGCATGGTACGGAGCAGCTGAATCGGGTAATTTCCTCGGAGAACAAAGCCCCGATGACACGCCACTCAGTGGAGGAACAAGCGATTCTCCCAATAAAGGAGAGATGACGACACCGGTAATCAATTTGTGGGGTCACACTGAAGCCAGCCTTCATTTCTGGTCCTGGTTTGAAATTGAAAGTGTCAACCCTAATCAATACGGATATGACAAGATGGAAATATTTATCCTCACATCAGAAGGGGAAATGGAGTTGTTGGGCAAACTAAATCCCTACATCGATCCACTTTTACCGGAACGTATGCCTATTCCTTATACTTCAGGAGGCTTTAACCAGGCCCCTGTCTGGAAATATGAAGCTTTTGATCTGACCCCTTATGCAGGAACGGCCATCCGCATAAAATTTTCTTTCGATACGCGTGATGCACTTTACAATGGCTACCGGGGCTGGTTTATTGACGAAATTTCCATTACCGATAAAGCGGTGGAAAAAACCAAATCTTCATTTGACCCCACACAACCTCTGATGGAAAGAAGTCCTATGTAGAGCAAAAAGGAGTTATCAGATAAAATTAAACCAGACACAGGAATCAACGAATCAACTATCCTTTGCTAAACTCCGGTAAGCACATCTTACTGGAGAACAATGGAACCTGCACAACACAAAAAAACCAAAGGCTGGCAAACCTTTGGTTTTTTTTTATAAGAATTCCTTATATAAAGGGTTCTGAACCAGATGTTGATAGTTCAGGATTCTTTGTTTTAGTGAACATTAAGGTTAATGGCTTCCACTGATTTGATTTCAGGGATGGCCTTTTTCATTGCTTGTTCAACCCCGGATTTTAGGGTCATGGTGCTCATAGGACAAGAGCCGCAAGCACCCAGTAGTTCAACATTAACCACATTATCTTCGGTAAGTTCAACAAAGCGAATATTTCCTCCATCAGCCTCCAGATAAGGTCTGATTTGGTCAATAACGTTCTCTACTTTTTTAATCATTTCGGAATTTTGGGTGGCATTCATATAATACAAATTTAAAATGGATGAATATTTAAGATGATTGATTTCTCAATTATTAATTGACAAGGGCACTTCTATCGGAATTTATTACTGAAATACGGCTGGCAAGTTTACCAGCAATCTCATCAAAGAAAGGTTTGGCTAAATTCTGTTTATTAAGCACTGCAGGCTCTCCGTTATCACCCGCCTGACAAACACTTTGCACAATGGGAATCTGACCGAGAAACGGAATATTCAATTCTTCAGCCAGTTTTTTACAGCCTCCTTCACCAAAAAGGTAATAGCGGTTTTCAGGCAATTCAGCAGGCGTAAACCACGCCATATTCTCTACCATTCCCAGGGTGGTAACGCCCACTTTGGGATTATCAAACATAGCTACCGCCTTACGGGCATCAGCCAGGGCTACTTCCTGGGGTGTACTGACTACAACAGCTCCTGTAAGGTTCAGGGTCTGAACAATCGACAAATGAATATCTCCCGTTCCGGGAGGCAGGTCGATAAACATATAATCGAGCTCGCCCCATTTCACTTCTGTAAAGAGCTGTTTCAGGGCACCCGAGGCCATAGGACCCCGCCATATGAGCGCTTTGGATGCATCTACGAAGAAACCGATTGACATTAGTAAAATGCCATGCTTTTCCATGGGAACCACTTTTACTTTTCCGTTTTCTTCCACCGATGTTAATTCATTATCAACTACCCCAAACATCAGGGGCACTGACGGACCATATATATCGGCATCCACAAGAGCAACTTTTGCTCCGGAAGCGGCTAATGACAATGCCAGATTGGCAGCAACAGTAGACTTCCCTACTCCACCTTTTCCACTGGCAATGGCAATAATATTTTTCACTCCCGGCAATAGCTCCCCGGGGGTATCCTTTTTGCCGGATAACGTGCGGGAGTCAAAAGATATTTCTATCTCAGCCTGAGAATCTACGTGTTCATGAATGGCCCGGATACAGGCCCTCTTTAAGCTATCCTTAAACGGACAGGCAGGTGTGGTAAGATATAAGGTAAAAGATATTTTATTTTCCTTCACTTCCAGATTGCGTATCATCCCCAGGCTAACAAGATCCTTTTTTAAATCAGGATCGATTACCCTGGAAAGTGCAACCATCACATTATCAATGCTTATCGCCATTATCCTTATTTAGATTTAATTCAGGTAAAAATACTACTTTTTTGAGTTGTAACAAAATAAACAAATTTGCATGCCTGACACAAGGTATTCTGATAATGGAAGTTAATCGGTGTGTTTTGAAAACCGGCCACACAAAAACAGGAATGCAGGGGGATTTTTTTATTTTCAGCACCCCAGACACAAGAAAATAAAAATAATGCTTATCCCTCCTATTTTGCAAGAACAGCAATTCGTTACAAGGAGTAGAGGAAAGGGTCAGCCTTGAATTCGAGTGAGTATAACAGAGTAATTACGTCGGGCTCACAATTCCAGGGAGGGATCCCAAAAGTGCAGAGAAAAATCAACAATGCGATCATCAACCACCTTAATTCCTTCATTTTCGAGCAATTGCTGCATCATCGCCGGGCTACCGAAATGATGTTTGCCCGTGAGCACTCCGTTGCGATTGACGACTCTGTGTGCCGGTATGCAGGCATCGGAGGAATGAGAATGATTCATTGCCCATCCAACCATCCGGGCAGATCCAGCCGTTCCAAGATACCTGGCAATAGCACCATAAGAAGTAACTTTTCCCACAGGGATTCGTTTAACCACCTCGTATACTTTCTCAAAAAAAGAGTCATCCATAGGGGTTCTTGCTGTAGTTACAGAGGATGCAAATTGTGACCATCGGGATTAATTTTCCTGCTGGAGCCGGAATTTGGTAAAACAGATATTATCCCCTTTTTCAAGAAAAATATTTTCGTAAAAAGTTTTTATTCCCAAGATTACGGGATCAATATCACCGGGCCTGCCATAGAGATCGTCCGTTGCCACAATCAATTCATGGTTATGCTGTTCAATAACCTCCAGGGTATATTCGTAAAGCAGGGAGCTATCCGTTTTCAGATACACCGAAGCATGGGGTTTAAGGATGTTTTTATAACGGGACAGGAAAGCCGGAGATGTGAGTCTTTTCCGGGTCCTGGGTTTATTGGGTTGAGGATCAGGAAAAGTTACCCAGATGCCGTCAACTTCTTCCTTATCAAAGAAACATTCAATATGCTCAGCCTGAATGCGGAGAAAGCCGACATTGGATAAGCCTGTTTCAAGCGCATATTTTGCTCCGGTCCAAAGCCTGTTGCCTTTAATGTCAATTCCAATGAAGTTGTATCCCGGGAAAGCTTCTGCCAAACCGATGGTATATTCACCCTTTCCGCATCCTATTTCGAGAATAACAGGATTATCATTGTAAAAAAACTTTTGCCTCCATTGTCCTTTGAGAGGATGATCGCTCACAGGGAACTGATATCCAGGTTGAACAACATTGGCAAAAGCATTTAATTCACTAAACTTACGGTGTTTATTCTTGGGCACTGTAATATAATATCTATCAGAAATAATCAGTAATTAGCGATGGAGCACCCATGCGTTGGAATTAATTTCCCTGGCTTTTTCAAGCTCGCGTTCTGCTTCCTCCAGGTCGTAATAATAGCCATAGGAAACTCTGTAAAAACCCAGGTGATTGATGGGAAAAACACTGGCGGTTCTTGCTCCCTGGGTGCGCAACTCTTCCGCCAAAATCTGTGCGCTATGCTCTTCTTCAAAGCTTCCCACGACAATATAATACACGGGTCTGCCGCTTTCGGGGGCAGGCGGTGGAACGGTGGGATCAAAAACTTCCTCTTCAACAGGTTCAGGTTCTGCTACAGGTTGGGGTTGGTCTTCGGGCTCAGGGGCAGAAGTCTCTGTGACAACGGTCTCTTCGGATTTAAATACGGACTTATCTCCAAACAGGTATTCGAAGTTAAAAGCAAGCACGATAATAATGATCAAAAGCGGAACAACCGTGAATGCCACCCACTTCATTGCCGGAGGCAGCCCTGCGCTTTTTTGCTGCGGCTCTTCCGAATCAGTACTTTCAGTTGCAGAGGATTTCTGAGTTACCGGTACAGGATCATGGAATGATCTGATGGGAGTTCCGGTGGCTTTTTCTCCAACCGGAGGGGCTACAGGTTTACTGGCTGGTTTAATCTTTTCACTCTCTTTCTCCTCCTCCTTTTTATCTGACTCTTTCGGGGGCTCCGGGTTGGTTATTTTATCGTCTTTTACCAACGGAGCTGCTTTGCGGGCATCTTCCAGTACCTTATCCAATTCGGTTTTGGCTTCTTCTTCTGATTTTCGGGTAGGTTCTTTTACACTACTCATGCCAATAGAATCGTTGAGATAGTTGACAGACTTGTCGGGCTCAAAATTAAGTACACCATTCTGATCCATAGAAAATAAGCCAATATTGTCAAGTTCTACCTTCTTACCTGATTTGAGCGAATTTTTCATTTCAGCCACAAAATTGGAAACAAATTCTTTGGCCTGCTGGCTCCCTATTTTTTCTTTCCTGGCTATGTACTCTACCAGCAAACCTCCTCCGGATTTATTCTTTTCGTTAAAAGTAACAACCTTGGAAGGAGATTCCACTTTTTTCAGTTCAGGAATAAACTTAGCAGGAATATACTTTGTAGAAAATTCTCCCAAATCAGGAAGAATTACAAAATCATTCTCAAACAACAATTCGCTGATGTACTTACCAATTTTCATAATACAAGTTTTTTACAAATCCTGGAATCTGCTGATTATGTATATTCTGTTTTTACGTGTCTTACGCTATTTAACAAAAAAATTTGGGCCCGATTGCGCCGAACCTGTCAGATTTTTAAGAGATTATACGCAAATTATCGTGCGAAGTTATAAAAAACAATTTAAAAATATTTCAATATCCTTAGATTTTCCTGTAATCGCACCTTTACCGGAAAACTGCCCGGCAGTAACCTACTGAAAGAACTTCAGGTCATCGGGTGTATCAATGGCATGCGATTCCAGGTGTGTAATCCGGGTATGCACCTGAAATCCATTTTCGAGCCACCGCAGTTGCTCCAGGGATTCGGTAGTTTCCAGAAAGGTTCTGTCGAGCTTTGTAATATCACCCAGCACCTTGTAACGGTAAGCATACATCCCAATATGTTTAAAATACCCGGCATTGTTTACCCAGTCTTTTCGATCTTTTCCTCTGAAAAAAGGAATGGGAGCGCGACTGAAGTACAATGCTCTTCCCTTGTTGTCAACTACTACTTTCACCACGTTTTCATTGAACAGGGTCGCTTGGTCATCTATCTTCCTGATAAGGGTAGCAATTTCAACTTCGGCGCTTTTAAAGCACAGGCAAACTTCTTTAATTTGATCGATATGGATAAAAGGTTCATCGCCCTGGATATTAACGATAACATCGTTGGGCTGAATATCCCATCTGTTCTGTTGACTGGCGGCTGCCTCAAAACACCGGTCGGTGCCGCTGGGATGTTGAGGGCTGGTATAGGCTACCTGTCCAAACTCTTTTACATGATTGTAAATGCGCTCATCGTCGGTGGCAACAAGCACCGCTTTGAAACAACCAGACAGCACAGCCTGCTCATAAACCCTACGGATCATCGATTTACCCTGTATATCAACAAGAGGTTTGCCGGGGAAACGGGTAGATGCATAACGAGCGGGGATTATTCCTATGAATTGCATGGGCTGTAAATACCTCTGGATTAACTTAGCGAATAATTAAAAAAGACCGTGAATTTCGGCATCAATTTTCTGAATTACCTCACCAAGATCCTTGGGTCTTTCGAAAAACTTATTGTTGTCCACATCAATCACAAGGAGTTTTCCATGGGTATATCCATCTATCCATTCATTGTATCTTTCATTGAGACTTTTCAGGTAATCGAGCCTGATGGTATTCTCATACTCTCTTCCTCTTTTCTGAATCTGGCTTACCAAAGTAGGAACGGATGCTTTTAAATAGATAAGCAAATCGGGAGGCTCGATAAAAGAGCTCATCAGCTCAAACAGACTGGAATAATTTTCAAAATCACGCGAAGACATCAACCCCATAACATGCAGGTTAGGTGCAAATATATAGGCATCTTCATAAATAGTTCTGTCCTGGATAACTGTTTTTCCACTTTTGCGAATATCAACAATCTGACGAAAACGGCTGTTGAGAAAATAAACCTGCAGGTTGAAAGACCATCGCTGCATGTCCTCATAGAAATTGTTAAGATAAGGATTGGTTTCCACATCCTCGTAATGTGCTTCCCAGTGGTAATGTTTCGAGAGCAATCCGGCAAGGGTTGTTTTACCCGATCCGATATTTCCGGCAATGGCTATGTGCATATCTATGGTGCTTAAATAATTAAAATCGTTTACAGGTTCAACTTCCCCGACAAAATCATCATAATTCACTACCCTGGCAGCAATCTGCTTCGCTATACATTCGCAACAAGTATCTTATATAAAACCTGCCATTGCGTGGGTTCCTTTGAGTTCAGTGCATCTTCCTGAAGGCTGATGTCAATGGCTTAAAAGAAACGACCCTGCCACTCCAGCTTTTTTAACATTGTTGGGGTTTGCAAAAAGAGAATTCGGTTGCTCCTGACAAAAAAGGCTTCCGGGTTCTTTTCAGGCAACAAAAATACAGTTTCCTTTTTAAGAAAAAAATCGTAGCTGTATAATTTCCCATCGCTCAGATAAAACACCTTCTCTCCTATTACCTGAAAATGATGGGTTTGAATATGAGGAATATGGAAAAGAAAATTTGCATGCTGGTCAAAAACCCAGATTCCATTGGCTGCAACGAAGACCCGGTCATTGGCCTCTGCCATAAACTTTACATCTCCCATGGCAGGATATTCCATGCTCAAATCAGGACTTGTGGCCTCTTTTTGCCCGTGAAAATCAAACCGGGAGAGTTGAAAAGAATGGGGAAACCAGGCCCAGAAGCCATTTTTTTGAGAAAAACAAACCACCGCGGGCAAATCTGAGGAATGCAGGGATTGTCCACGGATGCTGTTTTTTTCAGATAAATTTTTATCGAGAAACACAACCTGACCAAAATCCGGGAAGAAAACCAGAATATTCAATGGATCAGCATTATACACCTGCATATTCCCTCCAGCCTGGCGGTTGCTATAGTTCAACACCTGATCACCGGAGGTATACTTATACAGCACTCCACCCTGAATTGCATAAATATTATCCAGTGGGTCTACACCCGTCATTCCCCTGATATGCTGGTACTCCTCTACAACTGTAAACTGCTGCGAAACTGAGGATAACGTGCTTAAAATAAGCACCCCAAAAAACAAGAGGTTCAACGCGGGAAAACCGAAATGGGGTTTAACCCAAAAACTGCAGAATTTCATCCACATATTTCCTGTTGTTAAAAAGGCGGGGCACCTTATTCTGCCCTCCAATCTTTCCTTTCGACTTGAGCCATTTGAAAAAGGTTTCCCGGGGTACGGCTTTTACTTTGGGTTTCTTAAGAAGTATATCAGCCGTGCGCTTGGCTTCATAATCGGAATTGATATTCTGTAGTTCCCGGTCAAGTATTGTGATAAACCGGTCCAATTCATCGGGTTCCTTCTCAAATTCAATGAGGTATTCATGAGAAGCCGAGTTGTTATCTTCCAGAAAAACCGGTGCAGCTGTATACTCGCTAATCACAGCCCCTGTTGCTCTGCAGGCTGCATCTAATGCTTTTTCAGCATTGTCAATAATTACTTCTTCACCAAAGGCATTGATGAAATTTTTGGTACGCCCGGAGATTTGGATTCTGTAGGGACTGGTAGAGGTGAACTGAATGGTATCACCAATCATATATCTCCACAACCCGGCGTTGGTGGTAATAACCAGCGCGTAATTGGTATTAGTTTCTACCTGGTCAAGGGTAAGCACTCTTGGATTTTCGCTGTCGAGCTCTCCGGAAGGAATAAATTCATAGTAAATGCCATAGTCAAGCATAAGAAGCATCTCAGAGGTATGAGGCAGGTCCTGAATCCCAAAAAAGCCTTCGGAGGCATTATAGGTTTCCAGGTACCACATCTGGTCAGAAGGAATAAGTTTTTTGAACTGCTCACGGTAAGGGGCAAAACTCACACCCCCGTGAATAAAAAGTTCCAGATTGGGCCAAATCTCCAGCACATTTTTTCGACCGGTAATTTCAAGTATTTTTTTCAGCAACATAAGATTCCAGGATGGAACCCCACTAAGGTTGGTAACATTTTCCGTAATGGTTGCATGGGCTATTTTGTCAAGTTTTTGCTCCCAGTCATCCATCAGGGCAATGGAAATATCAGGTGTGCGCATCAACTCAGCCCAAAAAGGAAAATTGCGCACAAGGATAGCCGAAATATCCCCAAAGTAAGAGTTGCTGTTGAACTCATTTACACTATGGCTTCCTCCCATTACCAGCCCTTTTCCGGTGAAGACTTCTGTATCGGGTCGGTTATTGCAGTAGATAGAAAGCATATCTTTACCGCCCTTCATATGGCAGTCCTCAAGCGCTTCGGGGCTTACCGGAATAAACTTGCTTTTATCGCTGGTGGTGCCACTTGATTTGGCAAACCATTTTATTTCGGATGGCCATAAAAGGTTGTGTTCCCCTTTTCTCATACGCTCAATGTAAGGCTTCACTTGCTCGTAGTCCTGCACCGGCAGTCTTTCCTGAAAGGTCTTTACATCCTTTATGGTTTTGAAATCATAATATTTGCCCCATTCCGTATTTCTGGCCTTTTCCAGCAAAGAAAACAGCAAATCATTTTGTACCTGATGAGGATTCTCTTTAAAATATTCTAACTGGGAAACTCTGTGTTTCAGAAACCAGGTAACAAGGGTATTAAGAATAGGCGACATACATTTCAAGGTTTAGGATGAGTTCATAAACTGACCATCACAAAAATACGTATTATGCTATCATAACAAATAAATTTATAAACTTTTATAGGGTTTTTTTTGATGAAACCTCCATAGTTCAATATTATACACACACGAGGTTGACTAATAAGAAAACAACTTGTCAGCCAGGGTAGCAAGAGCATTGTTGGATGTTCCATCTGGCCACTTCCACCAAAATCTGACAGATGAAAAATCCAAAGGTGAATTTTTGCGGAATGACTGCAGCATTAGTGATTTTAGATGCCAAAAAAATTTCTTAGGTTTGTAATAAAAAAAATGATCGTTTTTCCCAACTGCAAAATCAACCTGGGCCTAAATGTCATAAACAAAAGAGATGACGGGTTTCATGAACTCTGCACCCTCTTTTATCCTTTGTCACTTGCAGATTGCCTTGAAATTATACCAGCTTCCGACAGCAGGGGGAATACCTTTTCTTCCAGCGGCATAACCATTCCCTCCAATGGGTCGAAAAACATTTGTGAAATGGCGTTCGATCTACTCAAAACACACTACAATATTCCCGCAGTACAAATGCATTTGCATAAAAAAATTCCCATAGGAGCGGGCCTTGGAGGGGGCAGCTCAGATGCAGCATATACCCTTACCTTGCTCAACAGCCTGTTTAACCTTCAGATGGCAAAAAATGAGCTAAAAGAAATGGCAGCACAGCTGGGAAGTGATTGCGCCTTCTTCATTGAGAACATCCCTGCTTTAGCGACAGGCCGGGGAGAAAAGCTCAATAAGTTCTCAATAGAACTAAAAGGTTTACACCTGGCCTTGATAATGCCTCCCATTCATGTAAGTACAGCCGAAGCTTATGCGGGCATTCACCCCCGGGAGCCCGGGCATGAGATTAGCCAGGTCGCAGCTCAACCCATAGAAAAATGGAAAGACATGCTTGTGAATGATTTTGAGGAATCTATTTTTGAGAAATACCCCCGCATAAAGGAAATAAAAGAAAATCTGTATTCTGTGGGGGCGAAATATGCTGCCATGAGTGGTAGCGGGGCAGCAGTTTATGGAATATTCAAAGGAGAGATACCTTCTAAAACCCTTCAAAAGAACTTCCCGGACTGCTTTGTATGGAGTGAAACATTAAAAATCTGAGTTACCCGATACAATTCAATCTTTCTAATAATCTTAAACAACACAAAGATGGTAAAAAATAACATAAAATTATTTCTGATGTTAAGCCTGGTGCTGCCCCTTATGGCTCTGGGCCAGGACAACAAGCTTACGGTACAAAACATTTTTGAGCTGGAGTCGGTGGCAGAAGTAGCCATTTCACCCGATAAGGATTACATTGCTTATACTGTAAATGTGCCACGCCCCTTTACCGATGAAGCAGGCAGTAACTACCGCGATTTATATGTTTTCAACCGGCAAACCCGGGAATCCATGCCTTTCATCACCGGCAAAAACATGCTTTTCTCCCTGGACTGGACGCCCGACGGAAAAGCCATAACTTTCAGGGCCAATTTTCCGGAATTGCCGGGCACACAGGTATATGCCATCAACCTTGCAGGAGGTGAGTCGTATCCTTTAACCCGGCATTCGGCAAGTATCGATGCTTACGGCTTTATCGACGCTCATACCCTTGCCATTACCTCCCTTTCCTCAGAAAACCCTGCCAGGGAGAAGCTAAAGGATCGGGGAATGAACATTGAGGTATATGAGGAAGAGTTTCGCCATCGCAATCTTTACCGCTACGATTTAAATACCCACAAGACAAAGAAACTAACCCATGATGTCACCGTATTTGATTTTACCCTTAGTCCTGACGGAAAAACAGCTGCCGCCGCCATTGCAAACCAAAATCTGGTAGATGACTCCTACATGTTTAAAAGAATCCATACCGTGGACATGGAAACAGGAGAAATGGAATTGCTGACAGACAATCCCGGGAAACTGGGCAAAATGGTATGGAGTCCTGATGGCAAAAAACTGGCATTCCGGTCCGCTTCCAGCCTGGAAGATGCAGTGGTAGGGAGTCTTTTTGTTACAGAAGTCCCCTCAACAAAAACATTTTCTGAATTGCGCAATTATGCACAGGATTTGGAATTAAGTATAATTGATGTTGCCTGGAAAGACAATAACACCTTACTCTATGCTGCGGAAGAGGGTGTTGATATTGTATTAAGTGAACAGGTTCTTGATCGTCCCGACCGAAGCATTCTGCTGGAAGGAGGCAAAGCAGTTTTTAACAGCTTTGATCATGTTGACGGACTGGTGGCTTTTGCAGGAAGCACCTGGCAGCACCCCACGGAACTTTTTAGTTATGAATTACGAAGAAAAAATCTCAACCGCCATACCACTCACAATGAATGGCTCAGCGACATCCAACTCTCACAACAAAAAAAACTGGTGTACAATGCCAGGGACGGAAAAGAGATTGAGGGGGTATTGATATATCCTTTAAACTACGAAGCAGGCCAGCAATATCCGTTGATTGTTTATATCCATGGCGGACCCGAGGCTGCAGTAAAGAACGGCTGGGTCACTTCCTATGGCACCTGGGGCCAGGTTGCCGGCGCAAGAGATTACTTTGTTTTTATGCCCAACTATCGTGCAAGCTCCGGGCGGGGAGTTGATTTTACCATGGCCGGATATGGTGACCTGGTGGGAGTTGAGTATAATGATGTACTCGACGGGATAGACCATTTGATTGAAACCGGCTATGTAGACAAAGACCGTGTAGGTATGGGAGGAGGCTCTTATGGAGGTTATTTTTCAGCCTGGTCGGCAACACGACACACCGACAGGTTTGCTGCATCTGTGGTATTTGTAGGTATCAGCAATCAGCTTTCCAAACGCAATACCACCGACATTCCCTGGGAGGATTACTACGTTCACTGGGGTTACTGGAACCACGAGAACTGGGAAGACGTTTACAGCAGAAGCCCGGTAAAATACGCGCACCAGAGCAAAACCCCTACATTGATTTTGCATGGCACCAAAGACCCCAGGGTACACCCATCGCAGGGGCTTGAACTGTACAGGGCGTTAAAGATGCATGGTGATGCTCCGGTGCGGCTGATTTGGTATGAGGGTGAAGGACACGGAAACCGGCTGAATGTACACCAGCTGGACTATATTGTCCGCACTATGGACTGGTTCGATTATTACCTGAAGTCTGACAAACCCAACGATCAACTGCCTGAAAAGTACCCTGAGTATGGCGTTTTTGATTAATGGTCTTTGGATGATGGAAAAAACTGACTGACCACTTCCACAAAATGATCTCTGTTCATGGGCTTTGTGATATACTCATCAAAGCCCATGTTTATATACTTTTCACGATCCCCTTCAAATGCATTGGCACTTAACCCGATAACAGGGGGCAGGTTGGCATGTTTCTTTCTCATTTCCCGGGTTGCTGTAATTCCATCCATTACGGGCATTTGAATATCCATTAACACTACATCGTATTGATCGGGCTGATAAAGCTCAAGAGCCTCTCTGCCGTTCTGAGCGAGGGTAACCTTGTGCCCCATGTCCTCGAGTTGCAAACGAATTACTTTTTGGGTAATGACTTTATCTTCCACCAGTAAAATCGACAGACCCGGCAATTCCGGGCTTAATTTTCCGGCATTACCATCCGTTGAATGACGATTACTACTATTGCTATCCAATGTAGAAGCCTGAAAAGTAAACCAGAAACAACTTCCCTTGCCAGGCTCGCTTTCAAACCCGATATCACCTCCGTGCATTTTAACGTATTCCTTGCAAATGGCAAGTCCGAGTCCTGTACCTTCATA
Source organism: uncultured Bacteroidales bacterium (assembly GCA_964491395.1). Classification (GTDB taxonomy): domain Bacteria; phylum Bacteroidota; class Bacteroidia; order Bacteroidales; family UBA7960; genus SKVR01. The sequence continues at coordinate 2,234 of CAZBGI010000020.1, read as the reverse complement.
TTTCGAAGTATCAATCTGATTAACCGAAGCAAAAGGCAGGAAAACGCCCTCTCTCTTTTCAGGTTGTATTCCCATCCCCGTATCTGCCACTTCCACCCTGATAGTCAGCTTTCCATTTTGCGGGTCTGTATTTTTTTTCATCTTCAGGGTGATTTCTCCGTCATCGGAATACTTCACCGCATTGTGCAGCAAACTACTGATAACATGCATAATACGATGACGATCGGCAATAATCTGTTGGGGTAAAGACTCATCAAAGAAAGCAGAAAAAGTAATGGGTTTGAGACAAATCTCTTCAAACAATTCCTTCGCCTGAGTGATAAAGCTTCGTGTTTCAACTTCAGTAGCGGAAAGTTTTACTTTTCCTGCTTCAATATTAGAATAATCCAGCACCTGATCAATCATCATTTTGAGGTTCTCTGATGCTTTTTGTAATATTTCGACAAAATCCCGCTGTTCCCCGTCAAGAGAGGTTTTTTCCAGCAACTCAGAAACTCCCAGGATGCCTGTAAGCGGGGTGCGCATTTCATGACTCATGGTGGCGAGAAAACTTTGTTTAAACGCCAGGGTTTGGTTGGCAATTTCCACCTGCTTAAGAAGTTCTTCCTTATTTTTCTTGTCCGAGATATCCTGCATGGTACCAGCCATCATTAGCGGTCTTCCCTGTTCATCATATTCCATAACACAACCTCTGCTAAGGACCCAGATCCAATGACCCTTCTTGTGTTTCGAGCGGACTTCCACTTCAAAATAATCAACTTTTTTGTTCAGGTGATCATCCAGTTTCTGCAAAGCCAGTGCATTGTCGCCGGGATGGGTAAGATCGTGCCAAATAGCAGAAGTTGCAGGCATCAACTCTTGGAGTGTGTAGCCCTTGATATTGGCATATCGCTCGTTGAAAATGACCTGGTCTGTTACCAGGTTCCATTCCCAGGTTCCTACGTTGGTAGCTTTTATAATGTTGGCAAGCCTGCGCTGCTCTTCCAGCAGTTTTTCATCACTGATTCTTTTGGACTCCAGGGCTTCTTCGAGTTTTTTCTTTTGCCTGATGTTATTGATGGTCCAGTTCACCACACCAGGTAACCTTCTCATGAGAGAAGCATCTTTAACCAGGTAATCCAACGCCCCCAGTTTCATCATATCCACGGCAATCATTTCATCTCCCTGCCCGGTAGATACAATAAAGGGAGGAAAGGAGACATTCTGCTGTTGCAGGTTTTCAATCAGCTCCCTGGCATTTGTATCAGGAAGAGAATAATCAAGGATCATCAAATCAGCGGCATGAGATTTGATAAAATCCATCGCTTCTGCGCCTGTATGTACTATTTCTATCTTACGATTTTCATCCTCCAGTGCTTCCCTCATCAGGAAAGCAATCCCAGGATCGTCCTCAATTATCAGGATTTGCATAAACTTTCGTGATTACAACTTCACAATTTGCATAAAAAGCCCCAATCTTTTCAGTGTATTGGTAAACTTGGTATAATCAACAGGTTTGGTAATGTAAATATTACAACCCAACTGATAACACTGTTCTATTTCTCTGGGATCATCGGTAGTGGTTAGCATAATTACCGGGATGCTTTTTAGATCCGGATCTTGTTTAATCCTTCTCAAAACTTCGGTTCCGTCCATACGAGGCATATTAATGTCCAATAGAAGCAAATAAGCCACATCCTCCTTCTGTTGGTCTGCCTTTCCTGTATCTGCCAGAAAATTCCATGCATCCTCCCCATTGCTGAACCGAATCATCGGGCAGTTCACCCCTGTCTCTTCAAGAGCTTCTCTGATAAGTTCTGCATGGCCATCATCATCTTCAGCTATCAGGATTTTCACCTGTTTGGTTGTTTCCATATTTAGTAAATTAAAAAAGTTGTTCTCTATCTTAAACGACAGACGGTCATTACATGTTACTCATATTTTCAATTAAACAGGCATTATACCAGAAAGTGTTATCATATTTGCTGAATTCAAACTGAACTGTTCTCATCACGGGTTAAATAATCTTGCGGGCAACTGCACGATAAAAGTACTCCCCTCTCCTTCCGCAGACTCTACCTTTATTGTACCCTTATGTTTCTCTACTATTTTTTGCACCAGATTAAGCCCTATACCATCGCCTCCCTTTTGTCCTTCAGGGTTCACCTGGTAAAAAACATCCCAGATTTTTTCCTTGTTCCTGGGACTGATTCCCATACCCGTATCTTTAATGCGGTAGGCAATTCTGGCTCCTC
>CAZBGI010000019.1:46757-55671 GCA_964491395.1 uncultured Bacteroidales bacterium | reverse complement strand
GGGAAGTCGGGACGTTCGGTTTCCAGGCAAAGCGGCACGTTCACAGCCGGGGCGTTTGATAAAACGGTTGTCTCCTCCTTTACTGTCAATATTGAGGAGGGCGATGCCTATACCGTGGTGCTGAAAATTTACACCCGGAACGTGTTTTTTTGCGGCGATACCCTGGTGGTGGGCAAACCTCTGTCTGTATCTCCTGATTAAGAGAGCCCGGGCTATATCCCTCTCAGGCGTTTCACTTCGTTGAAATGGTCGATGGCTTGTTGCTCAAAACGCTCGCGCGATGTTTTGCGATACTTTTCAAATTCGTCCTGAAGTTCTTTTTGTTCGCGGGTTTTCTGGTTGGCTATATGGTTGGCTCTTTTGAATAAGATGAATACGATTACCAATACAACGGCCAAACCACCAATAATAGACCATAGAAGGATATTGTAGAAAGTTTTATTCATGGAGATGCCCAGCAGAGAAAGGGTGTCGCGATCCCGTATAGCGGCGTCCCGTTCCGACATTGTTTGAACAAGCTCGGTTTCCAGTGAATCCTGGCGGGTTTGCTGTTGCGAAATGTCCTGCTGCAAGGTCTCTATGTTTTGTTGGGCGCTGTTGAGTGAGTCCAGTGAATTGCGCCTGATTTTTTGAAACATATCCTCTCTGATTGCCCGGTAATTGTTATAAATGTTGGTGCCCTCGTTGAGGTATTCATATTGTTCGTTGAGTGTACCTTCTTCCAGCTCTTCGGGGAGTGTCTGGGCTTTGGCTTCAGGAATTGATGCTAAAATCAACATGCTTAGTAAGGCAACAACCGGAAAACTCTTTTTCAACAGATTCATATCAGATAGTTTTTTTGAGGGGTGTAATACGGTTTGTAAACTTCTTTTTTGGGATATTATTGTGGGTTTAAAGGCATTGATCCTTACAAATGTAGTAAATTATTTGGCTGAAAAATGGGTTTTATTTTACCTTCTCGTGGATAATGACCAAAAAGAAGAGAAACCCTTTATAGCGGATTGCAAAGCGGGTAGCGTTTAACAAGGGTTAGTTAATTTTATCCTCTTTTCCTGCAAAAGGCGTCTTCCAATCGGCAGAGATTTTATACTTTTGAAAAAAATACACTACCCTTGTCAATGATAAAAAATTTTGCAATAAAAACAGTTTTTTTTGTTTCTCTTATTGGGATGGCTTTGTTGGCTCGTGGTCAGGAAGCATTGCCTGGCAATCAGCACTTGCGTGATGATGTTAACAGGATGTCCACCGATTCTGTGGGTTTGTTTTCCGAGAGATTTCAATATCCGGGCATGCGGTTGCCTGAATCCTGGGATCAGCAGGGTGTTAAGCACGACTGGCAGATAGACTATTCTTCCTTTGCCGGGGGAGAGCCTCCGGAGTTGCGTCTTACCTGGTCTCCCAATGTGAGTGGTACAAGTCGTATTGTCAGCGAAACGATAAGCGTGAATCCCGGTTCTACCTTAAGACTTGAACTGCGTCAGCATATTCATAATTTCCGGATTAATGGAGGAGAAGTTGCCGGGATTGATGTCTCCTTTGACCAGGGGCAAAGCTGGAAGCCCTTGTGGGAGGTGGTGGTCAACCAGAATATCGCTCCCCGGAAATACGAGTTTTACACAGATGTCCCGGGTGACAAGAATACACTTCAATTATCCTTTCGCTTTGAAGGCGATAACTATAATATCTGGAACTGGTTTATTGATGATGTTGTTATCGAATCAGTTGAGCCCATAGCTGCAGAAGCCCTTTCTGTAGAAGGAAATGCTACTCCTTCGGTAAACCGGGAGGAGGTTTACACGGTAAAAATCAGAAATGCCGGGCTTACGCCACTGGAAGAATACGAGGTTGTTCTTTTGCAACAAGGGGGTGCAGCCCTGGCAAGGCAGAAAGGAATCAAGGCCGGTTTTACCGATACGCTGTCCTATCATTTTCCGCTCACCCCCTCCAGCGAAGGGCCTGTGGAATTGTACGCAAAGGTTCTTTATGCAGGGCAAGGGCGTGTTTATGCCGATTCAACGCCGGTTTTTTCCCTTATTGTTCAACCTGAAGATATTGTTAGCTTCAGGCTGGCCCGGGGAGACGAACAAATGACCCTTCCGATTAACTTTCTATGGAACAACAGCCTTACCCAAAGTATTTATCCCGCCTCCGGACTGGCAGCTGCCTCCGGTACGCTTACAGGATTGCAATATCATGGGAACTTTGAAAAATCGCTTGTTGAAAAGCGGATTCAGATCTGGATGGGTGAAACCCGCAAAAATTCCCTTGAAAATGGTTGGATCAAGGATGCGAATCTTGTTCAGGTTTTTAATGATACCATCGATTTTCCGAAGGGCAACAGGTATATTACCCTGCCTTTTGATACCTTCTATGAGTATGGAGGGGATAACCTGGTTGTCCTGATTTATAAAGAAGATGATGAGTGGGAAAGCGGTAATTATTTCTTTACCAAGGAATATAAGGGGAGCGGTTTTACAAGGCGCACGGAGCAGGATGATAAGGCGCTGGACCCCCATGAGCCGCAAGACGAGGGAACCCTGTCCGACCACTTACCGGAAATCAATTTGTTTTTCTCTACCCGGGATTTAAAGCTTAGAGACATTGTTGCCGAAGAGATGGAAGAAGAACCACAGGAATTGCCTGCCGAATTGCAGGATGTGTTTTCACGTATTATCGAAGAAGCAGAAGCACGGGCGCAGGCCGAGGAGGAGGCCGTTTTACAGAATCAGGCACCCACAGCCCAATCAGGACAAACCCAACCTTCTTCGCGAGTTGCCGATGGGATAGAGATTACGGAATTTATTTTTAATGAAACCATTACCAAACTGGGCAATGATTTCCATTACCTGTTTTTTCAGCAATGGCAAAATCCTACACAGATTGAGGGGCTATCCATTTATGTGCAGGAAAAACCTGTTCCCGGTATGGGTGGATTGGTGATGATAAAGGTAGAAGATACCATGGTCTTTCAGTCTATGCTACGGCCCAATATGGAACAAATCCGGCAGGCAGCAGAAAATGCGGTTGCAAGGGTAAGGAACTATTTTCTCAATTATGAGCAAATCCAGGAGCAATTGGATGGGGATGATCTCAAAGGAACAGGTATTTTTTAACCCGAAAAACATTGGGGTAAAAGAAAGTTATGTCTGTTTTTATTGTTTTTTAAGGCACAATAAATGCAATTTAATCTACTAAAAAGTGTGTACGGAGATAAAAAATACTATTTTTGCAGTTTTGGCAGGAGAATACTCTTGTAAAAAAACAGGGGAAATTGCGTGTTGCCCCGGAAGACATTTTAAAGGACTTTTACAACACAATATAAAAAAGTGCAGGGTTAATCCCTGATAAATATTGCTACAACTTGTACCATGATAAATGATAGAGTTATGAATTTGAAAAAACTTTTGCTACTTACCTCTTTTTTTATGCTCTGCGGATTCGTGTCGCAGGCACAGGAGTTCGTATACCGCCCGGTCAACCCAGCATTTGGCGGCAATTATCTTAACTATCAATGGATGCTGAGTTCAGCTCAGGCACAGAGCGATTTTAAAGAAGAAACGCCGGAACGGGATTCTTTTACCCGGGACCCGCTGGCAGACTTTGAGGCCAGCCTGAGCCGGCAAATTCTCAATCAACTGTCGCGACAGCTTACTACCATGCAGTTTGGGGCAGGAGCCCTGGAAGAAGGTTCTTATGTGTTCGGCAATTACGAAATTGATGTTACTCCCGGTCTCGATGGTTTAGTAATCTATATTCTCGATACAACCACCGGCAATGAAACCACCATCACCATCCCCAATCTTTAACCTACGCTAGACGAATCTGATATGTTCCGCAACTCATCTCCCCACACACTGATACTGTTTGCTGCTGTTTTTGTTATGATTATCCTGGGAGGTTGTTCCTCCATGTTCAGGCAACCGATGGTCCCCTCCGACGCACGATTGGGGGCCTGGTCTCCCATGCATTCCGAGTTAAAAGATTTGCCCCTGCCTCAGGAAAAAGTAGTAGCCGCCGTTTATCAGTTTCGCGACCAAACGGGCCAGTACAAACCCTCTGAAAATGGTGCAAGCTGGTCAACAGCCGTTACACAGGGTGCCACAACCATATTGCTGCAATCGATGGAAGAATCTGGTTGGTTTGTACCCATCGAACGGGAGGGTCTTTCCAACTTGTTGCAGGAAAGACGTATTATCCGTTCCAGCCGCGAACAATACCAGGGAGGGGCCCAGGAAGGACAGCAATTGCTGCCGCCTCTGCTTTTTGGAGGGATAACCCTTGAAGGAGGGATTATCAGTTATGAAAGCAATATTGTTACCGGAGGTGCAGGATTGCGTTATTTTGGTGCAGGAGCATCAGGGGAGTACCGCGAAAATCAGGTAACCGTCTATCTGCGTGCCGTTTCTACCAGTAATGGACGTATTTTAAAAACCGTACATGCTTCTAAAACCATTCTCTCTCAGAAAGTAAGTGCAGGATTGTTTCGGTTTGTTTCTTTAAAAAAATTGCTGGAGGCTGAATCAGGGTATACTTTTAATGAACCCTCGCATATGGCTGTGCAGGAGGCTATTGACAAAGCGATGCATGCCCTGATTATTGAAGGTATTCTTGACGGGCTCTGGGGATTAAAGGATTCTAATGACATGGAACACCCCTCCATCCAGAGATACCTGGAGGAGAAAGAAAACAACATTGATACCGATTACCTGGGATTTATTTACCAGGAAAACCTGCGGGGAAATCTTGCGGTTGCAACCGGGTTAAATATGAATATGTACGATGGTGATTATGCAGGATCACTGGTGTTGCCGGGGCTGGATGTTTCGCTGGGATTTTTGCAAGACAAGCCGCTTTCTTTTAGCTGGAATGCAGGTGCAGGTCGCATTGAATCACGAGACTTGTTTCATGCCAATTATCTTTATTCCGGAATGGATTTGCAGTATCGCATTTTTAATAATTTTTTACAAGGCTCTCCTTTCGTGCAGCTTGGTGGTGGGGTTTTATACCATACACCGGAAACAACCCTGGATGAGACGTTCAGTTTTGATAATAACCTCATGCCCTATGTTAACATGAGGGTAGGATATGAATGGCTGTTGGGCAAACACGGTGCCGTATCGGTTTCTTTTCGAAATCAGCAATTGCTGGGCGATGAAATTGATGGCATGGTACAGGGGCAGTTCAACGACCGGATATGGTCGGTTGATCTGGGGCTCAAACTATATATCAATCTCTTGAACAAACGGGAATGATAAAGAGGCAAGAGGTTAGGAAATGACATAACAAATAAGGTAATCAAAAATTCACCATATGAAGGCAAACGATTTCATTCAACATACATTGTTCAAAACGGGTATTGGCATCCTATTGTGGGTCATTACCACAGGTATGATATTCGGCAATATGGGTGAGGAAAGCGAAAAATCCTGCAAGGCTTATATTGAGGTTGAACACGATGAACAAACTACGCGATTCAACGGAATTCTTGAAAATACCGGTAAACAACCCGTTGATGCGGACTACTCAATGGAAACCATCAAGGAAGGGGTGTCAGGTCGCAGTACCTCCCGGCAAGGAGGATCTGCCGTGGCCAAAGCGGGAGAAAAAGTCACCCTGTCTACAACACAAATAAATATTACTGAGGGAGATCAGTATACAATTATATTAAAAGTATTCTCGGAAGATCAGATCCTATGTTCCGACACGCTTGTGCAAGGGAACTAAGACAATTCCGGTAAAACAAAACAGATAAAAATTCAATAAAACATCATGGCTGTGAAACTATATAATATTTTTAAGACGTTACCCTTGCTGATGTTGGGGGCTTTGCTGCTGGTTTCTTGTGCAGAAGAAAAGCTTACCATGGAAGGTACGGGAATTATTAAAGGGAAAGTGCTGGACGAACTTGACCTTTCTCCCATTGAAAATGCAGAGGTGACAACCAATCCCCCTTCCCAGAGCGTGCTTACTGACAGCACAGGGCAATTTGTGCTGGAAGATGTGGAGGTGGGCGATTATAATGTGATTGCCAAGCAGAAGGAATATTTTTCTGCCACCACCAATGTCAAAGTAAATCTTAATACCACCACCCATGTTATCCTCAACCTGACCCAACGCAATGAGGAAGAAAATCTACCGGAGTTTACCGATCAGTTTTATCCAGCGCATGAACAAGAAGATGTACCGGTTAACCTAACATTCAGCTGGAAGATTAAAAACCCGACAGACACTGTAAACTATGAGGTGAAGCTTTATGAAGCGGGTCGACTTATTCCCGTGCAAATGGAACAGCCTACCGATACTTTTGCCGTGGCCAGTGGACTGAAATTCAGTACAAGTTACCTCTGGCAGCTTACTGCAGAAAATGAAGCCGGTACTGTTTACACCGATATCCGTACTTTCTCCACCCGGCCCTTCCCGGATGAATTTGTGTTTTTTGCCAAAAGAGCCGATGAGATAAGCCAGATTTTTATTGCGGATACTGTTGAAGATTCTTCCATTCAAATTACCCATAATAATTTCCACAGCTGGCGCCCGGAAGGCAACTCCGGAAAAGATAAAATAGCCTTTCTTTCTACCCGTGACATCAATCCACAGTTATTTGTCATGGATTCCGACGGAAGACAGATTGTCAAACTCACCGATATTGCCACCGGCGGATACTACAACAAGGGAGTAGGCTTCTCATGGCTGCCCGATGGCGAAAGGCTGGTGTTTTCTTCCTACAACAAGCTTTATCTTATCAACCGCGATGGTACCGGGATGCAGGAATTAACTTCCATTGATGCAGAACGACATTTTCGTGAAGTGGACTGGAGTCCGGTAAATGATAAGATTGTGGCCCTTACATTGGGAGTAGATCGCTATGATGCTGAAATTATCCTGATGGATACGGATGGTTCCAATAAAGAAGTTATTGTGGGCGGCATGGAAGGAGCATTAGAAAATCCGGTTTTTTCTATTGATGGTAAAAAGATACTCTATACCTATGATGTGTCAGAATTTCAATCCACGACAGGTCGGCAGCTGGATGCCCGGATTTTCGAGTATACCCTTGAAACCGGAGACACACGCGATATGTCAGCCCATAAACCTGATGGCACCAACGATCTCATGCCGCGATACACAGACAATGGAGCAAAAATCACCTTTGTAAATACCCAGAATACAGTGGGATCAAAGCGTGACCTATGGATTATGCGTTCCGATAGCACCCAAAGCCAGCATCGCAACATCCTCATTGAGGATATTGAAGCTCCGGATTGGTAAAACCCAAAATGCACCTCATCTTTCCCGGCGGACTCGGCGTATTATACCGGGCAGCGGGTTGCTTATAACAGAAACCAACGGTTTCCCTTTTAACCGAATCGTAGATCACTGTTTATCGACTCCCTTAAAAATTTTATCCCCTGGTTTATTCTCAACCAGGGGATTCTTTGCTTGGTTCCATTCTTTCTCACCTGAAAATCTTTTCCTTATCTCGCTTATTACATCCTGGATGCTCCAGGGGAAAAGTCGTAATATATTTGGTCATCAATAGCAACTGATGCATAGGAATTTGTTCTGTGCATAAACAGGTTGTATGCCAATACCCTGCATTGCATGCAAATATGTTTAACAGGTTTGTAAATAAAAAAACCTTTTTGTTGCGTTTAGATGTGAAAAAAGACAGATATAACCAGCAATAAAACCCACTGAATCATTAATAATTTTTCTCAGAAATCTCCCAATCTTTCTTTCTTCCTGAAAAGACAACAACTGTTAAATTCGATAAGTTTGCGAAAGAGTGAAAATCAGAATCCGATAAGATTATGATTCAATTGATCATCTAACCCTTAAAAAATCAAGCAATTGTATGATGAATGACCAGCTATACGATTGTTTATATGGCATAATGCGAAATAAGGGAAAAGTGCGATGAAGTATGTGAAAATACGTATAAAAAAATATGGGTTATTTCGTATTTACTTATCCAAAACATTGTAACAATTTTACCACCGTGATTTTAAAACGTCGACAAAACAAAAAAACGCACAGACAAAACATTAAAATAACATTACATTGCACAAGGCCCAATGTTTACCTGTTAGTAAAAATACGTAAATAGTGAAAACACGTAGAGCACAGTTTATTAAGGGAAAATTATCAACAGAAAAGAAAAGTCCGACAGGCACAATACCAATAAATCAAATTAAATTAAATCAATTCAAATTTAAAACCTCCAAATTCTATTTTAGTATGAAAAAAGTAATTGCAATTTTCGGAGCACTCGCCATCAGCGCGGGTATGAGTTTCGCTCAAAACAATCAATCAAGTGTAAGCCAATCCGGTGATGACCATGCTGCCAGCATTGAACAAATTGGCATGCAGAACCAGTCCATCGTTAATCAAACTGATGGTGGTGGCAATTCAACCGGTAATGCTGATGCATCTGTGACTCAACACGGAAATGAGAACAGTGTAAACCTTTCTCAGAACGCTTTCTTTGGCCAGCTTTTTGGCGATAGTGAAGCTACCATACTTCAAATTGGTGACAGAAACACCGTAAGAGGTGTGAATGAAGAAGATGCTTTTTCCCAAAGCAACGTAGGCGGAATTGTTGATGTGAGAATGGAAGGAAACGATAACCTTTTGTATTCACTTAGAGGAGAAGCCCAGAAAAACGGAAACTATTTTGGACTTGATATTATGGGCGACCTTAACAATGTTGGAATGGAGCAGGAGTTTGGTGAAGCTGAAGTGAAAATTACCGGTAATTCCAACGAAGTAACTGTATCTCAAATGGCTGGAGCCAACTGGAACGAAAGCCAATATAATGAAGCAGGTTTCTTCATTGATGGAGATAACAACGAGGGCCACATCGATCAGGATGGTCTTGCTAACAAAGCCAGCCAATGGGTGTCAGGTGATGATA
>CAZBGI010000019.1:0-46657 GCA_964491395.1 uncultured Bacteroidales bacterium | reverse complement strand
ATCGATCAGGATGGTCTTGCTAACAAAGCCAGCCAATGGGTGTCAGGTGATGATAACAGTGTAGTACAGGATCAGCTGGGTAACAACAACCACCAGCGCGTTGAAATAACCGGCAGCAACAACGACTTTGCTGTTGATCAGATGGGTGATGGAAACCGCACCTATGTGAATGCACGTGGAACAGGCCCTGGCGGAAATAATCTTGAGTCTCACGATTCTGATTTCACTGCAACTCAATATGGCGAGGATAATATCATTACTGGTGCTATGGGTGGAAGCAACAACTCCCTCGATATTTCACAAACCGGTGACGGCAACATGGTTACCGGTGGAATGGGTATGTGGGATGCTGCTGGTTTTACCATCGAAGGAAACAACAACAATGCTACCATTACACAACAAAGTGATGGCAACGCTGCCGTACTTAACGTAATGGGCAACAACAATACTTCAACCATTACACAGAACTAAACAGAACTTGAACGGGATAACTGCAACAATGCTGTTATCCCGTTTCTTAGTAATATTTTTTTACAAAAAAGTCCGACAGGCACAATACAAACTAAAAAAAATCGATATTAAAAACCTCCAAATTTATTTATTATGAAAAAATCAATTGCATTATTCGGAGCACTTGCTATCGCAGCAAGTATGTCCTTCGCCCAGAATAATGAGGCGACATCAGGACAAAACGGTAACAATAATGAAGCAGAAGTTCTGCAAACCGGCATGGAAAACACTGCCACTACCAGCCAGGAAGGTGACAGGAATGATGCAGGTATCCAGCAAGGCAACTTTGGTGGCGGAAATGTTCAGTCGAATTACGCCATAGGTACTATCAATCAGGATGGTGACGACAACGATGCGCAGGTAAACCAACGCCAGGGATTTTCCGGTGGAACAGCTGTTAGTATTCACTCTGTTGAGCAGGTAGGTAACTTCAATGTTGGAAAACTGACTACTTTTAACGGAGGCAACTTAGGTTCTGTTGAGCAGCAGGGCGATGACAACTATGCAACAGGTCGTCAGTCCAATGGACCCGATCAGGATCTGACCATTTATCAGCAGGGTAATGACAATGAAGCTGATGTATGGCAAAGACATGGTTCTGGCAACACCGCCGTTATTAAGCAAGGGGGTGACATAGGCGGTGATATCAATAACAACAATGGTGTTGCCCGTATTGACCAGGAAGGTTCTGACAATGATGCTACCATTCAACAACGTCAGGGATGGAACGGTGGAACCCTGGTTAGCGATCACAGCATTGACCAGTTAGGTGACAACAACCAGGCTGTATTTACTACTTTCAACGGTGGTAACACCGGTACTATTGACCAGGTTGGAGATGACAACTGGGCCAAAGGACGCCAGTCTGTAGGATCAGGAAACAACATTGACATTGCTCAGGATGGTCTGGCCAACTGGGCACAAGTTGAGCAAATCAACAGTGCTTCTTCTTCTGCATTGGTTACCCAGATTGGAGAAGAAAATATTGCTGATGTTGATCAGGAAGGTGCTTCTAACTCAGTACTGATTGAGCAAGGTGTTTATGGCGGAGCCGAAAGAAGTTCTGCTGTATTTGTTCAAAACGGTGAAAACAACTACTTTGAAGCTAAAATGGTTCGTTCTTTTGATAATACTGTAACCGGTAACCAGCTTGGTGACAATAACTATTACCGTGTTGGGGTAAGAGGAAGCGACAACAATGTATCTATGGATATGGAAGGTGATGCCAACAGAGGTTCATGGACCATTGGTTCTTTGGGATGGCCACACCAGCCTGAAGGCAATGATCTTTCTATTGATGTTGATGGTGATGGAAACATTACTTCCGGTAGTATTTTGGGTGACAACAACGAAGTTACACTGATTCAGGAAGGAAATGACAACATGATTGGTACCAACTGGTACAGCCAGGATGGAGTAAGTATCCAGGGTAACTCTAACCAAATTTCTGTGGAGCAGCATTCTGACGGTAACAGTTCATTTAACACGGTTGTTGGTAACAGCAACACCATCAATGTAGTTCAGCAATAATAATGCGCATTGAAACGGGGGGCGGCAGTGGCATCTGTCACTGCCCTTCCCTTATTCATCATGTTGCACAAGTATTTACGCAATTAAAAATTTAATTATGAACAAGATCATCGCAATCATCGCAGCTTTCGTTTTTTCAGCGGGAGTAGTTTATGCGCAGAGCCATGAAGCTACTGTCGGGCAGAGAGGTGGTGATCATACTGCAACCATCAGCCAGTTTGGGGCCGAAAACCGCGCTATATTGCAACAGGATGACGGCAATTACAGCGAAGCCATCATTGAGCAAGCCGGTGCCGGGCAGAACAAGGCCCGTCTTTCACAAAAGGGTGATGCCAATAGCGCCAGTTTCGAACAAACAGGAAGCGGCAATGCCGTGGGAGGCTTTTATGCAGCCGCCCCTGCCGGCAATACTGCCGCTGGTACCTGGAACGACGATTTTGCCTACCAGGCAGATGGTGCCGACGCAGAAGTCCTTCAGCAAGGCGACATGAATACAGTGTCGTTGTGGCAGGAGGCCAGTGAAGCAAAAATTCACCAGCATGGTGCTGCCCATAAAGCCTCCCTGTTGCAGTTTGGAGAAAATCACAAAGCTGAAATTATGCAGACCGGAGAGGAAAATATAGCTATCGCTATTCAAACTGGTAATGACAATACTGCTGAAATTCAACAAGACGGTCAAAACAATTTCGGAATAATCAACCAGTTAGGATACGATAACAATGCTCAGATCATTCAGATGGGCAACGGCAATGTGGCCGGTATCATGCAGGTTGGCAGCGGAAATGACGCCACCGTTATTCAGAATTAACAAAGAATACGTTCTTTATATTCCGGCCCGGTTTCGCTCCAGAAACCGGGCTTTTTTAATTACCCCCAATGGTCAAAAAGCTTTTACTCAAATAAAATATTGTGTAGGTTTGTACAAAATTTTCCGCATGACCAAAAAGAACCCAACACCTGACAAGATACCCTTTGATAGTGCCTTGAAAGTAAATAAAGGAGTTGCTCACCCTCCGGCGCTTAATGAAAATGCCATCAGGGCCATCCAGGCACGCAGACGAAGCGATCTGAGTGTGGAAGAATACGTGGCAGGAATTGCGGCCCGGGATCGGGGTATTCTCAGCCGGGCGATTACACTGATAGAAAGTGCTCTTCCTGCCCATTATGAGAAGGCACAGCAGATCATTGAACAGTGCATTCCTCTTTCGTCCCGTTCACTGAGAATCGGGATAACGGGCGTTCCGGGAGTTGGGAAGAGTACGTTTATTGAAGCTTTTGGAATGCACCTCATTGAGCAGGGCCACCGAATCGCTGTTTTGGCTGTAGACCCCAGCAGTGAAATATCCAAAGGGAGCATCCTGGGCGATAAAACCCGCATGGAACTGCTTTCAGCCAATGAAAATGCTTTTATACGTCCCAGTCCCTCGGCGGGTTCACTAGGAGGTGTAGCCCGGAAAACCCGGGAGATCATTATCCTTTGCGAAGCGGCCGGATACGATAGAATTTTGGTAGAAACCGTAGGGGTGGGTCAGTCGGAAACCGCAGTTCATTCCATGGTAGATTTCTTTTTGCTGCTGATGCTGGCCGGCGCCGGCGACGAATTACAGGGCATCAAAAGGGGTATCATGGAAATGTGTGATGGCATGGTTATCAACAAAGCCGATGGCGACAATCTTATCAATGCACAAAACGCCAGGGTACAATACCAGAATGCGCTCCATCTTTTTCCGCCTGCGGCTTCAGGGTGGGCTCCCAGAGTCGAAATATGCTCATCCCTGAAAAAAACAGGCATCGACAAGGTACATCAAATGATGGCTGATTTCTTTGCCCATGTTCAGCAAAACAGCTTCTTTGAAAAGAAAAGAAAAAGCCAGCAAAAGCATCAGATGTATGAATCTATCCGGCAGTACCTGTCCGACCATTTTTACCATCACAAGGGCGTGAAAGAAAAAACCCCGTCCACCCTGGCCCTGATGGAAGAAAATAAACTGACGCCTTACCAGGCCGCCCAGCTATTGTTGGATGCCTATTTTGGAGAAAACAAACGATAAGATTTCTGCATGTAAGCGGGTTAACGTGTTGTCATTCATTGGAAATGCTATGAAGCAAACTTTATTCTTTATTTCACCCATTTCAACGGGTTTCCCGGGCTTGCAAAAAGCAAAACCCCTTGTTATGTCGTTGTTCGTTGGTTGGTGCTGCCTAGCGATGGTCCTGTCAGCCCGTGGTTCCTCACCTTCACACTATACCAGACATGATTTTTCTGTTGTGGATTCTCAAAATGATGATACTCCCATGCTGCGATGGATCTACGGAATAAGCTTCGGGGGATACTTTGCCCATCCTTCCACTGCCAATTATTACAACGGTTCGGGAGATTACAGTGACGGAGAGCACACCGTGGAAGCGGCTCTCAACAGGTATTATAACCGCGACAGGCTGATAGCCAATGTTGAGGACATCATTGAGACTTTTGAGGTGGGAGAATTGCCCCGGAACATGCGCTACGATCCCGGGTTGCTGGTTGGCTTTTTCGGGGGAATAGCCTTTAGCCGGAGTTTTGCTGTTTTGGGAGAGTTTAATTATACGCAGCTGAAAGCTGCCGATAAATTTACCCTCATTACAGACAAGTATACCTCTACTTCCGAACCCTATCGGCTCCTGTCCGATATTTATGGCACAGAGGAACGCATCGAGCTGCGGCTGGGTTTTCAATACACCCTGGTTACTTCATCATACATTCACCCATTTATAGAAAGTGGTTTGAATATCACTGATACCAAAATCAATGAAAACCGGGTGATTATAAGCGGCATGCAATTCAATATCAGGGAAATACGAAGTGAAATTTATGGAATCCGCGATTATGGGCTGGGCTTTGGAATCTACACCGGAGGAGGTGTTCATTTTGAAGTTAGTGAGAGTTTTAGTTTCCGTCTGGGAGGTTCTGTAAGCTTAAGCCAGATTAACCTGGGGCTCAACAGCGAAATCGAACCCCAGTACAACCTCTATTTAAGACTTAATCTGCATGAAATGCTCAGGGGTTCTCAGCCCTGATTTTTTCTCAGGTTTTCCGGCGAAAGGTTAAATTTTTCAGGATATTTTGCTTGTTTGTCTTTATAAAAATCCTGAATTTTCTTCAGGTCTGCCTCATAATCTCCCGAAGGATGCAGCATGAGCCCCATGCCCCCGGTTTTGGTTTTGTAGTCCAGATAACCACATATAATAGGGACGTTGGCCTGTTGTGCCACAAAATAGAATCCTTTTTTCCAGTTTTTCACCAGTTTGCGGGTTCCTTCGGGAGCAATGAGCAGATAAAAGGAATCTGATTCATGGATAAGCTTGGTCACCCGCTTAATGGTTCCTGTGCTAAAACCTCTGTCAATAGGAATTGCTCCCAGTGCTTTAAGTAAAATTCCCAGGGGGAAAAAGAACGACTCTTTTTTTATCATCATTCTGGGAGTGAGGCCCCAGGTAGCAAAACCCAACCGGCCATACACAAAATCCCAGTTACTGGTGTGGGGAGCCATCACAACCACTGCTTTGGTTACTCCCTCAGGCATATCCCGGGCAACCCTCCAGCCCATAATACCTAATACCCATGTTGCAAGGCGACGCATATCTTCATGTTTAGATTAAATAACAATTGCAGCAAATTTAATCTAAAATATTTAGTTCTCAAACTTACTTTGAATGTAAAGGATAATTTCTCAGGTGGCACATTTTTTATACTTTTGCAACACGAAGGTCAAAAGGCTTTTTTTTGTTTGCTAAAAATGCGGTTTTAATTTCAATGGCTGAAAAATTTACTGAAAATCCATGGCTCAGCAATCCTTTTGTTTCCCGGAAAGAGAAGGAGGCCATTCTGAATCAGAAAGCCAGGGTGATCTGGATGACGGGTTTGTCCGGGTCAGGAAAAACTACCCTGGCCATTGACATTGAAAAACGCCTGGCCGCCCATGGCATTCTTACCCAGGTATTTGATGCCGATATTATCAGAGCAACCATCAACCGTGATCTGGATTATTCCATGGAAGGGCGTTTGCAAAATATTCACAGGGTAGCGCACCTTTCCCGAATCTTTCTCGAGGCAGGTTTTGTAGTTATCAACTGTTTTATTTCACCCACCCATCACATCCGGCATCTGGCCAAAAAAATCATTGGCTCGTCAGATTACACCGAGGTGTATGTAAACGCACCTTTGAGTTTGTGCGAAAAAAGAGATCCCAAAGGACTCTATAAAAAAGCCAGAAACAATCAATTGCCGGATTTTACCGGTATTGATTCGCCCTATGAGCCTCCCGGGAATCCTGATATCGAATTAAATACCGAATTTTATAGTAAAAACCAATTGGTGGATCAGTTTCTTGGATTTATCATGCCCTATATTACACATCAACAATTAACTTAACACAAAAATGCAATCCTATAACCTTAAACATATCAAAGAACTGGAAGCCGAATCCATATTTATTATACGGGAAGTGGTAGCGCAATTTGAAAAGCCGGTATTGTTGTTTTCCGGTGGAAAGGACTCTGTTGTCATGCTGCACATCGCTTCCAAAGCCTTTTTCCCGGCAGGACTTCCCTTCCCCTTGCTTCATATCGATACGGGACACAATTTTCCTGAAACATTAAAGTATCGTGATGATCTGGTGGCGAAACTCAATGCCCGTTTGTTGGTGGGCAGCGTTCAGGAGTCTATCAACTCCGGTCGTGTAGCCGAAGAAACAGGGGCAAATGCCAGCAGGAACATGCTGCAAACCACTACTTTGCTTGATACCCTTGAAGAGTACGGTTTTGATGCCGCCATGGGAGGAGGACGTCGCGATGAAGAAAAAGCCCGTGCCAAAGAACGTTTTTTCAGCCATCGTGACGAGTTTGGCCAGTGGGATCCTAAAAATCAACGTCCTGAACTCTGGAATCTCTTTAATGGAAAAAAGAAGCAGGGTGAACATTTCAGAGTATTTCCTCTGAGCAACTGGACCGAAATGGATGTATGGCAGTATATTATGCTGGAAAAAATTCCCATGCCCTCGCTGTATTTTAGTCACGAACGTGAATGTGTCAACCGCAAAGGTGTGCTGCTGGCCAGAAGTGAATACATACAACTCCAGAAGGGCGAGAAGTGGGAAAAGATGAAAATTCGTTTTCGCACCATTGGCGATATGAGCTGCACAGGTGCTGCGGTTTCTGATGCTTCCAGCATTGAACAAATCATTGAAGAAGTGGCGGCTGCCCGTCAGACGGAAAGAGGTACAAGAGCCGATGATAAACGCTCAGAAACGGCCATGGAGGACAGAAAAAGAGAAGGATATTTTTAAAAAAACCATTCCTTAGTAGTTTGATGAGACACATGCGCCAAAGGAAAAAACTTCTACCTGTCGAAAATAACGGCAAAGCTCGAATAATAACCACAAATCCTATAAAATTCAACCTATGAAACTTGCATGAGCAACGGGCACTCCAAAATAGGTGAGAATCCCCATCATGCAAGTTGCATCAGGTCAATGACGTAAATAAATTGCAGAATGAATAGTTTTAACAAAAAAGGCTACCTTGATATGGAGCTGCTTCGTTTTACCACTGCCGGTAGCGTGGATGACGGGAAAAGTACATTGATCGGAAGATTGCTCTATGATAGTAAATCCATTTTTGAAGATCAATACGAAGCCATTAAGTTAACCAGTGAAAGAAGGGGAGAAGAACAAGTCAACCTGGCACTTCTTACGGATGGGCTGAAAGCAGAAAGAGAGCAGGGAATTACCATTGATGTGGCCTACAGGTATTTTGCTACTCCGCGGCGTAAGTTTATCATTGCAGACACCCCGGGACATATTCAGTATACCCGCAACATGGTAACCGGTGCCTCCACAGCCAACCTTGCCATTATACTGGTGGATGCGCGAAAAGGGGTAATAGAACAAACGCGCCGACATGCCTTTATCGCTTCCCTGCTTGGGATTCCCCACCTGGTTATTTGTATTAATAAAATGGACCTGGTAGATTATGATGAAAATGTGTTTGAATCCATCAAAAAAGATTTTCAGAGCTTTGCTTCCAAGTTGAGTGTGAAAGACATCCAGTTTATACCCATTAGTGCTCTCAAAGGAGACAATGTGGTAGATAAATCCGACCGAATGGATTGGTACGGGGGGCCAAGCCTGATGTATTTACTGGAAACCATTCATATCGGGAGTGACTTAAACCTTGTCGATTGCCGTTTTCCTGTTCAGTTGGTCATCAGACCCCACAATGATAAATATCATGATTACCGTGCCTATGCCGGTCGCATAGCAGGCGGTGTTTTTAAACCGGGAGATCGGGTAATGGTACATCCTTCAGGTTTTACTTCTACCATTAAGAGTATCGAAGGACCCGATGGGCCTGTTGAAGAAGCTTTTGCTCCCATGTCGGTGAGTATGAGGCTGGAAGATGAACTTGACATAAGCCGCGGCGATATGATTTCTCGCGAAAACAACGTGCCCCAGGTTAGCCAGGATTTGGATATAATGCTTTGCTGGATGAATACCCGCAAACTGCAACTCAACGGGAAATACAGTATCAGGCATACCACGCGTGATGCCAGATGCGTGGTGAAGAAAATTCATTATAAAATGGATGTGAACACCCTGCATCGTATCCAGGATGATACGGAAATAGGGATGAATGATATTGGGCGAATTTCACTGCGAACCACACAACCCCTGTTTTTCGACAAATATCAGCTCAATCGCAACACCGGGAGTGTAATTATCATTGATGAAGCAACCCATGAAACGCTGGGTGCCGGAATGATAATTTAACACACGATCGTTTTCGGAAATTCAACCTCCCGGGGCTCGTTATTAGCGATGTTTTCTGCAAAGAAAAAATGGGATTGTCTCATACGATTTTGCCGTCAAACTTAGCATCCGGACATAATCCGCCTTTTAAGACTGCTTTTTTCAAAAAAGTTATTTCTATTCGAATATATCCTGGTCAAAAATCCTTGTTGGCGTTCTTTCGCGTTGAATATTTTCACAATCGGTCTCAAAAGGAATCGGTTGCAACGGAGGTTCAAATTCACCCTGGGAGATGTTCAGTGAGGGATCATCATAAACCCTTTGCATATACAATGCCCAAATAGGTAAAGCCGTATTGGCTCCCTGTCCCAGAGAAATATCCCTGAAGCGTATGCCGCGGTCTTCTGCGCCCACCCATACCCCGGTAACCAAATCGGGAGTTAACCCGATAAACCATCCGTCGGAGTTGTTTTGGGTAGTTCCTGTTTTGCCGGCAATAGGGTTGGTAAGGTTATAGCGAAAACGCAATCTTACCCCGGTACCACTTTCTACTACCCCTTTCAATAATTCAATCATCAGGTAGGCGGTTTGTTCATTCATGGCTTCGTTTTGTTCCGGTATGAAAGATTCAATAAGGTTTCCGTTATTGTCTTCAATGTGGGTAACAAAACTGGGTTTAATGTGAATTCCTTTGTTGGCATAGGTTGATGTGGCACCGACCATGTCGTAAACAGAAATATCGGGTGTACCCAGGCTGATGGCAGGAACTGCATCCATGGGTTGGTCTATCCCCATATTGCGTACCAATCTGATGAGGGCATGGGGCGAATAACGTTTTATGAGATAGGCTGAAATGTAATTCACCGAATTGGCCAGGGCCCATTTCAGGGTTACCATTTCTCCTTCTCTTTTATCGGTAGAGTTTTTGGGGGTCCAGACCGTGCCGTCATCAAGCTCAAAAGACACCGGAATATTGGGTACTTCAGTGCATGGGCCGTATTCCCCTTCCTGCATGGCCAGTGTATAAAGAAAGGGTTTAAAAGTTGACCCTACCTGCCTGCGACTTTTGGTTACATGGTCGAATTTAAAATGGGTAAAATCAATGCCCCCTACATACGCTTTTACATGCCCGGTTTGGGGTTCTACAGACATTACACCTGCGTTAAGAAAATGTTTGTAATACCTGATCGAATCCATGGGGGACATTAGGGTGTCTATTTCTCCTTCCCAGGAAAAAATCCGCATGGATGTGGGGGTGTTAAAATTTTCCCGAATGGAATCTTCCTCTATTTCCATTCTTTTCAGGTAGCGATATCTGTCGCTGCGCCTCATGGCCATTGTCATGAGCCTGTTGACTTCTTCCTGTGTCAAATCGGTACCAAAGGGGGCATGGGTATAGCCTTCCCAATGTTTGAAAAATTCGTCCTGCAGATATTCACCCATATGTTCTGCTACGGCATCCTCGGCGTGCTTTTGCAGGCGACTATCAATGGTGGTATATATCTTTAATCCGTCCCGATAAATGTTGTAGTTTGAACCATCAGGTTTCATGCGTGTTTTAGACCATTCTACCAGTTGGCTTCTCAATACTTCTCTAAAATAGGTTGCCAGCCCGGTATTCTGATCCTGCACCTGAAATTTGGACATGTCAAGGGGGAGTTCCCTGATGGAGTCAAATGCTTCAGGACTGATAAACCCATACCGGTTCATTTGGCTGAGTACTACGTTGCGTCTCAGGGTAGCCCTTTCAGGATTTCGTACGGGATGAAACCAGGAAGGTGCCTGCAGCATGCCAATAAGCATGGCTGCTTCCTGTGTTTTCAGCGAATCGGGAGTGGAATTAAAATAGGTTTTTGCTGCGGATTTTATGCCAAAAGCATGAGATCCAAAATCAACGGTGTTGAGATACATGGCCATGATCTCGTTCTTGGTATAATTGCGCTCAAGTTTCGAGGCTGTTACCCATTCCTTCAGCTTTATGATTATCAGTTGTGCAGTGGAAGGGTTCTCCTGGCGGGGAAAGAGGTTTTTGGCCAGCTGCTGGCTGATGGTACTGCCTCCGCCTGCACTGCGTTGGCCTCCGAGAATATTACGGAATAGCACCCGCATGATGCTGCGAATATCTACCCCTGAATGGTTGTGAAACCTTATATCTTCAGTGGCAAGCAAAGCATTTATCACATTTTCGTTTAAGTCATCATATTCAATGTTGGAACGATTGTGAATATAGTAAGTGCCCAGCAATTCACCATCTGAAGCATATATTTCGCTGGCCAGGTTACTCTTGGGGTTTTCAAGTTCCTCAAAAGTGGGCATAAAACCCCACAGACCGAGGGAAATAGAGCTGAAAATAAGGATGGCGATTATTACAGGGGCAAACACAATCATCCAGAATACACGGATGTACTTGCTAAAGTCTTGTTTCGTTTTTTTTGTCATGGGGTTTAGGTAATTGTCTTATTGCTTCAAACTCAAACGAGAAATTCCTGCAGTTATTTTTTCTCAATTCGCATTCCGATGTCTGAGATACCTTCAATATACTCATCGCGCATGGCATGCTGTATGGTAAAGGTAAACTCGCCTTGCTCAGGAAACCACACATCTTTGCGAAAATGGAAACTGTTGGATTTTATTTTTCCAAACCCTTCACCTGTCCAGTTTCCCTGCCTGTCTGCCAGAATCATTTCTATCGTGTCCTTATACACGGTTCCGCTTGGGAAAGTGGTGTGGAAAAAAACATAAAAATTGCTGTACGGATATTCATGGTTGTTTCTTACATTGAGAAAAATATCAAAAAGCTGAGTGGTGTCGGAAATTTCTTTCTGAAAGGTTACCACATCATTCATATGCCAGCCATCTGAGTCCAAATCCTGGCTTTTTTCAAATACAACATCTTCATTACAGCTCCCAAGAAGAAGAGCCAGGGGGACAAGGATTAGCAACCGGAGTTTAGCTTTCTGCATGGCGTTGGTATTAAATTTTTGTGTCTGCAAGGTGATAGTGTATACTTATTTTCTTCTCTGTCTGGATTTTTTTCTCTTCCGTTTGGGCTTGGCAGCCGGTTTATCAAAACGGGTCAGGCTGTCTTCCTCGTATCCGGATTGGTGCGTGGTTTCCGTTTTTATTTCTGTAAAACCTTCTTCCTCCAATGCCTCGGGCATAATATTTTTTCGGTTGAGTTTCTGTATCTCTTTTACCCGGCTGGCGGTAATGCAGATAAAATTGGAAGGATTGTCCTGGTAAGTATAATACATCAGGTTTCGCAGGATATCCGTTTTCTGATGGAAGGCTTTTCCTTTCTGGGTTTGAAGGGCTATTGAAGTGTCGGGATGGTTTTTGAGAGCATCAAGGTAGCCGTCATTTTCATAATTGATGCAGCATTTAAGTTTAGAGCACTGCCCGGCAAGTTTCTGGGGATTGAGCGAAAGTTGCTGTGTGCGTGCTGCATTGGTGGAAACTGTTCGGAAGTTGGTGAGCCATGTAGAACAGCACAATTCCCGGCCGCATGAACCAATTCCTCCCAGCCTGCTGGCCTCCTGCCGCATGCCAATCTGCCGCATTTCAATGCGTACATTAAAGGTGTCAGCCAGAATCTTTATGAGTTCCCTGAAATCAACCCTTTCATCTGCAGTATAATAGAATATGGCTTTGGTCTTGTCGCCCTGATATTCTACATCGCTTATTTTCATGTCCAGTTTTAGGGAGGAGGCAATCTCTCTTGAGCCATACATGGTTGTCTTCTCCTGTTCCACTGCCGCCACCCATTTTTCAATATCGGTAACCTTGGCTTTGCGATATACCTTTTTGAATTCGGTTTTCCTGATGTCAATTTTTTTGTTCTTCAACTGCAGTTTCACAATTTCACCGGCAATGGTTACAATGCCAATGTCGTGCCCCGGAGAGGCTTCTACTGCAACAATATCTCCTTCTTCCAGCTGCAGGTCTTCCGGCACCTGGTAAAAGTCTTTGCGGCTGTTTTTGAAACGAACCTCTACCAGCTCCCGGGTAGGAAAGTTTTTGGGAGGTTTAATCTTGTCAATCCAGTTGAATACATTGAGCTTGGTACAAGAGTGGGCATGCAACTCTTCCTTTTTTAATGTATTGGGACGGGGAGCGCAACGGCAACCCCTTGATATGAAATTATTATTGTTGTCTTCCAAAAGAGTCAAATTTGTTGTTTGTAAATATTATGAGGCGCTGGCAGGGAGCCCTCAAAAGGGTACAAAGGTTTCTCCTTTCTACCTGTTTTATGTGTTGCCTGAAATAAGTAATTGTCAATCGTTAGCAACTACAAAAGTAGCAAAATAATCACTTTTTCGCTGCCATAAAAATTCGGTTCATTTTCAGTGACAAATCTGTAAAAAGAATTTTGGGATTGGCATTTCTTTCTATGTGATAAATTGCCTTTGAAAATTCTTCCGTCATTTGCAAAGCAACTTGCGGAGAGAGGACTTTGGAGAATTTTTCGATAAACTCAGCGGCATCAGCAGGAGCTTTAACCAGCGTGCTTGCGTTGTAATTCAACAATGTGCATTGTCTGAAAATTTCCAGCCCGTAGTTCAACAATGACTTTTGTCGCTCTCTTCCCAACTTGGCAAGATTTTCTATGGCTTTAGTAATCTCCTTTGGGTCGAATCTGTAGGAGTGACGGAGCCAATCTCTTAAAAAACGCGCATAATTTTCGCGGGTATCATCATTCTGGCAAATAGCCAGAGCCTGGTAAAAATTTCCGTCGGCCAGAAATGCAGCTTCTTCAGCAGCTTTTTCGTCGAATTGATAAATCCTTGTGAGTCCTTGTTTTACTTCTTCATCAGTGAGCCGGGGAATTTTTACCAGCTGTGCCCGTGAGAGAATAGTGGGTAATATCTGATCATGATTTTCCGATACGAGCAGAAAGAGGGTTTTTGGGGGGGGCTCCTCCAGAATTTTGAGAAGTTTGGGAGCTGCCGCATGATATAACTTTTCTATCATCCAGATGATAACAATCTTGTATTCGCTTTCGTAGGATTTATACCCCAGAACTCTGATTATTTCATTACAATCTGCAGCATTAATTATCCCCTGTTTATTCTCAATGGCTATTTGACTATACCACGAGTTCAGGCTCACATAATTCGATCTCTCCAGAAATTCTCTCCACTCAGCAATATAATCCTTGCTCATGTATATTTTGTCTCCCTGTCTTTTGGAGGGGTTGGGAAAGAAAAAGTTGAGATCAGGATGAGCGAATTTATTGAACTTAACGCATGAGCTGCATTTTCCGCAGGCATCTTCCGGCCCCGGGTTTTTACATGAAATATACCGGGCATAAGCTATGGCTAAGGCAAGTTTACCGCTGCCTTCCGGTCCCAGAAACAGTTGGGCATGGCTTATGCGGCTATTTTTGATGTTGTGAATAAGTTTTTGTTTGATAGAATCCTGACCTGCAATATCTTTAAAAAACATGTGTCGCTAAATTAATAAGCTTCAAAAATACCAAGAATTCACCTTTCAGGACCTATTATTACCATAAATAATCAACTTAACAGGGGAGCGCATATGTTAAAAAGAACAAAAAGGGACTGTTGCGTAAATTTACGCTTGATTTTCTCGATAATAACAATCGTTTGCGAACCATTTTTGATGAAAGTTGTTAACAATTTGACCGTTTTATAAGCCTTTAGGCATGGGTGTTTTAATGTTTTTAACTACCCTGTGTTGGTAAAAAAGTGTTTTTGGTATAAGAAAATTGCAAATTAATCAGTACATTTGCAAAGTGTGAGGAAGCGCAAAAAATGACAGATTTGCAAATAAAAAATTATTGTACCTTTGCAGGCTCATTTGCTTTCGCAAAAATTAAAAACTATGAGACAACAAAAAATTGTTAAACTTCTGCTGGTTGTCGCAGTACCCCTCCTCATCCTTACCGGTTTGATTTTAACCAACAAATCAGCACCTGTTAAGGAAGAGATCGTGGAAGAGGTTGTAAATCAGAACGATTTACCTGCCATTATCGAGCAAGGCGTACTCAAAGCAACTACAGATTACAATTCCACCAATTATTTCGTATATCGGGGGCAACCGATGGGCTTTCACCTTGAATTGCTTAAAAAGTTTGCCCAGCATATTGGAGTTGAACTGGAAATTTTTGTTACCAATGATTTGAACGAAAATGTAGAATGCCTCATGTCCGATGGTGATTGTAATATTATTGCCATGGATCTTACTGTAACACGTGATCGACGTGACTTGTTATCTTTTACCGAACCCCATAGTCAGACTCGTCAGGTGCTGGTTCAGCGCAGGCCTGAAAACTGGTATCACATGCGCTCCTCCGAAATTGAGGACCATCTTATAAGAAACCAGTTAGATTTGGCAGGAAAGACCATTCATGTGCATAAAAACTCTGCCCATATGGTCAGGTTAAATAATCTCATGGAAGAGATTGGCGACACCATATACCTGGTGGAAACAGACTATGAGCCGGAAATGCTCATAGAAAAAGTGGCCAACGGTGAGATTGAATATACTGTAAGCGATGAACATGTAGCACAGGTAAATCAAACCTACTATGCCAATATTGACACCCAAACGCCTCTGAGTTTTGCCCAAAACCTTTCCTGGGCCGTGCGGCATGATACTCCGCTGCTTAAAGCAGCCATTGATGAATGGATGAGCGAGTTTAAGCAAACACGCCAGTACTCTAATCTGTACAATCGTTATTTTCAGAATCCAAGAAGTTCTATCATGGCCAAAAGTCCCTACCATTCATTGGGAGGAGGACGTATCTCATTATATGATGATTATTTCAAGCAATTCTCGGAAATCGTTGGATGGGATTGGCGACTGATAGCATCATTGGCTTTTCAGGAATCACGGTTCAACAGCGAGGCTGTTTCCTGGGCCGGAGCTTTTGGAATTATGCAGTTGATGCCCAATACCGCTTCCATGTATAATGTAAGCGAAAGTTCATCTCCTATTGATAATATTGTGGCAGGGGTAAAATACCTCAGTTGGATTGATAGCCGGCTTAGAAATATCATCACCGACGATGCAGAACGCGTTAAGTTTGTTCTTGCTTCCTACAATGTAGGGCTTGGTCACGTGCTGGATGCCCGCCGGCTGGCTGAGAAATATGGCAAAGACCCTAACATGTGGAAAGATAACGTGGATTATTACGTGCTCAATAAATCCAAGCCCAAATATTATCTTGATCCTGTTGTAAGGCATGGATATGCAAGAGGTGCAGAACCCTATCACTATGTGCATGAAATTCTTGAACGTTATGAGCATTACCTTAATGCTGTGGAAAGCTAAGAATCTTTCTCATACATAAAAAAAAGAGGTTGTTTCAGGGAACGGAACAACCTCTTTTTTTATATGAATGGGGCTTTGGTGGAGTATGCATCTCTTGCTTAAAGACAGATGCAATTTCGGGGTGGACTATAATTCTTGCTCCGTATTTTTATCAATGTGCTTCCAGCCAGTTGTTACCTGTGTTCATATCAATTTCCAGATCTACCTCAAGCTTCATGGCATTTTGCATGTGTTTGGCAACAATCTCTTTCAGGACTTCAAGTTCCTCCTTTCGTGCATCGAAAACCAATTCATCATGTACCTGCAAAATGAGTTTAGATTGGAGTTTGAGTGCTTTCATTTCACGATAGATGTTGATCATGGCCAGTTTAATCATGTCTGCAGCCGAGCCCTGGATAGGAGAGTTGATGGCGTTTCGTTCGGCATACCCGCGCACGGCTGCATTGCCACTGCTGATATCGTTAAGGTATCTGCGTCGTTTCATGATGGTTTCCACATAGCCATGCTCGCGGGCAAAGGCAATGGTTTCATCCATGTATTTTTTGATGCCAGGGTATTCTTTGAAATAATTACGGATGATTTCAGCAGACTCATCCCTGGGGATGTTTAGTCTTTCCGACAGGCCAAAAGCAGATATTCCGTAGACAATACCAAAGTTCACCGTTTTGGCTTTGCGTCGCATATCGCGATCCACCTCTTCCAGTGTCACTCCAAAAACTTTCGCTGCTGTAGCAGCATGGATGTCATGGCCTTTTTTAAAGGCATCAATCATGGCCTCATCACCACTGAGTGAGGCGATTATGCGTAGCTCAATCTGAGAATAGTCAGCCGCAAGCAGTATATGATCCTCATCAGCCGGAACAAAAGCTTTCCTGATTTCACGGCCCTGTTCGGTGCGAATGGGGATGTTCTGTAAGTTGGGATTGTTGGAAGACAGACGACCTGTTGCAGCAACGGTTTGGTTGAAGCTGGCATGAAGCCGGCCGGTTTTTTCGCTTATAAGCTTGGGGAAAGCATCAACGTAAGTAGATTTTAACTTGGTCAATGAGCGGTAATCCAGTATCTTTTGTACAATGTCATGTTTGTCAACCAATTTGGAAAGAATATCTTCGCTGGTGCTGTATTGCTTGGTTTTGGTTTTTTTTGCTTTGGCTACTATTTTGAGTTTGTCAAACAGAATATCCCCCAGTTGCTTTGGGGAGCCAATATTGAACTGGGTTTCTGCCAAAACATAAATCTCTTGTTCAATTTGCGCTATTTCAGCCTGCAGTTTAAGTGAATAATCTTTCAGCGCATCAGTGTCAAGCCTTACCCCATGGCTTTCCATGTCTGCCAGCACATAAATCAGGGGAGTTTCCATAGTATGGAAGAGTTCAGTAAGCCCGTATTTCTCCAGTTCAGGTTCAAACACTTCTCTTAATTTCTTCGTAACGTGTACATCCTCACAAGCATAAGCAGTGAGGATCTCTGCCGGGACTTCCCGCATACTTTTCTGATTTTTGCCCTTCTTGCCAATCAATGCTTCAATGCTCAAGGGTTTGTAATGAAGATAGGTCTCGGATAGTACATCCATGTTGTGCCTCATATCGGGTTGCAGCAAATAATGGGCTAGCATGGTGTCAAAAAGTTTCCCCTGCACCTGGATGTCATAGTTTTTTAATACTCCGATATCGTATTTCAGGTTTTGACCGGTTTTTTCAATGTTTTCATCTTCAAATAGCTCCTTGAACAGATTGGCTCTTTGTATTGCGTCTTCTTTATTTTCGGGGAAGGGGACAAACCATGCCTTTCCGGGCTCTATGCAAAAAGCAATGCCAACCAGCTGCGCTTTGTTGATTTCGAGCGATGTGGTTTCTGTGTCAAAGCAAAATGCTCTGGCAGCACTTAACTCTTTTATCAGATGTTGAATGTCTTCCTCGGTATCGAGGGCGATAAACTGATTTTCCTGCAATAACTCCTCAGCCTTTTTTTTTGCCGCTTCCGCGGGATCTTCAAAAACATCGGTACCGGCAAACAAGTCCATCTGGCCTTTCATTTGAGCCTTGGAGGGCATGGCCTTTGGCGCTTCTTCTTTGATATGATCAAATACACGTTTGGCATAGTTGCGAAATTCCAGCTCATCAAACAGAGGAAGCAAAATGTCGGGATTGGGGTCTTTGATTTTGAAAAGTTCTTCATTCCATTCAATGGGAACATTCAGAATGATCGTGGCCAGGGATTTGGACATCAAAGCCTGTTGCGAAAATTCTTTAAGGGATTCACGGCTGCGTTTTTCTGCCACATCATCTAGATTTTGCAAAATATTTTCCACGGATCCGAACTGGGCAATGAGCTTTTTAGCTTTTTTCTCGCCAATACCCGGCACACCGGGAATATTGTCAGATGCATCGCCCCACAATCCTAAAATATCAATTACCTGCTCAGGTTTTTCAATGCTGAACTTTTCACATACCTCTTTCACCCCCCATATTTCTGCTCCATTGCCCATGCGGGCGGGTTTGTACATGAAAATATTTTCTGAAATCAGCTGGCCAAAATCTTTGTCGGGGGTCATCATAAAAACCGTAAAGCCATCTTTTTCGGCTTCCTTGGCAATGGTGCCAATGATATCATCTGCTTCGTAACCCGCAAGTTCCAGTATAGGAATGTTGAACCCTTCAATGAGTTTTTTAATGTAAGGGATGGAATTGATTATATCTTCGGGAGTATCTTCCCTGTTGGCTTTATAGGCAGTAAAGTCGGTTTGTCTTTGTGTAGGGGCAAATGCATCAAATGCTACAGCAATATGGGTGGGTGATTCTTTTCTCAGTACTTCCAGCAAAGAGTTGGCAAAACCCAGCACGGCCGATGTGTTCATCCCTTTGGAGTTGACGCGGGGATTGCGGTTAAGAGCAAAGTAAGCCCTGTAAACCAGGGCCATGGCATCCAGTAAAAATAATTTTTTCGTTGTATCTGACATTTCTTTTTATGTTGGTTGAGATTCCAAAGATAGCTTTAAAGAGCGACAAGAAGAAAGGGCCTGATAAAAAAAAACAGGTTGCGGGA
This sequence comes from uncultured Bacteroidales bacterium, assembly GCA_964491395.1. Lineage (GTDB taxonomy): Bacteria > Bacteroidota > Bacteroidia > Bacteroidales > UBA7960 > SKVR01. Next base: position 27,491 of record CAZBGI010000019.1, on the reverse strand, counting down.
GGCTGTCCGGTAAAAAAGCCGATGCCGGATGCAGCTGTTGGCTGAAATCCGGCATCGGGCTATATTTTGAGGAATTCCTTTTTACAGCAGGTTATTCTCCCCATTCAAAAATGGTAATACCTTCGGTGTTGAATTTTGTGTTGGGAAACTGATCAGGGTTGTCTTTGAGTACAAAAATCACATCGTTGAAGTCTTTATCGCCTCCGAATAAACGAATGTCTTCAAATCCAAGCACCAGATCCTGGCAACCATCTTCAATGAAAAGCACATGTTGTTGTTTGTTTTCGGGATTGAACCCGATGTCGGTATAGTGGGTGTAGGAGCCATTCACCATTTCTCCATTGCCCCATCCTTTGGCTACCAGGTAGAATCCAATAACGGTATTGGCAGGGAAAGGTTCGGTTCCCAGCTGAACCATATCGCCGGGTTCCAGTCCGCCACCACTGCCTTCCATACTGGTGTTGGGGTAAAGTACATGTTTTTCGAGATCTTCAATGGTGGCGGGAGGATTATCTGCCGGATAACTGTAATAGCCCAATGTGTTTTTCCAGCCTGCACCTTCCCAGATAAACTTCAGGAATACCTCGGTTTCTTCTTCCGTGGTTAGGTTGAGTACAGCCCCTTCTTCAAACAAATAGGGGTGATTGTTCATGGCGTTCTGCGATTCAGGAAAGAGAAGTGTTATGGCCTCCATGAGTGTGGGGCAGGGTTCTGAAGGAATTACATCGTCAGGTACACCTTCGTCAATGCTGATGGCCAGAATTTTTAATCCGCCCAATCCACTGGCCACGAATACAAGGCTGTCTCTGGCTTGAACAAAATTTGAGGATTCCATGTCTGTAAAAACCATGGTACCCATGATCATTACTTCATTTTCAAGTTCGTCTATCATTTCTCCCACGCTGATGCCCGATTCACCGTTGGCAAAAAATACCAGGTTATGGGTTGTTGATACACTATTGGTAACATGGTTTTCGTCCAGCGAACCTTCAGGTGTTTCAGGCTTCGGAATGTGTTGTTTTAATGTCCCATCGGGTTCAAATACTTTCATTCCTTCTTCATTGAGGGCTGCAAAAATATACTCTTCATTGGCGCAAATCTCTGATTTGGAATGAGGAGTATTGGCTCCGCCGGTTTCGAAAGATTCAACAAAATCGGCTGTAAGTTTGTCAAATACGTTCAAGGTACCGGGCTGGCCGGAAAGTACATAGGCGTTGGCTGAATTGTAGGCCACCGATCGGGCATCAGCAACCGGTGTCCGTGCTATTTCATTATAATCCTTGTCAAAAACACTGTAATCTCCCTGGTCACCGCTGGTGACCATGATTCTGTCTTCATTTACTTTTACACTGTTGGCAGAAAAAGATTTCAGGTCAATAAGGGTGTCTATATCTTCAATCTGCATCTGGCTGTTTAGGTTTAAAACCTGCAGAAACGCGGGGCCATCCATTTCAAACTCTTCAAAGCCCTCCATGGCACCCACAATATAAATTTTCCCATTGTCATAATCCACCGAGTTGATATCTGCTTCCGGGAACAAGGCCTGGGAGATGATCTGGGGTTGAGTAAGGCTGCTTACATCGAACACCTCAACCGCACCACTGTATACACTTCCCCGGGTATTGTAGGAAACAAAAGCGAAGTTGTCATGAATAGCTACATGTGTAGCCATCAATTCCTGTTCGTTGATTTGGGGTGGATCAACATCAGCCTTGAGTTTAAATGCATAATTGCTGGTATAGTCTACCTCGTCTGATTCATCACTTTTTTCTCCCAGGGTAGTGTTGGATCGGTCGATGGATACAAGTTCATCTCGTACGGTGAGTCGCTGGTTTAAAGCAGCAGAATTGTTATTGATGGTGATGTTCTGACTGTCAGCCAGATCAATGTTTTCGGGGTTTTCAACAGAGTCTTTCTGACATGCTGTAAGCAAGAGCAATGCAAGAAGAAGGGTAAATAATCCGTAATGGGTTGGGGTTTGTTTCATAATGATTGATATTTGGTGTTGTTGAAATACATTGAAAATATTGTTGAACAGATCATTATCCGGTCAATTGCTTCTGATAATTCATTCAATGAGTCGCTAAAACTTCATAAAACAAAGATAAACCTGCAGGCAGACTTGTTGTGTGGGTGATATTGCTTGTTTTCAATGCGTAGTTTCTACGGGTAAGGGCGCAGGGAGTCAAAAAGTTGACACAGGAAACAGACTTTATAGTAACGGTTTTTTTAGTATCATTGTAAACCCAAAATATATTTGTTATGGATTTTAATGAACTTGTTGTTCAGCGGGAGAGTACCCGGAAATATCTTGATAAACCTGTTGAACAGGAAAAGATTGAGGCCATAATGGAAGCGTGCCGGCTTGCCCCGTCAGCCTGTAATTCGCAGCCATGGCGCTTTGTGGTAGCTACAGACCCGGAGGTCAGGGATCGCCTTGCTTCGGCAAGCTACGGGCCTTTGTTGCGTTTTAATAAATTTGCCCGGGAGGCGCCGGTAATAGCTGCTATTATTGGAGAAAAACCCAACTGGCTTTCCCGCATCGGAGGCAATGTAAAAGATAAAGATTTTTACCTGATGGATATCGGGATAGTAGCACAACATTTTTGTTTGCAGGCTACTGACCTTGGGCTGGGCAGCTGCATGCTGGGTTGGTTTGATGAACCTGCGGCGCGCAAGATTCTCAAGGTGCCGGATAACAAAAGAATATTGCTTTTGATTACCCTGGGATATCCGGCAAATGAAAAAAACAGGAAGAAAATCCGGAAATCACCCGGCGAGCTTTATACCCTGAATCAGTATTAAGGGTGAACAAAAAATACACAACGCATTGGAATTAATTCTGCAATCTTTTGAGTTCTTTTTAGCAACGGGGTATGCAGACATTAAAATTATTTCGGGACAAGCAGGTTTTTAGTATTTTTACCCTCGGAAATATATTCACCCCGTTAAAGTAGCTATGGGTTATACAGGATACACTATTAAAAATCCGTCGGAATAATAAATTTGCAATATTAATGGTCATTCGGTGGAGTTCGTGTATTTTTTGATGGTCCTTTTAACAAACATAAACAAATATCAGACTGATGAATGCTTTAAAAAATATTTTATTCATGGCTATTATTCTCGCCTTTACAGCGTGCGACAATGAGAAGAAACCACCTGCTGATCGTTTTGTGCCTGAACACGTGATCGAACAAACCATTGATGAACTGACTGCAAAGTATGGTGAAAACCGCATTGCCTACATGAATAAAGGAGTATCGCAGGTAGCCGCCTTGTGGACAGAAAACGATGGCACTCCCGAAGAGTTCAAGGAATTTTGTCTGGAAAATTTCAAGGATGATGCCGGGGAAAGAGACTTACTGTTCCAGTCACTGTCGCGCAATTTTGAAGCTATTTGGGGGCATGGAAACCAGATTACGGTAGAACTCACCAAGCCCCTCAACCTTGACTGGGGGCCATTACAACCGGTAGATTTGATTTTTGCCGGTTATTCGCCCGACGCGCATTTCTATGATGATTTTTTTAAAAACAAAATTGGCTTTATTGCTGTTCTGAATTTCCCCTTTTGGTCGCTGGAGGAAAAAACATCCATGGCAGAAAACTGGTCACGTAAGGAATGGGCCTACGCCCGTATGGGGGATGTGTTTATCTCCAGGGTGCCCGCGACACTTAGCCAGGATATTTCAAGAGTGTCAACCGAAAGCGACAGTTATATTTCTGAATACAACATTATGATGGATCAGCTGCGGGATGATGATGATCAGAAGCTTTTTCCTGATGGAATGAGTCTCATCTCCCACTGGGGATTGCGAGATGAAATTAAATCGAATTATGGAGCAGAAGATGGACTGGCGAAGCAGGAAATGATTTATCAGGTAATGCTTCGTATTATTCAACAGGACATTCCACAATCGGTCATCAACAATCCGGAGGTACAATGGAACCCATTTCAAAATGTGGTGCTCAGTGATGGTCAGCAACAGGAATTTGAGCGTGAACCTGATATCCGATACCAGCAGTTGCTCAATAATTTCAAAGCGCACAAGGCTACTGATGCTTACCATCCCAACTACCCAACTTATATTGAGAGGGCTTTTGATCGAGGGTTGGAGATGTCGCAGAAAGAAGTGGAAGAGTTGTTTGTTGAGTTGGTGAGTTCCCCTTTGCTGAAAGACGTGGGAGAGCTTATCAGCCAACGTCTGGGTCGTGAGCTGCGCCCTTATGATATATGGTATGATGGATTTAAAACCCGCAGTGCGATATCCGAAGAAGAACTGAACGAGCTTACACGTGGCATGTACCCTGATGCAGCTGCATTGGAAAGTGATTTGCCCAAAATTCTGGTAAAACTGGGTTATACTGCCGAACGTGCCGGGTATATTGCCTCCAAAATAACCGTAGAAGCTTCAAGAGGTGCCGGACATGCCTGGCCTGCAGCTATGCGTTCGCAGCAGTCGCGCCTGCGTACGCGCATTCCTGAGACAGGAATGGACTATAAAGGGTACAACATCGCGGTGCACGAGTTTGGCCATAATGTGGAGCAAACCATCAGCCTGTATGATGTTGATTATTATATGATGCGGGGGGTACCCAATACCGCTTTTACTGAAGCACTGGCTTTTATTTACCAGACTCGTGATTTGGAATTGCTGAATATCCAAACTGATGAATCTGATGTGGAATATCTTAATACGCTCGACAAATTCTGGGGCAGTTATGAAATTATGGGAGTTTCCCTGGTAGATATGGCGGTTTGGAATTGGATGTATGACAACCCCGACGCTACCGCCGAACAATTGCGCGAGGAAACCATTCGCATTGCCAAAGAGGTTTGGAATCAATACTATGCACCGGTTTTTGGGATTGAAGATCAGCCCATCCTGGCTATTTATTCCCATATGGTCAGTTATCCGTTATACTTGTCGGCTTATCCTTTGGGAAGATTGATAGAATTTCAGATAGAACAACATATTAAAGATAAAAACCTGGCCAAAGAAATCGACCGGATGTTCACTGCTGGCGCATTGACCCCGCAGGAGTGGATGCACAATGCAGTGGGGCAGCCCATTTCCAATGAACCGATGCTTAAGGCAGTAGAGGAGGCCCTGGAGAATCTTTAGACTTTTTCAGGGTTGCATAATCTTCATCATGGCATTTACAGGCCCTGGCAAGACCCACCATTGCCGGGGTTTTTTTACGGCAATTGCTAAAACTTCAGGTATAACAGGTGGAAGAGTTTACTCCTACTTACGGCGATTGTTTCCCAGGATGATCTTCTCGACAACAACCGGAAAATGCTTGTATTCAAGTTCGTGAATTCTTTCTGCCAGACTTTGAGGCGTGTCATCGGGAAAAACAGGACAATCGGCCTGGAAAATAATATCTCCCTGGTCGTACTGCTCATTTACATAATGGATGGTTATCCCTGATCTCTTTTCTCCGGATTGGATTACTGCATTATGTACGTGGTGCCCATACATACCCTTTCCCCCGAAACGTGGCAGTAAAGCAGGATGAATGTTCACGATTTTGTTTTCAAAGCGACGGGTCAACCAGTCTGGAACCAGGAGCATGTAACCTGCGAGAACAATAATGTTTATCTCGAATTGTTCCAGCAGCTTCATTACCCGTTCTTCAGAGGTGCGATAAGATTGATCCATGATTACCGAAGGTACCTGTTGCCTTTCGGCTCTTTTCAGTGCGTAGGCGTTGGGATTGTTGCTCACCAGCAAAGCTACCTCAATTGAAACATGATCTTTAAAATAATGGATCAGGTTTTCGGCATTGGTACCACTTCCTGAGGCAAATATGGCTATTTTGTGCTTTTTTTTTGTCATCGTATCTTTTTACTCTGTAGAATGTGAATGGGAAGGGTAATTTTCCAGTGTATAAACAGTCATCCTGGCTTTTTCATAATGGTAAGCTACCGGAGCCTGGTTCCAAAAGTAAACCCGGAGATGATTGTTTGCGTTCTTCGTGTACCGGTTATCTATCTCATGTCTTACACTAAAATCTTCATCTCCCACAGGTATCCCGTAATTCTTCCATTCCAGCAAATGGCCTGACTCATCATACAATTCTACTACAATAAATACGTCTTCCAACAGCACTTGGGGCTTATGAAGTCTGATATCGAGAATATGGTTGCCAGGCCCAACGGGCAGATCTTCCAGGATGACTCTGTATTCATCTCTTACTCCCCGTCCTGAGGTAATGGTGTCGGCCAGCACGTTGTAGTTGAGAAAACCGAAATAGAGTGAATCAGGCATCAGGTGTTTTGCACCTTTTGTATTTACCTGCATAAAAGCTTCCAGCAAAGCCCCGGGACGGATGTTTTTTTTCTTTTTAGCAGCATGCTGCAGGATAAGGTTTTCACCAATCTCATGAATATTCTGTTCTGCATCGATAAAAAAGTTTTCGAAAACCATTTCCTCAATATCTCCATCCTGGTTGAGCAAGGGGATAAGGGTTTTCTCGCCAGGGTTATCCGTGCAAAGTTCATATCCCGTTGAAGTAGTGAACTGTGGAATCTCAAACGTGGGGCGGCTGGCCAGAAATCCCAGCAATGCATTGCTGAAATCATTGTGGCTGCCAAGGGAGTGGATGCGTTCGGTGCTTCTTAGTTCCGGGCTGTATATTATAAACGGGACATGATATTTTTTGAGTGGATTGTCAGCCAGGAGCCCGGGCATGGGATAATTTCCGGTAATTACAAAAACCGTGTTGTTGTAATCAGCTGTACCTTCGTATTTATCAAAAAGCTGCTGTAGCATCTCGTCGGTATATAGTGCTGCAGTCAGTCCTTCTTTTTGGTTTTCCAGGAATGATAGGTCTTCGGCATTATCGATACCGGCAACCTTTTGATCAAACAAATCATCGTAATACGCTTTGTTGTCAATAAGATAGGGTTTTGCCATGCTTCCCGTCTGGATAATGTCAAACCTGGGTTGTGACAGTTTTTGCACTCTGCTGTTGTAATAGAAGTCCAGCAGCGCCCAGTCGTTATAACCCCGGAATTGTTTGTCTTTGTCCGTAGTAACTCTGGGATAGCTATCCGGAAAATGGCTTGCATCAACAATGATATCAGTATTGTTGTAATTCAGAAGTTTGTCTGTAAAGCCCAAGCGAATTCTTTGACCGGTAAAATAGGAAGTGTGGTAATTATTGTGCTTTAGTATATTTAAAAGGGAGAAATGATAGGGAACGACAGGTCGCTGCGCAAAGCCGTTATCTCCGGGAGGTAACCCTCCTAAAAGTGAAGGTAGAGTATTCTGGTCACGTTCTGAGGTGGCCAGAAAGTGATCCCAGTATAACCCTTTTTGGGTAAGGCTTTGTAAAAACGGCATAAAAGTTACTCCTTTTACAGGATGAACAAGATCATCTCCAAGCCCTTCCACGATAATCAGGACGATATGGGGGTTGTCTGCGAAAGCTTCCGGCTGGAAATAGGGATTCAGACACGCATCAGGCTTAAATTTTCGGAGCAAGGGGTATTTTTCCGGTAACACATAATTACCGTCAGGTCTCAACGAATGAAATAACGCAGGTCCTGTAACCCTGTCTGCTTTTCCTGTTATCTGGTCTTTTATGCACAGAAGGCCTGATTGGGCAAAAAAGTACGGTTTGCTGATGCGGTAACCATTTTTATTGAGAAAAGCCGTGTTTATGCTTACCTCAATTACCAGCGGAACAGAAATCAATTGTACTGCCAGTATCAGTTTGGCCAAAACAGAAGAGAATACAACCCTTTTCCGAAGCAGCCAACCCAGAAAAACACTCCCGGCTGCCAGCATGATCACCGCAGGGATTAGCCAGACCGCCAGGGACAGGGAATCGAACGCAGCAAAATAAGCCTGGCAAACCTTGCATTGATAATGATAAGGGTCAAGCAATTGAGTCCCATTTATATAATATGCCTGAACGGGAACCGAAAGGACGTAAAAAAGAATACTGGCAGTAGCGGTGATAAAATTGGCCATCCTGATGCTACGAAGAGCAATAAGGCCGTAGGGAAGATATACCAGGAGCAACAGTGCACTAATGACCAGCATATCGGCCACGATACCGTTTAATATGTCGGTTGCATGGCCACTCCCACCCATTGCCAGCAATCCCCACAAGCGAAATAATACGATATACCCGTAATGTAGAAAAACAATGCCGCAGAAGTGGGGGAAAAAACGAAAAATCCGGGAAAGAAACTTCATGATATAATAGCGTCAATTTGAATTGTACCCTTGCAATACCAGGTCAAAATTATAGAAAATTTCCTGTATATTTCGTTCAGGTTACTTTTTGCCAAAATTAGCCTGTTTTTGGGAGCGGTTGTTTAAAATCTGTCAGAAATTGCGAAAAATCCCTTTTTTGGAGACCATTTTCATTAAAAAACAAACAAACGTTTGATGAAAATGTAAATATCAGACATTCAGCATCTAAAGTTTGATTCGCTTGCCGTTCAGACATCCAATAAAAGGCGGAATATTTTATATGCAATGAATAGTAAATCAATGTATTATAGACAATTAGCAAAAAATCAGCAAAAAAAAGTTGTTTATCATGATTATAATATTTTTCTTTGCAGTCTGTTTAACAAAAAAAGGAGAAAATATGTCTGACATTTCAACAAGAGTTAAAGCTATCATTGTTGATAAGCTTGGAGTAGATGAAAAAGAAGTAACCCCCGAGGCAAGTTTTACCAACGACCTTGGCGCGGACTCTCTGGACACCGTAGAGCTTATCATGGAGTTTGAAAAGGAATTTAACATTGCTATTCCTGACGACCAAGCTGAGAAAATCAGCACTGTAGGTGATGCGATTGCTTACATAGAAAACAACAATAAGTAAAACTTAAGAAGTTTTAAATGGAACTCAGAAGAGTAGTCGTAACAGGATTAGGCGCTCTTACACCCATAGGCAATACCGTTCCGGAATACTGGAACGGATTGCTTAATGGTGTCAGTGGGGCAGGTCCTATCACCAGATTTGACACTTCAAAATTCAAAACACAGTTTGCCTGTGAAGTAAAGGGATACAATGCCCAGGATTACTTTGACCGCAAAGAAGCAAGAAAGTACGACCGTTTTGCGCAATACGCACTGGTGGTTGCTGATGAGGCCATAAAAGATGCCGGATTGGATACCTTTGATTTTGATAAGGACAGGGCTGGAGTTATTTGGGGAAGTGGTATAGGTGGTTTGGATACTTTTTTGAAGGAAGTGATGGATTATACCAAAGGCGACGGAACGCCCAGGTTTAGTCCTTTTTTTATTCCCAAGATGATCGCGGACATCGCCGGTGGCCATATTTCTATTAAATACGGTTTCAGAGGTCCCAACTTTACCACGGTATCAGCATGTGCTTCCGCCGCCAACGCATTGGTTGATTCACTCAACTACATTCGTATGGGGAAAGCAGATATTTTTGTCAGTGGTGGTTCAGAGGCAGCAGTTAATGAAGCCGGAATTGGTGGTTTCAATGCACTGACAGCTATCTCGGTCAGAAATAATGATCCTGCCACAGCCTCCAGGCCTTTCGATAAAGATCGCGATGGTTTCGTTCTTGGCGAAGGAAGCGGCGCTTTGGTATTCGAAGAACTGGGTCATGCCTTGAAAAGAGGAGCTAAAATTTATGCTGAAGTCATTGGCGGAGGATTATCGGCCGATGCTCATCATATGACCGCTCCTGATCCCGAGGGAAGGGGTGCCCGGAAAGTAATGCAATATACCCTTGAAGATGCAGGAATCAAACCTGAGGAAGTAGATCATATCAATACGCATGGTACTTCAACTCCCCTGGGTGATATTGCTGAACCCAAGGCTATTGTTGAACTTTTTGGAGAACATGCCTATAAAATCAGTATCAACTCTACTAAATCCATGACGGGACATTTGCTGGGGGCTGCCGGTGCTGCAGAAGCTATTGCCGCTATTTTGGCCATTAAAAATGATATCGTTCCCCCGACAATTAATCATTTTACAGATGACCCTGAAATACCTAAACTGGATTTTACTTTTAATAAACCCACCCATAGGACTATTAATGTTGCTATGAGCAATACCTTTGGTTTCGGTGGGCATAACGCATGTATTGCGTTTAAGAAATATACAGAATAATTTCTGATTATATTTTGTTCTCTTTTAGTTCTCTTATCAGAAAAAAGGACGCCGGGGATAAGCTACTCTCCGAAGCGATAAAAAATATCTTTGGGTTTAAACCCAAAAATATTGCATTATATAAACTGGCGTTTCGGCATAAATCTATTGCCTCGCCGGGAAGTAACGGATTCAGGCACAGCAACGAAAGATTGGAATATCTTGGCGATGCTGTGCTTGGTTCATGTGTAGCTGACTTTCTTTTCAAAAAATTTCCTTATAAAGACGAAGGTTTCCTTACTGAAATTCGCTCCCGGATTGTCAGCCGGCAGAATCTCAATGCCCTTTCCCGAAAACTGGGAATCGATAAATTGATCCAAACCAACCGCGAGAGTCAAACCATTGGAACTTCCATTTTGGGCGATGCTTTTGAGGCATTCATTGGGGCACTCTATCTTGATAAGGGATATCGGTTTACCTATAACATCATCGTGCAGAAAATTATTCATCATCACCTGGACCTTGAAGAACTGGTTTCAAAAGAGGTAAACTTTAAAAGCAAACTTATTGAATGGGCGCAAAAGAATAAGCACGAAGTTGTATTTGAAGTAGCCGAGGAAACAGAGAATAGCAGAAAACTTAAGGTATATCATGTTAATTTGCTGATAGACCAGCAAATCGTAGCCAAAGGGATGGATTTTTCTATCAAGAAAGCAGAGCAAACCGCCGCTGCCAGGGCCTGGGAGGCAATTGAATCCAGCCCATCAGATCCCTCAGCAGACCACGAAATTTAAAGGGGTTAAGGGATTTAGACACTTTTTGGGGGCAAGGTTTCGTTGATATATTCCCTTAGCATTTCTTCTGTTTGATTGAGCATGTCATCCTTTATGGAATAGTAACTCACCTCCACTTCGTATTGCTGGTCTCGTAAATCCATTTTAATCTTTATATCCCCTTCAGCAATAACCCATGAGCATTCAAGTAATTTGTGCTTTAGTCGTCTTTCAATATTGACGGCTCCGTAATGTTGCGGAATGGTGATGGTGAAAACCTGGATTTTGCCCTGGCCCTTTGTGGCCTTTTGGGTCATGCTCTGTCCGGTGATTTGGCTATAAGGTACTGTAATTTTTTCTCCTTCTGCCGAGATGATTTCCATTGACATAATGCCTAAGCCGGAAATGCTTCCGGCGATACTGTCTGTTTTGATTTGCAAACCGGGCTCAAGCCGGTTGTCCGAGCGAAAAACTGCCCCTGATATAATTTCTCTTAAAACATACCAACCCAACAATACAATTATTACAATGGCTACAGATGCAAAGAGAAGGTGATAGCTGGCAGCGTTATAAAACCAGTAATGGATGACCCAGAAAAGGTAAGCCATCCATAAAGCAACCTCCAGCCAGGGAAAAATCCGTAACGTATATTTATGCACATTGCTTTTACGAGTGGCAAGGTTAAGAAAATAGCCGGCACCCCTGAGCAGGGCCATCAGGGCTATTGCCAATACCAAAGTGTAAAATATCTTCATGCGTTAATAATTTTGGTGGCGTATGATTATAATTTTGTTTATGTAAGTTTTTTTTACTGTGGGTTGATAGGATGAAATAAGCGTGAGGTTTCTTTCTGTTTTTATTCAGAAAAAAAAAAGATGCTTATTTTTAACGCTAAAGTAACTTCATATCTTTAAATTTCATTACCAAAGGATGTTGTAATGCCGGATTGATGGCATAAATGCCTGGAAATTTCTCTACCAGGAAACCCGATTGCCACAGATTGAGAATTTGGTTGCCAAGAGCTTCTTTGTCTGAGGGAATGGTGGTGGCAAGTTTGTCAACACTCAGCCTGAGATGGTAGATAAACTGGAGAAGAACAAATATCTGTTCTTTTGTCAGCTTGTCAAGAAAATCCGGATTCCGGGCTTTAGGTTTATGCATATATAAAGTTTTTCCGCTGACCTTTTTTATGGAAGCGAGCCAAAGGTTGATGGCCAGGCCGGGATTTCCGCTGCTAAGGTTAAAATAGCGGTTAAACAGGTGGGCATAATTCCAGGCACTCATCGCCGACTCCTCTTTTTTGTCCAGAATAAAACTCATTCCACCTGCATGATGCCGTACCATAATCATATCATACAGCTCTTTGGCACCGAACCCGGAACAGCTTATTGTTGCTGTAGCCCATGACTGCAAGCCGGTAAGTTTATCGATGAGACGCAGGGAAAATAAGTTAACATTGACGATAAAGAGGGCTTTTTGATGATGCTTTTTTATCAGCTGGAGAAGCATCTCCAGAACTTCGGTGCCACCGCTTTTCCTTTCCCACCACAACTCAAGGTCATTGAGAATAAACACGGTGGGTCTGGTAAGTTCTTGCAAGGCCTTGTCAATCGTAGCATGACTTGAATTCAGGGCTTTGAGCAAGGTGCGCTCAAACAAAGAAACATCTGCTATACATTCGCGGGGGGACCGGATATTGTAAATGTCTTCAGAGGGAAAATTTCTCCTGGCCATAAACTTTGACAGGCTGGTTTTTCCTGAATTTCTGTGGCCGGTTATGATGACGCAGCCTGGTTGTCCATTGCGAAAACGGTCAATAGCACGTTGTGCCTGAGAAATTTCTTCCTCCATTCCAACCCAGAAATCTTCTCCTATACCGGATTGTCCTGAAAAAAGTTTGGCATAATAGAAGGGGAGATGTTGTATGATATCCTCCCTGGGCGAATAACTTTCCAACCATGTATAAATCTCTTCATTGGAAAACCCTTGTGCCTGTTTTTCGATTTTCCCCATCCATAAAATACTCTCACTTTTGGTGTAGATAAGTTTTACAAATTGTTGTTGTATGCTTTGTGCCAGGTTTTCCCTTGTATTTATAAGTTGTCCGTAAAACTTCTCGTTGCGGGTTTGTTGGATTTTTTTATTGATGCTACCCGAGGTCTTGGCAATAATGGAAGAGGAAAGGGGGGCAAAAGTGTTGTTCAATGCTTTGGTAAATGCATTCTCAAGGGCAGACTGAATATTCAGGATTACTTTTTCTTCTGTTTTTAGTTTTTCGGCAAAGACCTTTGCAAGCTCTACTTTTTCTCCCTGGTCCTGCTGATCAGCATCTGTTTCATCAACCAAATTAAAATTGATCAGCCTCACGTGATCCTTAATGTGGGAAAGAGATTTTTCTAAGGAGGATGAAGTTTCGTTGATTTGCTTTTTCATCAGGTCGATGAGCTCTGATGCGATGGAAAATTCAACTGTTTTTCTGACGCCCACAACAATTTCCTGCGCTTCTTCAAATTTTTTCTCCTCAAGGTTCCTGGAAAGGTCATCTCCGGCAATAGATATTACCAGGGGTAAATCAATAAACAGCAATGCTATTTCTTCGAACAGTTTGTTATAGTGCTCTTCCAGCGATGGAACGGAGAATGTTGTTTTGTCGGGTTTTTGGTCTAAAGACCCTTTCGCGGGATAGTCTTTGAGCGAAGCCCATAGTTTTTGAACAGGCTGGAAAAGCGATGCATTGAGTTGTTGATGGTATTCTGTGCTATACTTTCTTGTTTTGGATTCTATCCTGTTTTTCAGTGATTGAAGCAGGAAATCAAGGTAGATTTTATTAACAAAAAGATTGGCACTGGTGTGCCATACCTGTGGAAATTCCTTTATGTCTTCAAGCAACTCGCTATCTTTTTTGAGGGCTTTTTCAAATGTCTTGCTCAAAAAATTAGACCCCGGACGCTTCAGAAGATTGTTGAAGTCCTGCAAATCATTGAGCAGTTTCGTTTCAAGTTGCCTTCCCACAGCATTGGTAAAACTGACACAATTATCTGATGCAAGCGAAAGGGTTGCTTTAAAGCGATCTTTTTCCATCTGTATCATGGTTTTCAGCCTGCTAAAATCAGCCGAAGGGCTTTTCCCTTTTTCCGCCAGTTCATACAGGCTTGACAATACGTTTCTTACAGAGATGATGTTGTTGAAACTATGAAGGGCAAAATCGTGGTACAGTTGCCGGGTTTGCTCAAGTCTTTTATGGTAAAGATAATAAGCTGCAATGCGATATACTTTTATCCTGTAAATGGCTGGTTTGCCTGTTATGCGGGCTTTGATAAGTTTGCCTGCTTTAAACAAACCTGTAGTGAAGGAATCTGCTTTAAGCACTCGGTATTCTTTCCAGTTATATTTTATTCTTATAAAGCGCGGCAACTCCTGGAGGTTTTTTTCCAACATGGACAGATAGTTGATCATTCCCGATTGCAAATCCTGTTTTTGCGCTACAAGAATATCTTGTTTGTAATTTTTCAGGGAAGCCTGGGCTTTGAATGAGAAATCGTTGAGAATTTTTAAAAATGGATTGATGTTTTCTGCTGAATTAGCCTGCTTGCAGGCTTCATAAAGCAGGTCGGAAGTTTTTTCGGCCAGATGAAGCAAATCCTCATGAAATTCCAGCGATTTATTTGAAAGACTTTCAAATCCGTTCTTGTAAAATTCTTCTGTAATTTTTTCCAGGCTTTGCGCGGTTCTAAAAACTTCATTGGCAATGATTTCCTGCTCTGTCAACGACAGGCTTGAAACAATATCAAATGACGGTTTTTCCGTTTCTTCCGGTTCCGGAATTCTTTCTTCGGGGGGTCGGGTCACTACAGTATGCTCATCAAAAAAAGTGGATGCTGAAATAATGATACTGCTGGGCAAGCTATTGGTAAGTAAGTTGGTCTGCTCTAAAAAATCCTCCTCTTTAGGGTGTAATTCAATAATAGAAAGGTCTGTATCAATAGATTCTGAGCGCATTATCTCCGCGGCTGGTAACTTTTCTACACTGTTGTTGATGATTTTAATCTCAGCTTTTGTCCTTTTGTTTTCAAGTATTTGCTCCAGGAGTTCGTAATATTTTCCGGTCAGATTCGATTGATTGTTGATGACCAGTATTCTGATTTCTGCTGTCCTCCAGCTCGGGGAAGATAAAACAAACCTGAGCAGGGAAAGAGCATAACTTATATTTCTTCCTTTTCCGCTCCACCAGACATCAATTCGACGTTTTTTGCCAAAATCAAAGTCTTTGTCATAATTCAGATAAATCTGGTTATAATCCAGCTTTTGAAATTTTCTGACCAACTGGGCAAATTTTTCCGGATTTCGGCTGTTGCGGGGCCAGCCCATCAGAATGGTATTGGGTTCAAACCCGGAAAATCCGTAAATCTTGGCAATAGATTCCATCCCTTCATAAATATCTTTGCAGACATGTTTGCGGGTAAAAACACCTTTTCTGTCAGAGACTTCTTCCTCAATAATTTGCTGCTCTTTGCTGAAGAGGGTTTTTTCATCCTTGTTTTCTACCAACTCAAAGTTGGTGAAAATCCCCAGTTTACCCACCAGTGATTTGGACAGCTCAATAAGATAGGGACGATGTTTGGCGCCACCACTGAAGAGGATGATGTTGGGCCTCCAGTTGTGCGGTTCTTTATTTCCCAGGGTAAGCTTTCCCAGCCCTGTTTTCACCAATGATGCCCATACACTGTTCCACGTATCGCCGGTGTGCAGGGTGAGTTCCTTTTTTTTCAGGTATAGAAATAAACCCATGAGCAACAACGATGCCCCTATCATGGCCACCACATCCAGCTGAATCATTACTACCACGCAAGTGATGGCACCTATGATGCTAATAAAACCGGGAATACGGAAAGTAGGACGGAAGTCGGTGCCTGCCCAGCTTTCGATGGCATAGGTAATGTTTAAAAAACCATAAGTGATGATGAAAAATATCGTTACAATACGGGCAATGACATTTAATTCCCCAATCAGGATTCCTGCCAGGGCGATTATAAAAGTAAATATCAGAGCATTGCGTGGTTCGTTGGAGGCTCCATATCCTTTGCCCAACTTAACAGGTGTGATGCGGTCGATGGCGGTAGCCTGCAAAATTCGCGGTGCCCCCAGTATACTGCCCAGGGCAGAAGAGAGGGTAGCTCCCAGGATGCCTGCCAGTACCAATGGTGGCACAAGGGAAATATTGAACAGTACGGAACTGTCATTGATAAGCAAATCTCTGTTAACCCTGTAAGAAAAGAAGAATGCCAGCCCGATATAAATAATTAACCCCACCAGTATCGCTGCTATGGTACCGACAGGAATGTTTTTTCGGGGGTCTTTTAAATCACCCGACATGGAGACTCCTGCTTCAAATCCCGTCACAGCCGGAAAAAAGATAGCGAACAGGGATATCCATGGCAATGAACCGCTCATGGAAGAAAACAAGGGTTCCGAAGGATTTTGATCGGGCTGACCGAAAAAAATGGACAAAAGTGACAGCAACAGCGAGGTAAGGATGATATATTGAACTTTGATGGCGAGAGAAGTGCTGATAAAGGTAAGGATGGTAAGTAAAAGCAAAGCAGCAGAGCCCACTATCCGGATATTATTGATGGTAGCTTCCATTCCTGTGTAGCGCAGCAATACCTCTGCAAAACCTATCAGGTAAAGGCTTATGCTAAATGAAAGGCCTGCAAATAGTGCCAAACCCAGGGTTCCGCCAATGGGAAGGCCCAGGCTTCGTGAAATGATATAATAACTACCTCCCGTTTTCACCTTTTTGTCAGTGGCAATGGAGGCCACACTTAAGCCAGTAGTGAAGGAAATGATGTGCGCCACTATGATGATGCCTATGGTAGCCCACAAGCCTGCCTGACCCACAATCCAGGGCAGCCTGAGGTACATGATTACACCAAGTATGGTAAGTAGGGAAGGAGTAAAAACGCCGCTTAAAGCACCGAATTTTTTTGCTTTTGCCATAACTTTGGGTTTTGGGTTTACCCAAAGATAAAGCATTTCATTCAAATAAATTTAATCAAAATGGTTGAATAGAGCTTTCCAAGGCAAAATAAATTAATCCTCCTCCAACTCCGCGGGTAAAAGGTAACTTGTCAGGTTTCCAGTCTGGAACACTTCCATGGCCTTGTCAACTGCCGGATCATTCTGGTTAATTACAGGATAGAACCCTTCGTTGCCAAAAATGTTTCTGCCGATATAGGCTTTTATCTGAGCGGCAATGAGGTTCCTGGCAGGTGCAAATTCGCTTTGAATGTACTCGACATCGTTTTCTTTTCCAAAGGCAATAAACTCGTTTATCATATCATTGCTTACATTGAAATTGCGCACAAAATCGGGAGCATCGGCATATTTTTCCAAATTTTCACGATGATTGTCAGCATAATCGAAGGCATACCGGTATATCAACCCCCGGTTGGCCATTTTAATGAAGTAGGGTGTTCTTTCATCGGTTTGCATGGGAATGAAGATGTCAGGTGTAATTCCTCCTCCTCCATATACTGTTCTTCCCGAACTGGTTTCAAAGCGCAGGGAGTCATTGTTTTTGATACTATCCTGATTTTCCAATTCTCCGTCCATTATCCGTTGCATAAAATCGGCATAATATTCTTCAGAGCCATTGTCATAAGGTTTCTGGATGCTTCTGCCAGAAGGGGTGTAGTAGCGTGCCACGGTAAGTCTGAGGGCAGAGCCATCGCCCAGTTGTACCTGTTCCTGCACCAGCCCTTTGCCGAATGAGCGTCGTCCGATGATCAAGCCTCTATCGTGGTCTTGTACTGCTCCGGCAATAATTTCACTTGCTGATGCCGACCATTCATCAATTAAGATGATCAGGGGTTGCTCCTCAAAATCACCATTACGTCTTGCATAAGCTTGGGTTTTAGGGCGGTTGAGTCCATCGGTATAAACAATCAATGACTCAGGAGAAAGCAACTCGTCCGCCAACTGAATAGATGCCTCAAGGAATCCCCCTCCGTTGCCCCTGAGATCGAGAATCATCTGTTCCATCCCCTTGCGGTTGAGCCGTTCTAGTGCTAGTTTGAATTCCTGATGGGTTGTGGCGGAGAATTGACCCAGTTTGATGTAACCGGTTTTCTCATCATCCATCATGTAGGCAATATCAAGACTGTATGAGGGTATTTTGTCGCGGGTAATGGTAAATTCCATCAGGTCGTCTACTCCGGGTCTCAACACCGAAATGTTTACTTTGGTACCCTTAGGCCCTTTGAGTTTTTTTACTACCTCTTGTGTAGGCATTTCTACACCTGCAATGGTGTCTTTCTCTACAATCACAATTCTGTCTCCAGCCCGGATGCCCACGCTTTCACTGGGTCCACCGGGCACAGGATTGATCACCACCACTGTATCAGTGATCATGTTGAACTCAATCCCGATACCTTCAAAACTGCCCATCAACGGATCATTCATTTCCCGGAAAGCAGATGCAGGGATGTAAGAGGAATGAGGGTCAAGGTTTTCTAAAAGGGTAACAATGGTTTCCTGGGTCAACTCTTCCCTGTCCAGACTATCCACATAGGAATCCATGATATAATTGAGAACGTCTCCTATTTTGTCATAACGATCAAACCCAATGGAAAGAAACTTTCTTTCAGAGGGATCAGGTGCTTTTTTAAAATTGAGGTTAAGACCCAGCAAAACTCCCGATGCCAGCACGATGGCAAAAATGAAAGGGAGAAATATTTTTAAATTTCGATTGCTCATACTTTGATGGATTATCTTGTGTTCATGGTTATTTTGATCCAAGCTGACAATATTGCTCTGTTTTCGGCAAACCTACACAAAAAATGGACAGCCTATGCCCTGATAAAACGAATTATCGGGTAGGTTGTTCGGTGTTATTGGCTGAATTTCAGAATGATATTTTGTGCTAAAAATTATGGAAATGTCCTATTGCTGCGAATTTAAGAAGAATATTGACGGTTTGCTGTTATTTTTTATTAAATGAGTCTCCCAATTGACCAAAAGGGGCTGTCGCAAAATTGGGTGTAAGTTGTTGAGTAATTCGATAAATTCACCCTGCATCTTGTCGAAACAACATCTGGTTGTTAGACAGATTATTGTTCCGATAGGTTAGCCCGGTAATAATTGCTTTTGAGACAGCCCCCTTACGGACAAGTTTTTTGCATCTGTTGCATTAGTTGCACATCCAATTTGTTGACGCCTTCTCTCAGGAGGGATAGGCAATTTTTAGCACATCTTCGAAATGGCTGACAAAATGCGCGGTAACACCTTCTGTTAAATGATCCGGAAGTTCTTCAAAATCCTTTTGATTTTCGGCCGGGAAGATAAGTTCAAACACTTTTACTCTTCTGGCAGCGATGGTCTTTTCTTTCAAACCACCTATGGGAAGTACTTTCCCTGTGAGGGTGAGTTCTCCGGTCATGGCAATTCCCTTTTTCACGGCTTGGTTTTTTGCCAGAGAATATAAGGCCAGAGCCATGGTTATTCCTGCTGAGGGGCCATCTTTTGGGGTGGCGCCTGCAGGTACGTGCAAGTGAATCTGATGATTTTGAAAGAACTGACTGATTTTTTTATCCTTGTTGCCCATTGAGCGTATGTAGGAGAAGGCAATTTCAACTGACTCCTTCATGACGTTGCCCAATTGGCCGGTTTGTTTTATGCCGGGAGACTTGGCAGGGATGGCGTTTGCTTCAATGTAGAGGGTTGCACCCCCCATGGCTGTCCAGGCAAGACCCAGGGTAACGCCCGGGATTGGCTTTTTATAAAGTTCTTCAGGCGAGAAAACGGGCTGTCCGAGAAATTCTGCAAGGTTTTTCTGATTGACATTAATTTTTTTTGTTTGCTTTTCGGCTTGTATCAGGGTGGATTTGCGCATGATTTTACGGATTTGGTTTTCCATGTTGCGCACCCCCGCTTCACGGGCATAGCCATCGGCAATTTTTACCAGGGCAGGGTCGGTGATGTTGATTTCAGAGGCTTTCAGACCATGTTCCTTTCGTTGCTTGGGAACAAGATACCTTTTGGCAATTTCTACTTTTTCCTCCAGGATGTATCCCGGGAGTTTGATAATTTCCATTCTGTCGAGCAACGGCCGTGGGATGGTATCCAGCTGATTGGCAGTGGTGACAAACAGTATGCCGGACAAGTCAAAGCGCACATCCAGGTAATGGTCGAGAAACTGGCTGTTTTGTTCGGGGTCAAGCACTTCCAGCAGGGCTGCGGCAGGATCTCCCTGATAACTTACCCCGATTTTATCAATCTCGTCGAGCATGATAACCGGGTTGGCCACCTCGGTACGCTTCAGGCTCTGGATGAGTTTGCCGGGCATGGCTCCTATATAGGTGCGTCTATGCCCTTTTATTTCCGCCTCGTCGCGCATCCCTCCGATTGAAAATCTGAAAAACTTTCGTCCCAGTGCATCGGCAATGGATTTTCCGATGGACGTTTTTCCCACTCCCGGAGGTCCTACCAGACAAACAATGCTGCCAGATACTTTGCCGCGTTTGGCAATGGTGCTGATAAATTCCAGGATCCGATCTTTTACATCATGGAGACCATAATGGTCTGCGTCAAGGATTTTGCGGGCCGTAGGCAGGTCGTAATTATCAATAGAATAGATGCCCCAGGGAAGATCTGTAAGCCAGGTCAGATAGGAGCGGGATACCTGGTATTCTGCCGACCCACTTTCAAGGGTCTTTAACTTCTCCATCTCTTCCTTCACTACTTTGTCTGCTTCCGGGGTCAGATGGAGTTTCTTGATTTTCTTTTGCAGGTATTCTATTTCAGAGGATTTGTCATCCTTTTCCAGTCCGAGTTCTTTTTTGATGACTTTAAGCTGTTCCCTGAGGAAAAATTCCCGTTGATGCCTGGATACCTTTTCCTCAATCTGTTTTTGAATGTCTTGTTGCAACTGGCTTACTTCTATTTCTTCCTTGAGCAACAGCAGCAGTTTTTCACTGCGCTCAAATAAATCACGGGCTTCCAGAATCTCCTGCAATTTGCTGCTGTCGGCCGTCAGAAATGAGGCTACCAGGTCCATCAGAAGTCCGGGTTTCTCCATTCCCACCTGCGACAGGGCCAGGCGCATTTGCTCCTGAAACATCGGATTGAGTTTGATGAGCTCTTTTACGGAGTTGATAACCGCCAGGGTATAGGCTTTCAGTTCTGTTGGCGGACTGGCCTTCTCTTCATACTCATATTGCACCTGCCAGTGCGGAATTCCTTTGCGCGACGTGGATTTGATGTGTTCAAACCGCGTGACCGCCTGGGCAAAGAAATGCACCATGTCATCCGACTTGTTGATGATTTTCAGTATTTTCAGCAATGTTCCCGTCTGGCGAAGGCGCGAATCAAGAATGTTTTCTTCATCAATTTCCTCAATAAGCGAAACCCCAATGAAACCATTGTTGTTTTCCATTGCATATTCGGTGTATTCGACCATTTTTTTGCCCGGGAAAGTTAAAGGCAGCGTAAGTCCGGGAAAAATAGGGCGATTTTCAAGGGGAAGAACTATGATGTTGTCTGGATAAATATCGGATACCAGTACCAGTGAGCTTTTGTCTTTTTCCATACCTATGTCTTTTTATGCGGAATTCCTGATTATGAATATTGCAAGCACTATTCCGTCGTCCTGTTAGCCTGCATGTTGATCAACAATCTGTTGCAACACTTGTTTGGTTGTAACGCCTGACTGTCTCCATACCAGGTTACCTTGTTTGAAAAGGGCTATTGTTGGAACTCCCTGTATTTGGAACTTCCTGGCAACTTCGGGGTTTTTATCCACATCAATTTTTATGATTTTTACTCTTTCGCCCGCCTCAGCAGCAAATTCCTTTAAAATAGGGGTTTGCATTTTGCAGGGTTGGCACCATTCTGCATAGAAATCTACGATTACGGGGGTGGGTCCGGTAATGATGTTCTGGAAGTTTCCTTTCATATCCTTGTTCGTTTACGGGTTTGTGTTAAATTTATCGGATTAAAAGCCAATTGCAAATTTTGCTCTGGCCCTGATATTGCTTTACCGGGATTGGGTATTGGAATTGTTTCCGGTAATGGGTCCGTGAAGAATTTCAAGTTTCGTACCAATGGAATCTTGGTTGTGTTTAGAGGAGAAAAGATGGCGTTTTGGCATAATTAATTGTCGGAAAAGGTTAAAAGGAGACGTTTTGACAGTAAAGGGAGCGTTCCCCTATGGAGAAGAAAACTTACCTTTGCGGCATACAATTGTAAAATATTATGGTACCGGATTTGGATAGCCTTGCGGCAAAAGCTCAAAGCAAAAAGCGTGATTTTAAATTATGGGCTCAGCAAGTAAGGAAGATGAAGCCTCAAAAAGCAGATGGGCTTTTTCATCAACTGCACGAGGAAGCTTTTGAGCTTATCGATTGCCTTGAATGTGCCAATTGTTGCAAAGGTCTCGGGCCTCGTCTTACGGAAACGGATATTGCCAGACTGGCTTCCATGTTGAAGATGAAAACTTCCGTTTTTATGGAAACATACCTGCGGATCGACGAAGATGGTGATTATGTGTTTCAATCAATGCCCTGTCCGTTTTTGCTGGAAGATAATTATTGCATGGTGTATGCTTCACGGCCAAAAGCTTGTCGTGCTTACCCGCATACCCATCAGAAAAATATAAAAAGCATCCTTTCCCTTTGTGTAAAAAACACTGAAACCTGTCCGGCCGTGTATCGTATTTTTGAAAAATTACCCGCATTGCTTCCCTGATAAAATTCCGGGAACGGACGGATTCCGTTTCTACAAAACATGGGAGGTTGCTATCCCGGTAGGTGGAAAGAAGAAAAACAGACAACAAAACGATGATGTTTTCTGTCCTGAACCCGCTGACAATGCAAAATAAGAATCATCCCTTTGTCTTTTGCTGCTTTTCTCTGAATAAGGAAAGATAAGCCAGCAATGCCACTACCGACATCATGAAGGTTATTCCCCAAATGCTTTTCCATTGATAAATAGTGCCTTCGGGGCCGGGAGAAGAGAATTGACTGATGATCCAGCCACATACAAAATTTCCGATGAGCAATCCTACAGCAAAAGTGATGAAAAATATTAATCCCTGTGCCTGTGATTTCAATCCATCGGGTGCTTTACGATCGGTATAAATCTGCGCTCCCAGGTGATAGTAGCCGAATATCATGCCATGAACACCAGCCCCTGTCAGAACAAAATGCAACCCTGCGTCATCTCCTGCCAGGTATAGAGCGAGATAACGAATCACCATGGCTATCAGGCCCAGCATCATGGTGTTTCGCAGGCCTGCTTTGCGAATCAGGAAGGGAACCGAGAGAAGGATAAAGATTTCAAGGATTTGTCCGGTGCTCATGGTTATGGTAATAAAACGATACCCCCTGTCAGCAAGATATTCTGAAAAATAGGACCAGTACATGGTAAACGGAATCATGCTGAAGATGAAGATGGAAAGAAAGATGGCATAATCGCGGTGGCGCAACATGGAAATGCTTCTGAATCCCATAATATCGATGAGCGAAGCTTTTGTTCCTTTGTCTCCCGGAGGTGTGTCGGGCAGTGTTAGGTTGAACAAGGAGGCTGTGAGGCTCAGTGCTGCACCATAGTAAAAGGGGAGGTGTGTACCGTCAAAATCAATCCCCATCCAACCTGAATTGATTACACTGAATATTCCTGCTGCTATCCAGCCCACCGTGCCAAAAACCCGAATCCTGGAGAAATTATCAGAGCCAATATGATGCATGGCAATGGAACTTGTGAGGGCCCAGGTAGGCATATAAAAAAGCATGGCGGCTACCAGTAAGACAAACAACGCCACCGGGTGGGAGGTTAGCGCAGCCAGCAAGAGCAGGATGGCAATGGCAAAATTGGAAAAAGCAAGGAGATGTTGAGCCCTGAAATATCTGTCGGCCAGCATGCCCACCATGGGCGAAACTACGGAGCCAAAGGCCATGGAGCTTAAAATCAAGGCTGTAAGATTTCTGGATACTCCGAGATTGGCAAGGTAGGCAGCAAGAGGTACCCACCATACGGCAAACATCATGTACTGGAAAAACATCATGGTGCCTAGTTTCAAATAGTCAGAGTTATTATTTTTCAGGGTCATGTTTTTTGGGCCTTTTGCATCCTTGCAACTGCAACTTTTTTTCGTTTATCAAAAGTATTAAATTACTGGAATCATTCCTTTCCTATCGGTAAACTATCAAACGCTTTGCTGCTCTTCTCGGAATTTCCCCTGTCAATGGGTCGCCTTCGCCCGCTGAGGTGAAACTTTTGCTGGCAGAATCTGACAATATCCCTCCTGCTGCCATGTTTCTGGTATTGAATTAGTAACGAGCACTATATCCCATATCTGTCTGGAGCTTCTTCCTGCCGGCATCACTGCCTGTTGGCTCTCCAGTCTCTTCAGTGGCAGGCATAAGGATTTCCGGAGCCATTGAATGCAGTGAATATAGACATGTTGGGTCTGGCGTCGCTCCTGATTCCGACCCCTCCCTATATGGGTTCTGCAGGTTTAAAACGGGGGGGTGTTGGGCTCGGTATGTCCTTCTTAGGACTGCCGGGACTATCTGCTTAAATGAGACTTATACCCGTTTTAAAGCATGGGAAACAAACGCGAAGGGTACCCACCGTTTTATGGCAAAATAATTTATGAAAAAAGTTTTAGGAATCCAATGTTCCATTAAATTTACATGATAAAATGCAGTATGTTCCATGTAAACTCTTTTGTTATGAAACCCACCAAAACCAGCATTGAATCTTTCCTTTCGCAGGAAGTCATAGCCATGGCCGGCTATTCACACAACCCTAAAAAATTTGGACACGAAGTATACAAAACACTTAGAGGTAAATCCATCAACATTTTGCCTGTAAATCCTAAGGGTGGTGTTACTGAGTCGGGAGAAACAGTTTATGAAAACCTGGATGCCTTGCCTTCTCATGTGAAGAGTTTGCTGGTTTTCACCCCGAAAGAGCAAACCGAAATTCTTGTTGAAAAAGCACACGAGATGGGCTTTACCCACCTGTGGATTCAGCAAATGTCAAGTACACCCAAAGCGGAAGAAATGCTCGCAAAATTTCCTTATGCCGTATCCGGGGAATGTATCCTGAAATTTGCCAAACCGACGGGAATTCATAAATTCCACTGGTGGCTTTCCAAAACCTTTGGCACGCTGCCTGCGTAGCCTATTCCTTATCTCTTTTAACAGGGATACCCAGCAAGAATATTTTAAAAATGAAAACACAAACAATTTGGACTAACAAGCACAAATTTATGCTTTAATGTGATCGCAGGTTAAACAAATGTACAAATATTTAGCTATATTTGTATATGATATGACCAAAAAAGCCTATATGGGAAGTGTATGCCGAAGTTTGTGTGTTGCCCTGGCAACAGGGAAAGGAGAGGCTTTGAATCTTTTCAGTTTTTTCAGAAAGGTGGATAAGACAAGCAATTGGCTGGCTCTTATTTTTAGCATTGGAGTCATTTTCTCTGGTCCGTTGTATGGGCAAAACAGAAGTCCAGCAAAAGCTACTCCACTGGACTGGATTGCGGATAGAATTAACAATGCCAGCGATACTACACAGGTTTATACCAAGCTGCATGAGTCTTTGCAGTTATTTCAGGAGGAAAAATCAGAAGACAAACTTGCGCAAACGCATAAATATCTGGCCATCTGGCACAATCTCTATGGTAAGATGGATTCGGCCGTGCATTACCTGCAACTCACCCTTTCCTTTTATGAAAACACCCAACAAACAGACACCCTTGCGCAAACGTATCTGCAGTTTTCAGAATACTTAAGTTCCACAGCCGATTATGCTAAAGCAATGAATATGGTTTTTGAAGCCCTGGAAATCTACCGGGAAACGGAAAACCAGAGGGGCATGGCTCGGTGTTATACCGGTTTATGCGATTTGCTCTATTCCCAGTATAAATTTGAAGAAGGCAATGAATACTGTGATATGGCCATTGCCATTCAAACTCAACTAAACGTGCCCGAAGATCTGGCGATTACTTACCGGCGCAAATCGGCCAATTTATTGTTTATTGAAGGCGAAACAGAACACGCATTACGTGTGATCAATCAGGCGATTGACATCTATGATGAATTGAATGAGACAGGATTGTTATACATGGCCTGTATCAATTGGCGTGGAAACATTCTGAAATACCTGGACCGGTTTGATGAAGCTCTGGACGATTACCACTCCAATTTAAAAAAATCGGAAGAAATGGGAATGACCCGCTATTCGCTTGTATCATTGGCCAATATCGGCCATGTTTTTACCATGCAGAAACAATATGAGCAAGCGATACCCTACACTCTGCAAGCCATTGAAATCATGGAAAGGACAGGGAACACCAAAAACCTGTGGGAAAATTACATGCATGTTGCCAACAGTTATGAAAAACTGGGGCAGTTTGAGCTGGCCCTGAAGTATAACAAGTTGCATGCAGAAACCTATGCAGACTTCCTTCGCTCTTCCACCGAGAGACTGGAATCGGAGTTGCTGGTAAAATACGAAACGGAAAAAAAGCAGGAAACCATATCGCGCCAGGAAGCGCAGATTGCCCAGCAACGCAAAGTGCAAATCCTTTACATAAGCATTGCCGGAATACTTGTCATTGGTTTGTTTGGGATGTTCAACAGCATACACAACATCCGCAATAAAAGAAAAGCCCTTCAGGCATTGAACCTGAAGCTGGACGTCAAAAACCGGCAAAATGAATTGTTGATGAAAGAAATTCATCATCGGGTAAAAAACAACCTGGAACTGGTAAAGAGTCTGATTGCTTTGCAATGTGCGCAAATGGAAGATTCGGCTTCTAAAGATGCCATGGTAGAGAGCCAGAACAGGGTACAATCTATGGGGATTATTCATCAGAAGCTTTACCAGGGGGAAACCCCGGGAAGTATCGAAATGAAAGACTATTTTATCAATCTGAGTGAGGGAATCCTGGATGCTTTTGATGCGGAAGACAAAGTAAAAATTGAATGTGCCATGGAGAACCTCGAGTTGGATATCGACACAGCCGTTCCCATAGGTTTGATTGTCAATGAGCTGTTGACCAATTCTCTTAAATATGCTTTTCCGGATAATGCCAAAGGAAGGGTGCAAATCAGTTTATCTCAACCCGATCCCGGTATTCTTACTCTTACTGTTTCAGATAATGGTGTGGGAAAAATCAATGGGCAGCAACCCCAGGGAACAGGGTTTGGCTCTCAGCTTATTGGTCTGCTGACCCGCCAACTCAATGGGGAAATGATAGAAATGACAGAAACGGGTACCTCTACAAGTTTTCAATTTAGAATAACCAAAGCTGCATAATATGAAAAATTCCTTGCGTATATTAATCGTTGAAGACGAAATGGTGATTGGAGCCAACATTTCTCTGCAACTTTCCAAATTTGGATACGAAGTAGCCGGAATTGTGCCCAGGGGCGAAGAAGCACTGGTGCATGTAAGGGAAAATCAACCCGATATTGTGTTGCTGGATATCAACCTGAAAGGAAACATCGACGGCATTCAAACTGCAGAAATTATGCAGCAGGAGCATGATATCCCTGTTATTTATCTTACCGCCAATGCCGATGATACCCATTTCAACCGGGCCAAA
>CAZBGI010000018.1:0-56557 GCA_964491395.1 uncultured Bacteroidales bacterium | reverse complement strand
TGGGAATCAAAAATAACGAATGACGAAATAAGCTCCCGTGAAGTAGCTTCCGGTATTGAAAACAGGCAGTCGGCTTTAGCCTCGAAGAATCAAAATGCCGGGTCAACCCGGATAGTATATTCCATTGGCGGTTTCGATGGAGTAATGGCATGGAAGGATTTGAGCGATATTGACAATGTTGTCACAGACGTGCCAGGGAAGAAATCTGGTTCGGGGAAGATAGTCACGAGATATTGGATGTAGATTTCAACAACTCTATCATTAACCGGTTGGAAAAGCTGCTGAATTACCTCGCAACAAATTACCCCCAGGAAGGATGGGAACAATTTATAAGCGGCGGAGAAGTGCAATGGAATAAAATCACCACCGCTGGCCACTCGCAGGGCGGCGGTCACGCAGGTTTTGCCGCGAAAAATTTCCTCGTGGAAAGATCGATCATGATTGCAGCCTCCGACTGGGTAGCCGGGCAGACTGCTGACTGGATAAGACAGGCCGGCCCCACCCCGGAAGAGAATTATTACGGATTTATCCATGAACAGGATCTTCCTGCTGCTTCCGTGATTATGCCTACCTGGGAAGATTACGGAATATTAAATTTCGGAACGCCTGTCAATGTGGATAATACTGAACCACCCTACGACAACGTTCATGGTCTTCTCACGGATTTACCGGTTCCTGCAAACGTCAGACCCCATAATTTTGTAATCGTTGATTTCTATACGCCTAATGCCGATGATTACGAAAGTTATATTTATTCCCCGGCCTGGAATTATTTGTTGGAACCTGGTAGCACAACCGGTATCACAGACAATGAAAGGCCCGAAATCACAGTTTTCCCCAATCCCACTTCTGACAGATTATATCTGGATTTGGGAGCGTTAGAAAATGAATTAAGGTATATCAACATCTTTAATGCAATGGGGCAAAGAGTCGCAACACCTGCAATTGAGCACAATCAAATTGATATTTCCCGGTTGCCGGATGGCATCTACCTCATTCAATTGGAATTTGAAGATAAGAGATTGATCAAGAAAGTGATAAAAGAATAACTGTATCCGATATATCAGGGATTAAAGCACATTTGGGCCATAGGAAAAGGCGGTAAGTGCCAGACCCGCTGCCTTTGACAGGAATAGAATGTTTCTGTTGTGCATGCCCAATTGTGTTTTACTCCATGGGGCAAATTCATTGTTGTTTAAAGTTCTGCATTAAAGCGATTGAATTAAACTGCTCTTTCTTTTTTCATTGTTTCCCGCTCTTTCTCAGGCAACCCGATAGAGACAACATGCACTGGTATTGTGGTCGCTGTTATTTACCCGCAAACTCCCGGTTCCTCCGGAAGCTGGAAGTTTCTCTTGCCGACAGGAAAAAGAAACCTGCGCCGCAATAAGCGGTTATACGGTGGGATTACAACGGCCAGAAAAGCGGGATTAGCAAAAAGACCATAAGCATCACCAGCAAAGAGAAGGGGACGCCGATTTTCAGGTAGTCGGTAAATTTGTAGCCCCCGGGACCCATCACCAGCAGGTTGGCTGGGTGGGCAACAGGACTGAGAAAGCTCCCTGAGGCAGCAATGGCAATGGCAATCATGAAACTATGCGGGGAAACCCCGAAATTCTCAGCAGTTTGAATTACTACAGGTGCCATAATCACCACCAGGGCTGCCGGATGAATCGCCAGGGTAGCTATCAGGGTCAGGAGGTACAGCCCGGCTAACAATCCCATGGGGCCGAGATCTCCCAGCCAATGTTCCATTTGAGCTGCTATAAGTGTGGCTCCGCCGGTTTGTCCTATGGCCGCACCCAGGGGCAGCATACCAGCAATAAGAAAAACCGACCGCCAGTCGATGGCATTATACGCTTCTTCCATCCTCAGGCAGCCGGTTATTACCATCAGGATAACACCCATAATGGCACTGATAGCCAGGGGTAATAAACCTGTAATAACCAGCAGCAAAGAAGCCATCAGGATCAAAACTGCCGTGAGGGCTTTATCTGTGCGAAAAGACGGTTGCAGGCTGTCAGTCAGCAAAATGAAGTTCTCATCTTTGCTCAACAGGGTAATTTTTTCGCGCCTGCCATACAGCAAAAGGGTTTCACCAAAACGCAGGGGAATGTCATGCAAATGTGTTCGTATAGCTTTTCCTTCTCTCCAGAACGCCAGCACATTAAGGCCATATTTTTTTCTGAAATTTATTTCGCTCAGCGTTTTGCCTGCCAGGTTTGACCGGGGCGCCAAAACAGCTTCCGCCATTATCACTTTTTCCGTTTCCAGGGACTCTGCACCGGGAATTTGTTCATCAAAAATTTCTATATCAAACAAACCCTGCAGTAAGGGCAGGTTGTCCATATCGCCATATACAAGCAATGGCCTTGATGTTTCATTTGTATCGTCTTCTTTTTCAGCAATCAATTGGCCGTCGTTTTTCAATTCCCCCAATACCACCAATCCGAATGTTTGTGTCAGGAAATTATAATTTGCAGTCTTCTTCAGGGTTTGATAGGCGGCAGAAGTAGTAAGAATAAAGAGGGATTTGCTGAACTGGTAGGTTTGAAGGAGCGACTCTTTGGCTACCGGGGTTGCTTGTTGAAAATCACCCTGCTCAACCATGTCCTGTACCTTTTCTTTATCAGCCAAAATGAGAAGTTTGTCCTGTACGGTGATTACTTCACGGCGCAGATTCTTGTGAATGACCTTTCCGTTCCGCACAATGGAAAGAATGATGATGTTCAGCGAATGGGCATGCTTGAGTTTTCCTGCGCTTTTCCCCAGCAGGGTGGAATTACTGCCTGGCTGAACTTCAAAAAAATCAAGCTCTTCCAGGCTTAAACTTTTTACCAGTTCATCAGAAGGTATGGCAGCACTCCAGTTGCGCAAGTCGCTGATAGTATCGTAATTACCCTGAACAAAAAGCTTGTCTTTGTTTTTGAGAAGGGTAGTGGGACCGGGGTTAAGGACTGTTCCCCCGTCCTCTCTTTTTATGGATAATACATTGATACCCAAAGCGGCCCTGAATCTTGACTGTGCAAGGGTTTTTCCTGCCAGGGGGGAACCGGGTTTTATTCGTATTTGAAAGGTGCTGTCTTCCAGGTGGTAAGATGACGTAAGTTCCCGATGCCGATTGTCTTTTTTGGGTTGATGTGACTTATTGTAGGGGAGTAAATATCTTCCTGCCAGGGAGATGGATAATACACCCACAAGCATCACAATACCTGCCACGGGTGTAAAGTCAAACAACCCCAGTGGCGCATATCCGGCTTCTTCCAGCTGGAAACTTATCAAAAGGTTGCCCGGGCTTCCGATAAGCGTGGTCAGGCCTCCCAGGTGAGCAGCAAACGCAAGTGGGATGAGAAGGCGTGCAGGGGCTCTTCCGGTTGAGCGGGAAACATCCATTACCACAGGTAGCATGAGTGCAGCCACGCCAATATTGCTCATAACCGTTGAAAGCAAGGATGAAAAGATCATGATCACAAAAATGATTCTCCATTCTTGTTTGCCGGCAAATTGCAATACCTTGGCACCCAGAATTCTGGCTACACCCGTCTGATATATTGAGGCGCTAAGGATAAACATGGCCCATACGGTTATTACTGCCGGGTTGCTAAAACCCGACAGTGCATCTTCTGCTGATATGATCCCTGTAACTGCCAGCAGGCAGAGTACTGATAATGCAACGATATCCATTCGTACCCAACCCGTAAGAAAAAATACCAGGGCCAGAATCAAAATACTAAAAACCAGAAAAATATCGACGCTCATGAATGTAATTCAAATGGTTTTTCTCAATAGAGTATTTGAAAGTATTTACCTTGAACCAAAAATTTTACTGCCTACACGTATCATGTTGCTGCCTTCGCGAATGGCAATCTCATAATCATCAGACATACCCATAGATTTAAGGTTAAACATCTCATCGTTGGCAAAAAAGCGGGCCCGGGCCTGTTCAAAGTACTTCACCAGTTGTCTGAATTCCCTGCTTACCTGTTCTGTATCGTCCGTGAAAGTGGCCATACACATCAATCCACGGATTCTGATATTTTTCATCTTTTTAAACTCTTCGGAGCTCAGCATTTCACTAAGTTCATCATAGTCAAGGCCAAATTTGGTTTCTTCCTCTGCAATGTGCATTTGCAGCAAGCAGTCAATCACCCGCTCGTTTTTTTTGCCTTCCTTATTGATGGTCTTCAGTAATTTCATGCTGTCAACCGAATGAATCAAAGCAACAAAAGGGGCAATGTATTTTACTTTATTGGACTGCAAATGGCCTACCATATGCCATTCAATGTCTCTGGGAAGTTTTTCATATTTGGGTACCAGTTCCTGGGCTTTGCTTTCTCCAAAAACCCGTTGCCCGCAATTGTATACTTCCATAATTTCCTCAGTGGGTTTGGTTTTGCTTATGGCCACCAGTTCTACTTCCTCAGGAATGCTTTCTTTTATTTTAATATAATTGTCTGCAATGCGTTCCATAGTATCTTCTCTTGTTTCTGAGTTCTCGTCAATTACCTGTTTTTATGCAAAAATAATCATTCTGTAAACTAATTGAACCTTTCCTGCTCTTTATATAGCTTGTCTTGTCTGCTTTTCTTTTGTGCTGGAAGGATTTCATACTGCGAAAGCTTCAGAGTCAAGAAAACAACTCATTCAGCAATACCCGAAGCGGGGAGCACAAATTCTCTGAAAACTTCCACAAAGGGGCAAATTATTGTTGGGTGATAATCGTCCATATGTGTATCTTTGCAGCATGCAGGAAATGATATTAATTTTAGATTTTGGCTCTCAGTATACGCAGTTGATTGCCAGAAGGGTCAGGGAGTTAAACGTGTATTGTGAAATTCATCCCTACCACCAGCTTCCTTCGTCAATGGAAGATGTAAAAGGTGTCATATTGTCGGGTAGCCCTTTCAGTGTGCGCGATGCCAATGCCCCCCAGGTAGATCTTGATCGTTTTTATGGCCGGTTGCCAGTATTGGGGGTTTGCTACGGAGCCCAGTATATTGCCCTGAAAAAAGGGGGAGATGTACAGGCTTCTTCCACCCGCGAATATGGCAGAGCCAACCTGGCTTTTATAGATAAACAGGAAATGCTTCTGGACAGCGTCGGCGATAACTCGCAGGTGTGGATGTCGCATGCCGATACCATAACGCGTATTCCTGATACTTTTAAGCTTATCGCCAGCTCTCACGATGTAGAACTTGCTGCCTATAAGGATACTACATGTGAGGCTTACGGGTTACAGTTTCACCCCGAGGTATACCATTCAACCGACGGATTGGCGCTGCTTAAAAACTTCGTGGTTGACATCTGCGGTTGCAATCAAAGCTGGACAGCTGCTTCTTTTGTTCATTCATCCGTAGATATACTAAGGGATAAGCTGGGCAATGACAAAGTTGTCCTGGGGTTATCGGGAGGTGTGGATTCATCTGTTGCCGGAGTTCTGCTGCATCAGGCCATTGGAGAAAACCTGCACTGTATATTTGTTGACAACGGGCTGTTGCGAAAGAATGAGTTTGATGATGTGCTGGCTTCCTACGAACACATGGGGTTGAATGTGAAAGGAGTAAGAGCGGCTGACAGATTCCTCGATGCTTTGAAAGGAGTGAGTGACCCCGAAGAAAAGCGAAAAATTATCGGAAGGGTATTCATTGAAGTATTTGATGATGAAGCCCACAAAATACAAGATGTAAAATGGCTGGGACAGGGTACCATTTATCCTGATGTAATTGAATCAGTATCCGTAAACGGACCTTCAGCCACCATAAAATCACACCATAACGTGGGCGGATTGCCTGATTTCATGAAATTGAAAGTAGTAGAGCCGCTCAATAGTTTGTTTAAAGATGAAGTGAGAAGGGTAGGTAAGAGCCTGGGTATTAATCCGGTGTTGCTCAATCGACATCCCTTCCCGGGTCCTGGTTTAGGAATCCGTATTCTGGGTGAAGTTACCGCAGAGAAAGTCAGGATATTGCAGGAAGTGGATCATATCTACACGAAAGCGCTGAAAGATTGGCACTTATACGATCAGGTATGGCAAGCTGCTGCTATTTTATTGCCGGTGCAAAGTGTTGGGGTAATGGGAGATGAACGAACCTATGAAAATGCCGTAGCATTAAGGGCAGTAAGCTCTACCGATGGAATGACCGCCGACTGGTCGCATTTGCCCTATGATTTCCTGGCCAAAGTAAGCAATGATATCATCAACAAAGTAAAAGGAATCAACAGAGTGGTGTATGATATCAGTTCCAAACCTCCGGCTACAATTGAATGGGAATAATAAACCCTGAGAACAATATTTGCCATGAGTTTTTCGTATGGTAATAGTTCGGTTGAACAGCCCGTTTATGGTTTTGTTTTTTATAGATTAACTTTTGGTTAAACCAAACCCCGATATTGTGTTAAGAAAAGGATTATTGTTTATCATGAGCTTGCTGCTGTTAGTTGCAACACTGCCTGCACTGGCTCAGGAATCACCCCAGATTGTCAATCGCTCCACCACCATTCAGAAAGTGGACGGGAAAGAATATTTTTTCCATGCCGTATTGCAGGGGCAAACCCTGTTTTCCATTGCCAAAGCCTATGGGGTTTCCAAAGAGGATATTTTGCGTGAAAACCCGGAACTGGAAGATGAGGATGACCTTCAGTATAATCAAATGATTCGCATCCCCGTTAAGAAGTCCTCTTCCTCAGAAGAACCAAAGAGTGAAACCATCAGGGAATTGACTTTTGTTGAACACCGGGTAAAACGTCGCGAAACTGTATACGGGATTTCCAGAATGTATAATATTACCCAGGAAGAGTTACTGGAGCACAATCCTGATGCCAGAACCGGATTGAGACCCAACATGATTGTTAAGATTCCTCAGTACCGGCAAAAGGTTGTACATTTTATTGAATATACTGTCCCTCCCCGTCAAACCCTTTTTTCCATTTCCCGTGAATTCGGAGTAACCATTGCTGAGCTGGAAAAAATCAACCCGGAACTAAGGGACGGGCTGAAGGCGGGGCAAACCCTCAGAATTCCCGCTGAGCCGGAGGAAGAACACCAGCCCCCTTATGTTTATGAGCCACAACAGGAAGAAAAGCCTCAGCCGGCTACCCCTAAGGTTGCCGACCCTTATTGTGCCGACCCCTCCCTGAAAGAAACCTATCATGTGGCCTTACTTATCCCGCTGTATCTTGAGAACATGAAGGAGGATGAAGAGGTGAGCCAAAAGGAAATGCAAAAATCCTACACTTTTATAGAGTATTACCAGGGAATATTGCTGGCACTGGATTCCTTGAGGGCAAGCGGTGCGGATATCAGGCTTACGGTAATGGATGTGGATGATTCGGATATGAAAGCCCGGCAGGCCACCTGGAAAACCAACCTGGGAGAAATGGATTTGATTATTGGTCCTTTTTACCCTTCCGTCTTTCCCATTATTGCCGATTTTGCCAGGGAGCGGGATATCCCTGTCGTGGCACCCTTGTATTCTGCCAACGACCGCGACGTATGGAACGATTTATTAAAAAAATACCCCAATATGTTTCAGGCCATACCCGGTATACAAACCCAGGTAAATGATATGGCTGATTATATCGTTGATAATTACAGCCAGGATAATATTATTCTGGTTCATAATAACCAACCTGCCATAACCGGGCTGATAACTGGATACAAAAATTCCCTCAATGAAGGACTTAACCGGTTAGCCCATTTTCAGGACAGCATCAACATGGCCAAGCTGGATGGCTATTTTTTCAATGGTGTATATGTGGGTGAACGAATTACCAACGTTTACGTGCTCAATGATTCTCTGCTGAAAGCGCAGCGAAGAGGAAATGATATTACAGAACCCAAGATGACCCGTTACAAAGACAAGAACAATATAAAGGAGATTATTTTTTCGAGGGGAGGGATAGATGAACTCAAGGAAGCCATGGATACCAACCGGCGCAATGTTATTGTCAGTCTTATGGGAGGAGAAGCCGTTATTGCAGATTATGCCCGTCAGCTAAATCAACAAAGAGATACTTTTGACATGGTGGTTTTTGGGGTACCTCAGTGGAATGAATATCGCTCCGTTGATTATAACTACCTGCGAAATCTCAATGTCCATATATTTACTTCTGACTTTGTGGATTATGAGAATCCCGATAATTTGCATTTTATCCGTCGTTATCGCAGTCTCAATCATGTAGAACCCGGCCCCATGGGCTTTTGGGCTGTCGAAACCGGTATGTATTTCTTTACTGCCCTTATGCAATACGGAAGTGAATTTTACCGCTGTATGGATGTGATGAACCAGTCCAAACCCTATGATACTCCGTTCTGGTTTGAACGGGCCAATAACAAAGAAGGTTGGGAAAATAAATTTGTGTACATCTACACTTATAAAGATTACCAGCTAATTGATGTTCGAAATCCCCGAAACAAGACCATGACCGAACGTAAATAATTCGGATAAGAATTTTTGCCGGGTAGATTATTCATAGCGTAAAATACCCCATTTCCAAAAAAAAAACACCCGGAAATTCTCTTTGATTTCCGGGTGTTTTTTTAACATCAGTGCATTTTATCGTAAATCAATCACCTCAGCGTTTTCAGGAAAATCTGAACGGTTGAAAACAAATCTGGAGTCGGGAATGCTGGTATTGGGTTTCAGGTTCTCAATATTGTAGGTGTAGGTTCCTCCATGACGGTCGTAAGCAATGGTATAAACTATAGAATGATCATTTGCATCCAGCGCCAGCCGGTATTTGAAAAAAGACTGGGGTGTCTGGGGCACAAGGTCAATAATATCTACCGATTTTCCCTCGTGATTTTCCTGTTTGATGAACTTTCCGCGATATTCAGTTTCAAAATCTTCAATCAGGGCAGTGGGAGTGAGGCCTCCTTCCGTATTTTCTATGTGGTTGATTTGTATCTCATAAAGGTCATCAATGTAATTCCAGGCCGTTGTACCATCTGAAATAAATACATTCTCTCCCAGTATCATTCTGTATTTGTCGCCTTTGGAAAATATTTTTCCTGACATGCGTTCGGTGATGTCCATTTCCGTGTTTTCCATCACGTAGGAAAAGTCAATCTCCATAGAATCATACGCTTTAATCTTAGCAGCCGCTTTTTGCAAAAGTTCGGTAGCTTTCTGTTCGTAGGCTGTTTCAGGACTGTCCTGCGTTGCAGCCAACTGAATTCCCACAAAGAAAAGGGCTATCAATAGGGTTGTCTTTCTCATTTTCTTGATTTTTAATCTGTCCATAATTAAATTCTGGGGTTGGAAGTAACTCCTTTAGTTATTTCCCTTCAAAATCTGTTCCAAACTTATTTCGTCTTTTATGCGAACCTCCCTGGCTTTGCTTCCCTCGAAAGGACCCACAATGCCGGCAGCTTCCAGCTGGTCAATGATTCTTCCTGCCCGGTTGTATCCCAGCTTAAGTTTGCGTTGCAGCAGTGAGGTAGAACCTTGTTGTGTAGCAACAATTACCCTTGCGGCTTCTTCAAATAGCTCATCTCTTTCCGAGGGATCAAAGTCATCCATTTCTCCTCCCTCCTCATCGGCCACTTCAGGCAGCATAAAGGTGTCGGAGAAGGCGTTTTGTGAGCCGATATAATCGGTAATGCGTTCAATTTCCGGGGTGTCGATAAAGGCACACTGGAGCCTGAGCAAATCACTCCCGGTAGAAAGCAACATGTCGCCTCTGCCAATAAGCTGGTCGGCTCCTCCCGTGTCGAGAATGGTTCTGGAGTCGATCTTTGAGGTCACCCTGAAGGCTATCCTTGCCGGAAAGTTGGCCTTGATCATCCCCGTGATAATATTTACCGAAGGGCGCTGGGTGGCAATGATAAGGTGGATTCCTACAGCCCTGGCAAGCTGTGCCAGGCGGGCAATGGGAAGTTCTATTTCTTTTCCTGCGGTCATGATAAGATCAGCAAACTCATCTATGAAAAGGATGATGTAAGGAAGGAAATGGTGGCCTTGGTTGGGATTGAGTTTGCGGCTGATAAACTTGGCATTGTATTCCTTGATATTTCTCACCTTGGCATCCTTAAGCAAATCGTAGCGGTTATCCATCTCAATGCAGAGCGAGTTCAGGGTGCGTACTACCTTGCGTGTATCGGTAATGATAGCCTCTTCTGAATCGGGTAGTTTGGCCAGGTAGTGTCTTTCTATTTTGGAGAAGAGGGTCAGTTCAACTTTCTTGGGATCCACCAGAACAAATTTTACATAGGCAGGATGCTTTTTGTACAGGATACTTGCCAGGATGGCGTTGAGTCCGACTGATTTACCCTGTCCGGTGGCACCTGCCATAAGCAGATGGGGCATTTTGGTAAGGTCGGCAATAAAAGTTTCGTTGGCAATGGTTTTTCCCAGCCCGATGGGCAATTCAAATCCTGAATTCTGAAACTTCTCGCCTCCCAAAATACTTTTCATGGAAACAATTTCCGGCTTGCTGTTGGGTACTTCAATACCGATAGTTCCCCGCCCCGGTATGGGGGCAATAATCCTTATGCCCAGGGCAGAAAGGCTCAATGCAATATCATCCTCCAGATTACGGATTTTGGAGATTCTTACCCCTGCCGCAGGGATGATTTCATAAAGCGTTACCGTGGGACCAATGGTCGCTTTTATTTTGTCGATCTCAATAGAGTAATTTCGCAGGGTATCAACAATCCGCACCTTGTTGGCTTCGAGTTCCTCTTTGTTTACTTTGATGGTGCTGTTTCCATGATCGTCCATCAAATCTACCGGAGGGATTTTATAGTGTGGCAATTCCAGGGTGGGGTCATAGTCGCCCAGTTCCTGTGAGGGGTCATTCCCGGCAACGGCCGAAGGATCATCTATCGGCTGGTAATTGCTGTTGCTGATTTTGCTGTCGTCAGCTATTTCTATCTCCAGTTCCGGACTTTTCTGGCCCTCTTCTTTTTTTGTCTCAGGTAAATTGTCAGCCAGGTGCGGGTTACTGGTCTCTTCCTCCCCAATATTGAATTCAAAGAACTCTTCTTCCGCTTTCTGTTCCTCGCTGTCCGATTGTGACCTGGTGAGGATTTTTTCAATGATGGCGGTTTCAGAATCCCATTCTTCCCCGGATGTTTCAGGGTGGCTTCCTGTAAGGGTTTCATGGGTTTTGGCGGTATCATCAGGTGTTTCAGGCTGATTTTCGGGGGTTTCTTCTAATGAACCCGGTACAGCTTTTTTCATTTTGTTTGTGAATGCCTTGAAATGGGCAGTGCTGAGATTGAAAACCACGATAAGGAAACTAGCCAGGGTAAACAAGAGGATGAAACCTGTGCCTATCTTCCCGAAAATACCGTTGAGTCTCAGGTTGGCTTCGTAGCCAAAAGTACCGCCCATGATGGTCCACGCCTCGGAAGTAAAAATAAAGCCCAGGGCTACTGAAAACCAAATCATGGCAAAGAAACTATATTTTACAGTTTTCCAGACCGGTAAAACTGTTTTGCGGGTCATGAGCCTGAAGCCTGCAACAAAAGCAACCAATGAAAACAAAAAGGAAGAAATGCCAAACCATTTCTTAATAAAAATATGGGCAGTAATGGCCCCGAGCCTGCCCATTATATTTTTGGCCACTATCGTGTTGTCAAGGAGCAGCCCGAAACTGAAGGCTTTGTCTTCCAGGTAAGAGTCGTCTTCTTGCCAGTGAAACAGGTAGGAGGTGAATGCCAGGAAAAGATAAAA
This sequence comes from uncultured Bacteroidales bacterium, assembly GCA_964491395.1. Lineage (GTDB taxonomy): Bacteria > Bacteroidota > Bacteroidia > Bacteroidales > UBA7960 > SKVR01. Next base: position 44,879 of record CAZBGI010000018.1, on the reverse strand, counting down.
CGCGACAATGATCAGCAACAGGCCAAAAATTTTCCTGTAGCGTTGATCCTTGAAAGATTGAAAAAACTTTTTAAAATTGATCTCGTTACCCTTCAAATCATCTTTTTTGCCTGTCCCCGGTGTGGGTTTGTCTTTAAAGGTATTTTTGGGTGGATTGGATTTATTTTTTCGCATCTGTGGGGTTTAATATTTTCCAAACGCAAAATTAGCAAAACTATTGCAATTATTGACTCATCCTGCTTCCTATATCCATCCAAAGTGCAAGATCTTCTCTTTTGGAGGGTGCTTAAATCTTTAAGTTTCCTTATCTTTGCAAAGTTTTAGTAAAAAGGATTTAATGGGACGCATACTGGCCATTGATTACGGACAAAAACGGGTAGGACTGGCAGTAACCGATCCCGACAGGATCATAGCCAATGGCCTGACCACATTGCATGTAAAGGACTTGTTTTCTTTTTTGCGACAATACATTGCCCGCGAAGGGGTTGATTGTATCGTGGTGGGTGAACCGCGCGATATGAAAAACCAGGCTTCTGATGCCTCCCGGTTTATTGAACCTTTTGTAAAGAAGCTCAGAAAACAATTTCCTTCGGTTGTGGTTGACAGGATGGATGAGCGGTTTACTTCTCAAATGGCCTTCCAAACCATGATTGATGCCGGTCTGGGAAAAAAAAGCCGTCAGAATAAAGAACTGATTGATACCATCAGTGCCACCCTGATTCTGCAATCTTATATGGATCAGCTAAACAATTTCACAACAAGGAATTAATTGTAAGCACAATTTAAAGGTTATAAAATGATACTACCCATAGTCGGATACGGAAATCCGGTTCTGAAGAAAAAAGCAGGAGAGATTGATGCTTCTTTCCCGGGGCTTACCCAGTTTATTGAAGATATGTGGGAGACCATGTACAATGCCAACGGTGTGGGCCTGGCAGCACCACAGGTGGGAAAATCAATCCGTTTGTTTATGATTGATGCAAGCCCTTTTGAGGAAGAAGAAGAGGAGTTGAAGGATTTTAAAAAGGTTTTTATCAATGCACAGATTCTGGAGGAATCTGGTGAAGAATGGTTTTTCAATGAAGGATGCCTGAGTTTTCCTGATTTGCGCGAAGACGTCGCCCGCAAACCCAAAATCCGCATCCGTTACCAGGATGAAGAGTTCAATACCCATGAAGAGGAATACGAGGGAATTGCCGCAAGAATTATTCAACACGAATACGACCATATTGAGGGGATAGTTTTTGTGGATCGCATTACTCCTTTAAAAAGAAGACTCATTAAGAACAAATTGACCAATATCATCAAAGGAGTTACCCGGCCATCCTATAAAATGAAATTTGCTCAGAAATAAATTCTGCCTGGCATAATGCCTGTTATTCCTTTACAGGTGTTTTCCCTTTCATAAATCAACATTAGCGGAGTTGCCAATAGCATCAGGATAGCTACTCGCAATTCAAAGAAGTTCAATATGCAGTATTTCTTTCATACTTTATCCAATGGAATCCGGTTGGTTCATAAACATACAGATAGTATTGTTGCTCATTGCGGGCTGACCATCAATGCAGGATCAAGAGATGAACTCAAACAGGAACAGGGGCTGGCGCATTTTATCGAACACCTTATCTTCAAAGGAACCCACAAACGCAAAGCTTATCAGATTCTTAGCCACATGGAGAATGTGGGGGGTGAAATCAATGCCTATACCGGTAAGGAAGACACTTGTGTGTATGCCACCTTTCTGAACAACCACTATGCACGTTGCCTGGATTTAATTTCTGATATTGTTTTTCGGTCGGTGTTTGCGGAAAAAGAAATCCTCAAGGAGCGGGATGTGGTGATAGATGAAATTAACAGCTACAAAGACAACCCGGGGGAACAGATATTTGATGATTTTGACGGAGTGGTTTTCCGAAACCATTCGCTGGGGGCCAACATTCTGGGCACACCGGCTCATCTGAGGAAATTCAGAAAAGAGCATGTGGTAAATTTTATTCAAAAGAATTATGTGACCAGCGAAATGGTGATTTCTTCGGTAGGCAATATCAATTTTGATAAACTCATCCGGTTGGTTGAGCGTTACTTTGGAGACATTCCCCACAAACGCAGGGAGCATCCCCGGGTAAACTTTGAAGGATATCAACCCATAAACGAAGTAGTGAAAAGACGCAACCACCAGGTGCATTGCATAATTGGTAATGTTGCCTACAGCGCCAACGATGATAGAAAAACAGCCCTGGTGTTGCTCAATAACATACTGGGTGGCCCTGGCCTCAATTCGAGGCTCAACATGGGGATTAGAGAGAAATACGGGTTTTGCTACACGATCGAAAGTCATTATCAACCTTATTCCGATACAGGAATTTTTAGTATATATATGGGTACCGACAATGACTATATTGACAAAACCATTGCCTTAACCCTAAGAGAACTTGCTTTGCTCCGTGAAAAGAGACTGGGAAGCCTTCAGCTTAAAAGAGCCAAGCAACAGTTGCAGGGGCAGGTGGCCATTTCGTTCGAGTCCAACCTCAATGAGATGCTTTCCATCGGCAAAAGCCTTTTGCTTTATGACCGCATTGACAGTATCATTGAAATTAACGAGAAAATCCAGCGGGTTACAGCTTCAGAATTGCTGGAAACAGCCAATGAAGTTTTTGCTCCAAACATGCTTAGTATGCTGATGTACAGGCCCCGCTGAATGAAAATGTTTCCGGGGTAACACCCTTGTTATTTCGGGTTGTTTAAAATACAAACAAACAAGATCTTTTACGATGTTCACAGATCCCAAAGCCGAACAATACGTCATTTCTCATACCTCAGAGGAGAGTACTGTTTTAAAAAAACTTAACCGGGAAACCCATGCCAAGATACTTCGTCCACGAATGCTTTCAGGACATTTGCAGGGCAAAATACTGGAGATGGTGAGTTGTATGTTGCAGCCTTCCCAAATCCTTGAGATTGGTACCTACACCGGATATTCTGCCATTTGTTTGTCCCGGGGCCTGGTCAGAGGGGGTATCATCCATACCATTGATCACAATGAAGAACTGGAAGATTTTACCCGTTCCTTTTTCCGGGAGGCTGGTATTGAGGAGGCGGTTGAATACCATATTGGGGAGGCCATTGATGTGCTTCCCACGCTGGAAGGGCCGTTTGACCTGGTATTTATTGATGCAGATAAGGAGAACTATATTGCCTACTACGATCAGATTATCGAAAAAGTGAGAAAGGGGGGTGTGGTTTTGGCAGATAACGTGCTGTGGAGCGGAAAGGTTTTCTCCCCCGAAGCGGCGGGCAACGATCCCGAAGCACATGCCTTGATAGAGTTTAATCAGCATGTTCACAACGACCCCCGGGTAGAAAACCTTATGCTTCCTGTCAGGGATGGATTATCTGTTATCCGGAAAATCACCGGCTAAGGGTGAATATTTGCGAACAGTCAGTTTCCTTTTTTTATGGTTTTGATTTTTTCTGCTACTTCTTCCATCAGCCAGTTGGGAGTGGAGGTGGCACCACAGACCCCGGTTTTTTCTGCGTGGGCAAACCATTCTTCCTGTAATTCTTCAGGACCTGTCACAAAAAACGTGTGCGGATTATGCGCTTTGCATATTCCATACAGGTATTTGCCATTGGAGCTCTGTTTGCCACTGACAAAAATCACAACATCATGCTGAGCTGCAAAATCTGCCAGATGTGGACCTCTGTTGGAAACCTGTCCGCAAATGGTATTGTATGAGGAAAAATCAGAAGCCGGGCAATTGCTTTTCTGTATCCTCTCCCGAATTTGTTGGACAAGTTGCTGGTAGGACTCCTTATTCTGTGTGGTCTGGCTGTAAAGAATTATGGGTTTGCTGTAATCAAGCGTATCTAACCCGGCAAAATCATTGCCCACTACAATGGCTTTTCTGTTGGTTTGCCCTACCAGTCCTTCCACTTCTGCATGACCGGCTTTCCCAAATATAACCAGTTGTCCGTTGCTTTCTTCCATTTCAGTGAAGCTGTCTTTGATTCTGTTTTGTAGTTTCAAAACTACCGGGCAGGTGGCATCAATGATATCAATCCGGTTCTTTCTTGCCACTTCATAAGTTTCCGGGGGTTCGCCATGGGCTCTAATCAGTACCCTGGTGTTGTGCAGCGATTTCAACTCCTCATGGTTAATGATGATCAACCCCATGTTTTGCAATCTCTCAACCTCCTTCGGGTTATGTACAATTTCGCCCAGGCAATACAGGCTGCCATGTTTGCGCAGTTGTTCTTCAGCCAGCAAAACAGCCTTTCTAACCCCGAAACAAAATCCGGAATTTTTATCAATGGTAATTTCCATAGAGCAAAATTAATATATTACAGGGAAGATTTTTCCACGGGTCTGAAAAACAAACTTTCCAGGTTGGTGGAAATGGAGAAATGATTGGGGGCTCCTGCCAGGTGATAGTTGGAGCGTCCGTACTGAAACATAAAATGGGAAATTTTAATGCCGATACCCCATGATAAGCCAACTGTTGATATTCGGGTGTCAACCTTCATTTCCTGGCGTCGTCGGTAATTGTAGCCTAAACTGGCAACGAAATTTTGGGAGGGCATAAATTCAATTCCAAAAACGGCATGCCTTAGCAGTTGGTCACTGATTTCACTGAATCTTTCCTGGGCTGTGGATCGTTCATTTTCTTCCGCACCAATAAGGGTTTGATTCGATGGTAAGAGTTCATTGTAGGTAAGGTCGTAATTGTGCAAATTGTGGGCTACAAAAGAGAATCTTAACGGAGCATTGATGAGCTTTTTGCTGATTCCCAATACAATATCAAAGGGTAAAGATTCATTTGCATTGTCATAATAGTGTGTTATTTGCCTGCCAATATTCCTGAATACCAGGCCTGAAGCAATCATTCTTTCGGGGTCACGGTAAGAAAGAGAAACATCGGCTGCCAGGCCAAAGGACGAAAATTCTTCAAAGGTTGAGAAGATAGCCTTAAGGTTGCTCCCGATACTGAGCTTTTCAGATAGTTCTTTGCCCCAGCCCACCCCGATGGCATATTCCCCTGCATTGAATTCTCCCAACAGATTACCAAACTCATCGGCATGGATAAAACTGCCATAGCTGATGTATTGGACTGAAAGGGAGAAATTTCCGGCCCTTTCGAAACCATAGTTCATGGCTGCTGTGCCATAGCTGATATCACCAAAATAGTCGACGAAATTGAGGGACAACTGACGGGGCATTTTGCCTGTGAGAAGAGAGGGATAATAGAGCGCCATCCCCAGATCATGCTCTATTCCCGGAACGGCATACCCGCCCAGTGCTGTGATTCTTGCTGTTGAGGGAAGATTAATAAATTCATATACCCGGCCACTCTGGCTTTGAGCAACAGCCCCGGGAGAACTTAAAATCCACCATAGCAACAATGATGGTATCACCCATCCCAAATGGTAAAATCTGTTCTTCACTAACAGTTATTTTTGAAGGTGCAACATAGTCTATCAACCCCCATAGAACGCCAAAGTTCAATAAATATTGCGGTTGGATATTTCTTAATCAAAAATGGGTATAATTCTGCTTCCTGAGGAACATGCTATTCAATCTTGCTGTTTGCTATTGCCCATCCATTGCTTCTGAAACTCAAAACCGGAAGCGGACTTTGATTGATGATTTGTTGGGCGTGGTTTCCGATGAAAATATTTTTGTTTCTCAGGTCCTGCTCTGTCATGATAGAAATCAGGTCTGCATTTCTTCTCAGCGCATAATCAACAGTGGCCCTGGCAACGTTCTCACAATCTTTCTTCTCATTGATATATCGAAGTTCACTGGCTACAATCAACTTCATGGCTTCTTTCGTCTGCTTATCAACCATCGCTTCCTCGTCATTTATTTTCGAATTGAACAATGACAACACATTTATCTGTGCTTTAAAATACCGGGCGATTTTAAGCGTAAAAGGGACTTTTTGTAGCGTTTCTTTGGTGCTGTCGATGGGGATAACAATTTTCTCAATCAGCGGGGGGTGGATGATGAAATTTTTTTTTATGCTCAAAACAGGCTTTTCGGAATGAGAGATAATTTTCAGGGCATTATTTCCCAGCCATAACTCTTCAAAACCTGACATGCCATGGGTGCCCGTAACAATCATTTCTGCATCGGTATACTTGGCCTGATTGGTTATTTCTTCATATATCTTTCCGTGCAATATCTTATAGGTAAGGGTGCCTTTTAGTTTACCGCTGTTTTCTTCAATGAGTTTTCTGAAGCTTTCTTCAATACTTATTTCCATTCCCTTGTCATCTTTTATCAGGGTAAGCACTTTGTCGCGTTTTTTGCTTACATAAACCAGTTTCAGGTTACAACCACATACCCTGGCAAGGTTGAGAGAATAGAGAAAAGCCTGGATGGAAGATTTGGAAAAATCGATTCCTACTACTATTTCGTTCATCTTGTAAGTTTTAAGGGTTAAGGTAACTTAAGATTCTATATCTTTTGGAAGGCACATCCTGAAAAGGGAATGATGGTATGAGCAGAAGCTCTGCTCATGGGTTTTCTGATGGCAACCAATGGACTAAAGTACGAAAAAGAAAGCGGGAAGCAAAAGAAAATGTTTGCTTTTTTTAACAAAAGCAGGGGCGGGTTGAGTTTGCAAGGGATTGTCTCATACAATTTGATAGCCGAGCTCTCTGATGAAAGATCTTTCGGACTCACTGCAGGAAATTGTTTTTACCTTCCATGCATGGGGTTCGCGCCTTACAGGGTAGGTTTCTCGCTGTTTTTCAAAATCAGCAGGGTGAAGCCGTAGCCTTTGGCTATCTGATTCAATAGGATAAGACGCAAGGGCAAGATAACGAAAAATGTCCTCTTTGTTTTCCATTGTTGAAGGAAATTCAATCAGGGAGGTTTCAGGCAAGGGAATCTGCAAGGGGTACCAGTTGTCCATGCCAAGGTTGAAAAATTTGCTGATGTTTCTTACGCAAATGGCTGTACCATTGGCTTTTCCATCTGCAGAATATCCGGCAATATGGGGGGTGGAAATGGTGGACAATTCCATTAATTCCCGGTTAATCCAGGGCTCATTTTCCCATACATCGAGGATGACTCCGGCAAGGTGACGGGATTTCAGATGAGATAACAGCACTTGCGTATCAGCTGTTTCTCCTCTGGACGAGTTGATTAACCAGGCCCCTGTTTTTATCTTCCCAAGAAATTCGTCATTAACCAGATGGAAGGTATCGTTCTGCATGGTTCGCTCGAGAGGTATGTGCAGGGTAATAATATCAGCTTGCTGCAGCAGCGTATCAAGAGAAACAAACCCGGCAGCACCTTCCTTCTCAGCCCGCGGCGGGTCATTGAGCAAGGTGTTAATCCCAATGGTTTTTGCCAGCCCGGCCAGGCGTGAACCAATATTTCCCGCACCGATGATTCCCAGCGTTTTATTTTCCAGAGTAACCGCATGGGTTTGGGATAGACAGGCAAGGGCAGAGGCCACATACTGCACTACGGAGTTGGCATTACAGCCGGGTGCATTGGCCCATAGGATATTGTTTTGTTCGCACCATTGGGTGTCAATATGATCATAGCCAATGGTTGCGGAAGTAATTAACTTCACCGATGAGTTTTTAAGCAGGGCTTCATTGCATTGGGTGCGGGTGCGCACGATAAGTGCATCTGCATTTTTTACGTGTTCGGGTTGTATTTGTTTTCCCGGCAGATAGAGAACTTTTGCGTTTTGCTCCAGCGCGCCCCGCAGAAATGGAATCTTGTCGTCAACTACAATTTTCAACATGATAAAAATCCATTATTGTTCTCGTTGTAAACTTTCCAAATCCTCCATTTCGGGTATTTCCAGTACGGTTCGGGTTTGCTTTTTAAACAGTTCGGTAAGGCTGTCAAATTCTTTCCGGTAAAAGATCCCTACTCCCTGTGTATAGGGAGAATTGGTATTGAGTACATCAAAAGTATTGGATCGGTTGAATGCTTTGATCCTGAATTTTCCTTCCGGCGTAATTTTTACTTCCACATTAACATCTCCAATAATATTGCTGGCTCTTTGGGACTGAGCGGGGTGATCGCCTGCCACTCCCACGTTGCCATCGATTACAACTCTGTCGTCGAAAAGTTGCGTGGAAAGAGCTACTTCAATTTCCTGGCTGCTGATTTCATCCCCGGGGCGATAATTGACCCCTATATCAAATTCGGAACTGATCTGCGACAACCAGTTACTGAGTTGATTCGACAATAATTCTGAAGAAGTGGAGCCCATACCATAACTCAACGCATCGTTAAACCCACCCTCCGGAGGTACAAACCTGTTGAGGATAAGCAGCGAGAAAACCTGCCTGTTCATTTCCTGATCGGTGGTGACAATGCGGTCAATCATTTCGCGTGTAGATTCATCACTGCCCGGGAACTGGATGTCGAAATTTAAGGTAGGATTAAACAGTTTATCCTGCAGGTGCAATACCGTCTCTATGGGAACCCTCCTTTTGTAAGTATCAGATGTGTCGGCCTGGTTAATGGCCAGATCGTACAAAGAGGTTCTGAGGCGGTAAAGTGCCCTGATATCTACATCTGCATCGTAAGGGTCGCCTGTCCAGCGTATCGTTCCTCCCTGTTCAATTCGAAACCTTTTATTGATAAGGTTTTGAAGTGTAAAAAGATAATCTCCCTCCTGGATGGTGTAATCGCCATACATACTGAAAAACCCCTGGTTGTCAATTTCTACCTTTAAATCTCCAAAACCCCGACCCCGCATAATATCTCCAATCTGTGAGTCGAAGATAATCTGAACCTCCGCCTCCGGCGTAACGGCAACATCGAAATTGACCGAGAATCCTGCGTTGGAAGGTGCGATAAACTGTGGTTTGTCCTGTGCATCGGCGTCGGGAGAGGTAAAGGATATAAAATTTGACTCCGTAACTTCGCCATAGTAATCCAGGGGGAGGAAAAACTGTGTTCCCTTGTTAACTGTGGCAGAAATGTCGATGACAATATCGTCTATCGGGCCATGAACCCGGCCTATGCCGGTGGCAAAACCCCGGCCATAAAACAGCTCGTTATGGTGGGGCAGGGTATTAAGTACAACAAGATTTTCAGGCATAACGGTGATGTCAAGGTTGAAATCCTGAAAGTTGTTATGTCGGATTATACCGGATGCCTGGGCAGAGTTTCCAATGGTATCATTTAAGGTAAGATTATCGAAGCGGAAATAATCCTTTCCTACCTCCAGTTCATGAGCAAAAGAATAGGACGTGTTAAGGTAATCTACTCTGAATCCTGTTCGCACCAACCGGGCTGTGCCACTGAGTTCAGGTGCAGATGTAGGGCCGTCTAACCGCAGTCTGCCTGAAGCCAGTCCTCTGAAATTGGACGCAAAGGTTTTCATGTACCGGCTCAGAATCGACATTTTCAGGTTTTCTATAACTATGTCGATATCAAAATTGTCCTCTTCTCTCTCGGGATAGAAATATCCCTTGGCTACCATGGGTTTATTCTGTCCTACATTGCCATAATAAATAACCTCGGCATTTAGCCGAAAGGCCTTTTCTAAAGCATCCCAGCGGCTTTCGAGCGACAAGTCGCCCAGGTGGTCATTGTTAAAGGCAAATTCTTTGATGAGCAGCTCCATGAAAATATTGGGTGCTTTTTGTAAATTAGATAGCGCAAGTTCACCGCTGGCAAAGCCTGAGAAATCGATTTTCCGGTCTCCCAGGAGGAAATTCAGGCTTTCTACATCAAAATTGTTAAGTTCAACATTCAGGACATCTTCGGATTGGTCGCTTAGCATTCCATTGATAAGCAGGTATTCTTCATTTTTATACAGAAAGAAATTATCGATGGAGACATAGGATGAGTCCAGTAAGATCCTGTTATCAGGGCTGAAAGTCCACAGAGAATCATTGACATATGCATAAGAGGAAAGAATGTTCAGCTCAGTTGCATGGGGAGACAAAACCCTTCCCCTGGCTTTCAGATTGCCCAGATTTTTCCTGTCGGTGTTCTGATTTTCCCATTGTGTTGTAAGATCGATAGTATCCCCGGCGATATGAACGGAGGTTAAGAATTGTTCCATCCATATCGTGTCAGTAAGAAAAAGTTTTTCGCCCCGGGTAACAAATTCAAGGGCATGATTGTCGGAGTTGATACTTATTTCAGGTTGCTGTAGCTTGTTGGTTCCAATGACCATATACTCAGTGCTACCGTTCAGGTAAAGTTCATTGGTAAGGGTGTTTAGGGTGCCCTTGAAAGAAGTGTGAGGGGCAATCTGAAACTGCGGGATAAAGATTTCCAGCAAATCATTCATATTCCTGACATGAATACTGAAGCTGGCAATTTGTTCTTCCGACCCCCCGTTGGTTTGCTCCGGAGGGCTTTCTTCAAAGCGGGAAGGGATGTAATTGTATATAAATCTGCGAACAGATGTAGCGATGTTGTCTAATTGCAATTTCCCATCAATCTGGAAGTCGAGGAAATCAGAATAAAATCTGAGTTGTTTCTGGTCGTTTTCAATCAGGCGGTTCTCCAGGGCTATTATATCTGTTGAAATGGTGTGATATTGCGTAGTGTCGGGATTGGTCTCAGTCAGGGGCTTTTCAGTATACCGGGTTGAATAGGCATTGGCTTCTCCCTGAATATCTCCCAGGGTTTTGCCGCTTCCGTTTACGCGAATGGTTGTTGAGAGCATGCTTTGGTACAGCGAATCTCTTTGAAAAAGATTGAGTTGCGTAAGGTTGGCATTATCTATTTGCGCCTTGAAGTTGAGCAAGGGTATTTCTTCGCCAAAATCTACAATACCACCAAAATCAAGAAATAAGTTAGGGTCATCAATGAGAATATTGCCATTGAACCTTCGGTTGGTGAAGTGTCCGGCTACCTGGAGGTGCCGGTAATCATATCCTCTGAAATCAAAATTTTCTACCTCACCGGTAATCTTAATGTCAAGGTCTTCTAGCTTGTATCCGCTACCTTCAATATGGGAAGCCAGAGAAAGGGTTCCGAAGTCTTCATGGTTATCAAGAAACCGGCTGAGATCAAAACCCTGGGTGGAGAGATTTCCGGTATAGCGGAAGTCCTTAAAATTGTTTTCCCCAAGTATAGCTATATCGGTCCTAACCTGCCCTAAATCCGAGTTGAATTTTCCATAGGCTACAAAGTCATATACAAACCCGGTAAAGTTTCCTGAAAAGGTGGTGATTCCCAGCTTGTTTAACTCATCGGGTAAATCCATGTACGGAGTTGCAGAAGCCTGGGGCAAACGGAAACCCTCCAGATCAGCCGTGTGGGTGGCAAGCCTCTCTACCGAAAGGTTGACAAAAGTTTGGTCAATATGGGGAAGACCGACAGAAGTGAAATTTCCGGTGAATTCGGTAAAAGCTCCATAAGTCAGTTGAATGTTTTTGCCTCTCAGGTTGCTGATCTTCCCGGAAAAGTTTCCCCCCAAATTCACCTTCCCATCAATCCCGTATAAGAATTCAGCAAAATAACCAATTTCGTGAAGCTCAATAAAAGAGGGATTTACATCAAGGGAAAAATCAATATTCTCGGTAAAATTCTCAAAGGCTTCATACCCTTCATATTTCATGTCCAGGTTGAGTGCCAGCTGGCTTTGGCCGGTAATGGCCTCAAAATCGTAGACATGGGCTCTGTTTGCACTGAAGAATAATTCAGCAGATGCGCTGTTTATTTCAAAGCCCTTGGATTCCCTGAAAGAGAAACTCACCAGATCTGCCTGCAGGGTATCTTTTTCGAGGAATATGTCGGCCACGTTAAGGTTAAGACTGTCAATGGCAAAGTGATTGTAGTCAAAAACATGGGGCAGGGGTTGTGTGTTGTGGTTGATGTGAGAGAGCGAAGCATTTCTGAATTCAAATGACCGCACCATTACATCCCACGGAGGCGATTTCATGGTATCCGCAGATTCTTTCCGGGCAAAGTAATCAGTGAGAAATTTAAAATTATACTGGTCTTTGCCTTCATAAACAGCCATGGAAACGGAGGCCTGATCAAACAGGATTTTGTGGATGGAAAGGAACCTTTGCGAGGTGGAGATACGGTTTACATCTATAACCACTCTTTCTGTGGAGAGCAGGGGTGCATTTTCCCTGTCCTGTATTGCTACTTTCTCCAGTACTATATTAAGAGTAGCCGTAATGTTTACTCCTCCGACAGTGATTTTTGCGTCAAGTTCGCGCGAGAGATACTCGGTAGCTTTTCCGGCCAGGAAAGTCTGCACGGCAGGAGAGCGCAGCGTGAGGTAGGCAATCACAGGGATGGTCAACATCACCAGGGCCGTAATTAATACTATGACAGGTGTTTTTTTTATAACTTTGCCTCCCGGTTTGGAATCAATAATTTTAACGAGTTAATTATCTGAATATTTTATGGATACGTACATTTTGGGCATTGAATCTTCCTGTGACGATACTTCAGCTGCAGTATTGAAAAATAACAAAATTCTTGCCAATGTTATTGCAAATCAGGAAGTTCATCAATCGTATGGTGGAGTTGTGCCCGAACTGGCTTCCCGTGCACACCAGCAAAACATCATCCCTGTGGTGCACAGAGCTTTAGATCTGGCAAAGATACACAAAAAACAATTGAGCGCAATAGCCTTTACCAACGGTCCGGGGTTAATGGGTTCCTTACTGGTAGGAGCTTCTTTTGCCAAATCTTTATCCCTGGCCCTGGAGATTCCCCTCGTTGAAGTGAACCATATGCATGCCCATATTCTGGCACATTTTATTGAAGATGAGCAACAACCCGGTAAACCTGAGTTTCCTTTTCTCTGCCTTACCGTTTCCGGGGGACATACCCAAATCATGCTCATCCGTGATTATTTTGATATGGAAGTTCTCGGACAATCCATTGATGATGCCTCGGGTGAAACATTTGATAAGGTGGCCAAAATTATGGGTCTCCCTTATCCGGGAGGTCCCCTGATCGACAAAATGGCCCGTGAGGGAAATCCCCATGCCATTAAGTTTCCCCATCCCAAAATTCCCGGTCTCGACTTTTCTTTCAGTGGACTAAAGACCTCTGTCCTGTATTTTCTGCGCGACAGATTGAAGGAAGATCCTGATTATATCGAAAAGAATAAATTCGACCTGAGTGCTTCTGTACAGCATACCATCATTGAAATTCTGATGACCAAGCTTCGGAAAGCGGCAAAAGAGACAGGGATTCGCCAGGTGGCGATTGCGGGTGGAGTTTCTGCCAATTCAGGCTTGCGAGAGGCTATGTTAAACGAATGCGAAGCCTCGGGCTGGCAGGTTTTTATCCCAAAATTTGAATACAGTACCGATAATGCAGCCATGATAGCCATTACAGGATATTATAAGTATATGAAAGGCGATTATGCCTCACAGCAGGCTACACCGTTTACCCGCTACAGCTGATTTCCGACCTTGCAGAAGAATAAAAAAAGCCGGAGTTAAAATTTCGAACTCCGGCTTTTTTTTAGCAATTTTTGAGGTACCTTCTAAGCACCATGCAAGGGTTTACTTTCCCAGTACTTTTTTCATGGTAATTCCTATGTCTGCAGGTGAATCTACGTAAGTTACCCCACAGGCGGTAAGAATTTTCTTTTTGGCTTCTGCGGTATCATCTTTGCCGCCAATGATAGCTCCTGCATGGCCCATGGTACGTCCTTTGGGTGCCGTGGCTCCTGCAATAAAGCTGACTACGGGCTTGGTTCCGTAGTCTCGGATGTAATAAGCAGCTTCTGCTTCCATGTTGCCACCTATTTCACCAATCATGATGATGCCTTCTGTCTGGGGATCATTCATTAAAAGTTCTACTGCATCTTTGGTGGTGGTACCTACAATGGGGTCGCCTCCGATACCAATACAGGTTGACTGGCCCATGCCGGCCTTGGTAACCTGATCTACAGCTTCGTAAGTGAGGGTTCCTGAGCGGGAAACAATGCCAATTTTGCCCGGGGTATGAATAAATCCGGGCATAATCCCTACTTTACATTCGCCGGGGGTAATAATACCCGGGCAGTTGGGGCCAATGAGACGGGCATCGTGGTGACGCAGGTATTCTTTGATGGTAAGCATATCGTTAACCGGTATGCCTTCCGTAATACAAACAATTACTTTTATTCCGGCATCAGCTGCTTCCATGATGGCATCAGCAGCAAACGGCGGGGGAACAAAAATAACACTTACATTGGCTCCTGCCTCTTTCACGGCCTGATCAACCCGGTCAAAGACGGGTAATTCCAGATGCTTACTTCCGCCTTTCCCTGGTGTAACACCGCCTACTACATGGGTGCCGTATTCGATCATTTGCGTGGAATGAAATGTACCTTCAGAACCGGTAAAGCCCTGCACGATAACCCTGGAGTCTTTGTTAACTAATACGCTCATGTGATGTTGTATTTTTTTTTGTTAGTATTTTTTATTGCCTTGCAATCTTATCCTGCAACCCGCATCTGCAGAAGCTTAAACAAAACGATGGTTTGCAAGATGGTTTTCGATCATCTGCCATAAAAATATTTTCCTGGCCGGCATTATTTTCTGGCCCCAAAAATACTATTTTCTCTTTAATCCCTTGCGGTTTATCAAGATTATATTTTTGGAAATCCCACCAGTGCATTCCATTATTTTTGGGGAGGTGCAGGTTCAACCGGTCAATATCGCTTTGTATTCACGATACTTTAGTATTTACAGCGGTCTTATTTTTTACACTTTTATGCTGAGGCAGGTTGGGATACTGAGAGGTGAACTGATTCCGGGGTGACGTTTTTACCTGGACAATTTTCTCAGTTCATGGTCGATGGAGAGAATCTGAGGGATAAGCAGTTGCGTATTGTCATTGAGCAGGGCATAGTCGGCACGGGAAATCTTTTCTGACTGCCCCATTTGGTTGTTAAGCCTGTCACGGGCCTGCCCCGGAGCAATATTGTCTCTTTTCACAACCCTTTGTATAAGCAACTCTTCCGGGGCATGTACTACAATTATCCTGGAAAATTTTTCATAACTCCCTGACTCGAAAATCAAAGCTGCTTCCTGCAGGCAATAAGGGGCATGGATTTGATTCAGGCACCAGTGGTCAAACATCTCAAAAACCCTGGGGTGAATCAATTGATTGATAAACTGAAGGGCGTTCTTGTTGTTAAAAATAACAGACGCCAGAGCCCGGGTGTCAAGCTGGTGGTCAGAAGTAAAAACCTCAGGACCCAATTCCTGAGCAATAGCATTAAGAATATCAGGGTCGGAATAGAGTTTCCTGGCTTCTTTATCGGCGTAAAATACAGGAATCCCCAAAACTTCAAAAACTCTGCAAATAGAAGTTTTGCCACTTCCAATATTGCCTGTTACCGCAACTTTGATCATTTTTATGTCTTTTGAAAGGATGTCTACTCGTTTTTTATCCAGATATACTCTACTTCGGGAGGTCTCAGCCTGATAATTTCCACCAGTGCCGGTTGTTCACTGATACGGGCTCTCAGGTGTGTTCCACGGCCTATTGTGTCCGGACAGTTGACCTTGGCTTCAAACATATCAGGAGTGATGGCTCTTACATCTTTCAAAGCCACAAGGTAGTGAACAGTAACCGTTTCCGGGAAGAGTAACAGCCGGTTGTTTTCGTTCATCGATTCCAAGCGGGGGCAATCTATTTTTAAGGGAAGTTCAGCGGTGGCTTCTGTAAATTCCTCAACGGGCACCGTAACCTCTACCTGCTGATGCTCCAGGGAAACTTGCCTGTTGGGATAAGGATTGATAAGTGGGAGCGTGGTTTCAATGCTTTTATCTGCCTGCTCAATACTCAGGGGCCGGGTTGTGATATACTCGATGGAGTCTTCAAGATGTTCCGGGCCGGAAACGTAAATCGAATCGGGAGCGGCTGTGGGGTAGTCGTAAAGCTGAAAACCGGGTCTGAAGTCGAGATCTTCCTGTATAACCACGGGGACCTTTTTTCTGAAAGCTTCACTGGCAGTAAAGAAAATGGTGTCAGGATGGGCCTTCAGGTCAGAACGCCTCATTTCGTTGATCAGAGAAAATCTTACTTCTGCCTGGCTGGCAGTATAATAATACAGATTTTCGTTCTCATTATTCTGCCTTTGAAGTGTATTAAAATCGGCCACAAGTCTTTGGGTTCGGCGCAAATTGGACGCCGTGAGTATTTTGATTCCTGTGGTTGTTATCGAAACCGAAAAGGTACTGTCGGACTGATGGGTGAGCAAAAGGTTTTCAGGAATATTGTTTACATGCAGCTCTACAGGGATAACCGCTGTAGCTTCATTGGAGAGCTTGATAAATAACCAGGCAATAAAGCTGAAAATGAAGCAAACCAGAAAAACAAAAGCTTTGCTTCTGTTTTCAGGCGTATTGCCGGTATTTGTCCATTTCCTGATGTCCACGATCCAAAAACTTGAGATGCAAAAATAAACAGGACTGTTTTAATCCTTACCCTCAGGACTGCATTGAACGAACATCCGCAGTGCAGGTAATCAAAAAACCTGCGGTTGGACATGTGGTGCAATAATTTCCTGATACCTGGAATTAAAACAGCCCTGAAACGGTGGGAATATTATCTGTTTTCAGAAAGCTGCTGCTCCTGAGGGCCGTCCATGGCCACAGCAGACTTTTCAATCCTGAACTTAACCTCAGGGGCTACCTCAATGGTAAACGTTTTTTCCTGTACTTCAATAATTTTCCCGTGGATTCCTCCGATGGTGATAATTTTATCTCCTTTTTTCAGCGCCTCTCTGAACTTCCTGGTTTCTTTTTGCTTCTTTAGTTGTGGGCGAATGAAGAAAAGGTAAAAAACTACAATGATTAGCAACAGGGGAATAAAAGTTGCAAATCCACCTCCACCTTCGCCAGGTTGAGCCGCCAGTAAAATGTTAACTAAATTCATGATAATCGTTTGTTTAAAATTATTACTAAGTAAATTTATTGTTGGAGTACCTCAGCTGTAATACGCAAAGTTATAACAGATTCTTCACTATTGGAAAGCACTTTGACCGATTCGGACTGAAATCCTCTCCTTCCTGCTGAATTGAATACGACATTAATTTTTCCTTCTTCCCCGGGTTTTACAGGATCTTTGGGGTAATCGCCAACGGTACAACCACAACCACTTCTTATTCCTGTTATTATCAACGGGCGATTTCCCGAATTGGTAAACCGAAAAGCATAAGCCACCCGCTCTCCGGTAATGATTTTTCCGAAATCGTGGGTAGTTTTCCGAAACTCAGCAGTAGCAGCATTAACTGTATCATTTGCAGTACCTTTGCCGGTGTTGGAGTTTTCAGAAGTATTGTTGCAGCCCGTCACAAGGAGGGCTATTGAAAAAAACAGAACAAGGGATGTAAGGTGAAGATATCGTGTCATATTTGGTTAATGAGTGGTGTACTTATTGATTTTTTTGCTGCTGATAAGTTCTTCTACAAGTTTGTCAAGTATTCCATTGACAAAAACCTTGCTCTTGGGGGTGCTGTACATTTTTGATAATTCAATATACTCATTCAGGGATACTTTAATGGGAATTTCCGGAAATTTTATGATTTCAGTAAGTGCCATTTTCATAATTATAACATCCATCAGCGCAATTCGTTCAATATCCCAGTTCTGGGTTTTATCGGCAATCATGGGTGCAAATTCTTTGTCATTGAGGATGGTTTTATGGAAAAGGTCAATGGCAAATTTTTTATCATCCGATTCTTTATAAAGACTCATCAGTTCAAAGTCTTCTTCAGAACCCGATTTCATGGCTTTGATGCTTTTGATAATCATTTTGTTGACCAATTCCCAGTCGTCGAGCCAGTAAATAGATTTTTCTTCGTAAAAATGGTGAAGCAATTCAAACTCGCAGATATAAGTTTTCAACAACTTTAAGATAATCTCTTTCTGATTTTCAAAGGTAACAGTTTCTTTTTCCATAAACTCTTTATAAGCATTGGAATTGCGAAACTGCAAAAAGATTTTTCTGGGAATCTCCAGGTCTTCAGTCCAGGAAATTTTGCGCTTATTTAATTGGGTTTGTAGCGAAGTATTGTTGATGATACCTTGCAGGCATTCGTTATTAACAAACCGCTGGTTGGGGGTGATATCTTCCAGGGTAGGAACCCTTTTCAACTTGTTTTCTTCAATGATTCGATGTGCCTGCCGGTTGATTTCCAGGAGCAGGGCCAGTTGAAATAAATAAAGGTCATATATTCTTTCTATTCCGAATAATAACTCTTTTTCTCCTGCCTTCAGAGAAGTGTTGCCTGATTGGAAAAAAGCATACAGGCTTTGCAAAACTTTAACGCGTAAGTGCCTTCTGTTTAACATAAAGGTAAATTCAATCAATTTTAAGGAACGAAATATCAGATAGTGCATCTGAAAAAGCTATGCAAAAGTAATTCAATTTTAAAAACTTTCTAAGTCCGTATAATAAATTAGATGTATAATAGTTATTTTTAAATAAGAACGCCGCCCTTGTGGCTGAAATACCGTAATGGTTTTTCTGTAGATTATTGCGGTACTGTCATATCTGAATACTGGATATTCATTGTCATGAATTAAATGCAAATTATCAGGCAATTTAAGATTTGTTTTATTAAATGATAGGGGGGTTGGGAAAAGTTTTTTTATTTTTGCCATAAATTAAACAGGAGATAGTATTATGAGTACAGATAATAATGAGAAAAGCTACAGCAATGAAGAGTTGTTTTCGAAAGCTGTCAGAGCCGGAAAAAGGACTTATTTCTTTGATGTAAAGGCCACGCGTTCAGGAGAAAATTATCTTACCATCACAGAGAGTAAGAAACGGTTTGATCAGCAAACAGGTAAGTTTTTTTACGAGAAGCACAAATTGTTCTTATACCAGGAAGATTTTGATAAGTTTTTAAAGGCCATCAATCAATCTTTCGAGTATATAAGAACCGGTGAAGTTCCCCAATCCTATATCCAGGAAATGGAAGAGGAGGAACAAAGAAAGAGAGAGCAGGAATTTACCGATGTTAATTTCGAAGACCTGGGAAAAAAACAGGATGACGACACTGAGCAATAGTTTCGTGATATTTTCATCCCGCAATTTGTAAACAAAATGAGCTGAAATTGTTGAATTTCAGCTCTTTTTGTACACTGAGCCCGTAAAGGGCTGTTTAGCAGGCTGCCTGGCCACCCCAAGGATTTTTGTAAAAAAAACGCTGTTTAGCGTGTATAAATTGTAAATTTGCACCTTATTCAAAAAAGGTTTATTATTGCGCTGTTTTTACTTTTTATTTACAAACAGTAGGTTCCCTTGAAACATAAGTTGTCAAAGAAAACCATCTACACCTATCTAACACTAAAAACGTATGAGTAAAGTCATTTCCATTGCGAATCAAAAAGGAGGGGTTGGGAAAACCACCACGGCTATCAACCTGGCAGCAAGTCTTGCCGTGCTTGAGCACAAAACACTATTGATTGACGCTGATCCGCAAGCCAATGCAACTTCAGGGGTTGGTTTTGACCCTAAGGTTATCAAAACCAGCATTTATGAATGTATCATTGATGATGTAAACCCGCGCAACATCCTGCTCAATACTTCTACCCCCAACCTCGATCTTATACCAGCCCATATAGACCTGGTAGGAGCTGAAATTGAAATGATCAATATGCCCAACCGGGAAATGGTCATGAAAAAAGTGATTGACAGTGTGAAAGATGATTATGATTTTGTGCTGATAGATTGTTCGCCATCATTGGGTTTGATTACCGTGAATGCGCTTACCGCCAGCAACTCGGTTATTGTGCCGGTACAATGTGAGTATTTTGCCCTCGAAGGACTGGGCAAACTGTTGAATACCATTAAAATTGTTCAGTCGCGCCTGAACCTCGGGCTCGAAATAGAAGGAATTCTCCTTACCATGTACGACAACAGGCTGCGTTTGTCGAACCAGGTGGTAGAAGAGGTGAGGACTCATTTCCAGGATTTGGTTTTTGATACCATTATTCAACGCAACACCAAGCTGGGGGAAGCTCCCAGTTTTGGCGAAACCATTATCATGCACGATGCCCAGAGCAGGGGAGCCATCAATTATCTTAACCTGGCGCGTGAAATATTGCAAAACAACGAATTAACAAACATCAACGAATCAGAAAAAAATATCAACATAGAAGATGAACGCTAAAAAAAGAGCCTTAGGGAAAGGACTGGGCGCCTTACTGGATTCGCCCTCAACAGAAGCGCAGCCAAGATATGATATAGAAAGAGATTTGCATGCAGTGGGCACTGTAGCCCATGTTCCCCTCGATCTGATAGAGAGTAACCCCTATCAACCCCGTACCGACTTCGATCAGCAGGCCCTTGATGACCTGGCCAACTCCATAAAAGAGCAGGGTGTTATTCAGCCAGTGACCGTTAGAAAAGCTGACGAAGGTAAATTTCAACTCATATCAGGTGAAAGACGCTGCAAGGCTGCACAGCTTGCCGGACTTAGCGATATTCCCGCTTATATCAGAAGTGCCAACGATCAGGAGATGCGTGAGATGGCCATTGTTGAAAATATTCAACGTGAAAATCTCAACCCCATGGAAATTGCCCTGGGATACCAGCAACTTATCGAAGACTGTAAATTAACCCAGGAAATGCTTGCCGAGAGGCTCGGTAAATCCCGCTCATCTATTACCAACCAGATTCGTCTGCTCAAATTGCCTGCTGATATTCAGATAGGTTTGCGCCAGGAGCTTATTTCATCGGGTCACGCAAGGGCTTTGCTAGGGATCGAACAGGTGCAGACACAGCTTGAAATCTATCAGGATATCATTGCACAAGGGCTTTCTGTCAGAGATGTAGAGGAGATTGTTAAAAACATCAATGAAGGAGTGCCGGAGGAAGAAAAACCCGAAGCACCCAATAAAAAGACCGAAAAACCCGTTAATACCCGGTATGCCGATTTACAAAAATCACTTTCTTCTTTTTATGGATCCAAGGTTCAGATCAAAACCCGCACCGGAGGAAAAGGTTCTATTGTGATCAACTTTTCTTCGGGAGAAGATCTGGAGCGTATACTGAAACTGGTTCAGAAACAAGACTAACAAAATGCAATGATTCCTTTCATGGTTAGGCCTGCCCAGATGCAGGGGAATACTTTTTTCAGGATAACAAAAAGTGCGCTTTTTGCAGGTACAATCATGCTTTTGTTTTTATTTCCCTTTGGCGGCAAAGCAAATACCATGGCCGAATCAAAGGTATTACCCAATAACAACGAACCCCCTGTGCGTGTTACGCTTGAACTGCCCGAAACATCTTCTGCTTCTCTGTCGAATGATACCATCCCATCACGGCGGGGTACAGGAAGGAGAAGCAACGCTGACACTACCAGGGTTTTGCTTCCTGACACCCTTCCTGTTCAAACTGTGATTACCTCTGACAGCATCCAGGTGGAAGAAACAGAAGAAACGGAAGACACGCTATCACAGGAAGAAGAACACTCACCCCTGAAAGCAACCATGCTCTCAGCTACCTTGCCCGGACTGGGGCAGGCCTACAACGGGAAATACTGGAAAATTCCTTTCCTGTATGCCGGCGTAGGAGGTGTAATTTATGCCGTCGACTTTAATAATCGTCAGTATCAGCACTTCCGTAAAAACTGGCTGGCAAGAGTGGATGGAAATCCCAACACGCAAGATGAATACCCCAATGTACCTGAGGACAGGCTTCAGCGGGAGATGAACCGATGGAGACGCAACGTGGAAATATCTTACATCGTTGGGGCTGCCCTGTACATTATCAATATTCTGGATGCTACCGTTGACGCGCACCTGCTTGATTTTGATGTGGGTGAGGACCTGACCTTAAATGTGATGCCAGAGGTTATACAACAAAACAATACCCTGGGAAGTAGAATGAATAGGGCAACGCCCGGCATTCGCTTATCCTTTCGCTTTTAATTCATACATGATAATGAAAGAGACAATTAAGCTGGCCATAATAGGTTATGGCAAAATGGGGAAAGAAATAGAAAAATATGCTCCACAATCGGGCTGTGAGGTGGAAGTTATTATTGATAACCGGCACGACTGGCAGAGGTACGAGTCACGCCTCAGCCAGAAGGTGGATGTAGCCATTGAGTTTACTTCGCCTGAGGTAGTGGTAGAAAATCTGAAAAAACTGATGGATTTGAACATCCCCGTGGTAACAGGTACCACAGGATGGGCAAAAGACTTACCCGCGGTTGAGAAATACTGCAAAAAAAGTAATGGAAGTGTTTTTTATGCGTCTAACTTTAGCATCGGAGTCAATTTGTTTTTTGCGCTGAACCGTTACCTGGCAGCATTGATGGCCGGTTATCCGGCCTACCGGCCTTTGCTCGAAGAAACTCATCATACACAAAAACTTGATGCCCCCAGTGGTACCGCCGTTACAATGCTGGAAGATATCATGCGGGTGAACCCGGCTGTGAAAGGGTGGAAGTTTAAGGCAGATCAACCCTCGCATGAGGAAGTATCAGTCATAGCCCACCGTATAGAGAATGTTACCGGAAAACATAAACTGTCATATGAATCAGATATTGACACTATAACTATTACACACGAAGCCCATAACCGGGAGGGATTTGCTAAAGGTGCCCTGCTGGCCGCCCGCTGGCTTATAGATAAAAAGGGTATTTTTACTATGAATGATTTATTAAAACTTTAAGTAGCCGCCATTATGAGTATATACATGTTATTGAGTATTTTATTTTTCGTCTTAAGTGTTGCCGGATTGTGGCGAATATTTGAAAAGGCCGGACGTCCGGGATGGGAAGCGATTGTACCGCTGTATAATTTTTATATCTGGTTGAAAATTATCCACAAACCTTTGTGGTGGTATATCTTCATTATCATACCTTACATCAATGTTTTTACCTTGCTGCTAATGGTGGTAGAGACCCTGAAATGTTTTCGCAAGAATGGACTCGGAGAACAGGCTCTGGGAGTGCTTTTCCCCTTTTTCTATCTGCCTTACCTGGGTTTTTCGCCCAAAGAACACTATACCAGTCCCGATAAGCTGCCTGTAATTAAAAAGAGCAGCACACGGGAATGGGCGGATGCCTTGATCTTTGCTGTTATCGCGGCCACCATTATCCGGACCTTTTTTATTGAAGCATACACCATTCCCACGTCCTCCATGGAGAAGTCCTTGCTTGTAGGTGATTATCTTTTTGTGAGTAAGATGAGTTATGGACCCAGGGTTCCCATGACCCCTATAGCTTTTCCTTTTGCTCATCATACCATGCCTTTGACCGAATCGGTTAAGTCTTACGTAGAATGGATCAAACTGCCCTATTATCGTTTTCCGGGCCTGCGCACCATTGAAAACAACGATGTGGTGGTTTTCAATTATCCTGACGGAGATACCCTGAGCGTGAAACTGCAGAGCAATATGAGCTATTACAGTCTTATACGGGAATATGGAAGAGATGAAGTATGGGACAACCCCGACCGTTTTGGGGAAATCATTTCCCGTCCGGTTGACAAGAGAGAGAATTTTATAAAAAGAGCTGTGGGCATACCGGGAGATACCCTGCAGATTGTTGACGGCGAAATATTTATCAACGGTGAGCAGATCCCCGGCCTGAAAGGCGTTCAGCATAATTATCATGTGGTTACCAATGGTTCAAGGTTGCATCCACGGATTCTCGACAGGTATGATATTACCGAAGCTCGTATGGTAAGCCAGTCGGAATACGTAATGCCCCTGAGTGAAGAGGTGGCCAATCGGTTGAAAGATGAAAATGTTGTAAGCAGTATAAGTAAAATTATCAAACCGGCCAATTTTTACGAGAGCCATATCTTCCCTTTTCACCGCAATTTTCCATGGAACGAGGATAACTTCGGGCCGTTGTATATTCCCCGCAAAGGGGCTACAGTTGATATTACTCCTGATAATATCATGCTGTGGGAAAGAATTATTGATGTGTATGAAGATAATACCCTGGAAATTAAAGATGACCAAATCTTCATTAACGGAGAAGTAGCAGATACTTATACTTTCAAGATGGATTACTACTGGCTGGTAGGCGATAACAGGCACAATTCTGCCGACTCCAGGTACTGGGGCTTTGTACCCGAAGATCATATTGTGGGAAGAGCAATGTTCGTGTGGTTGTCGCTGGACAAAAATAAAAGCTTTCTTAACAAGATTCGTTTCGACAAAACTTTCAGGGTTATAAGGTAGTTATTTCAAACAGACCCTTGCAAAAACGTCTAAGTAAGTTGGCTGAATCCGGTTGATTGAAAATAATTCAGTACGACTTTTCAGAACGAAATTGATACAGATGGGTCCTGCTAAACCTGATAAATCAGCAATTTGCAATTTGTTTTCATTTCTCTCAGGGATTCATATTTCTTTCGGGATGGGTTGCTTTAAGTAACCTAAATTAATTACTTTTACACAAAAATTGTCAAGTGGCAGTGTTGGATTTGTCTTCCTGATACCTTTTGATGGTTTACCGAAGAAAATAGTCATTTAAAAATTGATTTGAAAAGTGAAGAATAAATACCTTGACCTGATAGAACAAACCTTTGAATTTCCCCAGGAAGAATTCAAAGTTATTGATAACGAATTGTATTTTCATGATATCTGCCTGATGGATGTCATTAAACAATACGGTACTCCGGTAAAAATCAGCTACCTCCCCAAGATCAGCCAGCAAATTCAAAAAGCCAAAAGACTCTTTCACGTGGCCATGGCCAAGGTAGACTACGAAGGGAGCTACCACTATTGCTATTGCACCAAAAGTTCGCACTTTTCCTTTGTCCTGGAAGAAGCGTTGAAAAATGATATTCACCTTGAGACTTCTTCGGCATTTGATATATTTATTATCGAAGAGCTTTATAATACCGGGTTGATTGATAAGAATAAGTATATTGTCTGCAATGGATTTAAACGGCAGCTGTACGTTCAGAAAATTTCAGAACTCATCAACAATGGGTTTGAAAATACCATTCCGGTCATTGACAATAAAAGTGAGTTTGACAGCTATAATGAGTTGCTCGACAAAGGGAAGAAATGCAAAATTGGCATCCGGATAGCCTCAGAAGAGGAGCCTATGTTTGAGTTTTATACCTCCAGGCTGGGGATTCGTTACAATGATGTGATGCCCTATTACCTTGAAAAGATCAAAAACAATCCGCGTTTTGATTTAAAAATGCTCCATTTTTTTATCAATACCGGCATCCGCGATACTGCGTATTACTGGAATGAACTGCACAAATGTGTCAATGTGTATTGTGAGTTGAAGAAGGTTTGTCCTGAGCTGGATTCGTTGAACATAGGAGGGGGATTCCCGGTAAAAAGTTCGTTGGGTTTCGAATATGATTATGAGTACATGACAGAAGAGATTGTTGCCCAGATAAAAAGAATTTGCAAGCAAAACCAGGTGCCTGAACCGGATATATTCACCGAGTTCGGGGGATTTACTGTAGGCGAGAGTGGAGCGGTGTTGTATTCCATTCTCGATCAGAAGCAGCAAAACGACAGGGAGTTGTGGAATATGATTGACAGCAGCTTTATGACTACTTTGCCCGATATCTGGGCCTTGAAACAAC
Source organism: uncultured Bacteroidales bacterium (assembly GCA_964491395.1). Lineage (GTDB taxonomy): Bacteria > Bacteroidota > Bacteroidia > Bacteroidales > UBA7960 > SKVR01. Next base: position 19,388 of record CAZBGI010000018.1, on the reverse strand, counting down.
GTTTTATTCTTTTGGCCATCAACAATTGGGATTCGGAATATCAGCGTGTCAACCTGGGAGGGCTCACCTGCGACAGCCAGGATTACTATAATGCCGAATCGCATGCCAATGCAGTGTTTTTACCCAAGATTGAGGAGAACAAACCCCAGTACATTGGGATGTTTCACACGGGTGCCTACCAGGAGAGTCTGGGAGGATTTGGCGGTATTCAGCATTGCCTGATTCCGGCTCCTAAAATGGTGATTATCGACAGGGATGAAGAAGGAGAGTATTCTACCAAACTGTTTGCCAAAGAACAGAGCTATAAATCCATGCTTAAGACACTGGGATTCTGAAACCCACTCCCGTATACTGCGTATATGTTGTTAGTTAACCTCAACAAAGTAGCAATAAATTCATAAACTTCATAGTGATGCTTACCTCCAGACACAGAATAATTTTTCTTCTTTTCCTTTCAGTAATGGTTTTGACACAGGCAGCTGTCGGCCAACGTCCTTTTAAGGGGCGCATTATTTACACTATTTCTTACCCCGGAAGTAACGTTGACCTTGCCGAGCTGGAGCAGTTGCCTGTCAGGGCTGATATTCGTACCAAAAACAATCAGGTACGAACCGAGTTGAGCGGCGAAAATGCCGGGTTATTTCAAATAAAGGTGGCCGATGGCGATAAAAAGGAAATTTCCACCATGCTGGAAATCCTCAGGGAAAAATACGTTATCCGCCGCGATGCGCAGGAAATTCAGAATGCACTAACAGATATGCCGCAGCCCGAACTGGAGTATACCGACGAAACAAGAGAAATTCTGGGTTATACCTGTCGCAAAGTGATTGCCCGGGTTTCTGATGATTTTGGCAACGAATATGAATCAGAAATCTATTACACCCCCGAAATTCCCGGAGAAGCTTTTCATTTCGATACCCCTTACCATGAAATCCCGGGGCTGATGCTTTTGTACGAAATGCGCGTAGGGCAGCTCAATATCCGCTACGAAGCACAATCGATAAGAAAAAGGTGGTTTGTAGGGGGGCGAAACTTTTATGTAACAAAAGATTACCAGCCTGTTACCTACGATGAACTGCGCGACAGGCTTCAGGGGAATTTCTAACCCATTAACAAATCGCAACCGGAATAAAACGGTTTATTATAACTTTTTCCGCAAAGGCAGGAGATGGTTTAAGGCCTGTTTATCCGGATGTTTCGTCGAAAAACAGGTTGGTTTGTTCAACGCCTTTGAGCGACTTTAACTCATTTATCATCGAACCTCCGCGGTTCTCATCCCGGAGATTTACATAATAGGAAAATTCTACCAGCTGGTTTTCTTCCCCCATGGTTTTCACGTTCACAAGCTTGTGATTGCTGCAGAATTTCCGAAGGGTTTGCTGGAAAGGATTTTCTTCAATTTCTTTCTCCCGGGCAATGATTTGCATCAGGAATTCTCTTTTCCGGGGCAAGGCAAAATTCATCTTGCTGATAATAAAGTATACCAACCCGATAAACAACGTGCCTAAAATGGCTATGGAGTAAAGTTTAACTCCTGCGGCCAGACCGATGGTGAGCGCGAAAAAGATGAACATGATATCGGAGGCGTCCTTCACAGCCGTACGAAACCGGATGATGGACATTGCACCTACCATGCCAAAGGCCCGGGCCAGGTTGTTGCCAATTACCATGATTACCACTGCAGTTATCATGGTTAGCATGATTAACGATACGGTGAAGGCAGCCGAATAATTCAGCCCCGAGTAAGTGTTTTTATAAAGGAAAGCAATAAAAAAACCGCACAGCATGGCCACCAGAATATTGGCTATTACATCTTTGGCGGTAATGGTAAAAACAAACATGCTTTGAAAATCTTCAACCATAATTATTCTAATAATTAAAAATGTGTTTCCTTGTATTTACATCGTATCCGAGGGTGTATTTGGAAAGTGCATCATTTCTCAGATGAAATTCCTGAATCATTGATTTAGCCCATACCGGCATTTGGTCAGTAAAATATTTAATTTCAAGTATAAAATGTGAAGGGAAAAGATGCTTCAGCCCCTTTGTATTAAACAAGTCTTTCCAATGGGGATACAAACTACTGCGGATGTTTTTATCGAAAGTAATTCTGACTCCCTGATCCAGCAGACCATGATAGGCCTCCCTTTCATATACTATCAAAACAGTAGGTCTCATGTTGTTTTTTTTTACATGAAAGAAAAATCTCTGAGCGTCTTCCAGAGCGTGCGGAGACAGTTCCGGCCTAATGTATTTGTCAATATTCGCCGTATTCATCAGTTCTTCGATGTGGCGGAAAGCAGTAAAAGAGCGGTGTTTTTTTATCCGGTTCTCAACTTTCCGTTTGATTTCCAGCACCGCCAACTTTTCCGAATGGTAATCGTTATAACTCCTGATTCTGAACTTCTTTCTCAATTCTATCCCTTCGGTTTTTTCGTTATGACAGTCCAGATTGGCTGTATCCAGGTAAATGCTTCTCACGCTATACTGAGGCAGACCGTTTCCATTTTCCAGGGCATAAATGTCGGGACGCACAAAAGAAGTTATCCTTTTTCTGAGGTCATCAAGCTTGCTGTAGGGTATCAGGTATTTTCTTTCGTATCTGAGCATTTATCTTTAATTGTTGTACACCTCATTCACCAACCGCTTTAGGTAATTTCCCAGAGAAACAGGAGCCGATGGGATACTTACATCTACCAGCGTATTGGAGAAAAACTGAAACTCATTGGCGGGCAAATCGGTAACCGCTGTAAGGAAGATTTTTTGGCGCCCGTCAATCATTTGCACTGTATTGTCAAATCCGGCAATGTACGCACTGAAAGCCTCACCGGTACCCGGAGTATGAAAATTCAACTTTTGCCCGGTCTCCAGGTAGGGCAATTGGTATACATTTACCGGTATCTTTATCACGTACTCCGTAGTCTGAGCAACACGTAATATGGTTTCATAAGAGGTATTGGTTCCCTGTTGTTTTATTATTATTCCGTTGATAGGGCTGGTAATGGTATAAGCATCCATCAATCTGTTAATTTGTTCTATTTGTTGTTTCAGGCTTTCTATATTTGCCTGGATCAACTCAATTTGTTCCGGTTTAGCTCCGCCTTTTAAGGATTCATATTGTGTTTGGGCTATCAGGTATTCTTGTTCTTTGATGTTTAGTTCATTTAGAGATACCTCATATTCTTCTTCCGGGATGTGTCTTTTTTCATAGAGTATTCTGTTGCGTTCAGTAATGCGTTGCTGTGCTTTAACTTCATTCTGGGCAAGAATCATTTGCTGATAAGCAACTTCGATATCCTGCAATCTTTCCCCCGATGCATATACCGATAGCAAACGCTGCTGTACAGCCAGTTCGCCTCTCAACTCTGTTATGCGAAGCAACTCATTTTGCGATTGTATAATGGCAATGGTATCTCCCTTTTCTATTTGTTTTTTCTGCAATACTTGCGGACGAACCGCAAAACTTGCCATGTCGCCCCGCTGAAATTCAGTAACAGTGTAATCAATGAGGGAATTATTAAAATTGTCTTTCAGACTGTTGATAAGATTTCCGTCGGTTGTGCGCGATAACACCCACTCCTTACCCGGGTAAAGCAAACCTTTAGAAGAAACAGTATAGGTGAGTTCAATGTATTTATTGGCATATAACAGGAGTATAAACACAGCCAGTGCCAATAACCAGGGAAGAGATTTTTTGAGAGGGTTTGGAATCATGGTGTATTTCAGCGGGTGATAGATATTTTAACTGAGGGTTAATATTAGGTTAACAATTACTTAGCATTTTCTTTATATAGAAACCTGCAAATGTACAGAAACTTTGCCAATTCAGGGCAAGGTTATAAAATGAGAAGTTGAGTCCCCTTGATAAATAAAATGGCTGATATGCTTTTGGGAAGCAAACCAGCCATCTTTAAAGGAAAGCGATAAATTTTCAATGCTACTTTGCCGGCAGGGGCCAGGTCAGTTACTCTAAAACAACAGTATATCCTGAATCTTCAATGGTTTGAGCAATTAATCCCAGGGATACTTTGCTTTGGTCATAGGCTACCACTACTTCCTCTCTCACGTGGGATGCAGTAACACTTTCAACTCCATCAATTCCGCCCACGCGCTTGGTTATCAGGCTTTCGCATCCCCCGCAATCCATGCCATGAACGGTGAGAACCATCTCTACGCGATCTTCTTCTGCAATGGTTTCAGTCTGTTTATCATTTTGGGTTTCAAAGGTTTCGAGGTACCAGGGGGCAGCAAGTAATAGCAATATCAATATGGTTACAATGCCTAATAGGACGATGCCTTGATTTGCAGGTTTTTGCTGTGTTCCTCTCTGGGCTTTACGACGGTTATTGCCTTTGATGGTCTGATACCACAAGATGGCCAGCAGCAACACTACCATCGCCACTATAAAGGGCCAGAAAGCAATAATACCGGCAAAAGGATTTTCAACGGCTAATGGCAGGTTGAAAGAAAAACTGCTGTATCTGCTTGCTTGTAATCCACCAAACAGGGAGGCCAGCAAACTAAAGAAAAAGAATATCATGGTCTAGTTTTTTATGGGAAACGATTGAATGATAGTACAAATTTAGAAAATATTCGTTAGATCGATTCAAATAATTTTTACCTCAAAGAATGCCTGAGGAATAGTACGTTAAATTGTTGCTGCCAACGGGGTTTTGTTGATGAGAAAAAGAATCAAAAGAAAAAATTGCGAAAAGTAGCATCGGCCATGATCAAAATCATCACCCCCAGAAAATACATGTTCATAAGCATGAAAGCACGATTTACTTTAACAGGTTTTTCTGCCTGGAGCAGATGCCTGAAGGCAAAGATGATTCCCAGGGAAGTTAGCAGTAATATCCAGCCTGCAACGGGAAGTTGAATGATTCCAAATATCCACAAACCAGTGGCTGCAATGGCAGTAATGCTGGTCCAGATAAATGTGAGGCGGGATATTTGTTGTTGAGAGAAAAACCGGGCCACAGAAGGAAAGCCTGCAGTTTCGTAATCTTTGCCATGTCTTAGCAAGATAAGCCAGAAGTGAGGGATTTGTCCGATAAAAAAGAAGAATGCCAGAATAACGATGTGTGGATGGGTAATGTCTGCTCCTGCCGCAGTCCATCCTATTACCGGGGGTAATGCACCCACTACTGCTCCCGGGAATATGGCCCAGGGGGTTCGCCGTTTCAGGGGGGTGTAAATGCCGTTGTACCAGATTAGCGTAAGTATGGCTACTATGCAGGGTATGGGACCGGAGAAAAAGTAGAGAGTCAGTGCTCCGGCCAGTGAGAGTGTCCAGGCCCAACATTGTGCGCTGAGCAATGAAATTTTACCCGCTGGCAGAGGGCGCCTTTGCGTACGATGCATGAGCTTGTCTATATCACGTTCCTGGATATGGTTGAGCGCTGATGAGCCGGCAGCAATAAGAATCACCCCGATGTACATCGGCAACCAGCCATGGGTAAACCCTTCAGAAGCCAGCACCCAGGCTGTTAATGCCGAAAACGCAACCGAAAGGGTAATGACAGGTTTGGTAAGGCTTATATAACACATCACCAGGTCAGAGAAAGATTTATTCATACAGACAAAAGACAGTTTTGGGAAAATGGGTTACAATGCTTACCTGAAGATAGTAACTTCCGGCGAGACATGTTGCAGAAAATTAAGTGACCAGGTAAAGCCTAATTCCCGGTTAAACATGAAAAACCCTGTCTGCCAGTGGCAAGCAGGGCTTTTCGATTTTTTTATCAACACAATCAAAGTAAATCTACTTATTCGTTCAATGACTCTAAAAGTGCAACTATCGTTTCTATCTCCTGTTCACTTATTTCTCCCTCATATGACAGCATTTGCCCCGGTCTGAACCCAACCGAAATATCTGCATCAGGTTCATAGATTGAGCGCATTACATACTCTTCATCGTAGGTTATTTCACGTTCCTGTCCGCCTGTAACCACCGTGATGGTTTCACCATATCTTCCGGCAAAAGAAGGCCCTACCAGGTCGCTGCCATCCAGCGAATGACATGCCACACAACCTTTGGATTGCACAAGTTGCCGGCCTGACATAACAGGGTCGGCTCCATCGGGCATTTCCTCTACCATGGCATCCGGGTCATCATACCATTCCCAGAATTCGTCAGGTTCCATTACTACTACTTCACTGAGCATGTAAGAGTGCTGCAATCCGCAGTATTCTGCACAGAAAATGGTGTAAGTGCCTGTTTTTGTGGCTTCAAACCACGAGCGGTTGTTGGCCAGACCGGGTACCATATCCTCTTTGATACGAAAAGCCGGAATATAAAAAGAGTGCAGTACATCCAGCGCATTGAGGTTTACAATAATTGCGGTATCCTTGGGTACGTATAGCTTATCGCTTACCCGTCCGTTTTCGTAACGGAAATTAAAACTCCACATGCGGGCATTGGCTGTTACCTTTACTCCCTCATCGGGGGGCCTCTTCATGGGTATCCAACCCACATAACCATAATAAAACATTCCCAATACCAGGAGGATAGGTATTACTGTCCAGGTGATTTCCAGAGTAGTGCTGTCTTTTATCTGAACGGCTTTGGGATGACGCTTTTTATGGTACTTGTAAATAAACCAGAGCATGGTTAAGGTAATACCAATACCAAGAATAAATGCTATCACTAAAATAAACAAGAAAGCATTGTTAACGCCTTCTACAAATGTTGAAGCTCCTAAGATCATATTTAATAGTTATCTGTATGAATAATCAAAGAATGTGACGTAAAGCACCAGTAAAAAGATAATGATGACTGCAGCGGTAAAAATGGCAAATATTTTATTGTCAAACTTCAGGTGCATAAACCAGGAAAGTACAATGGCCGCTTTGGCCCCGGCAATGAGCATGGCAACCAAAGTGTCGTACTCGCCCATCTCCAGGCTGGTAACAGCAACACTGACCGCTGTAAGTACCAGTAGAGCTGCTAAAACCAAAAAATGACTGGTAAAGCTTGATATATGGTGTTTCTTTTCGCTCATATCCGTAGGGTTAATGAATTAAATAAAACAATGGAAATAAAAATATCCAGATCAGGTCGACCAGGTGCCAGTAAAGACCGGTATTTTCGAGCCAAACATAATCGCTACTGTGAATTTTTTCTGTTTGAATCTGCCGGATAACATAAATGAATAATCCGACTCCTATTAAAATATGGATGGCATGAATGCCTGACATTACATAATACAATCCAAAAAACAGAATGGTACCATGACCCAACTCCATCAGGGCTTCTCCCCCCGGATAGAAACCGTATTCAATTTTGGCACCCCATTCAAAGTATTTATTCACCAAAAATACCAAAGCAATAAAAAGGGTAGTTCCTAACAGGAGTAAAGCCTGCTTTTTCTTCCCTCTTTGTATGGCAGTAATAGACATGGCTACTGTTGCCGAACTGATAAGCAGAATCACCGTGTTAAAGGTTCCGATAAAAACATCCAGTTCCTCACCCCCCAGTTGAAACGCCAGGGGGTTTTTGTAACGGTACACTGCGTAAATGAGAAATAGCATACCAAAAAGGAGCAATTCTGTAAAAATAAAAAGCCACATACCCAGCTTATCGCCTTCATCATCCCGATGCACGTGTGTAATATGTTCTTTGTGTTTTTCCATATAGGTGCTTTATTTATATTCGTAAGGTCTTTCTTCTACAGTGGGTATTTCTTCCCAGTTTTCCAGGGTAGGTGGAGTATCGGTTTGCCATTCAAGGGTTTTGCCACCCCATGGGTTTTTCTCTGAGGTTTTTTCTCCAAATCGGGCAGAACGAACCAGATTGACAATAACAATAATTGCTCCGGCAATCATAAGGATGGCCCCCAGGGAAGAAATGATGTTTCCAACATGAAATTCGGGAAGGTAGTCATAGTACCTCCTTGGCATTCCCTGCAACCCCAGACTAAACATAGGAAGATAAAGGGTAAGGAATCCTGAGAAGAATACTATCCAGCCTGTATTGGCCCAACCTCTGTCATACATTCGTCCAAACATTTTGGGGTACCAGTAGTGCATAGCAGCCATAAAAGAATATCCTGTTCCTCCGAAAACAATGAAATGAAAGTGAGCAACTACAAAATGGGTGTCATGAATGTGTACGTTGGCAGCAAGCGAACCCAAGGTAAGACCGCTAAAACCTCCTATCATGAAAACTATGATAAAAGAAACGGCCCAATAGAAGGGAGTTTGCAAATTCAATGACCCTTTGTACATGGTTGCTACCCAGTTAAATACTTTAATAGCAGAAGGGATGGCAACAAGGAAAGTAAGGAAGCTGAAGGCAAAGAGTGCCCTGCCACTCATTCCCGAGGTAAACATATGGTGCCCCCATACAAAATATCCAACAAAAGCGATGGCCAGAGAAGACAATACAACGGCTTTATAACCGTAAATTCGTTTTCTTGAGAACACCGGTATAATTTCGCTGATGACCCCTAAACCCGGCAATATCATTATATATACAGCGGGGTGGGAGTAAATCCAGAAAAGATGCTGATACAAAATGGGATCTCCACCCAGGTTGGGGTCAAAGATGCCAATCCCCAATGTTTTCTCCATAACAGTCAGCAAGAGGGTGATCCCGATTACCGGAGTGGCAAGCACCTGGATCCATGCTGTTGCATAGAGTGTCCAGGGGAAGATGGGCATTTTAAACCAGGTCATTCCGGGAGCCCGCATACGGTGTATGGTAACAATGAAATTGATTCCTGTAAGAATGGAGGAAAAACCCAGAATAAAAGCTCCAAATAAAGCAGGTAGCACATTGGCAGGAGTGCGGAAGCTGTAAGGAGCATAAAAGGTCCACCCTGTGTCGGGCCATCCTCCGATAAATTGAGAAGATAAAACCACGAGTATGCCAAATATATAAATCCACCAAGAAGCCAGATTGAGCCTGGGAAACGCCACGTCTTTGGCTCCTATCATGAGGGGAAGGAAAAAGTTTCCAAAAACCGCAGGCAAACCCGGTACCACGATGACAAATATCATAATGATACCGTGTACGGTAAACATGGCATTGTATGTTTGGGGACCCATGATAGTGTGTCCGGGTGCTATGAGTTGCAGCTTCATAAGAAGACCAAGGATGGCTGCAACGGAAAAGAAAACAAGCATGGTGTAAAGGTAGAGTAAGCCCACACGCTTGTGGTCTGTTGATAGTATCCATCCCAAAATACCTTTGTATTTACCCTGGTATTTAAGGAAACTCACATGCTGGGATGCTGCTGCTGTTGATGCTGACATATTTTTTTAAATAAAGTGTTGTTGAGTTAAATGGTTGATTTTCTTTTGGTTCTGAAGATGAGGATCAGAAAGCCTGATATCGCAAAAAACAGGATGATGACTCCGGCTACTTTGGTAATATTAAAAACGTATTCCTGGCCGGCATTATCGTAAGAATAACAAAAAGAAAGCAAGCGGCTCATTGAAGGTCCGGACTTTCCTTCAGCGGTTTCCACTACAGCCAGTTTTAAATCCATGGCTAAAAAATAAGTGCCATGAAGATAGCGGGTAATCTTGCCATTTTCATCTACAAAAATCAAGGCTGATGTGTGCACAAAGTCCAGTCCCTGCCTTTTGTATTTAAACCCCACTGCCTCGGTTAGTTTTTTTGAGTTTAAACTGTCAGTGGTAAAAAACTGCCATCCTTCAGGATTTATTTCCTTGTCAATGAGCATGTGATAGCTGCTTTGGTTACTTTTGGCCAACGTAGGTCCTTCCGTGGGATCAAAACTAATATTCAGAATCTGATAATCCTCGCCAATCTCCATGTTGCTGTTTTGCACGACTTCAGCTACAGAGGTCATAAACGGGCTGCAGATACCGGGACAACGATAATACACAATCGCAATGGCAGTGGGTTTGTCTATCAGCGACATCATATTCACCCGTTCTCCTTCTGTATTAATCAGGGTTATATCTTCCGGAAGGTATTCGTCAAGCTTTTCCACGATGCCGATTTCCAGTTCCGGATTGTAACCCGGATTCTCATCCTGCGCAATCACCCGAAACATAATCAGCGATAGTAAGCAAATTAGAAGTATGTTTTTCATTTTGTATTGTTTTTTATTTTTATTTGATGTCAATTGCGGCTTTTGGGCATTTGTCAGTGGGCTTAATCATTATATTCTATTTTCTTTCTATTATCTCGCACCCGGAACCTGATAATGAACAGCTATTAAACGTGGTGGTGCAAACTTTCCTCCAGATAAGGATGATTTTTGGGTACAAGTGCGGCCCTGCTCAAAGCCTGGAATACTACACCCAAAAATAAGCCTGCATAACCCAGCCACATCCCTGCTTCAATAAAACCGAACTTCACAGGACCATAGGCACCGGGCATAATCTGCAGGTAAATATTCATCCACAATCCTATGAGCAGCAAAATGGAAATTGCCATGAGTACTTTAGGCTTTTTCCCTACCTCATCACTCATCATGACAATGAATGGAATAATGAAATTAACAAAGAGTTCACCATAGAAAATCCATTGCCATTCACCCAGAAAACGGGGTTTGTAATATACGGTTAATTCGGGAATGTTGGCATACCATATAATAAGAAACTGCATAAACCATAAATATCCCCATACAATGCTGAACCGGAACAGGTATCTTCCCAAATCGTGAAAATGAGCCTCGTTCACTTGCTTGAAATATCCTTGAGAACGAAGAAACAATATCATCAGTATAATGGCTGCAGAACCATAATACATGCTGATAATCATGTTGCGAAAACCAAAAAGCGTACTGTACCAGTGCGAATCAATGGTCATGATCCAGTCTTTGGATGCAAAGGAGAAGAAAATAGCACCCACGAAGATATACACCTGCGCATAATAGCGGCTCTTTTTGTGATATTTGAGGTCGTTATTCTGATCCTCCAGCAGGGCATACTTTCGCAGCAGGTATCCTACTCCCAGAAATAAGGCAAAATACACTACCAGCCTGATCATAAAAAACGGAACGTTAAGAAAGGGCTCTTTGTGCGCAATGAGTTTGTCTGTTTCGGTAATTCCCGGGTGGGCCCACTCATACACGTGGGGAAGGCCAAAATACATCAGCAACATCAGTACCGCTCCTACGGGCAGGAATGCGCCAAGGGCCTGAGGTACACGCTGTATAAGCGCCGACCAGCCTGAATTGGTAATGTATTGTATGCTGTAAAACAGCAAACCTCCCATGGCCAGGGTGATGAAATAATAATTATTGAGCAGAATATTGGCCCAGGTACGCTGGGTATCAGTCATAAAACCTGCTATGAGTACAATGATGCCTATGAATATCAATGCGGCAAACACCATGTTCATGTTTTTTTTGAGGGTGTAATTGGTTTCCATCATACCTGTTTTATTTCTTTTCCTGAATGATTTGTTCTATGAATGCAACAATTTTCCATCTTTGCTCCGGGGTAATGAGTGAACCATGTTCTCCCATTACACCCCATCCGGCCGTAATAACATGAAAAGTTTCTCCCGAGGGTTGTGCTACTATGGCCTCATCAAGCAAACTGGTGGGTGGAATAACATATTTGCCGCTGGTGTGCAACCATCCTTCTCCATCTCCCTCTGCACCGTGACATTGGGCACAAAATACGCTGTAAAGCTCACGACCTTCTTCCAGCGCTTCGGGGGTAATGTTCAATGGGTTGGATAGATTTTTACCTGCCAGTTCTCTTCCTTCAAAATCAGCGCTATACGGGTAAGGTTGCATATGACGGGGAATGGTTCCTTCAACAGGTTTGCGCATGGTACGGCCATCTTCCATAGCCGGATTTTCTGACCATGTTTTGTAATCATAACCATGCGCCATATCCGGAAAATATTCCCGTCCTTTGTCTTCTCTGCTGCGATCGCATGAAAACATTACCAGAGGAATCAGCATATAAAGATTCAGCTTTAGCAGTTTGTGGGCTATTTTAGGTAAACTGTACATATTTATCAGCGTTGATGGGTTAAATTTCTTTTTCTGTTATTTCATCCGCTCCGTCTTCCTGCAGCCATACTTTAATTTCTTCCGGATTATAGTTTTGATCCAATACCAGGAAAAATGTATCATCCGTTACCGATGGATGAATGGGCCGGGAAGGTTTTCCCGGGAAAATCTGCGTTCTTGCATGGAAAGTCAATACCGACATGATGGTCGTAAACAAAATGCAGAACAGGAACATGAGAACGACCATAGGGGGAAAGCTGAAAAAGGGCTTTCCTCCATACAAAAGGGGGTAATCAATTACGGAAGTGTAATAGATGAAAGCAAAAATCAATACAATGGCTGTTACTCCATATATTACGGCCATGTAAGGCAAGCGCGATTCGCGGGTAACTTTTTTCAGGATGTCATGATTGGTATAAGGGCCATATACATCTATCAGGTTTACCTTCTGTTCTTTCAGCCTGCTCAAGGCCACGAGCAGTTTGCTCTCATCCTTGAATTTTGCTACTATGTTTTTTTGAGCCATATCGTTGAATATTAATCGCTTGTTATCAAAATTAATTGCCGTCTTTGCGGAATGCCTTTACTTCGTTGATGGCTATAATGGGTATATATCTGATAAATAACAGCATCCCACAAATAAAAATGCCGAATGTACCCACATAAATTCCTATATCCACCAGTGTGGGGGAGTAATCTGTCCAGCTGGAGGGCAAAAAATCTTCAGCCAGGGAGGATACCAGGATAATAAATCTCTCGAACCACATCCCGATATTGACAATAATGGAAACTGTAAACAGAATGAAAATGTTTCTGCGGGCTTTCTTAAACCAGAATACCTGTGGAGCTATGGCATTGCAAAATACCATTATCCAGAATTCAACAGAAAAAGAACCGGTAGCACGGGCATTGAAGAAGGTATACAATTCGTAATTAACACCGGAATACCACGCAGAGAAAAGCTCAATGGCATAGGCCAGGCCAATCACCAGGGAACCGAACTTCAATACATTCGCAATGGAATCCAGGTGTTTTTCAGTGATAAAGTCCTTGATGTTGAATGCCCTTCTCATTAAAATCATAATGGTAAGGACCATGGCAAAACCCGAGAAAATAGCTCCCACGAAAAAGTAGGGAGGCAAAATGGTGGCATGCCATCCCGGTAATATAGAAACAGCAAAGTCGAGCGCTACAATGGTATGCACCGAGATTACCAGCGGTGCTGCCAGTCCGCCCAGAATTTTACTCAATGTTTCGTGGCGGTTGTAAGAAATCATAGAACCGGTCCAGCCCATGCTGAAGAAACCATACAAGGCTTTTGAAATTTTGTTTTTTGATCTGTCACGCAGGGTAGCCAAATCGGGAATCATCCCAAAATACCACAGAGTGATGGACATGAGCAGGTAAGTACTGATGGCCAGCACGTCCCAAAATAAGGGGGAGTTGAAGTTCACCCAAAGCAATCGGGTGTTGGGATAGGGGATGATGAAAAAAGCCAGCCAGGGTCGTCCCATGTGCAAAAGCGGGAACAATCCGGCGCACATCACCGCGAATACCGTCATGGCTTCTGCGGTTCGGTTGATTGAGGCTGCCCACTTCTGGCGAAACACCAGAAAGAAAATGGTAAAAGCCGTACCGGCGTGTCCGATACCAATCCACCAGACAAAGTTGATGATGTCCCATCCCCAGGCTACACTGTTGGTAAGCCCCCAGGTTCCCAATCCTACCGTCAGGGACATGTAAAAGGCCCATGCACCATAAGCAAGGAAAATGGTTCCAATGGTCATACCAATATACCACCACAAGGCAGGTTTGGATTCATTGGGAGCCAACAATTCGTTGGTAATTTCTTTGCTGCTTTTTTCGCCCGCTACCATGGGCCATCTGATACTGCTTGTTATCATATGTGTTGGTTTGTTTAACCGATTAATGTTCTTCTCAACTTATAAGACGCTCATCCCCTTCAACCTTTCAACCTTTTTTATTCCTGATTTTTGTCAGGTACCCCACTGTGGGCAACGTATGCAACTCTTCCAGCAGATGATAATTGCGTGGGTCTTTGATGAGTTGTGCCACACGGCTGTTGGGGTCATTTACATCGCCGAATACCAGGGCTTTCGACGGACAAGCTCCGGCACAGGCGGGCGTGATGTCGCCATCTTTGAGTTTACGTCTTTCGTTTTTCGCCTTGAGCTTGCCTTCCTGGATGCGCTGGATACAAAAAGAACATTTTTCTACCACGCCGCGCTCGCGCACCGTTACGTCGGGGTTGAGCACCATGCGTCCCAACTCAGAGTTCATGTTAAAGTCAAACTTATCATTCATGGCATAACGGAACCAGTTGAACCGTCTTACCTTATAAGGGCAGTTATTGATACAATATTTGGTTCCCACGCAGCGGTTGTAAGCCATTTGGTTGATGCCTTCATGGCTGTGGTTGGTAGCCGCTACCGGGCATACATTCTCGCAGGGAGCATTGTCGCAATGCTGGCACATGAGAGGCTGGTATACTACCCCGGGATTGTCTGCTTCACCCGTATAATAGCGGTCAATGCGCATCCAGTGCATAATGCGGCGGTTCTTTATTTCCTGCTTACCTACTACCGGTGTGTTGTTTTCTGCCTGGCAGGCGATTACACAGGTGCTGCAACCACTGCAGGCGTTCAAATCGACCATCAGCACCCAATGGTGTCCTTCAAAAGTTTGTTCAGGATAAAGGGTGGTCTTGTATTTGAGATGGTAATCACGAATTTCGTTGCCCGCTTTGGGGTTCTTTGTGTACTTATCCAGGTTGGATTCGCGAACAATATGTCGTCCCTCCATGCTATGGTGGGTTTGTGAACGGGCAAATTCATAACCGCTGCCGGTTTTTTCCCAGTTTTCCACATTCCAGGGGAAATCCCCGTTGTTTAAAAGTGTAAAAGCATTCACCCCAATATTGTCGGCGCTTTTTCCTGCATGGGTGCGACCGTAGCCCAGTGCCAGGGTGATGCTGTCGCTGGCCTGTCCCGGTTGTATGAGCACCGGTGCTTCAAGCCCGTTGAGGGTTATCTTGTCACCGTCTTTAAGGTTGTTTTCTTCTGCAAACCGGGGTGCGATGGCCGCAAAATTATCCCAGCTCACTTTGGTGACAGGGTCGGGTAGTTCCTGCAACCAGGGGTTGTTGGCAAAGCTTCCGTCAGCAACTTTCACATTTTCGGCCACTGAAAACTGCACTTGTGAAGCTTGCGCCGTTTGTGCCTTGAGCTCTGTTACCGCTTCCGATACAACTCCGCTTTGCAGGTTGGTACTGAAAGAAAACTCTTCTTCATTTTCAAGTACGCCGGCCTGCAGGGTGTTCATCCAGAACTGCCCGAAATCGGGATATTGGTTTTGCCGCGGATAAAGGAACTGTTGGGCGTAGTTCATTATATATTTATGATAGTCAGTATCTTTACCCAGCCATGCGAGCAGGGTGGACTGGAACTGACGGGTGTTGAATATGGGTTGCATTACAGGCTGCATCAAGGCATGTGTTCCCCACACCGGCATGGCTTCTCCCCATGATTCCAGGTAGTGGTTGTCGGGCAAAATGTAAGTGCACACCTGGGCTGTTTCATCTTTGGCTGTAGCGAAAGAGACTCTTACCGGAACTTTATCAAGAGCAGCCTTAAAACGTGCCGCTTCGGGATGGTTGTACAATGGGTTGGATTTGTAAAACAATACCATTTCAGCATTGCCTGCTTCCATGGTTTCCACCATTCGTTTCACGGCCTCTTTGTCTCCACGGCCCATGTTAAGGGTTTTGCGATTGTCGAGGGTATTGCCATAGGCCTCTGCCATGTAGTTAATGGCATTGATAAGCATTTGTGCATGCACATTGTCATGCCCGCATACCACGAGCGCCTTGCCTTTGTGCATCAGAATTTCCCGTGCCAGGGTGCGGGTATCATACCCGGTTGCCGGGGAACTGAAAACCGGGTTCCCGGTGAGGGCAGCCATTTCGTTATACAGCTCCATGATGATTTCCAGCTCAGTGGAGGGTTTAACGGGGATGCGCTCATCGGCATTGGATCCTGTGACCGACATGCCTGCCTCAAAATGGATATGCCGCGACATGTTCTTTTTATCCTCCGATAGTTTTCTGGTTTGGGCATAGCGATGGGCAAAGCTTACCGGAGCCAGCCAGGTGGCTAGAAAATCGGCACTGAAACTTACAATAAGTTCAGCTTTGTCGAAACGATAATCGGGTATAGCAGCCGTGTTGAATGTTCTGCGGTGTGCCTCACGCAGGGAATCGTACCCCACAGCGTCCCAGCTTACGAACTCCAGTGCAGGATATGCTGATTTTAATTCTTCAATGATATTTACCGTGGATTGGCTCAATAGGGTAGGGGTGAGCAGGTAACATTTTTTGTTTTTTTCCTCTGCTTCTCTCAGGGTATTTTTAAGGGCTTCATCAGCATTATCCCAGCTGATTTTTTCACCATTTTTAGTGGGATATTTATACCTTGCTCCGTCATCGTACAAACTCAGTACAGAAGCTTGTGCAATGGCATTGGTGCCACCCCCGGTAAAAGCACACAAGTCGTTTCCTTCTATTTTAATAGGTCTGCCATCGCGGCTTTTTACCAGTACACTGCAAAAGCGGTTGCCTTCTACAAAAGAGGATGCGTACCAGCTGGCTTTTCCGGGTGTAAGGGTTTCAGGCTGATGCAGATAAGGGATGGCTTTTTTTACAGGATTTTCGCAGGCCGAAATTACCGTAGCTGAGAAAAAGCTGATGCCACACCATTTTAAAAAGTCACGGCGTGATGCAGCCTTTTCATTGGCTTCATTGGCCAGTATTTCCATCATAGAAGTTTCTTTCTCTTCTGCTTGCGGTTGATAGTCTGCCCGCGTTTCTTCTATGCTTTGCCAGTATTTTTTTTCCATTGATAATATGTTGTTGATGGCTTATTCTTTTGGATTAGGTTTGAGGATGGGGGTTGATTGCGCCTCCTGATTTTTTAAACTTTGCCACTAGAATACTTAGTAGTGGCAGCTCATGCAATCTTCACCTCCCAGATCGGCAGCTGTTACACCGTCTATTTCTCCGTTTTTGATTTTTTCATGCAGTCTTTCATAGATTTCAAAATAGGGGTTTGCCAGGAAATCTACATTGTTTTCACGGTGACAGGTAAGACACCATCCCATGGATAAGTCTTCTACCTGTTTCACAATGTGCATGGTTTCTACCTCTCCGTGGCAGTCGGCGCATTCCTGCTTACCGGCATTTACGTGTTGGGCATGACTGAAAAAACTGTGATCGGGGAGTTTGTGTACCCGAATCCACTCTATGGGGTTGCCGGTTTCGGCGGCTTTATGAATTTTGTTGATTTCAAAGGCTCCGGAAAGCGTTCCTTCTCTGACTACCGTATGACAATTGAGGCACACATTGTTGGAAGGGATATTGGCTGATAAGCTGTAATCAACCGTGAAATGACAATATTCGCAATCGATTTCATTTTCACCCGCATGTACAAGGTGCGAGAATTTGATGGGTTGCTCAGGCGCATAATCCTGGGTACGTCCCAGTCGCTGTGACTCAGCCATGGCAAATTGTCCGTGTACGGCAATGCCCACGAATAACACAACTACATGAATTCCTTTAAAAGGTATTTTGCGGGTAAAAAGCAAATCAACGATGGCCAGCAACATCAGGATGCCCATTCCCCAAAAAATGGCAGAGCGGATGGGGTAGGCCTGAAGTTCGTCCGGTCCTTTTTCCAGTAATTTTGTATAATAGGCTTCCAGCAAATGTTGTTCTTCAGCAGTGATGGACATCCCTTCGTGATCTTCTATCAGACGCGTGGTGGTAGGGTTGTTCATGATGTCGCGCATATCGTATTCTTCATTTTCCACCCAAACCTGCGCCAGTTCCCATGCTGCAGGATTCCAGTTTATTTCCTGCTGTGCATGGGTGTAATGGCACGAAGCGCAGTCGTGTGTGCCGCTTTCAAATGGAGCAAGTCCATTGAAAAGCCGCTCTCCTCTCCTGGTTTGCTGTTGGGTATAATCGCCTCTCACATACTGAATTTCTTCCTCCTGCATTGTTGCTGTCGTTTCTTCCTCTTGGGGTATCCCTGTTTCAGCTTCTCCGGCCAGGGTATCAGCCAGTACCTCTTCTTCAGCAGGCAGGCTTGCAGTGTCAGAGGGTGTTTCTGTTTGAGCTATGGTATAATGGTTCAGTGATAAAAACATAAGGAGACCCATTATGCTCATCATAAAAACAGCCCGGCAAAAGGAATTCTTTTTCCTGTTTTTATTTGTTTTTTGGTGACTTTTCTTCATGTGTTGTTTATGTTTTCACAATTAACAGTGAGATTATTGAGGCAAATGCTGTGTTCGGTTATTTCGGAATTGAGGTGCCTTTTTGCTGATATTGCGAAGGTTAGCTTTTAAAGAACTGTGTTATGCATAGATTATAAAAAAAGCAAAATATGATGCGACTAAATTATAAAAAAAAATCTCTCCTGCAACTGAGCAGGCTTATTCATAATCTTTCAAAATTAGGAAGGTGTGAAAAGGAAAAAAAGCAGGCCCGGAAAAAGCCTGCTTTCGAAATTGTATTTAATATTCAACAACGGTGTGTCGTATTTTGGGCGTCACCACGGTGATGAATGCCACATCTTCCATTTGATGGCAGGTATTGCAGGTATTGGTCAGGTTGTCGAAGGATTCAAAAAACTGCTGCTGGTCAGCGGTTTTTATCACCTCTCCGATCCCGGGTAAGGCCACTTCCATGAACTGCTGCGCTGAAGCTTCATGTTCGGGCCTGCGTACAAAGCCTTGCTCCAGTGCTTCAACAATATGCTCACGCTGGTATTCTGCATATTCCCAGTTTTGATCCTGTCCGGCCCAATACAATTCCTGGTACCGGTAGGCATTTTCTTTCATGGTGCGGCTAAACCCCTGAAACTGTTCCTCGGCAATGTCAATGACTTCCTGTGGGGTTTGGCCCAGCCATTCAGATTCCCATGATGGTTGTTCAGCGGCTGGCTGATCGCAGGATGACATCGTTACAACCAATACAGACACAAGACTGCATAATAGGGTAAGATTTCGCATAACTTAGATATTTAAAGTTTCTGCGAATTTATGGCATTTTAGGGAGATTAAGCGCTAAAATATTGCGCTTAGGCCCTGTTTGTAATAAGTCTAAATAAGGTAGGGTTTTCGGATTGATTGATGGAAGAAGATTTACCGGTGCGCGCATGATGAGGATTTATACCCCCCGCGCACTGAACAAATGGATAAACGCATGACAACAGTTCATGCCCCGACTAAAATTCACAGCCGTTCTATGTCTTCCCGGCCCAACCCGGTAATTTCATGAATCTCATCAGGTAACATGCCCATTTGTTTTAGCTTCCGGGCGATTTCTATTTGCTTTCTTTGTTCTCCTTCTTTTAATCCTTC
>CAZBGI010000017.1:0-56922 GCA_964491395.1 uncultured Bacteroidales bacterium | reverse complement strand
TTTTGTTTGCAGGCCTTCAGCTCAAAGCACAGGCAGACAAGGTAACCGGAATCTGGCTTACCGCCAACAAAAACTCGCAGGTAGAAATCTATAAAAACGCTTCGGGCAAGTATGAAGGAAAGCTGGTATGGCTGAAAGAGCCCCTGGATGAAAACGGCAGGACCAAAACCGATAAGGAAAATCCCGAAAGCCACCTGCGCAGCCGACCCTTGAAAGGCATTACCTTGCTGAAGGATTTCGAATACAACAGTTCTTCTAAAGAGTGGGTCGACGGAACCATTTACGACCCTGAAAGTGGAAAAACCTACAGTGCCTACATGTGGTTCGACGGAAATAACACCCTCAAAATCAAAGGATATGTAATGGGAATGAAATTTATGGGTCGAACAACGACATGGACACGCGAAAGCAGGCTGAGGAATTAGGAATTGGAGATCAGGAATCAGGTATCAAGAATCGGGTTGAGGAGTTTATGAGTTGAAGGGTTTAAAAGTTGATACGTTGAGCTCACTCCGAAAAGGACTCCCGGCCCCCTAAAAGGGGGAGTTTGCAACTAATTGGAATTTTGAAGAATGATGCTTTCATTTTTATTAATGTTTAATAAATGGCTTTTTAGTGTGGATTCAAGGTAGAGGGGTTGAGTGTTACTTAAAATAATTCACACCCATAGCATCCAGTCTGTTCAAATGATTTTGCAGGCGTTGTTGAAAATCATCAAAATCGTGTTTGTTGCGGGGTGACCACAATACTTCGGCCAGGGCAATGGCTCGTGGATAGGCCATGTATTCCACATGATCAGAGGTTTTCATGTACTCGGTCCATACATTTCCCTGGCCGCCCAGAATATGCTTTGCTTCTTCTTCATTCAGTTCAGGAGGTACAGGATTGAAAGTGTAAACCTGCCTGAGCGTAAGGTACCCTCCAATGGCCAGGGGTTCGCTGGCAGGGTCAGCCTGGTAGTAATCCAGATAACAATGACTTACAGGCGTCATGATTACATCATGCCCCTGCCGGGCTGCTTCAATCCCTCCACTGACACCGCGCCAGGACATTACCGTGGCCTGTGGAGCCAGTCCACCTTCCAGGATCTCATCCCAACCAATGATATTGCGCCCCCTGGAAAGCAGAAACTTTTCAATTCTGCGTATAAAGTAGCTTTGCAACTCCTCTTCATCGGCCAGTCCTTCCTGGCGTATGCGTTGCTGACATTCAGGGCATTCCTCCCAGCGGTTTTTCAAACATTCGTCACCTCCAATGTGTATGTATTGCGAAGGAAACAATTCAACTACCTCGGATAAAACATTTTCAAGAAATTCGAAAGTATAATCATTGCCGGCACAAAAAGCATCTTCAAAAACTCCCCAGCGTGTTTCAACTTCATAAGGTCCACCTGTACATCCCAGCTCCGGATAGGCTGCCAAAGCGGCGGTAGCATGTCCGGGCATTTCTATCTCAGGAATAACGGTAATATGCCTTTCTGCTGCATAAGCCACTATTTCGCGGATCTCATCCTGCGTATAATAGCCTCCGTAGGGTTGCCCATCATACTCAAAAGGAGGCCGGCTTCCATGTCCTATAAGGGTTTCTTTTCGCCAGGCGCCCACTTCAGTAAGCAGGGGATACTTTTTTATCTCAATGCGCCAACCCTGATCTTCGGTGAGATGCCAGTGAAAGGTATTCATTTTGTGCAAGGCCATCAAATCAAGATACTTTTTGATAAATTCCATATCAAAAAAATGCCTCGCCACATCCAGGTGCATCCCCCTGTAACCAAATTGCGGATAATCCTCAATGTACACACCGGAAATTTTTACACGGGAAAGGGCAGCGGCACTACGGGAATCTTCCAACTCCTCAGGTAACAATTGCCGTAAACTCTGAATCCCATAAAAAACGCCGGCAGCATCATTTCCTGTTATGTGGATACGCCGAGAAGAGACATCAAGGACATACCCTTCGGACTTATCTGTTGCCGGATCGAGCCCAAGGATAATCCCCCTGTCGGGCAAGGACTGACCGGCATTAAATTCCTTCACAAAGACCGTTACTCCCGGAATCCGTTCAAGATATTCTTTCAGATATTGCCCATGGGCCACCAGTTGCTGATGCTCGCGTGGAACAGATAATTCGATACGACCCTGCATCCTGAAGTTTCCCCTGCGATTTTCCATCTTCACAGGTTCAGGGATTATCCGTGCCAGTGAATCGTACACTAATGAAGGAAAGGCTATAAGTACCAGTACAATGGCAATGCGTGTATAGTTGGCGAAATTTTCCATTTAAGCAGGGTTTGGATGAGAAACGAAACTCCGTGAAAATTTATTTTTACACAAAAATAATATAAATCAACAAGTGTTTCCATTTGCCAAATTATATGTTACTTTGCACAAACTTTAACAGGAAAATTATGTCAAGAATACTGATAACCGGAGGAGCGGGGTTTATTGGTTCTCACCTTTGCGAAAAGCTACTTGATGAAGGCCAGGAAGTGATTGCACTGGACAATTACTTTACCGGCTCCAAGGACAATGTCAGGCATTTGCTATCGCACCCTTATTTCGAAATGATTCGTCATGATATTACCAAAGAATTGTTCCTGGAAGTGGATGAAATCTACAACCTGGCATGTCCTGCTTCACCGGTGCATTATCAGTACAACCCCATCAAAACCATCAAAACCTCTGTAATGGGCGCCATCAATGTGCTGGGGCTCGCCAAGCGCGTTCGGGCCAAAGTGCTGCAGGCTTCCACCAGCGAAATTTACGGAGACCCGGAGGTACATCCACAGGTAGAGCAATACTGGGGAAATGTAAACCCTATCGGTATCCGTTCCTGCTATGATGAAGGGAAAAGATGTGCAGAAACATTATTTAGCGATTACCACCGCCAAAACAACGTACGAATCAAGATTATCCGCATTTTCAATACGTATGGCCCACGGATGCAACCCAATGATGGCAGGGTGGTTTCTAATTTTATTATACAAGCGCTTCAAAACAAAGATATTACCCTTTACGGAGATGGTTCGCAGACAAGGAGCTTTCAGTATGTCGATGATTTGATAGATGCCGCGGTAAAATTTATGGGAACACCCGACACGGAAATTGGCCCGGTAAATATTGGCAACCCTCATGAATTTACCATCAAACAACTGGCAGAACAGGTAGTGGAGATGACTGGCTCAAAATCCAAAATTGTTTACAAGCCTTTGCCCGAAAATGACCCTCTTAAGCGCAAGCCCGATATTTCCAAGATAAAAAGCATTATTGACTGGGAACCCAAAGTAAAACTGGAAGAAGGATTGAAAGAAACCATCAGGTATTTTGAATCTATCCTGAAAAAACAGCAGTAACCTGTCTCTGCATATTAATGACCAGACAGGAGCACAAAAGGGACCGGAAAAATTCCATCCCCCCTTTTTCTGAGCAATTGGTAATCGGGTTTGAATAAACTTAGGCACCTTCTTCAGGAGAGCACCTCCTCCATGATATCATATCATCAGATGCTATTCATTATTTTTCGGTTTGCCCCTCTGGTAGGAGGTCCATTCATAATTGTATAACCCCTGCTCAAGCTTTTTACGCTTTTCCTCTGCTGATAATTGCTGATAGGCCTCCCGGGCTTCCTTGTATTTTCTTCGCTTTTCTTCTTCTTTGGCATTGATCTCTGCCTGATACTTCGTCTCAATTCGCTTGCGTAAAAACCCATTGGCCACAGCAGGAAACAACTCCAGCAGCAACTCTTCTTTTTCATTGGCTGCCAGTTTCACTCCGCCAAATTCATCGAGAGTAGGATTCTCCTGTTTCTGGTATTGACCCGGGTCATAGGGTTGTTCTTTAGCAGAACCGGTTATTTGTTTGCGAAATTCGGGGTCAATGGGGGTGGGAGTCTTCCCGTAGGCACCTCTTACCAGGTTCACAAACTGTATGGATTTGTTGGTGTACATGGGATGGCCCTTTATTTCATCCTGAATACAGTTCACCGCCTGCACCCCTACAATCTGGCTGGTGGGTGTTACCAGGGGTGGACAACCTGCGGCCAGCCTCACACTGGGTATAATTTCCAATACCCGGGGCAGCAGTTTCTCAAGTTTGAGTTGTTTGAGCTGGGCTAACATGTTGGTGTACATCCCACCCGGCACCTCTGCCAGTCTAACTTTCTCATTGGGAGGTGGGAAATTGAAAAACTTTTCAATGGCCTGGGTGGTTTGCAGCAGTTCCCTTTCTTTTTTGGCATCTGCCAGTTCAATGGCTCTGTCAAATAGTGATTCAATATCGCCCGGCAGCATATCTTCTACAACATCAAACTCTTTGGGGAAAATTTGATAAGAGTCAAAATCTGCCAGTTCTTTTCGAATTTTCTTGAGTTCACGGTTGATAGGAGCTATTGCAGGAAGATAAACCCCGGTTTCAATTCCCAGTTTGTTGCAGAAAATCTGGATAATTTCAAATGCAGGTGCTGCTGGTCCACCGGCAAAATTAAGCATGCAGGTATCTACAATATCTGCTCCGTTCATGATGGCTGTAAGCACCGACGCAAGGCCATAGCCCGGGGTAGAGTGGGTATGAAAATCAACAGGAATATTAATTTCTTCTTTCATCAACTTGATAATGATCCCCGATTTCACGGGTGGAATCAATCCTGCCATGTCTTTGATGGTGATCATATCGGCCCCCAATGCTTCAAGTTCTTTGGCCTTGTTGACAAAATACTCAATGGTGAATATCTTTTTGGGCAAAGGTTTCCCTTTTAAAAACCCCAGCAATCTCTCTTTTTTGGAAAAACGGGGGTCTACTGTATAACAAACCGTGCAATCGGCCATCCCTCCGTTTTCCTTCACGTATTTTATGGTAGAGCGCATGTTGTCCACATCGTTGAGGGCATCAAAAATGCGCATGATATCAATTCCGGATTCGATGGCATTGCGGTTAAACCCTTCAATTACCTCGTCCGGGTAGGGATTGTAACCAAAAAGATTTCTTCCCCGCGACAAAGCAGTCAATCTGGAAGAATCTCCGATTCCTGATTTGATTTTTTCCAGTCGTTCCCATGGATCTTCATTAAGGTATCGCATAACCGAATCCGGCACAGCTCCCCCCCAAACTTCCATGGCATAAAAGCGGGCTTCTTTAAAAAGAGGCAACACCCTGTCAATCTGGGCTTGCGACATTCGTGTGGCAAAAAGCGACTGCTGACCATCCCTCAGGGTCAGATCGCGGATTTTTATCTGGCGAGTCATAGTATGTGTGCTTTTGTTTGTGTGGTAAAATTAATGATTATCCGGCTTAAACATATTAGCTGTTAAAAAGTTAACAAAACTTAAGTTGTTCCGCAGATATCTATATTTTAATGATTTCGCTCTATAAGCAGTTTGCTGTCTGCCTTAGAATCAAACCGGGAAAATCCTGTCGCAATAACAGATTCAAATTAAAACTGTTTGAGATTAAAAAAAAACCGTATTTCCTATGATTCTGCAAATAGACTCAGAATAACCAAAACGTTCCTGCCCCTCTCAGTACAACAAGCTAAACGGTCAGAAACATTTAATCCTCTGCAATGTTTCATAATGAAAGATGAGCGGAAATTCCCATTTCTATTCATCTTTCAAATCCTTCAGGGAAAACTTATGCAATGAATAAGATTCCATACATAACAACATGCAACAAAAAGCAAATTCACTGTTGTTCAACAAATGAATCCGGATAAAAAGGAATGTTTCAAAACGGGAATTCGTCCTGGTCATGGTCCCGTGGTCCCTGATCTTCTTCGAGAGGTGTGGCTTGCTGATGCACAGTGTTGCTTTCCACGTAAATGGCTTTGTAAGGTTCTGTAGGGCAGGCAAACTCACAGGCGCCACAACCAATACACAAATCAGGTTTTACCTCGGGTAGCCAGAGGCCATTGTAAGGCACCATGGTAACAGCTTTGGTGGGACAATGCTCTGAGCAGGCGCCACAGTCTGTCCGGTCGACGGTGACAACGCAACTTTCGTACAAAAATTTCGCCACCCCGATTTGCTCTATATGTTTGGAAGAAACATCCAGTTCTGTAATGGCTCCGGTAGGACAAACCTCAGAGCATCGCACGCAATCATAATTACAGAAACTTTTGTGATAATCGAGTTTGGGTTGCATAAATCCATTTAGTCCATGGTCGAAAAAGGAAGGGACAATTACGTTGGTAGGGCAAGCTCCCACGCACAAATAGCAAGCGATACATTTGGATGTAAAATGGTCATAGCTTTTGCTTCCCGGAGGGGTAACAGGCAGTTGCGAGCCGGAGGGAATCATTCCGGGTTCATTATCCTCGTAAGGCAAAGCCCTGCCAATTTTGTTAAGTGCAGGAACACTAAGTATTCCGGCAGCCAGGGTGAGTAAAAAGCTGCGTTTGTGATAACCGCCAGCAGATTGGGTTTCAGAATCAATGGCAGGTTTTCTGAGGGTATTTTCAAAGCGCAACCCCTCATTGGAGCAGGCGGTAAAACAGTTAAAGCAGCTGATGCACCGGCTATAATCTACGGTTTTGTTCTTACTGTCAATGCATTCGGCTTTGCAGGCAAACTCGCATTTGCGGCAAAGGGTGCACCCTTCATCATCAAAAACAATGCGATAAACAGCTCTTGAAGAAACCAAACCCAACAGCGAACCGACCGGGCAAAGAGAATTACAGAAAAACCGTCCTCTCATCACACTCATCACCCCGATTGTACCCAGTACACCTACCGATACAGCCACCACATTCCAGGGTAATGCCTGGGGCAGCATGGGTGAAACTGCGTATATATCAAATCTTTGCAGGAGAAATGCAAGTACATTGTTGAGCTGGCTAAAAACCGGCTGTATAAGAGTTACAGAGATTTTCCCGAAATTGGAAAAAGGATCCAATAAGTTCAACAGGAACAAGCTTCCAAATATCCAGAAAAGCAGGGTTGCCGCTAATACAGAATATCTCAGGATGCGTTTTTTATTGGGATTGTATACAAATCGTCTTCTTGTCTTTTTTCGGAACCGACGGGACACATTAATGATTATATCCTGTAAGGTGCCCATGGGACAAATTGAGGAACAATACAACCGGCCAAAAACCAGGGTAATTAATAAAATAAGCAGAAACCCCAAAGAGGCTACAGAAAAACTGATGGCCAGAAAACGTAACAGAGAAGGAAAAAACTGCAACCTCAAAAACACATTGGAAACTGAATCTATCCAACTTGAATGAATATTGAGAAAAAACACCAGCAGGAAGCTAAATATAATCAGTGATACTACGATTCGAATTTTTTTCAGATGCTTTAACTTCATATAGAATGGATTTTGTGTTGCAGGCAGATTGTCAAAGACAGAAAAAAGAAGTGCTTTTTCCGCTAAAAAAAAGCCCGGGAAAATTTACAAATACAATCTTTTGATATTTTTTTGAGAAAGGTCAAGACTGCCAATGTTCATTTTTTCAGCAATAGACAAGTACCCTATCTCCGATGGTTGTGTGCCAAAAATAAGGGCACTGGCGGCGTCCACACTCACGATGTCAGAGGAAACCAGCAAACTGTTTTTTCTCACCAGGTCAGCAGTAGAGGTTCCGCGAGGTCCGTTTTGTGTCATTACCAACATGGCATCCACGATATTGAGATCCGGTTTTCGGAACAGGCAAAAATCAGCAATACATTGATTCAGGTCATTGCGATGCCAGA
The DNA here is from genome assembly GCA_964491395.1 of uncultured Bacteroidales bacterium. Classification (GTDB taxonomy): domain Bacteria; phylum Bacteroidota; class Bacteroidia; order Bacteroidales; family UBA7960; genus SKVR01. Next base: position 49,235 of record CAZBGI010000017.1, on the reverse strand, counting down.
ACCGACGATCATAAACTATTCCCATGAGGTTCTTCATGGCAATGGTCAGATTGGTAGAACTGTGATGTTTTAAAACAGGTACATTGATAAACACATCACTATCGAGAATCTGCTCATGTACTTTGGCTTCTTTAAGCCTTACAGCACCCGGGATGGTTACATTGCGGTAATTGCGTTCAAAATTTCCGGGAATAATCCGTCCACCGGCATCCTCTACGGCTTTCTTAATACCACTGTTGGAATAGCTTCGTTCCCAATTATCGCACGTATGGTCAAAGACATTCACCCTTCTGGCACCTGCCTCCACACAATGTCTTACAATGGCGGCAACCAGGTCAGGGTTGGTGTTGGCTGCACGCTCCGGCGTCACATCCCAGCCTATGTTGGGTTTTACCACTACCGTCTGGCCCGACTTCACCCATTGCGACATCCCTCCCATTTCCTGCATGGCGCTTTCAAACATAGCTATTATATCATTTCCCCTCACGGCAACAAGATCATAGTTGCCTTTGTTGCTGGCTGCTTCTGAAAGCCTCAGGTTGGTTGAAACATTTGCCAATCCGGTCATCCCAATACCTGTAGCTGTTCCGAACATTAAACCTTTTCTGATGAAATCTCGTCTGTCCATGGTGCTGTATTTTTTAATTAGCTGCTTTCAGTTTATCCATCCCGCAAAACAAAAGGGAGAACATCTCGAATCTGTAAGCTTACTTAAGGAAATAAAACCAAAGGCACATTTCTGAAGTCACAAAAATAAGATTTCTGTGATAAAATTCTTATTTTTGAACCCTTATTGTGTCTCTAAGGCCCTTATTTATAATCATTTTAAATACCAAAAGAAGGAATGATGCAAGCAAATATCCAAAATCCCGCTCTGAATGTAACCCTCAGGAGTGCACTGCTCGATGGTTTTGCACTGGTTTTCATTTATCTTATGCCCACTATATCGCATATATTGCCTTTCCCTTTATACTTTATCGAGCCCATGCGAATCATGGTGGTGCTTGCCATGATGCATACCCATAGAAACAATGCCTATATACTGGCATTAACCCTGCCCGTTTTTTCTTTTGCCATCGCCATGCATCCGGTTTTTGTAAAATCGTTGCTCATTGCTGTGGAACTGACCGCTATGGTGGGCCTGTTCTATGGGTTGCGAAAATATACAAATGATGCAATCGCCATTTTTTCCTCCATCATCCTTGGAAAACTCCTGTATTATGCCTTGAAGTATTTCACAGTGGAGTGGGCCCTTATTTCTCTCAGACCCAATGAATCTATTGTGGGTATCGCTCTCTGGATTCAATTGCTTACCACTCTGCTTATCAGTGGTTATGTATGGTTTGTGGTAAATAAAAGAAAGCAACAAAACGGCTAAACAGTCATTCTCCGATAGAAAAACAAGCCAATGAACGTGATTATAACGGGCACCTCAAGGGGAATAGGATTTGAACTTGTGAACCTGTTTTCAGCCATAAAAGAACACAAGGTGATTGCCTTATCCAGAAATCCCGGTGCTTTAAAAAAATTTCAGGACAGAGCAAACCTTCAACCGCTGGCTTTTGATGTGGGAAATCCTGACAATCTTCAGGAGTTGCAAGACCTGGTAAAAGATTTTTTTCAGGGGGAAACAGAGATTCTTATCAACAATGCAGCCACCTTGTTGAAAAAACCGTTTACCGAATTTACCTCTACTGATTTCGACAGGCTTTTCCGGGTAAATGTAAAAGGAGTATTTTTTTTAATCCAGCAATTGTATCCCTTTTTCAAAGCACCCTCGCACATAGTCAACATTGGGAGTATGGGAGGCTTTCAGGGCAGCACCAAATTCCCGGGGTTATCTCTTTATGCTGCCACCAAAGGAGCCCTGGCTATCCTTTCAGAATGCCTTGCCCAGGAATTCAAACCGGCAGGAATTGCTGTGAATACCCTCGCCATTGGTGCGGTAGACACCCAAATGCAAAAGGAAGCATTCCCGGAATACAATGCTCAAGTGAAGGCTGCAGATATGGCAGAATATATCATGAACTTTGCCTTGAACGGCTCAAAAGTATATAACGGGAAAACAATACCCGTTTCTCTATCAACACCCTGACAAATATATGGGTATAAGAATAACGGTAAAAGCCCTGTTGGCCAATCTGCAGGATTTGCCAAAACTTTAATAACCCATAAGGGTACAACAATCCGGCAGTCTGCCCACAACTTTTTTATACTAATGCGAACATCCAAAGAAAACATAGAACATCCCGGCATCATCGACAAAGTTGAAAACGCACGTATATGGGTCAGTATACAGCCTCAGTCTGCCTGTGGTAATTGTCATTCAAAATCATATTGTGGCATGGCTGAGGTGGCAGAAAAAATCGTGGAAGTAGAAAACCCCAATCCCCATACTTCATACTCAAAAGGCCAGAAGGTAACCATAAGCCTGAAAAAATCACTGGGATACCGGGCTTTGTTCCTGGGGTACCTGCTGCCCTTTCTCCTGGTTTTTTTCACCCTGGTTCTCTCCATTCAAATAACCCAAAACGAAGGACTCTCTGCTTTGCTTTCCATTTTAATCGTCTTCCCCTACTACTCGATACTTTATGCCCGGCGAGACCGGATAAAGTCTTCGTTTAGATTTTATATCAAGCAATAGGGCATTGGTTTTATACAGCAGTAGCTCCATCTACGAATTCCCTGGCAGAGCGGGGCTAAAACCCGCTGAATTACAAGTTGTTAACTAATTAACAATGCTGAAATTTAGAGAGATTCTAAATAAGAATACAACCCACTGTTTTGCAATTTGTTGCAGGGTCACTGCCCACTTCTTTGCTTTAATTCATAGACGAAAAGCGTTAAAAACGGTGCTAATATTTAACAAACCATAAGGGCAGGTTAAATTTAGTTTTCTAATTTTGCCACGGTAACAACTAAGAAAACACAAGAACACTAAATTTTTCATTCACTAACAAAACCCTAACAGGTGAACGAAATTACCTTAATCTCCGTCATTTCACTGGGTGCCTTAGGCACCATAGCTGCCATTATTCTATATATGGTAGCCCAGAAATTTAAAGTAATAGAAGATCCCCGCATAGACATTGTAGCCGACAAACTCCCTGGCGCCAATTGTGGTGGCTGCGGTTATGCCGGCTGCCGGGCTCTGGCAGAAGAAATTGTCAGAAAAGAGAGCCTGGAAGGGATGAGTTGTCCTCCCGGTGGTAACGATGTAATGAAAGACATTGCCCAGGCATTGGGGCTGGAAGCTGCCGAACAGGAGCCTACCATTGCCGTGGTAAGGTGCAATGGCACCCTGGAAAACTCTCCTCCGAAAGTACAATATGAAGGAGCCATGACCTGTGCCTTTGCTCACAGTCTTTTTGCCGGAACCGGCGGATGCCCGCAGGGATGTCTGGGTTGTGGCGACTGTGTTGTATCCTGCGATTTCGATGCCATTTATATGGATGAGAAAACCGGATTACCTGTTGTTAAAGACAATTGTGTATCGTGTGGAGCCTGCGTAAAAGCCTGCCCCCGCAATATCATTGAAATCCGCAAGCGGGGTAAAAAAGATCGCAGAATATTCGTTTCCTGCATCAACAAAGAAAAAGGCGGTGTAGCACGAAAAAACTGCAAGGTTGCCTGTATCGGTTGCGGAAAATGTGTGAAAGAGTGTAAGTTTGATGCCATCACCCTGGAAAACAATCTTGCATATATTGATTACACCAAGTGCACTTTGTGCCGCAAATGCCCGCCGGTTTGCCCCACGGGTGCCATTCACGAACTCAACTTCCCACCGCGGAAACCCCGGCCAGTGCCCACAACAGAACCTGCTCAGGCCTGATACTTTTTGATTTTCAATACTATAATTTATCACATCCAGAAAGGAGATAAAAATTGAAGACTTTTACATTAGGAGGTGTCCATCCACCTGAAAATAAATTCTCGCAAAGCAACCCCATCAGGGAGCTTTCTTTACCGGAAACCGTTACCATCCCTATCGCACAACACCTTGGTGTGCCTGCAAACCCTGTGGTAAAAAAAGGAGACCCGGTAAAAACAGGCCAACTCATTGCCAAAGGAGAAGCTTTTATATCTGCCAACATCCATTCCTCTGTATCAGGCACCGTGCAAAAAATTGACGAGGTGATTGATACCAGTGGCTACCGCAAAAAAGCCATTATCATCAAGGTGGAAGGGGATGAATGGGAAGAAGATATTGACCGGAGTCCTGATCTTTTGAGAGATTGTTCTCTCACCCAGGAAGAGATTGTAAAAAAGGTGAATGAAAAAGGTATTGTAGGTCTCGGCGGGGCCACCTTCCCTTCGCACGTAAAACTCATGGTGCCAAAAGGAAAGAAAGCCGAATACCTTATTATTAACGGGGTGGAATGTGAGCCTTATCTCACTGCCGACCATCGGCTGATGTTGGAAAAAGCTGAAGAAATACTGGTCGGTATCACTATCCAAATGAAAGCACTCAACGTTGAGAAAGCCATCATTGGTATCGAAAATAACAAACCCGATGCCATTGAACATTTGCGCAAACTACTGCCGGCCTACAAAGGAATCAGTGTTGAGCCCCTGAAGGTAAAATATCCCCAGGGTGGAGAAAAACAACTTATCAAAGCGCTTATCAACAGAGAGGTTCCTTCGGGGAAACTTCCCATTGAAGTGGGCTGTGTAGTCCACAACGTTGGGACTTCTTACGCTGTTTACCAGGCTGTTCAGAAAAACCAGCCCCTCATCGATCGGGTAGTAACCGTAACGGGAAAAAGCCTGAAAACTCCTTCCAATTTTCTGGTTCGGATAGGCACCCCCATTTCACTTTTGATTGAAGAAGCGGGAGGACTTCCCGAAGATACGGGTAAGGTGGTAAACGGAGGCCCCATGATGGGAAAAGCTCTGAGTAATCTTGAAGCACCGGTAACCAAAGGTACCAGCGGTGTATTGCTTTTCTCTGAGAAAGAAACCCACAGGAAAACGGCATTGACATGTATCCGTTGCGCTCGCTGCGCAAGCATCTGTCCCATGGGGCTTGAACCTTATCTGCTGGCTCTGCTGGCCAACAAAAACCGGGATGAAGATTGCGAAGCTGAACGTATCATGGACTGCATGGAATGCGGCTCATGCCTGTATATTTGTCCCTCTGGCAGGCCTCTGCTCGACCATATTCGTAAGGGCAAAGCAGCAGTAGGACAACTCATCCGTTCACGCACTCATTAATTGACTATAAACAAACCCCCAAAGCATAAGTAAAGAAAATAGATATGAGTTTACTAACTGTTTCAGGCTCACCCCATGTGTACACACAGGATTCTGTGAGTAAAATCATGTACGGTGTTGTGCTGTCGCTGATACCTGCTGCGCTGGTATCTTTTTATTTCTTCGGGCTGGCAGCCATTATGGTGACCCTCACGGCCATTGTATCGTGCTTGTTTTTTGAATTCATTATTCAAAAATACCTGCTCAGGGGCCCTGTAACCATTTTCGATGGTTCCGCGGTAATCACAGGCATTTTGCTTGCCTTTATCGTTCCCGCAAGCCTTCCTTTGTGGATGGTGGTCATAGGGTCACTGGTTTCCATCGGGATGGCTAAAATGACTTTCGGCGGACTGGGAAAAAACATTTTCAACCCTGCATTGGTAGGTCGGGTATTTCTGATGATTTCATTCCCGGTAGAGATGAATACCTATCCCCAACCTTCCCCTATGAGCACACGACTGACAGATATCATTTCAGGCCCCACGCCGCTTGCAGTGGTAAAAGAAGGGGTGACCCAGGGAGAGAAAGTATCCGAGCTCTTGCCCCAGGTGCCTGAATATGTCAACCTGCTGATGGGAAACATGGGAGGATCAGTTGGCGAAATTTCTGCCCTGGCGATTCTGTTGGGAGGTATTTATATGCTTTTGAAAAAAATTATTACCTGGGAAATCCCTGCTGCTTACCTGGGATCGGTCATCATTTTTGCCGGAATATTGTGGCAGATCAATCCTGAAATATATGTTGACCCGCTCTTTCACCTGGTAACGGGTGGTTTAATGCTGGGAGCCCTATACATGGCCACAGATATGGTCACCAGCCCCATGAGCCGGTGGGGAATGGTGGTGTATGGGATAGGATGTGGCTTTTTGACCATCATCATCCGCATTTTCGGAGCTTATCCGGAAGGAGTGGCATTTGCAATATTAATCATGAACGGGTTTGTTCCCCTAATCAATCGTGGATTTAAACCCAAACGTTTCGGAGAGGAGGTAAAGCATGGCTAAAAAAGAATCCAGTTTTCTCAACATGGTACTGACGCTCTTCGTGGTTACCGTGATAGCATCATTTACCCTTGCCACGGTTTATAATTTAACGGCCGAGCCCATTGACCAGGCCCGGGAAGACAAAAGACAACTGGCCATCAGCCAGGTAGTACCGGAATTTGACCGGTTGGAAAGCCGGCAATTTCTCCCTGTTGATGGAGGTGATTCCCTGGAGTTCAACTTTGCCTATCGCAATGATCAGGTGGTGGGAGTGGCTATCAACACCTGGACCAACAAGGGATATTCAGGACGGATATCTGCCATGGTAGGCTTCGATACTGAAGGAAACATCATTGATATTGTGCATTTACAACATGCTGAAACTCCCGGGCTGGGAGATAAAATTGAAAAAGGAAAAAGCGACTGGAGCGACCAGTTTAAAGGACTCAACCCCTCCAGTGCTGATATCCGTGTTACCAAAGACAACGGCGAAATTGATGCCATCACTGCTGCTACTATTACGTCAAGGGCATACTGCGACGCTGTTCAAAGGGCTTACGATGCATACAACGAATACTTTTTATCACAATCAACACAAACGGAAGAGGGAGGTTTAGCATTATGAATCAATGGCAAAATTTTTCCAAAGGATTTATCAAAGACAACCCGGTATTCATCTTGCTGCTGGGACTTTGTCCCGCATTGGGGGTTACTACTTCTGCTTTCAATGGATTGGGCATGGGACTGGCAACCACATTTGTTTTGCTGGGCTCAAACATAGTGGTATCGCTCATTAAAAACCTCATTCCTGACAAGGTACGGATTCCCAGCTTTATCGTGATCATTGCATCTTTTGTAACCATTGTGCAGCTGACCATGGAGGCCTACATGCCTGATTTGTTTGACTCCCTGGGATTGTTTATTCCGCTGATTGTTGTCAACTGCCTGGTGATGGGCCGTGCAGAAGCTTTTGCCAGCAAAAAGAACACTCTCAGTTCTATTATTGATGGCTTAGGTATGGGACTTGGCTTTGCCTTTGCCCTCACCATGCTGGGTGGACTGAGGGAAATTCTGGGTGCCTACTCCCTATTCGGTTACAAATTTATTCCCGGGGCTACCGATGGTATGCTGGTTTTCGTGCTGGCTCCCGGTGCTTTCTTTGGCATGGGTTATCTGATTATCCTTTTCAACTATCTCAAGAAAAAAACTGCATAAACCAATTTGATATGGAATATTTCGCAATTGTTATCGGCGCCATTTTTGTCAACAATATTGTCCTTGCCCAGTTTCTGGGAATCTGTCCATACATGGGGGTATCCTCCAAAGTTTCCACATCAGTGGGGATGTCAGGTGCGGTTATGTTCGTGATGACCCTGGCGACTATCGTTACCTTTCTGATTTACAACTATGTGCTGGTGCCTTTCAATATCACCTATCTGCAAACCATCAGCTACATCCTTGTCATTTCTTCGCTGGTGCAAATGGTAGAAATCATACTGAAAAAAGTCAGCCCGGAACTTTACCAGGCACTGGGAATTTTCCTTCCCCTCATTACCACCAACTGCGCTATTATGGGGGTAGCCATTTTGACCGTGCAAAATGATTTTAACCTTTTACAAGGGGTTGTATTTGCCATTTCGCATGCAGCGGGTTTTGCACTGGCCATCATCCTGTTTGCGGGTATACGCGAGCAAATGGAGCTGATGGATTTGCCCAAAGCCATGCGCGGAGCACCGGCAGCATTGGTAGTAGCAGGAATCCTTGCACTGGCCTTCATGGGCTTCGCAGGTTTGGTATAAAAGCATTTAAGATTTCCCGGAGATAATACAAATTGTTTTGTTTTTCTCATGATTACATTCCGGGATGTACAATAATTTTGTGAGCAAAGTCCGGGGGTGGTTCCCCGGGCTTTTTTTGTGGATGGGGAAATGGTTATGTATGTTGATTTGCTGTCAATAATAACCCTTGTGCGGGTTGTGCTGCGGGTTTAGAAACTTTGGCCTTTTTCATCCTGATAATGATTCCGAAAACGAGTTTTAGAATTTTTTAAAGTGTTATTCATAGCCGGATTGGAAAAAGACATTTTCGCGGAATGCCTGGTAATACAGACTGTTCAATACAAATTGAACGAATAACTGTCATGCAAAATTTCATCGCCAGAATACACCACGCCAAAATGATGAGCTTTCCTGGTTCAAAATCAGATGACAAAATCACTCTCCCATCCGTGTTAGGAAATTATACAAATCTTCTTCAGGCTTTAGTCTGAGCTTTTTCCGGAGGCGTGATCGACTGATATAAAAGCTGGAGGGTTGAATATTGAGCATCTCTGCAATTTCTTTGGTATTGAGTCCAATTCTCAGATAGGCACACATACGCAAATCATTGCTCGACAAGTCGGGAAACTGCTCTTTGAGCTTACCGAAAAACTCCTGGTGCAACTCATCCATCTGTATTTCAAAAGTTTTATCCTCAATTTTCAGGTACGAATCCAGGAGGCGCTGCATTTCAGTCCATTTTATATCGAACAAAGAAGGATTTTGCTGGGCCTTTTCACACTTCTCTTTTAAAGAAAGCAAAAGCCGGTTTTTTTCTTCGTCATCTTTGGCCTTATTGGCCAACTCAATGGTTTTGCTTTTTAATTGTTGCTTGAGCTGTTCGTATTCTTTTTGCAGTCTTTTTTTCTCCAGTGCATTGATTTCCTGTTTGTGTTTTTCCATTTGCTTTCTCATGGATTTCTGCTCTTTCAGCAACATCTTTTTTTTCTGTTTTTTCAGGGATATCTTTTGCCAGTAATAGAGTATGTACATTAACCCTACAAATAGCAGGAAATAAAACAGATTAGCATACCATGAAATATACCATGGCACTGCAACCCCAAACTCTATAATCTGCTCATCAGACACATGATTTTCTGTCTTTGCTCTTACAAACAACTCATAATCTCCATGCTTCAGATTAATAAACTCAAAAACGTTTTCGCTTCCCCAGGGGCTCCAATTCCCTGATTCCTGCAATTTATATTGGTATAAAACCTGGCTTCGATTGGGAACAATCATTTCAATCCATAAATTATTCAACGGAAACGGCACTTTTGCCCCGGGATGCAAAACAACTCTATCATGATTATTGAAGGCTTCAAATTTTCGCAGTACAAGCGAATTGTTTCGTTCACTGCCTGATTCCTCCATCTTATTATAATTCAATGCAAAGCCATTATACAAGGGCAAAAATTCGTAATCAGGATGTAAGGCAAGAGGCAAATAAGCACCGGCCAACTGATCTTTTATTTGTATCGAAAAACCGGGTTCTCCTTTGGAAACAAACTTTCTTTTTTCAGCATCAAACACGTACCGGGATTGCTCAGTTAAAACATATATCCCTGAATCATTCTTCTTCAAAATGGCTTCATTGCCTTCAAATTCTTCTTTTGGAAAGATTATCCTTTCAGCAGGATTCAGTTTCTCATCCAAAACTGCCCTGATAATGCCAAAAGTAGGAATATTGACCCATAATACATTATCGTCTTCCAGGATCAACTGATTGCAGGAACCGTAAATCAAATCCATTTTTTTTACAAAAACCGGGTTTCCTTTCGTTTTTTGCAGAATGGAAATGCCGTTATAATTCCCGGTGAGGATAAAATCTTTATAGGGCAGAATGGTCCAAACTCCTTCCTGATTGCCAATCTTTTCAACCGCAGATCCATTTATTGCAAACAATCCCTTATCATGCCCCATGAACAGCCTGTTGTTGATTTTTTCAAGGGTCCAGACCTGCCCTTCTGTTTCGGGAATGAGTTCAAATTTAAAGGATTCAAGTTTGTTGTTCAGGTCTTCCCACCGCGAGCTATACAATCCCTGATTGGTGCCCAGGTAAAAAATATCATCTTTCAACATGGCTGTATAGCCGGTACCAAAATCGCCCTTGTAATCGTAAAAAGTGGTAATACTGTTTTTCAAATCCAATGCCGATACCCCATAATCCATTCCCAGCCATATTTTCCCTGCATCACTATAGTGCAAGGATAAGAGCGTATTGCTTGCCAACCCCTTTTGTCTGTTTACATGATGTAAAATTTCTCCATCCAGGCCGGCAATGTACAGTCCTTTTAGTATGGTACCAAAGGCCACATGTTGTTCTCCTACAGGTTCAAAACTAAAGACTTTAGCCATTTGGAGTTTCACAGACAGATTGCTCTCAACAGGTTTAATAGTCTTGTCATTTAGCAAAAACAGTCCTTTATCACGGGAAACGATCATCAGCCCCTCTTCTGCCCGATACATCCCAACAATCTCTGAATTAATCCCTTCTGCAAGGTGATATTCTCTTTTCAGCGAAAAATCTTCAAACACATAAATCCCGTTTTCTTTATCAAAAAAATACAATACATCATCCACCTGACAACTGCCTTCAAATGAGAAAGGTGCCGCTATTTTTACAAGTTGATCATCCTTGTAGACATAAATACTTTGAGAGGAAACAAATAACACATCATTTCCCAGTAAATGAATTTTCCAGAATTCTTCATTAACATCCTGAAGGTCATCTTCAAAGGGGTACAGAGAGGTATAATCGAAACCTCGGTGTTTGTTTTTCTTCCATACCCCAAAATCCAGGTCGGAACCCGTAAACAGAAGCGAGTCATTGATTGCTTTCACAGAGCGGGTAAACCCTTTGCTTCCCGAATAATGGTTCCAGTTCTTACCGTCATATTCCAGCAAACCCCTATCGGCAGCCATATATACCATTCCATTGGGAGCAGAAGCTATACTCCATACTTTTCCTGTGTTAAAATATTCATAGGGAGTAAAACTCTTAAGCGGGGGTACCCCTTTTTCAGGAAACTTTTGTCCCAGTGCCACCAATGTCCAGACGAACATTAGTGAGACGTAAAGAATGGAATGTTTCAATGTATGCGTAGGTTTATTTATTAAACTCATCGCAATTTAACAAAAAAAAGCCGCCCTTTTACAGACGGCTTTCTTTTTTTTCTTAATAAATTAATTTACAACGAGTTTTCGAACCTGAACCATGCCTTCAAAGTCGAGGATTCTTACCATATAAACTCCTTTTCGCATACCTTCAGTAGCAAATACAGTTGTATTGCTTGAAGAAAGAACCCGTTTGCCGGTAAGATCAAAAACCTCAACCAGGTCAACTTCAGCACCCAGGCGAACATCACTTCCGGCATTAACAGGATTGGGGTAAATATTCAGGACAGTCTGATCAAGATTGGATACAGAAGTGGGATCCCTGAAGAAATACAAATTGTCCAGGTAAATGGTTGGCGAACCATCGCCTCCATCAAACTTAAACTGAATCAGCTCAGTCATATCAACATCCGTAAAATCTGAAAGAGGGATATCGTAGCTCACCCATTCTCCGGCTGTTATCGTCAATTCAATACCGGTCTCAACGGGTCCCGGGCTGATGGTGAATACATTAACACTTGAAGCATCAGCGGTCCACATATCCAGATGCAGGTATTCCATGTCTGAAACATTCAGTGAACCATCAAACTCCGTTCCCTGATAATTAAAATTTTCAAACTTCAGGGTTTCGTTTCCGTCAATTTCAATAATACTACCCACGGTTGTCTGACCCCAGTCAGGATTGAAGTTGGTGCCTTCCACATTGGCAAATGCATCGCTAAAAATGGAAAGTACATTCTCAGGTTCAAGAGCCGGGGGTGCCGGAGCGGCAACCTCTGGTTCGGTAGGTATGTCTCCCAGGATGAACTCAATCGTGTAGGTTTCTTCTACTTCTGTATTGGCGGAAATAACAAGCACACTGGTTGTACCAGGCAGGCTTTCTGCTGGTGTTATATCTGCAGTGGCCCCGGGATCAGTGGTGGTTGCTGTTACAACAGGAACATCGGTTGTACCCTCAGGAAGAACCACCGTGTAGTCGAGTACGGAGGGCGAAAATCCTTCAACAGTGGTACCATCTACCATCAGATCGCTCAGGGTAGCATCTCCTCCCTCACCTGCTGCATTGAAAGTTATATTGTCGAAATACACAATATTGTCCTGTTCTCTTCCGTCCATATCAAAGTCGGGGAAAATGGCAATCTGATCGTAAGGTCCTTCTTCCTCAGGGGGATTAGGAATATCCGAAAAGTCAAAAGTAAGTTCTTCCCACTCGTTGACCACGGTATTGGCCACTTTAATTTCAGGTTGTGCCCATCCGCTGGGTGCAATCAGTTTGATTCCTACATCGCTGATTACTGATTTCCATACCCAGATTTTGATAGTGGAATTGGTTTCATCCAGGACAAACGGGCCCAGGTCGGTATCGCCATGCGCCGATTCAACACCGGCCCAGGGTTGTCCACTCTGCAAGGCAGTAAATTGAGCCACAGTGGCTGACGTATTGCCACCACTTTGATCCGGGTTGTCGATAATTTCTAATGCGGGATTGGAATCGTTTTCAAAAACTGTCCAGGTCCAGTCGGCACCGTATCCATCGTCCTCAAAGTCAACAGGGTTGCGAGGTCCATCCATATCACCGGTTTCCACGGTGAACTCGATCGTGTAGGTTTGTTCAACTTCTGTGTTGGCCGAAGTAACTAAAACAGAGGTTGTTCCGGGTATACTTTCTGCTGGTGTAATGTCAGCTGACGCCTCGGGATCATTGGTAGTTGCTGTTACAACAGGAACATCGGTGGAACCTTCAGGAAGCACCACAGAATAATCCAGTACAGATGGAGAAAAACCAGCCACGGTGACCCCGTCAACCATCAGGTCATCAAGGGTAGCATCTTCGCCCTCCTGAACCTCTTCCTCATTAAAGGTAATATTGTCGAAATACACAATATTATCCTGTTCTCTTCCGTCCATATCAAAGTCGGGGAAAATGGCAATCTGATCGTAGGCTCCTTCTTCCTCAGGGGGATTGGGAATGCCCGAGAAGTCAAAAGTAAGTTCTTCCCATTCGTTGACCACGGTATTGGCCACTTTAATTTCGGGTTGTGCCCATCCGCTGGGTGCAATCAGTTTGATTCCTACATCGCTGATTACTGATTTCCATACCCAGATTTTGATAGTGGAATTGGTTTCATCCAGGACAAACGGGCCCAGGTCGGTATCGCCATGCGCCGATTCAACACCGGCCCAGGGTTGTCCACTCTGCAAGGCAGTAAATTGAGCCACAGTGGCTGACGTATTGCCACCACTTTGATCCGGGTTGTCGATAATTTCTAATGCGGGATTGGAATCATTTTCAAAAACAGTCCAGGTCCAGTCGGCTCCACTTTCACCCGATTCAAAATCGATGGGTGCGTTTTGGGAAATGCCCATTGTTACAATGAGTCCCAATAATAATGTAATAATCTTTCTCATGATAAGTGTGATTTTGGTTTGTAATAAAATAATTGAATTAAAATAAATAATTAACTTTCATAGTAAGTATCATCTGTTCGAATCGGGAAATATATCCCTGACAGCCAGTTTAGGTGTTCGGTCAATCCTGAATAATCCCCAATGTTTTTCAGGTTCAAGTGGCTCGGGTGAGCCTTTCCATGTTTCGTCAAAAGCTTCAAAAAAGAAAGTAAGAATATTCTCTTTTGCTGCCCATTGCATCAGGTTTTCAAAATAGATTTTCTGAAATTCTTCATTTACATTTTCGGGATTGATACCCCTTCCGTTAGAGTCGGTTGCCCATCCTGCCTCGGTAATAACCACAGGCTTATCAGGATACTTATGAGCAACAGCATAATAGTTTTCTTTGGTGTAGTCAAGCGCATCATGGATGTGCTTGTATTCCCAAACGGGATATGTGTGGATAGAAATAAAATCCACTTCCTTTGCCAGTTTTTCCAGATTTACAAGCCAGGGGACATAATTTTCGCAAAAAGTTACAGGTTGTTTCGCCATGCTTTTCACCTGTTTTACATACTCCACCACTCTTTTTTCAGGCACATAATGGTCAGTCCATTCCACACAGGCCTCATTCCCCACGGATAGAGAAAAAACCAATTCGGGATATTGATTGGCCAGTTCGATCAGTTTTTTGATGCTTTTCTGGTTATGCGCTCTGTTTAATTCCAGTCTTTCTTCGGAGTATACTCCTCCATTCCAGGGACAGTTGAAGTTGTTCATTTCTGCCGTGATGTAAGCACTAAGCATCAGCCGGATATTTAGCTTTTCTTTGCTGATTACCTTCACAACCGTTTCGGCATGTTGATCACAATCAAACAGCCGCAGGTATTTCCATTTGTCTTGCAGGAGCAACAGGTCTTCTCTTATCTCTTCATATGAAGGGTAATCGCCGCCCGGACTTTGTCCCTGCCGGAAACCGGAATAACAAAGGGCTTTGCCCGGTGTCAACTGTAGTTTATCAAACGTGTTCATGGCCATACTTTAGTTTTTCATTTTTATCCCAAATACCCCAATATGCGCCCACATCACCTTCGGACCCTGTTTTCCAGGATTCATCGAATGAAGAAAAATAAAACACCTCAATATTTTCATCCATGGCCCACAATTGGGTATTGATAAAATATTTCATGGCAGCTATCTCAGAAGGAACGGCCCCTCCCAGGCTTGCACCCTGGCTGGGCCAGCCGGTTTCAGAAATGATTACAGGCTTTCCTTTTGCAGCCTGCCTGGCTTGCTGATACATCTGCTGCATGTGCTGCAGGGAATATTTAAAATCGGTACCTTCCCAGAAAGGATAACAATTGGCCAGAATCACATCGCACATATCTGCAATATGAGGTCTTCTCACGAATTCGTAATAGGCATCAACATATCCAACAGGAATACCCGGAGTTTCATTCTTTACGTGCTGAATAAAATACATGAGTTCAGCTTCTGATAAATCATCACGATAGAGCACTTCGTTGCCCACGGCTGCTATATCTACCATTCCCTCATTGGAAAGCCGGATGAGGTTGTCTATTTCCTGCAGGTTTTTCTCCACATCGGTTCCCAGCCAGGCACCTACCAATGTTTTGAGGCCCATTTCTTTAGCAACTTCAGGTATTATTTCATTGCCTTCAATGCAGGAGAAGGAACGAATCCACCGGGTATGGGGTTTTAAAATCTTCATCCTTTTTCTTATCTGTTCTTCGGTAATAATATCTCCCGGTTTTTGTCCGTCCTCGTAAAGGCTGAAACAAAAGCCATGAATTCCTCCATGGAGAATTTCAAGAAACAGATTAGACAAATCCTCTTCGGTTTTGTCATCAAGGAATTGAGGGCTGGGAAACTGCTCTGATTCCTTGAAACTTAAAAATTGGTCAGGTCTGAATGACATGGTATGTGCACATTTAAGAGTTAGTAGCTATGTGTATTATTCATTGTAAATCAGAGTTCTCCTCTTCTTCTTATGAGTTCTTCTTTGATTTCTCTGGCTTTATCTTCGGTAAGATCATAATTCCACATCACCAGGATAGCCAGGCCTGCCGTGAATGCGGGTACAATAATATCAGCAAGCCTGAGCCGGGTAAGTGTCTCTGTAGTTTGAACAACAGCGTTCTGATCAAATCCTACCAATTTAAGCACCAATCCACCCAGCACCAGGGCAAGCCCCTGCCCCAGCTTCACCATCCACCAGTAAATCGCACCAAAGGTTCCTTCTTTCCTGGGCATTCCATTTGTCAACTCATCCAGATCGCACACATCTGCTGTCATACTCATCATCAGGGTAAAGAGTCCACCAATACCAAAAACCATCAAAGGAAGCGGCATAAACATTAACCAGGGATTTTCCGGGTTAAAACCCCACCATTTCAAACCATATCCAATTATTGAGAGGAAAGTAGAGATAATAAAAGCATTCCTTTTTCCCCATCTGTTGGCCATCCAGGTAATAATGGGAATAATCAGAAAAGCAGTACACATGGCACTTACGGTAGAAAACCAGGCGGGCCATGTTCCGGCCGCCCCATAATCGCCTTGAAACATATAAAATACAATGATAAAATAGCTAAAGGATGCCACCATCTGAAAGCCATTAAACACCAGGAATGTAGCAGCACAAAGCCTGACGAATGATACGTTTTTAAAAACCAGTACCATATTTCTGAGCAGGCTTTTCAGGTTTTTATAAACATTTTTAAGGGTGAGGTCATCCCTGTTGGTTAAATTGGATTGATCTACTTCTTTGCAGAACAAAGCGGGCATCATGCCTAAAATCATGCAAATTCCTCCTACAATTATGGAAAGCCTTCGCACACCTATAGCCTGGGTATCAAACAAATCAGGGTTTGCGATGAGCACCCAGAACCAGGGAACAATCATCCAGGCAATTTGCCCCAGGGTTTGAGAGAATCCCATTAAGCGGGTGCGCTCGTTGTAATCAGAGGTCATTTCATACCCCAGCCCGATAAGCGGAGTGGAAAACATGGTGTTCCCCAGCAGGTAAACCATGGAGAGAATCAGGAAATACCAGAAATTGTAGGTTTGGGAATTTTCAGGGTTAAGTTGCCACAAAACAGCAAACAAGACACCACTCAAAATAGCTCCTATAAAAATGTAGGGCTTTCTGCGGCCATACCTGGAAGTTGTATTGTCGGAGATATATCCCATGATGGGATCGGTAATTGCATCAAAAAACCGGGGAAGACCCCCAAGCAAACCAGCCAGGAAAGGGTCCATACCAAAAGCGGTAAGCAGGAAAAACATGAATACTCCCAGCGATCCCGGCAATAAATTATTTACCAGATGTCCGGCTCCAAAAGCTGCTTTTTGCCCCAATGGAACTCTGTCTTTCAAGGGTGTTTTGTAGGATGTCATTATGTTAAATTTTTCAATTATGAATTACAGGGTTATACTATTTTGCTCATCTGCAGGAGTTACAAAGGTCTGGATGGCTTTCCCTCGTATGGAAAACTCTTTCGATTGACCATTCAATGAAAGCCAGACCCCTATAGCTTTATCAGTAGGATTGAAAAGAACCACGGCGATACTGCCATCAGGATTTCTTACCGCTGTTGTCAATAGTTCGTCGTGGGAATTTTCAAACCCAATCCTTAAGGCACCGGGCCTGATAAATCTGCTGAAATGAGACATGGTGTAATAGATAGGAGTAAAATAGACTTCATCCTTATCAGGGTCAACAATTACGGGTGCTACACACCAGTTTTGTGCCCAGTTGGGACCCCCTTGTCTGTCGAGCACCATATTCCAGTCTACCCATCCATCTACCTGGTTATTGAAGCAGCCAATAATATCACGTGCATATCTGAACACCGGTACATATTTGGGGTGCAGATGTTTTCGATCTTCCGGGGCCCAGTCCCAGCCCCAGTCAGTAGCTTCCCTGGCCCAATACCAGGCATCATCCTGCCAATGAGGCACTTCTGCATCAACACAGCCTTCAGATTGAATCAAATGTTTGCCGGGTGCTTTCTGGTAAGCATACTGAAGGGCATCGGGGAAATGATAGAAAGTGCTTCCATACCAATGCACGGCCGTTCCATCGTAATATTTAGCGGCCTCTTCATCGTCGTACATGGCATCTACCCATTCTATAAGCTCAGCATCACGGTTCTGGTCGTAACCCAGTATTTTGGTATCATGCCCGTCGGCCTCCAGGCGGGGCCCGAGATGATTTTTTACAAATTCATTCATTTCCTGCGGAGTGAAATGCATACTTTCCCAGTTACTGTCATTACCCAGGGGTTCATTCTCAACTGTAAAAGCCCAAATATCAATTCCCTGTTCCCTGTAAGCATCAATATATTTGGAGAAAAACAAGGCCCAGGTGTCATAATATTCCGGTAATAACTTTCCGCCTTTCCAGTCGTTGTTATCCTTCATCCAGGGGGGAGCTGTCCAGGGAGAGGAGATTATTTTGAACCCGTGCCTGGAAATGGCCATAGCATCTTTGATCATGGGTATGATATCGTCCTTATCTTCCTCAATAGAAAAATGCTCCAATTCTACATCCCCTTCCACCGGGGCGTAAGAATAGTTGTCCAGTGAGAAATCGCAAGAGTTCATATGAGTGCGGGTCAAGGAATACCTGGCTCCTGATTCACCAAAATAGGCTTCCAGAATCTTGTTCCGGTTTTGGGGGCTCAATTGATTAAGCAGGTAAGCAGAAGCTTCGGTAAACGAGCCACCAATCCCAGTGATGGTTTGGAATGTTTCATCGGGCAAAATGGTAATCTCTGCTATATCATCTGCAACTTCAAATTCGGTTAACCGGGTGAGTTTATTTCCGCTCTCGGAAGTCTCATAGATTTCAGCCTGCCACTCTGTGGTTGATTCGCAACTGCTCATAAAAAGAATTACAGCATACAGGAGTGTAAATAAAAGTAGTTTGTTTCTCATAGTATCGGTCTTTTTAGGGTTGTGTCCAACTATTAATTTCTTCCCGGGTAGGTGGTACTTTCACCGTTTCCATCAACGCTTTTTTGTTGCCCAGGAAGGTTTTGGTAATGGGCAAACCATCGCGGGTTAAGCCATCAAAGGTGCCATCATCCACCAAATCCCACAAAGCATACTTGGCCTGGGATTGTAAGTTTATCAAACCAAAATGATTTTCTGACCCCATGGGATTGGCAGCATCTTTCCACTGTTCATCAAAGGCTTCAAAATAGAAGCATGAAATTCCTTCCCTTTCGGTCCATTCCCGGATATGATCATAATAAAGGGCAGCTTTATACTCATCGGTAGCTCTTGCCCCTTGATCTCCGTAGTGTTCATTAGATATGGAGGCCCATCCGGTTTCTCCGATATGTACGGGTTTATCCACCCCCTGACTTTTCATATAATCCACTACACTTTGATACTGTGTAATGGCATAGTCTCTTGCTCTTCGCATAGCAGCATGAATCTTCTCCACATCCCACATGTACTCTTCTTCTTTAGGCACCCCCCAGAAGTCAGGATTGTAATAGGTGTCATGCATAGGATAGGTGTGCATGGAGATAAAATCAACTGCTTTGATCAATTTATTCAAATCATCAACATGGTATTCACTGCCTCCGCCACCCCAGGATGCGAAATTATCGGAACTGGTGATCCACAGGTTCTCGGGGAGTTCTCCTTCTTGTTTGAGATTTTGCAGATAATTGACCCAATTAAGAATAATTGCAGGTTCTACATAATATTCCCATGCCCAGTGTACCATGGCCTCATTTCCTACGGCAATTATTTTCACGATATCGGGATATTGCCGGGTCAGTTCTACTGCCCGGGCTATTTCACGGGCATTACGGTCACTATCCTCATCACGAATCCTCTCGGGCAGATCAGTCCAGGCATTCTTGCAATCTATCCATGCTCCCAGCATTACATACATTTCAAAATCCGGGTCTTCCTGTTTCATCTGATGAATGGTTTCCAGCAAATTCGCTGCCTGGTCTAGATGCACATTGTAGGTACGCAACAATTTTATGCCCATAGCAGAAAGGATTTCCATATCCTCCCTGAGCTGAGATATAGTGGGTTGAATATCCCGGGTAATCTCCCGATACCCTCCGTATGATATAGCCTTGTATTCAGGATTCCCCAGTATATCAGCAGCAGCTTTATTTCCGGGGTCTTGTTCCGGGGAACATGAGCTTATCAGAAGCAATGCGAACAGAGAAATATAGAAGAAATTTCGTGTCATTGGAATGGTGTTTTTATTCTGTTTTTGTGAAAGATTCGGGTTAATTAAGATTCTACTCTGCGCAGCGCGAGGTCCTTTTC
The DNA here is from genome assembly GCA_964491395.1 of uncultured Bacteroidales bacterium. Taxonomy (GTDB): domain Bacteria; phylum Bacteroidota; class Bacteroidia; order Bacteroidales; family UBA7960; genus SKVR01. The sequence continues at coordinate 29,350 of CAZBGI010000017.1, read as the reverse complement.
CATTTCCAGGCAGGTTTTCTGGTCAATGGCATAGAAAAAGAGAAGGATGGCACACGACATATAAAGAATGCCCGGAAATACAGAGATCATCAGTTTGATGCCATTAAGAGAGGTAGCAGTTTGCTCAATATTGGGTGCAAAGCGGAATAGGGCCAGCAGCCAGCCTGCCAATGCACCTCCTATGCCCCACCCGGCTTTCTGGGCAAATGTAGCCGCCGAAAATACCAGCCCTGTTGAGCGTCGATGATACTTCCATTCCGAATAATCGGCGGTATCTGCCAGCATGGTCCAGAGCAATGGCACGGCTGGTGCATAGGTAAATTTGGCCAGGATATTGAGGGTGTAAATGGCATAAACATTCCCGCTGCCGGGGATATAAAGCAAAATAAAGAAAAGGCCCGAAATCAGGGAACTGGCCATGTACACATTGCGTTTTCCAAAACGTTTGGACAAGGGCTTGGAAAAAGGAATACCCGCCATCAATGCAACCGTACCAATGATATTAAACAACTGCACACTTTGTTCTTTCCCAACATAGTACTTGAAATAATAGGCAATGCTGAGATTTTGCAGGGCAAACATGACAAAAGAAATAATGCCTACAAAAAACAAGATAACCCAGGGTCGGTTTCGGAAGAGATTTTTAATATCCTCTTTCAGATTTTTTTCTTGTGTTTTGGGTGGAGCCACTCTCTCACGGGTGGTTTTAAAGGTTATCATAAAAAGGACAAAGCTGATAATAGCAAAAAGAATCAGTGTATACTTATATCCCTGTGCCATGTTGCCTCCTCCAAAATAGTTAGCAAGGTAAAGAGCACTGCCCGTGACAATTAACTGCCCGGCGAATGCAAATATGAAACGATAGGAGTTCAATCCTGCTCTTTCATAAGAATTAGAGGTCATTACAGCCCCCAGGGAAGAGTAAGGCAAATTGATGGCTGTAAAAACAGTCATCAGCAAAAGGTAAGTAGCGCCGGCATAAACCACTTTACCGGTAGCTCCCAGATCCGGTGTAGAAAAAGTGAGCACTGCCAGCACACTGTAGGGCAAAGCCATCCACAGCAAATAGGGGCGGAATTTGCCCCAGCGGGTTTGGGTCCTGTCTGCAATAATTCCCATCAACGGGTCGCTGAACATATCCCAAAAGCGTGCTATCAACATAATGGTACCCGCCGCAGCTGCTGAAATCCCAAAGGTATCGGTATAAAATATAAGGATCCAGAAACCTACCATGTCCCAGACAAAATGCGATGCCGTATCACCCAGTCCGTAGCCGATTTTTTCTTTAATTGATAATTTTGGCGTGGCTTTATTCATTATTCACAGGAGGTTTTTAGTATAATTGTTGAGAAAATGATTATTTATTTTGAATCGTAAGAAGTAAAAACTTCAACAACTTCTTTGGGCTGCCGATCTACAGTGTATAATCCCCAATGTTTCTCAGCTCCCAACGGGTTATCGGGATCTCCTTTCCAGTCTTCATCAAAAGCTTCAAATATGAAAGTGGTAATGTTATTTTCTTTGGACCATTCCATGAGGTCGCTGATGTATTGTTTCTGCTTTTCCTGGCTTGCCCGCTCACCAAACTCTGAAGCAGTCGTGGCCCAGCCGGCTTCCGCTATTATAATCTGCCTATCGGGTAAAGCTGTCATAACTTCTTCCACATTTTCCAACGTGTAGCTCATGCCTTCATCAATATCTTTGCCCTCCCAGATAGGGTAAGTATGGATGGACACAAAATCGACTACCCCTGCCAGATCTGTTCCATGGTCAGCCCACCATTTGTAGTTATCGGCCACCGTAACAGGTTGATCAATGTCTTGTTGAACTCTTTTTACATAGGTAATTACAGAGTCAACCGTCACCCGGTGGTCGTTCCAGTCCACCAGTGCTTCATTGCCCACATTTACCGCTACAATGATGTCATTATACTCATTGGCCAGTTCAATACCTTTGGCTATTTCAAGATCATTGAGTTTCTTATTTTGCTCAAGGGTTTCTGCAGGCCATGGCTCATTTAGCCACTCGCAAGTTTCGTAACTGTCGATTTCTGCTCTTAGCCATATACCCAGCATTACCTTAAAACCGAGGTTGTGTTCTCTGATTACTTCCAGCACCATTTGACTGTTTTCCTCACAATCGTAGAGTCGAAACAGGCGGAAAGGCGTTTGTTCTGCCAGAATCTGCAAATCCTCCAGAATTTCTTCCTTGCTGGGATTTATGGCTCCGGCACCCCTATCGGGATGTTGACCGGTTCTGAAACCGGAATAACATACTGCTTCAGAAACACCCCCTAAAAGCATTTCTTCGGTTTGAGGCAGATGAGATATTTCTTCAGTTTTGTCTTCGGTTTCTCCCGAAAAATTACAAGACATAACACTCAGTGAGATTATAATAGTTAAAAGCCTTAATGGATTACGCATGCTGTACATTTTTTTGAATATGAGGAACATTATTTCATTTTTACGCCGACTTCCAGTCTTGTTATTTTTTCGTTTCGTTGAAAAACATGCCTGCTGATTTGTAGACTAAGCATATTCCCTTCCACTTCTTCATGGCTGCCATCAGCATAAAAGACAGCTATCTTTTCCTGCTGGCCAGCATCATATACCACAGGAACCTTGCAAAAAGTGAAAGCAAGTTGTCCTTTTTCCAATACAAGGGTCTCCCTGCTCCCCCCGGGAGTCAGATATTCAAAGGTCTGTGGGTTGGTCAGAAACTCTTCTTTCCTGAGCAGGGCAGGCTCAAAGCATAATTGTCCTTGTTTAACTCTTACCCCCAGCTCTCCAAACCGGGTCAAAATATCTTCCTTTACCTGTCCGGTCATACCGGGTTGTTGAGCTCCGCGGTGCTGTGGAGTATGTGAATAGGGATCAGTGGGGAAAGCGCCATACAATTGAGGTGATTTATGAACACCAATTCCGGCCTCGATTTCATAATAATGGTCAAGCAGTTTTCCTATCACAGCAGCATCGGCCTTCTCATTAATGGCTTTCAGGCAGCACTCCTGCACTGCGAGCAAAAGCTTCGATACCATATGCCAGTAGATGGATCCCAGCCCTTCGAAAGCAAAGAAGGTTCCTGATCTGCCTGTAAAAGCTCTGTGGTTGAATACCTTTTCAAAAATATCCAACAATAACCGGCGTTCCTTTTTCACCAGCGCTTTGTATTTTCCCTCCTCCAAAGCGTCAAGTGTTTTCTTTAAATCCCCGGCGTTTTTAAAATTCCCGTTAAAATGAAACCCTCCTTCTACATCCTGCTCCACAATCTGATGATTTCCTTCATCTACCATCTTCATTATCAATTCAGAAGACTGTGCATCGGCGGCGGAAATGGTGTTTTTATTTAAGAACCCCGGTAATTCTTTGTTGGGATACAATATGTAACTGTACTGATCTTCTCTGAATAAAGCGCTGCTTTTCAATGCATCCAATACCTCCAGCGCCTGATCGGCATTCAGATACCCTGAGCTCAACACGGCTACCTGACCTTCGAGCATTTCACTAAGATGTGAGACCGATACTTTCTCTTCTGAAACAGCCATCAGATTATAGGCATGATAGAGCTTATCTTCCCGTTGGTTGGCATCAATAGAGTGCTCGATAAACTCAATGCAAACCTGGACGAATTTTTTCAGACCGGAAAGAGACAAACTTCTCTTCTTTCCCCAGAAACCGCTCTGGTATATATGCTGTCGGTATTCAGATGCAGCCTTGCCCAATCGATCCAGAAAATTTTTTCTGTCGTTATCCTTTATTTCACTGGCCATCAAGGGGGAAAATTCATACAAGGTTTCTCTCACACTATGATAGAACTCAATGAGTTCATTGGAAACTTTGATATTTTCCAGATTGGCTCCATCCAGCATATTTTGAAAAAACTTCATAAAACGATGCAGGTAATAGAGGGTAACCATTGACACTCCGTTTCCTACCAGCGCATTGTTGGCATCATTCCACTCGGGGCGCTGGGTATTGAGCCAGATACCTGCTTCAGGAATAAAGTTGGATATTTTTGCCAAAACAGTGGCCATAATCTTTTCCAGCAAGTTAACATGGTAAATCTCTTTGCTGTCGGCCATAAGCAAAGCTCCGTCAGCTCCCAGTTGCCCCCTCAGTTTGCGGATAGATGCATCCCGGTTGTGATCAAATGCAATGGTATCCTTCGGGTTTTGAAGAATCTGATTGTAAGGTTTGATTATATAAGGGACAGCGGCATAAACAAACCACTCCTTGTCAAAAAAGGATTGCAGTTTGCCGGGATGATACTTTTCAATGATCTCAAAGAATTTCTGGAGATAGATGATTTGATGGTCTCCCCAATAGCCAATATAAGACCAGGGATTGTCGGGTTCAATGGTTTCCCAGTCGAAGCCATCCTTGGTAACCCTGTATGGATTGTATCCATCAAAAGTTGAGGCATTCAAAAACTTAAAAATCATACCCTCAATAAACTCAGGGTAAGAACAGGCCAGTGCTTCCCAGTTCTGGAACAAGTCGCGCCAGTTGCCCTCGTAATCAAGAATTTCTGATCCATCTGTTTCGTTCTGAATGTTGATGGTAAAATAATTCCAAGGGCGACTGGGATCGCCATGCCTGCGGCTGAACTTGAGAGGTAAATACTCGATGGAAAGGCGAATCAGATTCACATCGTCACTTTTTGTGAGAAGTTCTTTCAGTTCGGATTGGCTGAAATCATGTTTCAGTGATCGGATGAATTCAGGGTTACGCGCCACTACTTCTTTGTTGGCATTTTGCAGGTAACTGACAAAATCGGCCTTTTTGATCTGGTAATTGTTATCAAAGATGCCGCCGCGCATGATATTGAACAGCACGTTGGAAAAATGACGGGTATCAGTAAGTTTGTCGGCAGTAAGCTGCAAACCATCAGCTTTTGCCACGAGCTGGACAAGGTTCTGTGTTCCGGAATCAATATCTTGATGAACTTTATCGTCAAGACAGGGATCCTCTTTAATGGCTTTTGACAGACTGATTACCTGCGAAAGGGACTGATTGACATTGGCTATGATTTTCCATTGTTTCGTCTCTTTTGCCGGCAAAAGCATCTCAGAAGAAACAAAATAGGCGCCTTTCTCGCCTTTTACATCATGTTCGCCATGGATGGGCTGTTTATGCCTAAAGTTTTTCAATTGAAGAGAGGAAAGAAGAAACGTGGGTTTTTCCAGGCCACGTGACCAGACAACGTTTGCCTTCAAAGCTTCGCTGGGTTCTGCCTTATCAACAATGATGGCACTCAAAGCAAAAATGCCAACACCGGAAGAGGGATCCAGCTCACTTCTTTTATAGGCATCCACCAGGTTGCTGGTAGAACGCTGCAAATCGCTGGGCACACCATAAGGCATAACATTCTGGATACCATCAAGCAAGGTTATCCGGTATTCTTTATCAGCGTTATTGATAATTTCTGCTTTCCGGATAAAGCCATAAATCTTTCCTGAATTCCATTGGTATCTAAAAACAAGTTCCAGATCATGATTGATTTCTTCAAAAATGATTTTATTGCCATACACACTTTTGTAAAGATTACGGCTGATGGAATATTTACCGGTATATCTTTCTGAAAAGGGCTCCCATATAAACTCTTCATGGTTACTGTGAATCTGAAAGATGGTTTTACTCCCGGTAATGTCAGCTGACTCTGTGATTTTATCATCTGTATAATACGGGAACAAAGCATACTCAGGGTTCTTCCGCCCTGCCGACAAACCACCATTGCTGGAAATGAACATCCAGTGATTGGCATCACTTACAATGCTCATAAAAAAGGGACGCATAGCATCGTGATTGGTCATTTTGAAGTAGCTTTCATTTTCATATTCAACTATCTTCAGGTCAACATTCTTTTTCATGTTGGGGGTTTCCGTATCTGAATAAGCTTTGTTCATAGTGTTAGTTTGAAAGTTCTTAGGGATTTATAAATACATTGCTGATACATATCAGAAGAATACATAGAGACTATTTAACCTCCTGATAAACTTTTACATAATCAATAATCATTTGTTGCGGAAAGGGGGTTTGTGCAGTGGGGAATCCAACATAATTGCCTCCAACTGCAACATTGAGAAGAATAAAAAAAGGCTGGTCGTACACCCACTCCCCGGGCACATCGGTGTTTTCGATTCGTTGATACAAATAATCATCGACAAAGAAGTCGATCTTATCTTCATCCCATTCAATGGCGAAGAGATGATAATCGGCATCAAACCGATCATTAACCAGTGCATAGCTTTTTGTAACAGGGTTTCCTGCCGAATAGCCGGGCCCGTGAATAGAACCATGGATGATATGGGGCTCCTGTCCTCTGAGTTCCATGATATCAATCTCACCACATTGAGGCCAGCCCACAGTTTCGATATTCTCTCCCAGCAGCCAGAAAGCAGGCCAGAGTCCCGGGCCATAGGGTGTTTTCAGTCTTGTTTCAAAACGACCGTATTGCTGAGAAAACAGCCCCTGGGTTTTTATCCTGGCTGAGGTAAAACTGTTGCCATCCTGGATGGCAGTAATCACAAGGTTCCCCTCACCATCCATAGAAACATTCTCCGGGCTATTGGTATAACTTTGCAGCTCAGCGTTTCCCCATCCTCCTTCGCCTGTTCCCAGGTCAAAAGTCCACAGGGCCGGATCGGGCAATTCACCTGCAGCACCATCAAAATCATCGCTCCATACCAGGGTCCATTCCCGTTCTTCCAGTTTTTGAAAATCATCACGATCGCAACCTGTTGCTGCTGCCATTACAAGCACCAATACAACATAGCGATAATTTTTTTTATTGTTTATTGAGTTCATATGATTTATCGTTTAATATTAGACACAAAGTCATTTCCAGCTTACTCTTTGTAGAAGAAGATATTATCCGCATAAAAACCGGGGATGTTTTCATTTCCATCTACAAAAATAATTTGCGCAAGATTGTCTCTGGCAGTAAGTCCACTAACATTATCCAAAGGAATGTCAATGCTTATCCATTGCTGTGCCTGGTCAACTGAGATGGGTATGTTATAAGTACCGGTTATATTTGTAGAACCAAAATTAACCAGCTCAAAATTTAGCTGTGCTGCGGCACTCAGGGGGTTAGGCAGATAGACATCCACATGCAAATGTGTCATGTTGGTTGCATCTATCGTGGGCGAGGTAAACTGGATTCCCACAAAGTTAAAATCGGTATAATTCAATACCCTGTTTCCCTCAACAATGAAATCAGCTGATTGGGTAGTCTGGTAAGGTTCCCAATAGCCATTGTAGAAGTCAACAGGAACATTATCATAAGCTTCACTGAAAACAGATATTACATTTTCAGGATCCTGGGTAGGTTCAGGTGCGTGCTCAAAATTGCCCAATGACTGAATGGTCAATGAACCCTCAGCATCAACACCACCCACTTGAGCAGTAATTTCTGCATTTCCCGGTCCGCCGGTAACTGCTATGCGACCATTGGCATCAACTGTGGCAATGGAAGGATCAGAGGAAATAAACTCAAAATAAGCAGGAGCGGCGCTTACAGTCTGATTTACACCTGTAGGCATATTGTAAGTAGAAGTCAGACCGCCCACGGTTTTGGTTACTCCAATAAACGAAGTTTCTTCCTGTTCTTCCCCATTCAGGATAGCATATTGAGGATGGGAAATATTACCCAGCTTTTCATACTTCACTTCGTCTATCCAGAAGGTGAATCCCTTCCCGTCTATACTACCTGCGGAATACCAGAACATACCGCGTTCCCGGGTGAGGCGAGCAGGGTCAGGCAAGGGAATAATATACTTTTTCCAACCTGTTGACAGAGCCATTTCCTGGATAGATACCAGGAATTTATTCTCGCCCAAATCATTGCCCATGCCAATTTCACCAATAGTGACGGATTCAGAGGCTTTGGCCCAGAAAGTAAGCGCAGTGTAACCAGACAAGTCTCGTCCTGCATCCAGATAAAACACTCCTCCGGCAAATGAACCACTTGGATCATCGGCATTAGGAACTTCAAATCTCATGGAAGACGCAGAATTATCATACGTTACATCGTTGTCAACTGAAAAAGCTGTAGGTACAGAACCTCCAAAAGCTGCATAATTCAAACCGGCACTGAATCCGTCAATAAACACTTCAGGATTGGTGGGGAAGGAGGCTTCTTCTAAATCTGTTATGTCGCGTTCGCAACCCACCATTACCGCCAGAAGAACTCCGGCAGAAAAAAGTTGAGTCAAACGAATCAATATGTTTAGTTTCATATCTTCTAATTTTTAATTGCCAACGTTGATTAAAATATACGTCCTGATTTCCCATTCATTACCGGTGTCAAAACCAATGGCGTCGGGATCTGGAACCAGCTCGCCACTGTCATCCAACACCTGAGTGGGAGAATAGCGGGGTGAATATTGGTCCAGTGTACGATAGGCCCCTCTCAAACCAATTCGTGTATTGGGAATTTCAATCCAGGTGGGACTGCCCAGTGTCGTGGACAAATCAGCCACTACCTGGAGCGGGAAAGTAAGGTTAAAGTCGCGGTGATAGTCATAAGGGCCCCAGTCATTTATTTTAATGAATGAATGAAGATTTATTTTGCGATAGATCATTCGCAGGTCCATCCCATAACGACTGATGGTGCGGTCATCGCTGCCGTTGGACTGGGCATCGCCACCATAGGCTGTTGCAATAAAGCCATAATCACTGTTAATTTTCGAGATTATTCTTGCATGCACCTCCCATAGATCTCTGGCAGAAGGCGCCCCGGGAAAAGCAAAGATAGTGCGCCCATCGGGCATTATACCAATGCCAGCATCCATGGTGGTGGGCAAATGCCGATATACAAAGCCTGCGCTAATTGCTAACTCAGCATCTTCCGTTATGTCACTATCCCAGTCATACATCCAGGTGCCCGGGGTAGGGTCCCAGGTAAACAAAATTTCTCCAGACACTTGTTCCCGGTTATCTCTTACCACAAAGGGGTCACTAAGGATATTTCTGGGTCTGCCGGGGGCAGGTACCGAAGAGGGTATTGGATCTTCCAGGGGTTTTTGCCACAAGAAATTAGGAGCAATCTGAAGATTTCCCAGTGTATAGGCAAAACCGGATAAAACATTCATCTGGTTTCCACTACCACTGTCTTTCAATCTCCAACCGGTAAAAGTAAGGGTTTGACTTGCCCCGCCCTGGGCTACCAGTCCCTGGATGGCTGTTTGTGCATACCAGTTAAATCTGCCGCCTACCCAGGTTAGTTTGAGTTTTCCTCCCCAGGTATCCTCAGGTCTGATTTCATCAACGAAAACATTTTGCTCATCACTTTCTTCTCTGTAAATCTGAAATTCACGTCCTTGCAATGGCTGTCCGGCCCATATTCCTCCCACATCAACACCCAGCCTGCCAAATTCCCTGTTTACATGCAGGGTTACCCTGCGGGTTTTAGGTTGGGGTATGGCAAAAGAACTCTCAGTGAGTCCTAATTGATCAAGGTCTTCATGGTAAATCCCTGTAATATCAAAATTGCCCACTTCTCTGCTGTACTTTAACAGGAATGCCGGGTTAGCACCCCACCATAACTGGGGTCCGAAGGCAAGTTTTAAATCTTTCAGCTCTTTTTTTCCTTCTATTTCAAAGCCGAGGGGCGCAACACCATTGTAGATGTCAATATTGGGTCCGTAATTGGCTTCGGGATACAAGCCAAAAAAATCGCCCTCATAGCCCCAATGATAGCGGCCGGTGCGATAAAAACCATCCAGGTTGAACCACTTATGTTCCCATTTGTAGCTGGCTCTGTAAACCTGAATTCGGTTAAGAGATTCTACATTTACATTGCCCGCATCGCTGTTAAACTGTACCTGTCGGCCCCTGTTTTCATAGAAGATTTCGTCGATAGGATTTTCAGCAACGTTTCCCAAAACATTAAACTCCAGTTCTGCATGAAAATTAGAGGCAGGATGGGCTTCAAAGCCTATAAAAAAAGACTGCATGTCATCAAACCCCAACTGGTTGGGATAAGTATTGCTTCCAGAGACAGGATCTTCGGGTGTTGTAATTAAACTCCCTCCTGTGCTGAACGTGGAAAATTCGGCAGTAAAACGACTCAGGCGAAGGGCACTGGTTTTTGCCCCTTCGAGTGCGGCTTTATCCCCCCTTGCTTTCAAATAAGCCTCCCCGGCAGTTATTTCACCAAAATGTTGGCTTATCGTAGTCAAGGTAGTACCCTCTGCATACAGGTCAAGCTCATGGGCATCTTTTAGTGCATAATAGGCTGCCCGTGGGAAGAGTTCGTAGAAACCCATAACATCGGTAGGTCCTTTGGCACATATGCCAAACCATTCTTCGTTCATGTTGTTTTGACCGGGAATGTGGTCAAACTGGTAGCCTCCGTTCTCCCACGAGGCATTGGTATTGTGCACATCCAGATCTTCGGTTTGTCCGTATTTCCACCATCCATCGCTAAACTGAAAGGTGAACCCTCCAATAGAGTTTTCTGCCATACCCAATCCGGCAGCATTTTCATAAATCTCTCTCCAATTGGCAATATTCAGGTTTGCCTGTTCTCTTTGTGCCTCTTCCAGGGTGATGGCATTGAAAGCATCTGAACCAAACTCTGTCAGCAAAATGGGTTTGCCGTATTCGTTTTTCACCCTGTCAAACATATCGGTAAAAGAAATACCCCGATACACATTGACACCAAAAATATCTACATCAGGACATTCCTCAGCAATGATATCAAGAAACAGCAAATCTCCATTGCAGAGTGCAACGGGATGGTTGGAATCAATCTCTTTCATGGCAAGTGAGGCTTCGTTGAAGAGTCTGTACATGTGCCGGGCTCTAATAGTCGACTCCCTGTCTTCTAAAGGAATATCCTCGGTTTCGGCACCACCCCAGAAGAGACCGTAATTGTTTTCATTTCCCAGCAAATAAAGCAACAGACCCGGCGTATCTTTATATTCTTCGGCCAGCTCCGTTACTTCACTTAACAATAGCTCAATAACCCGGGGATCAGAATACTCAGTATTGCCAACCCAGGCATCATCCAACGTAAGACCATAACGACCAAAGGAGTGGTTGAGCATGGTATAAATTCCGTAATTTTCATATATATACTCTATCCATTTGGGCTGAATTCCGGTATATACACGAATAACATTCACTCCCATGTTTTGCAGCAATGACATTTCATCATCCAATGCCTTTTGAATAAATTCATCAGATTCATTCCAAAGACTGTACATGAAATTGGTGCCGATAGGAAAATAGTCCCAGTTCATTCCATTTACCATAAATGGCTTGTCATCGATCAGCAGTCTCCAGCCGTCTTCTTTTTCATTTACAACCACCCTTTCAGATTGTGCAAAAAGAGCTGCTGAAAAACAAAAAAATAACGACAGTGTAATTATTTGCTTCATAGGTGTTTGTTTTAATTTGTAGGTTTTGGTTGAAATAGCAATCTTAAAAACTTATAACTTGAAGCAAAAGTAAACAGGATAAAATTCAGGGAGCCCTATACATAGTATATACAAAACAAAAGGGGCTGTTTTTTCCGACTGAAACACCCTCCGCAAACGTTTGAAATCTGATGGTTCCCGACAAATTTGTTCTGCCCGGGAGAAATTTCTGAAAATTGACTTTGTATATACTTTGTTAATAGTCTCATCTCACCTGAGATCTTAATTCATACATTACAGGCTATTGTTTTTTGCATTTTATTTAATCTTACCTTTATGGTAATAAATTAACCGTCATTTATTGTCTGACTAAAAATTCCGTTTCTCCCCATATCTTTTCGGGCCATAAAAACTAACCATAAACCCCGAATACTACCCCAAAGTCATGAGTATAATATCATTCACACAGAACCCCCATCTTGAATTCAAAAAAACGCTGCACCAGCGCGTTGACAATTACTTTAAAGAAACCGGGCTTTCCAGACATCAAAACAAAACCATGGTGGCTAAAACCCTGGCCATGCTTTCTCTGTACATCTTACCCTTTGTGGTTATTCTTATTGTACCTCTACCCTATTGGGCGGTATTGACAGCATGGGTCATAATGGGTGTAGGAGTGGCAGGGACGGGAATGTCCGTTATGCACGATGCCAACCATGCCGGATACAGCCAGAATCAAAAGGTAAACCGGTGGCTGGGCTTAACCATGAACCTTCTGGGTGGCGATGCTTATAACTGGAAAATAAAGCACAACAAGTTGCATCATGTTTTTACCAATATTTATGGTAAAGATGAAGACATCGAAAGCAGAGCCATTTTAAGGTTTGCTTATGCCGCCCCTTTAAAAAAGTACCATCGGTTTCAATACATTTACGCATGGTTTTTTTATAGTTTGATGACAATCTCTATCGTGGCAATGGACATACCCAAGAGGTTTATTTACCGGCGAAAAGGCGAAACCAACCTTTCATTATCGCGATTTCGTAAATCGCTGGCATGGCTGATTACAGGCAAAATCATTTACTTTTATGTTTTTATTGGTTTGCCCATAATGTTTACAAACTTACTTTGGTGGCAGGTAGTACTGGGATTTTTCATCATGCACCTTGTTGCCGGAACCATCATGAGTATTGTTTTTCAGATGGCACACGTGATAGAAGGCCCCCATCAGGCCATCCCCGATGAACAAGGACGTGTTCAGGACACCTTGATTGAACACCAGATGAAATCAACAGCAGATTTTTCAAAAAACAACAAGCTTTTGTCATGGTATGTAGGAGGGTTGAATTACCAGGTAGAACATCATCTTTACCCCAAAATATGCCATGTGCATTATCCTGCCATCTCAAAAATCGTAGAACAAACCACAGCAGAGTACAACATCCCATACTATGTGTATGACAATTTTTCAGATGCCCTCAGGGCACATACAAACACTTTGAAAAAACTGGGGAAAATCCAGGTGGAGAAATAGATTGAGATGCGTCAGTCCCTGTGATTAACATCAAATATTTAAGACTGCAATGGGCTTGTTGCCCGTAAATATATTCAACATCATTGTTGATGATATATTAATTGTCCCCTATTCCTCTCCAATAACCATTACGTATCCTTCTTTGTGGGCAATCTTCCCGTTTTCCAGCTTAACGGTGATTTTACCCAGGTAAACGGGATGCTGGTCCGATACCTGGTGGCGATTGCCTCCGGCCTGGGCTATTAATACCTCATTCACAAGCACCGCCTCTTCAATGAAGTGATGCGAATGGCCCCCAATGATGATATCCAGCATGGAGAATTCCTCTGCCAGACGGACGTCATTTTTCAACCCTATATGAGTCAGAGCAACAAATACATCCGCCTCTTCTGACAGATACATGTATTCACCTGCGGTTTCAAAAATATCCTTTTCACGGATACCGGGTTGATTGGCACTGGCAACGGATAACCCCAACACACTGAGTTTTCTCCCGGTATGAGTACTGAAATGCAGATGACTTCCGGGCGCAGGTATAGCTTCCGTAGTTATTTCCATATTGGCCGATAACAGTGGAAATTCTGCTGCTGCCAGAGCCTGACCTGTATATGGCTCTTTGTAATCCAGCTCATGATTGCCCAGGGTCATGGCATGGTAGCCTAATGAATTCATTTCTTCCACCATTTCCATGGCTCTTTGCCCATACCACTCCACCTCTTTTACCAGCGAATCGTTTACGATCCAGCGGTGGGGATGCCTTACAAAAATATCACCCGCATCAAAAAGAAATACATCAGGATAACGGTTACGAATTTCTGTGATTTTTTCTTTCAATTCATCCTGCATATTGATGTCGAAATGATGATCGTTGGTATGAAGAATTACAATGGTTTCGATAACCGGATAATTGATAAACAATGTATCCTTCAGCTTCTGCGGACAAACTTCTACCCTTCCGGCACCCAAATTGCCATCCACTTCCATGATCATACAATCATTGCTTTTCGCCTCTATTGAGAACACCTTGTAATCCGGAGATATAAAATCTGTATTAACTTTCCAATCATCTTCCGGCGCCGGATTCCAATGAGTAACAGTCAGGGATTCAGCTTTTGTTTGTTCGCTGGCAGCCACCTTTACAATTAGAGTTCTCTTTTGAGTTGACAATCCTTTCTCAGCGTGCAAACTTTCCGATGTCAACAAAAGCAGACTTACAAGGAAAACAGGAAAAGTATATTTTACACTGTTTAAAAATGCTTGCGTATTGTTCATGAGTTCATAATTTGTATTTTAATGGCCAACAGGAACATCCATATACAACCAAATTATATGTTTGGTCTTCTGTGCACCTAACAGTCGTACTGCCGTATTTTTTACGCTTTAATAACTTCACAGCGATTTATATATTCAAACCCAGTAAACCCGATTACTATCCTACAGCATCTAAAGCTCAGGGGTTGAAAAGCGTGGTGCTTTTCTATGCAGTGTTCCCTGCTCATAGGCATAAGCTATTTCCAGCAAAACCGGCTCACTCCATGCACGTCCAAAAACCGACATCCCCACTGGCAATTCCTCCACAAATCCCATGGGTAGAGTAATATTGGGATACCCTGCATGGGCAGCAGGAGAAGAACTTCCCAGCTGAAAGCTATCTCCGTTGACCCAGTCCGTTTTCCAGGCCGGACTTCCTGTGGGAGCGATAATGGCATCCAGGTTGTGTTCATCCATCACTTTATCTATACCGTTTTCCCTGGCTCCATAATGCATGGCTTCAAGGGCATCGAGATATTCCTGAGAGTCCAGTCCTTCTTTTTCCTGTGCCATTTCCAGATACGCCTGATTATAGTGCCGCAGGGTTATGGAATCGGCCTTATTAAAGGCAATGAGCTCCTCCAGGCTTTTAATGGGCGCATCAGGTCCTAAAGATTCAAAGTACTTATTCAACCCGTATTTATATTCATATAACATAACCTGAAAAGCATGATTTTCGGTGCCGGGGTCAGAAACCTGATCCAATTCGATAATTTCAGCGCCCTGGCTTTCCATAAACTCTACCGCCTCCTGCATCAGGGCATCTACTTTATAATTGCGTCCCATGGGTGCCGTAAAAAATCCTATCCGTTTTCCCTGGAGTCCATCCTCCTTTAAAAAAGGAGAGTAATCGGTAAAATATTTGCCTTCACTCAGGAGCGTGTGCTCATCATTGGGGTCAACACCAGTCAAGGCTCCCAGAGCAATGGCAACATCGGCTACGGTTCGTCCCATAGGGCCTGCAATGTCAAGAGAATGCGAAATGGGGATAATTCCGCTGCGACTTACCAGACCTACCGTGGGCTTGAGTCCTACGATACCGTTGGCATGCGAGGGACAAACAATGGAACCGTTGGTTTCAGTACCAATGGCCAGCATACATAAATTGGCCGATACTGCCACCCCTGATCCTGCACTTGAGCCACAAGGATTGCGATCTATCACATAGGGATTGCGTGTTTGGCCTCCTGCTCCACTCCATCCGCTGCTACTGAGCTCTCCGCGAAAATTAGCCCATTCGCTCAGGTTGGCTTTTCCCAGAATAACCGCACCGGCTTCTCTGAGTTTCCGGACAACATAGCTGTCATTAAGCGGGTAGGATTCGGCCAACGCTCTGGACCCTGCTGTGGTAGGCATTTTGTCGTGGGTATCAATGTTATCCTTAATCACGACAGGGATGCCATGCAGTGGTCCCCTGCTGTTTCCTTCCTGCAACTCCCTGTCAAGCTCCTCTGCTATGGTAAGGGCATCAGGATTCAGCGTAATCAAAGAATTAAGAGCGGGACCCTCTTTATCAATGGAATCAATCCGTTCAAGGTAAAGTTCTGTTACTTCTGTAATAGAATACACTTTTTCATCATAGGCTTTTCTCAGATCCTCCACTTTCATCTCCAACAGGGGAAAAGCATCACTATCCATTACCTGCTCGCGGTTCGGTTCATATACACATGACACAACCAAACCGAGTAAAATGATTACTCCTGTGAGTTGCTTCAGCGTGGCTGGCATTTCAAACTTTACTTTATTCATACTATGGGGTTTTAAACAGAATGAATTTAAAAAATATTTGCGTTATATCTATTATATGGCAAAAATTACCTGTCGGTTGTGGTTAAGGCAAAAGTACGAATAACTCATAAACAGCAACCTCCATCAACAAATCAATTCTTTGGGGAAAATCACTTTTCCAGTTTGTCTTTTAATGTCCTGAAGCCACCCCCGAGCACTTCATTGGCTTCCAGCACGGTCATAAAAGCGTCGGGATCAATATCATGAATAAAATCCTGCAACATGGCTACTTCGCGACGGGTAACGGTAGTGAAAATGATTTTGTGGTTTTTACCGCCGAACATTCCTTCGCCCGAAAGAAAAGAACCCCTTCTACCCATATCTTTTACCAGCTTCTCTCTTATCAGATCATGTTTCTTGCTGATAATAAAAAGGGTTTTATCGTAACCGGGTCCCTGCAGAACCACATCCACCGTTTTTCCATACACAAAAATCAACAGCCAGGAATACAGAGGGATTTTCCAGTCACCAAAAACCAGCAAACCCAGCAATACCACGACAGAATCTATCAGAATCATGATTTGTCCCACGGGCATACTGCTGTATTTCCCTAAAATCATGGCCAATACATCAGAGCCTCCGGTAGAAGCTTTTGACTTAAAAATCAACCCCACTCCTACTCCTACCAACAAACCTCCAAACACAGCAGAGAGCAAAGGTTCATCTTCTGCCAGGGGTACAAGTCCCGACCAGAAACTGGCCAAATCTACCATAACAGAAGTCAGCACAAGAGCCGTAAGGGTTTTAATCCCGAACCGGGGACCCAGGAGTTTTAATCCAACCAGCAACAATACAATATTGAAAACCAATGCAGTCATACCCACGGGAAAACCCAGTTTATGATGCAGTATAATGGCTATGCCGTAAACACCGCCGGGAAGAATTTTATAGGGGATAATAAAATAAACATATCCCAGGGAAATGATAATGGCACCCAATACAATATAGCCATAGGCTTTGTACCACTTTTTGCTGAAAGGTTTTTCCTTGCTGATGAATGCGTTCATAAATAAAAGAGGCTGTACCTGATGGGTTTATCTTTTTCAGAAAAATTGCAATTTTTGGGTTCCTAAAATACAGAGAAAAGTTTATTTAAATGCTGCACCGTCTTCATTATTTTCAAGCTTTTATGCTGTTACAACAACGTTCTTGCGGCAACCTGCACGGGGTCCCAAACCGGAGAAAATGGAGGAGCATATGATAAATCCATATCCAACATTTGCTGAGCTGTCATTTGGCTGGTGATGGCAGCCACCACGGTATCAATACGCTTGGCTGCACCATTGAAACCTACAATCTGGCCTCCCAGAATTTTACCTGACTTTTTTTCTGCCACCAGTTTAACATTGATGGATCCCGTACCCGGGAAATATCCGGAAAGCGTTGTACTTTCAATGGTATTGACAACAACTTCAATTCCGGATTCCTGAGCCTCCTTTTCCGAAAGGCCTGTTCTTGAAATCTCAAGATTGTTAAACCGGGTAATGGCTGTACCCAACACTCCGGGAAATATGGCCTGGCCCCCGCTGATATTAATTCCCGCCACCAGCGAATGTTTATTGGCCACTGTACCCAAGGGAGTATAAACCTGTTGTTTTTTCACCAGATGGTATGATTCAGCACAATCCCCTGCCGCCCAAATGCCTGGTACGGAGGTTTCCATCTTCTTATTTACACGGATGGCCTTTCGTACTCCCAATTCAATTCCGGCCTTCCCGGCTATCTCGGTATTGGGCGTTACCCCCATCCCCAGAATAACCAGATCTGCTTCCAGGGTTTGCTTATCCGTTATCACCGCTTTCACCCTGCTATTGTCATCTTTCTGTATTTCTGAGAGTTTTTCTCCGGTAATAAGATGAATTCCTTCATCCTTCATGTAATCACTTATCAGGGTAGCCATATCTTTATCCATGGAAACCATCACCTGATCAGCCATGTCAACCACAGTAACTTCAAGACCGAGAGAAAGCAATGATTCAGCCATCTCAATACCAATGTAACCGGCCCCAACCACCACGGCTTTACGGGGGTTCAGCTCCTTAACTCCACGATGGACTTCAATACCACTTTGCAAATCAGATAAGGCATAAACCCCTTTGGCCTCCACTCCGGGAACATTAGGTATGATAGCGGAAGCACCGGTACCAATAAGCAAGTAATCCCAACTTTCTGTAAATTCTTCCCCGTCGGTGAGGTTTTTAACTTTTACCTGCCTGCTGTCTTTATCAATGGCCATAACCTGATGAAGGGTACGTAAATCAATGTTTTGCTTCTTCCTGAATACTTCCGGTTTTCTCGCTATTAAATCATCATGAGAATCAACATCTCCTGCAATGTAGTAAGGGATTCCACATGCGGCATAAGAAGTAAATTTCCCTTTTTCAAAAACCATGATGTCCCAATCGGGTTTCTCTCTTCTTATTTTGGATGCTGCACCCATACCTGCCGCATCGCCTCCAATTACAACCAGCTTTTTCTTTTCCATATGATGCTATCTTTTTTTATTTCTAAAGGTACTCAAATGACATTTCCTGCTTTCATGCTAAATACCAGACCATTACTTTTATATCCTCAACATATCATACCGTTCTCAAATCCGCCAGGTCTATGGTTTTGTAAAAAGAACGCCCGGCACCGTTGAAGATGTTATCTGATGATTAAACCCACTGCGGGCCATCAAATATCTTTTTTGATCAGCTTTTCTTTGTATTGATGAATATTTTCCCGGATACTGCTATCAAGCTGAGGCTCTGCGATATCGGTATACATTTTCATTTTTTCATGAATAATTTTTGCCACCAGGTACCTGGCTTCCTTTTTATCATCTGCCGGAATTACATACCAGGGTGCATGAGGCAAGGATGTATTATTGATGGCCTGCTCATAATAGGTCCAGTAATCATCCCAAAGTTTTCTTTCCGTCAAATCGCTGGGAGCAAACTTCCAGTTTTTATTCTGTTTTTCCAGTCTGCGCAACAACCGATGCCGTTGCTCCTCTTTACTCAGGTGGAGAAAAAACTTGAACACGATAATCCCGTTCTGCACAATGTGTTTTTCAAAATTCCGGATTTGCTCAAAACGCTTGTCCCAGAAATCAGCAGGTATATCTTCAATAGATTCTACGCCCGGGATGTTTTCATTCAGCAAATAATGAGGATGGACCCTTGTTACCAGCACATTTTCATAATGGCTGCGATTGAAAATGGAGTATTTTCCTTTCATGGGTAATGCCACGTAATGCCGCCACAGGTAATCATATTGTAATTCTATTGAAGTAGGAGGTTTAAAACTGTGAACTACGACACCCCGCGGATTGAACTTACTAAACACATCTCTAATCAGGCTATCTTTACCAGATGTATCCATCCCCTGCAACACCACCAAAACTCCATATCGATTGTGGGCATACATGACATCCTGCATTTTACTCAGCTTCTTACCCACCTTTTTCAGTGCCTTTTTCTTTTCTTTTTTAGTGAGGTCCATATTGAGCCGCGTAGGTATTTCATCCAGTTTTACAGGGTGGGCTACCAAAAAGTCTTTGGGCGATAGATTTTCCATATGCTGAATTCAATTTTACTTAATTAGATGCATTCATTATTGGTTTAAACAATAAGGGAAAAAGGGATGTTTAATGATTAGTATTAATAAAGCGGTAACATTAAAATTAAAATTAAACAAAAAAACTATGCTTACAACAACTTTATTCCCGGGAAGATATGTACAAGGTCCTGATGCAATCAGGCATTTACCAGAAGAAGTAAAACGGTTTGGTGAAAAAGCATTTATGATTGCCGATCCCTTTGTATACGACAACATTCTGCCAGATTACAAAAAAGCAGCAGGAAAGGAGATAAAACTAACAACCGAGAGTTTCGGAGGAGAGTGTACTGATAAAGAAATACTGAGGCTTTCAAAAACAGCCAAAGACAAAGATGTGGAGGTAATCATAGGTTTTGGCGGAGGAAAAACCATCGACACAGCCAAAGCGGTTGCCTATGAATTAAAACTACCCATGATCATCATTCCCAGCCTTGCTTCTACTGACGCACCATGCAGTGCATTGTCTGTAATATACACTGAAAAGGGGGAAGTAGATCGCTATCTTTTCCTGCCTCAAAACCCCAACGTGGTAATGGTTGACACGCGTATAATTGTCAATGCATCGCCTCGATTCCTGGTATCAGGAATGGGAGACGCTCTTGCCACCTGGTTTGAAGCCCAATCATGCATGCAGAGTTATGCTCCCAATATGAGCGGCAAGGCAGGTTCGATGACAGCGTACAACCTGGCCAGTTTGTGCTACGAGACTTTGCTTGAATACGGGGAGTTAGCCAGGGAGGCATGCGAAGCAGGGGTTACCACACCCGCCCTGGAAAAGGTTGTAGAAGCCAACACTTTGTTGAGTGGACTGGGCTTCGAAAGTGGTGGTTTGGCTACTGCTCATGCCATACACAATGGATTAACAGTTCTGGAAGCTACTCATGATTATTTTCACGGAGAAAAAGTAACCATCGGCACTCTCGCCTCCTTATTCCTCACCGATAAACCCCAGGAGGTTATTGATGAAGTATATGAATTTTGCAGAACTGTTGGCTTGCCCATTACCCTGGAAGAAATAGGACTAAAAGATATAACTGACGAAGATCTTTACAAGGTTGCCAAAGCTGCCACCAAAGAAGGGGAAACCATTTTTAACGAGCCGATGCCGATAGATGCGGAAAAAGTTTTTTCTGCCTTGAAAATGGCAGACCAGTATGGCAAAAAATACCTTTAAAAACAGAGTTTCAGAAGGTAAAGATATGAAAAAGGCTGTCGCGAAGACAGCCTTTTTCATACCTATTAATCTATTTTCTTATCAGGCTCCCAATGTTGCAACCATAACAGCTTTGATGGTATGCAGACGGTTTTCCGCCTGGTCAAACACCACCGAGTGCTCAGATTCGAAAACATCTTCTACCACTTCCATTCCATCCAGTCCGAATTTTTGGTAAATTTCTTCACCCACGGTGGTTTCGCGATTGTGGAAGGCGGGCAAACAATGCAGGAATTTCACGTCAGGATTGCCGGTTTTTTTGATGGCATCCATATTTACCTG
The DNA here is from genome assembly GCA_964491395.1 of uncultured Bacteroidales bacterium. Classification (GTDB taxonomy): domain Bacteria; phylum Bacteroidota; class Bacteroidia; order Bacteroidales; family UBA7960; genus SKVR01. The sequence goes on along the minus strand of CAZBGI010000017.1, from coordinate 8,254 downwards.
ATAAGGTTTCAGCAGGTTGATACGCTCTTCCCACACCTCATCGGGCTCACCCATTGATACCCACACATCCGTGTAGAGGAAGTCGCAATCTTTCACTGCCTCATCCACATTCTCAGTGATGGTAATTTTGGCTCCTGTTTCTTTGGCTATTTCGCGGCACTCTGCAACCAGCTCATCTGTGGGCTGTACCTTTTTTGGGGCAGCAGCACGGAAATCCATTCCCATTTTTGCAGCACCCACCATCAGGGAGTTACCCATGTTGTTGCGCGCATCTCCCAGGTAACAGAATTTTATTTGGTTCAGAGGTTTGTCGCTGTGCTCCATCATGGTGAGGAAGTCAGCAAGAATCTGGGTAGGGTGAAATTCGTTGGTCAAGCCATTCCACACCGGCACACCACTGTAATCAGAGAGTTCCTGTACGGTAGTTTGTGCAAACCCGCGGTATTCGATACCATCATACATGCGACCCAAAACCCTGGCTGTATCTTTCATGGACTCTTTTTTGCCTATCTGGCTGCCGGTGGGTCCCAGATACGTTACCTGAGCACCCTGGTCAAAAGCAGCGACCTCAAAAGCACAACGGGTTCGTGTACTGGCTTTCTCAAAAATCAAGGCTATATTTTTCCCTTTCAAACGGGGTTGTTCGTAGCCGCCATATTTTGCTTTTTTAAGATCCAGGGAAAGATCCAGTAAAAATTTAATTTCCTGCGGAGTAAAATCCAGCAATTTCAAAAAACTTCTGTTTCTCAGATTGAATGCCATAACGTTTGTTTTTTAATTATTAATAACTTGTTGACAATAGATTCAATACTTTAATACCATAATACTATCCGTGAATGATTGTACCGGCATTTTCATTGCCCAGCTGGGTAGCTTCGGTAATAATGGCTTCTTTTCCGCCATTTTCAACAAACTCGATACAAGCCCTAACTTTGGGTGCCATGCTTCCTTCGGTAAACTGACCGTCAGCAAGATGTTTTTTTATTTCAGGGATATCGATTCGGCCCAGTTTCTGCTCGCCGGGTTTGTGGAAATTGATGTACACATTGGGCACATCGGTGAGGATACAAAACTCATCGGCCTTGATTTTGTTGGCCAGCAATGAGGAAGCAAGGTCTTTGTCGATTACGGCATCAATCCCCACCAATTTTCCTTTTTCATCCCTGTAGGCGGGGATTCCGCCACCTCCCACAGTAATCACGATACTTCCTTCACGTGCCAGTTTTTCAACAGCTTTCCAGTTGGGAATTTCCTGGGGCCTTGGAGAGGCTACTACTCTTCTCCATCCGCGTTTGCGGGGATCTTCATGGAACACCCAGTTATTTTCTTCTTTAAGTTTATCAGCTTCCTCTTTGGTGTAAAAAGGTCCTACGGGTTTGGTAGGATTCTGAAAAGCAGGATCATTTTTATCTACTTCAACCTGGGTAACCAGGGTAACGATATTGCGTTCGATTCCATGTTCGGCTAATACATTCCGAAGTTGTTGCTCTATCATAAAGCCGATAGAGCCCTGGGTTTCGGCAACACAAAAATCGATAGGCTGCTTGGGCAGGCCAAAAATCTGACTTCCTGCCTCATGTTGCAACAACACATTGCCCACCTGGGGCCCGTTGCCATGGCCGATAACAAGATCATAGCCGGTTTTGATAAGTCCTACCAGGTGCTGACAGGTATCGTACACATTCTGCTCCTGTTCATCAATGGTTCCTACCTGATCACCTCGTAAAAGAGCATTGCCACCAAAAGCAATTACAGATAATTTCTTCATTCTTTTTTAGATTTTAAGGGTTTTGATAATTCAAAATAAAACATTTGCCAGACAAAAATTTATTTTGACTATAAATTGCATTAGGAAAGTAGAAAAAAGATTGTTCCCGGAAGGAATTCAGGGAACAAAGGGCTATTTGTCAGGAATATCTGACGGAAATAAGATAAAAAAAACAGGAAAACCTCTTGTAAGGCTCATAAACAGTTTTGTTTAAGTTTAAGCCTTGCAAAACTAAAAATATTTATTGAATTACACAGTGGAATCACAAGGTTAATAAAAAAAATTCCCAACCGCAAACATCCGGATTTCAGACTCCCTACTGAACATCGTCCATACTTATAAGCTCATTGAGGATGGCATATACGGTGAGCCCGGCAACGGACTTAATATTCAGTTTCTGTGTAATATTTTTTCGGTGTGAAATTACTGTGTGAGGAGATATAAAAAGCTTATCCGAAATTTCTTTGTTGCTCAGACCTTTAACCAGTAATTTAAGCACATCAAGTTCCCGTAAAGAGAGAGACTCTGCTGACTTCTGAGTTTTTCGAACAGGAGTTTTACCAAGAAGGGGTCCCAATTTTTTAAGAATTTTTTGCCGGCTGTCTCCTATCATAATTACTTCATCAAACAAGCTGATAAACTCATCATCGTACAATGAGTAAATCACTGCGACTATTATTATGTTTCCATTGTTGAATTCCTTTAATTCCTGCAAACTATCTTCATTTACAAAAGCAGGATTGAGCAGTACCACCTGAGGACTATGTTTTTTTATGGAATCATGAAGCGCAGAAGAACAACCCACTTCATTGATGGTGGAGAAAAAACCAAGTTTCTCAGTGATATGCATCAAACCTTTCCGTATAATTTCTGATGGATCTGCGATAAGTAAGGTTCTTCTCATGGTTCATCCTTAACTAAGGTTCTTCTCAAGTTGTTCAACAATGGGAATAAGCACCTTGTCTTCGATGCGTGCATGATTGATCAGATCATCCTCAAATTCAATAAGCTCACTCAGAATACGAATACGGATATATCGGTCATTGGAAGGAGGAAAATACTTTACAAGCAAACTTTTTAGGTCACTAAGCTTCTCTTCAATATTATCATGCCTGGCTTCAAATACGCCAATATGATAGTCAATATCGGGAATGTTTCCCGAATTTTTCTTTAATTGCTCTGAAAGAGCCGCTACATAGGGAAATGCCGTTTGATCTTCGTAGGCAAGGTGTTCTTTAACTTCCACAATATACTGGTGAAAGAATTTTTCCAGTTGCAAAGTAGCCGGATGATTCACTTTTTCCTTAAACTCCTTGATCAGGGTTTCCAGGTAGGGAATTTTCTCTTCGAGATAATATCGGTGTGAATTTTCCAGGTAGCGAAGCAACATGTCAATATCAACACTTTTGAGTTTGCGATCAGGAAAATAATTTGAATTGAGAAAAACATTCACCATCAGCATAAAGAAGTCCGTATTGATACTTTTGTCTTCACATACCTGCTTTACGGTGCGATCGCCCAAACCTAACTCAATTCCGAAGCGAGGAAGGAGCAACAACGCTCTCCTGTCTTTCATCACCACATCTGCCAGCTTGGAATTTGCTGAAATAATCATATCTGTCATACAGTAAATATACAGAAATTTCGGGTACTTTTTGATTCATTTCACTACATAATGCAACATGCTTCACTAAGTCAATATGTTCAGGAAACATTTACTTGCTTTTGCCGGGTAAATTCTTTTTCAGGCGTTTCTTCTGCCGCACCCAACAGCCACTCAAGAGCTTTCTGGTAATGACAGAATACCTTGATGGGAATTCCAAATTTCTTTCCTGCCGCTATCAGTATGTTTATGTAGTATTTTCGGGACAGACTGCCATCAAAAACTACTGCAGCTTTTTTTAATCCGGTTTTGTTAACTGCAGGAAGCAATTCCTGTTCAAACCATTTTCTTTCATTGGGCAGGGCACCCCCTTGCTCCCTGATATCCGATAAAAAATAATGAACAGTCTCTGCTGAGGCAAAGTTTAATAAGGTAAGATAGGCTGTTTTGTACTCCGCTGCATCGGGCTCACGTTTCCAGATAATTTGCCCTAATTTTTGCGCTGCATTATAGGAAACCAAAGCATAGTTTTTGTCGAGTATAATTTTTTCCTTCATCGTAGGAGGTTATATCTTTTTAGTTTTGAGATTACAAATAATGGGTTGTATTCTTTTGCTGCACGAAATGCTGTAAATCTTTACTCAAACAGGCAGACCTACTTCTTGGATACGAAAAATATACCAATGGGTTACTCATTATCAGGATAAACTACTGAAGTGCGATGGCTGCTTTTCTTTTTGACTGAATATTTCGATTTGTTTTCAAAAGTAATTATACTTAAACAAAACACAATACGCACTGATTATCTGAAACTTACAAAACCAAGGGACTATAAAACCTGCATTTTCCCCCATTGAATGCAGAAATCTTTCAACAGGTAGCCATTTAAGGCTTCAGATTTTCTAAAAAAATAATGAATAGGATTAAAAGTCAGGGACTTCAAAACATGCAGCTTTTGCCCTGGAAATTTAACCCTATTGTTTTCTGCACACAAGAAACAAACCCAGGCCCTATGAAAAAATCAAAGTTTCAGGGAACCCATACCTCCGTCCACTCCAATTACCTGCCCGGTAATCCAGGAAGCATCATCATTGAGCAAAAAATCAGCCATGGCAGCTATATCGGTGGGTTTCCCGACCCTTTTGAGTGGATGCTTCTGAGCTGAAGCTTCTTTTCTTTCCTCTGAACTCAACAACCTGGATGCCAAGGGTGTATCTGTAAGAGAAGGGGCTATAGCGTTGACCCTCACCGAGGGAGCCAATTCTGCTGCCAGAGATCTTGTAAGTCCTTCCAGGGCGCCTTTGGCCATCGCCACTGAAGCATGATACGCCATCCCCTGCCCTACGGCTACCGTACTAAAAAATACCACTGATGCTCCTGAAGCCTTCTTAAGCCTGGTAAATACCTGTTGTACAACTTTAAATGCACCCAGAGCATTTAGCTGGAAATCTTCCATTACATCCGCCGCCTTAAGCCCTCTTAAAGGTTTAAGGTTAATATTGCCGGGACAATAAACCAATCCATCAAGAGTATCGGGCAAAAAAGTGAAATCAAAATCATCACTCAATACATTGAGTTCACTCCATTGCACATTTTCTAACTGGTTCAAGTCTCCTTCATGTCTGCTCATGGCATAAACATGATGGTTCTTGTGCAGTCTTTTTACCAATTCAAATCCAATTCCGGAACTTGCTCCGATAATTAATATGTTTTTCATTATTAAAAAGCATTTGGTTTATACTGTGATTTTTAATTTTCTACACGCTAAAACCAATTTCTGTAAACCAAGGTTCAATAACAGACAGGAGTAGTCCATCAGAAGCAGCTTAACTTTTTTAAATCGTTCTTTTTTTCTATCCCGAAAAAAAACATCTGACTTACTCATTTTTCTTGCAGAAGAAAAGCTTATTAAAACGATTATTATCAGACTTTTAGCAATGCAACTTCCATATGTAACACTCAGTTAAAACTCCTGTCTACAAACAACAAAAAACTTCACACAAAAGAACGTGCCCTATACGAGGGCCTGAAAGACTATAGGTAAAACCAAGGGTTTTCTTCCGGGTAAATTACCCAGACTTTTCAAGTGATTCTCCGCTACCCATAAAAATTCCAATGCTTTTACTTTACACTAACAAATTTTAAGGCCAGAAACCCAGAACATGTGCTGCAAAATATGCTGTCAATATACCCGGAGTAAAGAGCCATCTTAAAATGAGTTGTAATATTTAAAAGATAACCTAATAACCCAGTACACAATTATTTTAAAAACCACAATATGACCACTTTCCAGTACCGGCAAACTTTTAGAGAAAAAGCACTGTTTATTTCATTGTTGTTATGGATTGCATTCTTCCCATTGCAGGCTGCATGGGTAGATAACATTCCTACAACCCTGAAAAACCCCGACGGGAGTACGATTGAATGTTTCACCAGCGGCGATGAATTTTTTAACTATCTGCATGACAGCAATGGATTTACCATTGTGGCAGGGGAAGATGGCTATTACTACTATGCTATTTCTTCCGGGGATACACTCACTGCCTCGTCCTTGAGAGTGGGACTTTCAGATCCTGAACAGGCAGGCCTGGAACCTTATACAGGAATTAGCGCCTCAGAGTATCAACAGCGCAAAGACAAAATGCTGGATGTATTCGATGATGTTCCCAACAAAACGGCACATTCAGGTACTCTTCAAAACCTGGTCGTTTATATCCGGTTTAGTGACGACACTGAATTTACAACCCCAAGAAGCAGTTTTGACGAAAAACTCAATAACGAGTCTTCCCCATCGGTAAAAAATTATTTCCAGGAGGTGTCCTACGGAATGGTTTCCGTGGAGAGCCAGCATTTTCCGCCTTCTGCCATGGATGTCAATATTTCTTACCAGGATGTATACCCACGCTCTTATTATGAACCCTACCACTCGGTCAATAATCCCAATGGTTATACCAGTTCAGAAAGAACCGAAAGAGAACATCAGCTGCTTCATAGAGCGGTTAACGCCATTTCAGAACAAGTCCCCCAGGACCTGGAGATTGATAATGATGGAGATGGAAGGGTTGACAATGTTTGCTTTATCATTAAAGGAGGGTCTGGATCATGGTCATCGATCTTGTGGGCACACCGCTGGGCTCTTTTCAGCACCAACGTCCATATCAACGGCAAAAGAGTATGGGATTATACTTTTCAGCCAGAGACCCAGGCTACTGTCCAGATTCTTAATCATGAGCTTTTTCATACTTTCGGTGCGCCGGATTTATACAGATACTCCAACTCTAATATTACCCCCGTGGGTCCCTGGGACTTGATGCACTCAGGCCATGGTCACATGAGTGCTTTTATGAAGTGGAAATACACCAATCAAACCTGGATCAGCGATATCCCCGTAATATCTACTCCGGGCACTTACACTTTAAACCCTTTAACTTCCCCGGAAAACAATGCCTTCAGGATAAATTCGCCCCATAGCGATACAGAATATTTTGTGGTAGAATACAGAAGAAAAGAGCCAGGGACCTATGAAAACAATCTGCCGGGCAGCGGACTTTTGGTATACAGAATCAATACCCTGGCCGGAAATGGAAATGCCAATGGCCCACCCGATGAAGTGTATCTATACAGGCCTAACGGCACCAATGATTTAAACGGCGTGGTTTTCAGTGCCAACTATTCAGCCCAGGCAGACCGCGTTGAGATAAACGACTCGACCAACCCATCATCATTTCTCAGTGATGACAACGCAGGAGGCCTGATGATTTCCAACATTAGTAACGCAGGTTCTACCATTAGTTTTGATCTATTTGGAGGCCCCGGAGGCAGTTTTGAGATAACGGCCGAAGCATCACCGGACCATGGAGGTACGATTGAAGGCGACGGAACCTGGTATGAAGGAAATACAGGAACAATTACTGCTACGGCTGCCAATGGTTTTACTTTTGAAAACTGGACAGAAGACGGCAATGTGGTATCAACGGAGCCCTCGTATTCTTTTACGCCCCAGTCAGACAGGCACCTGGTGGCCCATTTTGATTCCTCCACCCCCATTTGGCAAATCACACTTTCAGCCAATCCTGATGATGGAGGAAGTGTTACCGGAGGAGGAAACCACCCTGAAGGCGAAAACATTACCGTCACTGCAACCCCCTCCAGTGGATACGAATTTATCAACTGGAGCGAGGGAGAAAATATAGTTTCAACATCCTCATCCTACTCTTTTACCGTTGAAGAAAACCGGGAGCTTACCGCCAACTTTGAGAAAAAAACCTATCAGATTGCCCTCACGGCCAATCCCTCTAACGGAGGAAACCTAACCGGGGCAGGCACAGTTAGTCATGGGACGGTAAGGGCGGTAAATGCCTTTCCTGCAGAGGGTTTTACCTTTGAAAACTGGACTGAGAACGGTGAGGTAGTTTCTTCCAGCACCCAATACATTTTTCAGGCTTCTTCTGACCGGAACCTGGTGGCCAACTTCAGCTCCGAATCATCGGATGTATACTCCATTACCCTGAACAGCAACCCCAGCGAAGGAGGAAGCACAAGCGGTGCAGGGGAATACAATGCAGGCCAGCAGGCAACCCTCACCGCAACTCCTGCCACAGGATATACCTTTCTCAACTGGAGCGAGGATGGAAATATCGTTTCTTCCCAGGCCAACTATAGCTTTACAGTAAATGAAGACAAAGCCCTCACTGCCAATTTTTCCCTTACTCCTTACACCATTACACTTAATGCCAATCCCTCGATAGGAGGATCTGTTACAGGAGAAGGCAGCTACAATCATGGCCATACGGCTACGGTATCTGCCACTCCTGAAACAGGCTATGTGTTTATCAACTGGACCGAAAACGGCAATGTGGTTTCCACCCAAGAGAGTTTTTCCT
>CAZBGI010000016.1:36023-57901 GCA_964491395.1 uncultured Bacteroidales bacterium | reverse complement strand
GAACCCCTGCTACCAGGATGAAAACCTGGCGTCCTAACCCCTAGACGAACGGGCCGCTGTATGTAAAAGCAGTGCAAAATTATAGTTTTTTCTTACAGAAAAAATATTTTTTCGCAGATTCTGCTTATTTATAATTTGTTTACGTAAAGGGTCAACTTGGATTTCAGGTTGGAAGCTTTATTCTTATGAATAACGTTCTTCTTGGCCAGCTTGTCAAGCAAAGCAACCACTTTGGGAAGACTTTCCTGAGCCTGCGCTTTGTCAGTAGTATTTCGCAGTTTCCTTACCGCGTTGCGGGTAGTTTTTGCGTAGTAACGATTGCGCAATCTTTTGGCGTTGTTTGACCTGATCCTTTTTAATGCTGATTTATGGTTGGCCATAATTGAAAAATTTTCTGTATTAATGTTTTAATTGTTGTTTTTTATTGTAGCCCGTAGGGGATTCGAACCCCTGCTACCAGGATGAAAACCTGGCGTCCTAACCCCTAGACGAACGGGCCTTGCAAAAAGGAGTGCAAATTTAATACAATTTTTTTCCCCTGCAAAACAATTTGAAATAATTTTTCCCTATTCAATGCAATAGCCATTGATACAGGGAATTATTGTGGCAAAAGTACAAAATTTTGAGGATTATTGGCCTGGTTGCTGTTTTTGGGCTGCTTCAGGGAATCCATTGGCGATAAACAGGCAGAGGAATTACGGTTCTGATGGAAAAGGAGGGTATCCGCTACTTTTGGATGAAATGGGGTTCAGGACCAAAATTATCCTTTCAGGCTGTTTATTGAGCCGCGGTTTTTATATGAGTTGATTCGGCGCAAACTTTTCATCTTTCCGGAATATTCCCTCTAATTTTGTTACCTTTGCACGTAGGCAAAGCATATGGGTGAAATTCTCAGAAAATATCCAAAAATGCGAAACCCATCGCCATCAATACACGTAAATAATGTAAGTGCTAAATAATTTTTTATATATTTGTGCTGAATTTAGCAGAAGTAACCACAGTATTTTATAAAAAACTCAATCAACGGAGACTCAAATAATTAATAAATTGAAAACTATGAAGAACGTAAAACTTTTAGCTGTATTACTTATTACGGCAGTCTTTTTAGGCAGTTGCGGATTAAACAAGATGATTAGAGATTATGGAGATGAAGTAAGTTATACTCCTGAAGTTAATCCTCTTGAGAACCATGGCGGCGATGTAGCCGTCGATGTGAGCGGTCGTGTTAGTGAGAAATATTTCCATGCACGCGCCAAGGTAGAACTGACTCCCGTATTGGTTTATGAAGGTGGTGAACAAACCCTTCAGACTATTTATCTCCGTGGAGAAAAAACATCCGGAGAAGGAACAGTTATCAATCGTGGTTCGGCAACCAACTTCGGTTTTTCAGATGTTGTGGAATTTGAAGAAGGAATGGAAGCTTCTGAGCTCTTCGTAAGGGCCAAGGTTTATCGTGAAGGAAGCGAAGACGATGTAACCAATCTGCCTGAAAGAAAAGTGGCTGACGGTGTTATTAACACTTCTCAAAAAGTGGAGCATGATTATGATCTCGAACTTGCTGCACATGGATACGAAAAAGTAACCCGCGCTTCGGAGAGTGCCAATATTTATTTCGATTATATGAGGCACAACATTAACTGGAGATTTTCGCTGAATCGTGAGGATGAAAGCCAGGAACAAATGGACCAGCTCAGAGAGTTTATCAAGCAGGGTTGGGAAATAGAATCAATTGAGGTTAATGCATGGGCATCTCCTGAAGGAGAAGTTGCTTACAATGAAGAATTGTCAGAGAATCGTGCTGAGGCAGTGCAAAATTATACCGATGATATGTTCAGTGAACTCGAAGAAGAAGCTGATGAAGAGTTCACTAAACCAGAAATCGAGGTTACTGCCAAAGGTGAAGACTTTGAAGGTTTCATGAAAGTTCTCAACGCGTCTGATCTGCCGGACAAACAAGCGATTTCCAATATTATTAATTCGCAGCTTGCTCCCGCAGAGAGAGAAAGAAGAATTAAAGATATGACCGTTATTTATGCTGAAATCGAAGAGCTTCTTAAGCCCTTGCGTCGTGGTGAAATCATTATTACTTCTTTCGAACCCAAGAAAAGTGATGAAGAAATCGCTACTTTATCCACCTCTAATCCTTCAGAACTGGATATAAAAGAACTGCTGTATGCAGCCACACTAACTGATGATAACGACACCAAATTGTCTATTTATCAATCCGCACAGCAGCTTTTCCCCCAGGATTACAAAGGATTTAACAATGCAGCTTATGTTCACATAGAAATGGGCAATGTAGATGAGGCAGCGGCTGATCTGGAAAAAGCCAACCAGCTTGCTCCCAACAATGGTCACGTTCTCAATAACCTTGGTGTAGTTGCTGCCCATAAAGGGGACAATGAAAATGCACAATCTTATTTTGAAGCTGCACAAGGACAGGGAGTTCGTGTAAACTACAACATTGGAACCCTTATGATTCTTGAAGGAGACTACCAGGCTGCACTTAGCTCTTACGCTGGTCGCACCTGCACGCACAATGTTGCTTTGGCTCACCTGATGGCAGACAATGAATCTGCTGCAATGACCAACCTGGAGTGTGCTCCCGAATCAGCACGTGTAGCTTACCTGAAAGCTGTGATTGGTGCTCGCAGGCAGAACAATGATATGGTTTTCGATAACCTCAGAACTGCTGTAAGACTTAATCCTGAACTTAAAGAGGAAGCCCAGATAGATCGCGAATTTATCCGCTACTTCCAGGTTGCTGAATTCGAAGAAATCGTGAGATAATTTCTTAAAGATTATTTTATAATTAAGCCATTTGCAATATCATCTTGCAAATGGCTTTTTTGTTGTATTTTTGTTACTACTTTTGTTTTGATTATCTTTAAATTTATAAGTTCTTTTTTGTTTTTTGCCCATTAAAGTTTATAACTAAGAAAATCTTTTCATTGTAAACATCATGCGTTTTAAAATTGAATTCGAGCTACAGGGGGAAGCACCCTATTCCATCCCTGTAAATTACCAAAGTGAATTTTCTGCCTGGATCCACAAAATGCTCCATTTTCAGAGTGGCACTTTTCGATCGTTCCTTGCTGATAAAAAATTTCTTGATGCTACCGGAGAGTATAAACTTTTTACCTTTTCTGATGTGGTTTTTGGCCCGCATAAAGTGGTGGATGACCGGTTGATGGTTGAAGAGGAATATGCATCGATGATTCTGTCTTTTTATGCCCAGGAGGATATCGAACCGCATGTGATTGACACCTTCCAAAATCAGGAGTTTAAAATGGGCGATGCCAGAGGCAAGGTCAGCGTGAAAATTGACAAGATTCAAAGTCTTGAAATGCCTGATTTTTCCAAGCTGAAAAAGGCTGTTTTCCGTACTTTGTCTCCCATGTTAATGGGTGAGCCCGGAAGCAATAAGTATATTACTCCCGATCAAAAAGATTTTGACAAAGTGTTTTTCAAAAGTCTGATGTTTAAATACGCCAATCTGGTAAAATATATGCCGTCAGGAGCAGCAAATGGATTGTCAGGGCTGAATGACCTGCAGTTTAAACTGATGGGCAAACCCAGGACCAGGCATGTAAAAATCAGGACAGACACCCCTCACCAGAAATCGGTAAAAGGTTACATGTTTGATTTTGAGGTGAAAGCTCCTGACGAATTATTAAAAATAGGATACAATGCTGGCTTTGGTGATTTGAATCACCTGGGATTCGGTTGTTGTGAATTAAAGAAATAGTACCCGTCCGTTATATTTGAATGAATGTAAATCGCTGATATTATCGCTGCACTGGCAGCTTTGATTTAGGTGTGTTAATCACGAGACACGAATGAAATAATACCTCTTATACGAGTCTGTGAAAACATCCTGACAAAAAAAGAGCCATGCTTTTTCATTAAGCAAGGCTCTTTTTTCAGGTGGCGGAGAGAGAGGGATTCGAACCCCCGGAGGTGTTACCCTCAACGGTTTTCAAGACCGCCGCAATCGACCACTCTGCCATCTCTCCGGGGGCAAAAGTACAAAAAAAACCTTTCGACACAACAAAAACTACACATTCTTTCATAAAAAATATATCAACCACGTAAGAACCATTTAACCAGATTCTTGCAGGTACGAAAGGGCCTGGTTTTTTTATTCTCTACCATTCAAATGCTTAAAATATTACCTTTGATGGGAGTTTTTTTACCGGGTTGTACCGCTTAATGATTTGCTTTGTCCGGTTTCCTTCATCTAACTATTTTTATTATCGCATCAGCATGTTGAAACTCGCAATCGTTATATTGAACTGGAATGGCAAATCCTTACTGGAAAAATTTTTACCTTCTGTGATAGAGCATTGCCCTTCTTACGCCAAGGTGTTTGTGGCTGATAACGGGTCAGTTGATGATTCACATGCTTTTTTAAAACAGCATTACAGTGAGGTGGATTTCCTGCCCCTTGGAAATAATTATGGTTATACAGGCGGTTATAACCGGTCACTGCAATTGATAAAAGCCGAATATTATGTTTTGCTCAATTCTGATATCGAAGTTGCGCCCGGATGGATAGAGCCGGTAATAGAAATTATGGACAAGCAGACCACCATAGCTGCCTGTCAGCCCAAAATTCTTTCGTGGCACCAACCCGCTGAATTTGAGTATGCCGGTGCCGCTGGTGGTTTTATTGACCAGTATGGTTACCCCTTTTGCAGGGGACGCATATTTGATTCTCTCGAGAAAGATGAAGGACAATACGATGTGTTCACGAATGTTTTCTGGGCCACCGGGGCGTGTATGTTTGTCAGGGGGAGTGATTTCTTCAGTGCCGGAAAACTCGACAATGATTTTTTTGCCCATATGGAAGAAATTGACCTTTGCTGGCGTATGAAAAGAATGGGGAAGGAGGTGGTTTGTCTGCCTGCATCAAAGGTATATCATGTGGGCGGAGGCACCCTGCCTAAGAATAATCCCAGGAAAACGTATCTGAATTTCAGAAATAATCTGTTGCTGCTGGCAAAAAACCTGCCTGCGCAAAGTTTTTATTCCATACTGCTGGTGAGGCTTGTTCTGGATCAGACTGCTGCGCTGAAGTTTCTGTTTAGCGGGCAATACAAAGATTTTTTGGCCGTGTATAAGGCTCTGTTTTCAGTGCTGCACTCCCTTCGAAAAAAAAGGCGGGAGGGGAAAGGTTTGCCCTACGTACCGGTATCCGGAGTATATAAAAAAAGTATTGTGAAGGAATACTTTCTGACAGGCCGGAAATTCTTTTCACAGCTTGATGACGGCCACTTTGGGAAACTCTGAATAAAGCGCCTGCATGGCAGGTTGCCTCATGGAGACAGGACTTAGCGGGCTTTATTAATTAAACTGTCAATGGCCAGTCTGTATCCTTCCAGGCCAAACCCGCTGATACTGCCTGCACAAGCGGCTGCAATAAAAGAATTCTGCCTGAAACCTTCCCTGGAAAATACATTGGAAACATGAACTTCGATGACGGGAGCATTGATGGCCAGCACTGCATCGCCCAAAGCTACGGATGTGTGGGTATAACCTCCTGCATTCAGAATTATGCCGTCAACAGAAAAGCCTTTTTCATGCAATTTGTTAATAAGTTCTCCTTCAACATTGCTCTGGAAGTATTCCATGTTTACTTCTGGAAAATAATTCCTGAGTTTTTCCAGGTAATCTTCAAAAAAGGTATTTCCATATACAGAGGTTTCTCTCATCCCGAGCAGGTTGAGGTTGGGGCCATTGATTATGATGATGTTTTTCTTGTCCGGCATAGTGGTATTCTTTTCGATTCTTACATTAACAATGTTGCATTTCACTATTGCAAAAGTAACCAATTCACCTAAAAATTTTCGTGCCGGCCGTGGTTTGTTTGCAAATGTTTTAGGGAGATTCATGAAAAGTCTTTACCTTTGCACTGCAAGTCAAAATAGGGGTGCCCTAAATATACGGGCTGAGATCAAACCCATTGAACCTGATCCGGGTAGTGCCGGCGAAGGGAAGGGACAGACTTTAAACGGAGATTTTTTCCCCTGTTAATCTCCATAAGTTTAACCCAAAAAACAATTTTAAAAATGAGAGTTCTAACAACTTTGCTGGTGGCAATGTTTCTTGCCATGCCGGTAATTGCGCAGCATTCGCTGCAGGGAACCGTAAAAGATGCGTCGGATCAATCGGCTTTGCCCGGCGCAAATGTAATTATTAAAGGTACATTTCAGGGAACCCATACCGGTTCCGATGGGAGTTTCACGCTTAACAATCTGAGCAGTGAACCTGTAACCCTGAAAATTTCCTACCTGGGGTATGAAACCCAAACCCTTGAAGTGCATCCGGGAGAAACACAACAAGTGGAAGTACTGCTGGATCGTTCTTCGTTTTTATCGCAGGAAGTGGTAGTAAAAGCCACCAGGGCCGATAGCCGTACTCCCTCTACTCACACTGATGTTAGCAGGGAAGAGATACAAAATGTTAACCTGGGACAGGACCTTCCTTTTCTGGTTTCCCAAACACCCAATCTGATTACAAGTTCTGATGCCGGTGCCGGTGTTGGGTATACCTGGATGAATATCCGGGGCAGCGACAACAGCCGCATCAATGTCACCATCAATGGCATCCCCGTCAATGACGCTGAATCGCATGGGGTGTGGTGGGTAAATATGCCCGATTTGGCTACTTCCACTGAAAATATACAAATACAGCGTGGCGTGGGCACCAGTACACAGGGCGCTGCCTCTTTTGGCGCAACCATCAGTGTACAAACCCTGCAACTCCAGGAAGATGCATATGCCGAAATATTTAGTTCCGGAGGTTCTTTTAATACGCTCAGAAACTCGGTTAGCTTTGGAACAGGCTTGATGGGCAAAGGCTGGACATTTGACGGAAGGCTTTCAAAGATTAATTCTGATGGTTATATTGATCGCTCCTCCTCCGACCTGAAGTCATTTTACCTGGCAGGTGGATACTACGGAAACCGTACAGCTTTGAAAGCCATTGCATTTTCAGGTTCAGAAAAAACATACCAGGCCTGGAATGGTGTTCCCGGATACCTGCTGGAGGAAAATCCTACCTACAACCCTTCGGGAGAGTATACCGACGAGGAGGGGGAAGTGCAATATTATGACAATGAAACAGATAACTACCAGCAGGACCACTATCAGTTGCATCTTACCCATCAGTTTTCTCCTGCTTTGGTTGGAAATACCTCACTGCATTACACCTATGGGAGGGGATATTATGAGCAATATCGACAAAATGCTGAATTCAACAATTATGGCTTACCCAATGTAATAATCGATTCTACCCTTTTTACCCATACCGACCTGATCAGGCAAAGATGGCTGGATAATCATTTTTACGGGCTTACTTATTCGTTGAACTACAACAACCAGGAAAGGCTTCAGGCAGTGTTGGGAGGTGGATTTAACCAATATGAGGGCGATCATTTCGGAGAGATTATCTGGGCACGACTAGCCAAAAGTTTTGAGAAAGGTTTCCGGTATTACGAAAATGATGCTGCCAAAACCGACTTTAATACTTTCGTAAAACTCAACTATGAGCTGTTTGACGGTTTTTATCTGTTTGGAGATTTGCAATACCGCGAAATTGTTTACAATTTTGAAGGACTGGGTATGGTGAATGAAGAAGTGGTATCCCTTGACCAGAAAGCTGTATTTAACTTCTGGAATCCCAAAACCGGGTTCATGTTTGAGATCTCTCCTGCCCATAATGTGTATGCTTTTTACGGCATCAGCAACCGTGAACCGGTAAGACGTGATTTTACCGAATCATCCCCTGAAAGTCGTCCCAGGCACGAAACCCTTCGCAACCTTGAATTGGGATATAAATTTACCGGTTCCAGACTATATGCAGCCGTAAATTATTACCTGATGGATTACAAGGATCAACTCATCCTAACGGGTGAAATCAATGATGTGGGAGGTTTCACAAGAACCAATATTGAGGACAGTTATCGCATGGGTGTGGAGTTTGAGACTGGCTACCGCTACAACCGGTTCTTCGAGGTATCGGGTAATCTGAGTCTGAGTCGCAACAAGATCCCTGAATTTACGGAATACTCCGATGTATACGATGAAAACTGGAACTGGATCGGCACCCATGTAGCTACCTATGAGGACACAGATATTGCTTTTTCTCCTTCACTGGTTGGTTCGGTAATGCTGAAAACTTCCCCGGTTAAGAACGGATCCATTTCCCTTTCCGGTAAATATGTCTCAGAACAATACATTGACAATACGATGAATCCCGACCGGATACTGGATGCGTACTTTGTAAACGATTTGAGGCTCTCTTACGTTTTGCGCAACACCTATTTCAAGGAGCTTGAATTCAGTTTCGCTATCAACAACCTCTTCGATGTGGACTATATTACCAACGCCTGGATTTATAAGGGTGTGTTGGGCGACAGTGGCCTGATAGCGCTTGAAGATGGCTATTTCCCGCAGGCGGGCAGACATTTTCTGGCAGGTTTGCGACTAAAGATTTAACACCCGGATTGTCATATCTATAATAAAGCAAAAGCCTTTGCAGGACGTATCAGTGCAAAGGCTTTTGTTTTTTTCATGTTACTCCAGAATTTCTCCCGAAGCATCATCTTCAATTTCGGGGTCTTCTTCCAGTACTTTATGTTTGGCATAATGTCTCCATTTTTCTATCAATGCCTGCATGTCGCCGGGAAGGTCGGAATTGAATGACATCTGTTTTTGGGTGATAGGATGTATAAAACTAAGGGTTTTGGCGTGAAGGGCATGCCTGGGGCAGACCTTAAAACAATTCTGGACAAATTGCTTGTAGCGGGTAAAGGTGGTTCCCTTCAGGATGCGATCGCCTCCATAGGTTTCATCATTAAACAAAGGATGCCCGATGTACCTGAAATGGGCGCGAATCTGGTGGGTTCTGCCTGTTTCCAGCTTGCATTCTACCAGCGTTACATACCCAAACCTTTCCAGTACTTTATAATGGGTTACAGCATGTTTACCATGTTCCCCACCGGGAAAAACTTCCATCACCTGTCTGTTTTTCAGGCTGCGCCCAATATGTCCGGTAATGGTTCCTTCATCTTCCTTCAGATCACCCCATACCAGGGCATGATACAACCGGTCAATTTTGCGGTCAAAGAATGTTTTGGCCAGCCGGGTTTGCGAAAGTTCGTTTTTGGCAATGAGCAGGATGCCGGAGGTGTTCTTGTCAATTCGGTGCACCAAACCCGGTTTTACATGCTCATTGTTCTGCATGGGCAAATCCCTGAAATGAAATATCAATGCATTTACCAGCGTTCCGGTATAATTGCCGTGCCCCGGGTGTACCACCATGCCAGCCTCTTTGTTAACAATCAGCAAATCTTCATCTTCATAAAGAATGTTGAGGGGAATGTCTTCGGGGATGAGTTCTATCTCACGGGGAGGAAATGCCAGCACAATGCTGACAACATCCAGGGGTTTTACTTTATAATTGGATTTGACTACTTTGTCATTTACCAATATGTTTCCTGCTTTGGCTGCGTTCTGTATCTTGTTACGGCTGGTATTTTCCATCCGGGCCATCAGGAATTTATCAATGCGCAGCATTCCCTGTCCCTTGTCGGAAACAAACCGATGGTGCTCATATAACTCCTGTTCTCCGTTTTCGTTCTTTTCTTCCTCAGGATATACCTGGTAATCTGTCATATCGCTAGTTTTAATTATCGGGCAATGATAAAGCGTGAAGGTTCTGCCGTAACAGCTCCCCTTGTGGTCAACTGAAGGAAGTAAATCCCGTTGTCCAGCATTGACACGTCTATCGATTTTTGGTTGGAAAAAGAATTTACCAGCCTGCCGGAAGCATCAAATATCCGCACTTCGAATTCTCCTGCCAGACCGTAGGGCAATACAAGGTGCAAAGTGTTGTTGCGCACCGGATTGGGGAATACTTTCAGGGCTTCACGGTTGAGGGGTTGATCGGGAGTGTGGGTAATGGTTTGAGGGCCAAAAACCGGTCGTATCATTAAGGCACCCTCATATATGGAGGGAAGCCACTCCCCGGTGGTATTGAAAAAGATGTGTCCTGAGGTGGTGGTGCTTAAATCGTAACCAATATTGAGAAATTCGTTGCTTGTTTGCTGCCATCCCACATAAATGGTGTCTGATACCGCCAGGGGAGGATCGACAGGGAAAGTTACAAACTCATTGAGTCCTTCGCCAAATTCAACCGACAGGGGTTCTGACTCATACAAAACCGTTTCAGGATCCAGGTTCTCCCATACTTTTAAGATAATGGGACGCATACTCTGGTTGTTAAGCGTAGGGTTGAAATAAAACTGCACGGCCTCCAGGGTGTCAGGGTGGCCAAGAATAAATCTTACCGCACCCTTGGCATTGGAGCCTGCAAGCCCGTAGCCATTCTCGGGGCTGCCATCGTCGAATGCGAAGTAATTGTCAAATACCTGCCTGAAAACTATGGTGTCATTTCTTGTCCAGGCATCACCGCTATCTCCTTCTTTGATCACATGGTTAATTTTGAACAGACGGGAGGGAGCCGGCTGAAGTGTTCCTGAACCCAAGGGATTGGGCACCAGGATGGGATTGGAATGTTCTTCAAAACTCTGATAACCTCCTATATGGTAAGGAGCAATGTTTCGGGTCCCTCCGTTGTAGTTTCTTACAACTGAACCTGACTCATCGGTAATAAAATAACGGTAGGCATAGTTTAAGGTTCTGTCGTCAAGGTTGGCAATGGCCACATCCAACCGGGATTTGAGGCGGATATCCGGATTGGCAATGTAATGGGACCAGGGCATGGACTGCAAATCCTGCAGAATAGATTGGGCAGGAGCTGCAAATGCGATATCATAATAAAAAGAATCAGCCACGGATCGGCCGTAGTCCAGCATAATATAGTCCACATTCCAGTTGCTTATGTTTCCGGCATAGTTGTCAGGTGTTTTGTTGAGCGGAAAACTGGCATAATTGCGAAACCTGAATTGAAAATCGTTTCTGAAATACACTTCTTCATCCACGAACAATGATACCTGCCTGAAGTAGGTACTGTCATTGTTTTCTACAAAACTTTGCAGGCTTTCGCCTTCGGCACGCCATATGCTAACCCACAAATCGTCCACCCAGATTTCTTCTCCCGGGTTATCGGGGTCTTCTGTATAATATCCGGGTGTATGCAGAAATTCCACCACCAGTGAATCCCTTTGCCGGGGTGCACTTCCGCGTCCCTGGGGTTGGTAAAAAAAGGTCAGCAAAACACTGTCCGAAGGTTGCAGTGCTGAAGCCTGACCGTCAAAAACAGAGTCCAGCCGGATAGGTCTTGAGGTGAGCATATCAGCAGCGAACTGGTAACTGTCTTCTTCGGCTTCGGAATAAATTTCGCCCCAGGCATTCAGTGCGTCAAAGGTGGCGGTTCCAAAGGTTCTAGGGTTTAGGGCATGTCCTGCATTGACAAAAACGAAGTTGTCTTCCCATATTGTGGGATCAGGATAAGGGCCCGGATAAGAGAAATCTTCTCTGAACGGGAGGGTAAGATTGTTTTCCGGTTCTGTTTTGGTGAAAATGCTATCCCGATACTGCATCTTTACCGGGTTGCCGTTAAGGGGCCTGAGGATTTCCTGTGCCCATAAGCATGAACTTCCCATTAATAGTACCCACAGGAAAAAAAGATTTTTTTTTGTCATCTCTAATCAATGGTGGTCAAACGTTCTGTTACTTAAGAAAACCGTTTAAATCCCGGATTATTGTATGAGTTTGGTAATCGTACATTTTTAACATTGCTCCCTGATGTAGCTTTTCGGCCTGGCAGAAAGTTTTCTTTCTCGAAGTTTTATTCCTCCTCTTCACTGTTGTACCATAATTTGATTTCGGTACCTCTCAGGATGGTAGGTTCTTCCTCAAAATCAGGCTCTTGTCTGTAAACCTTAGCATTTTGCGAGGTGGCGCCTTCTTCAAAAATCTCCTCACCCAGTATCAGCAGAGTTTCTTCAAGCGTTTCCTGCACTTCCCGGGGTGATTTGCCAATGAGATTCGGAGTAGGAACACTGAGCAATTCACGGGTGTATTCTTCAAAGTCAAACTCTTCTGCTGACCGATAGTATAAGTCCACCTTGCTGCCCATAGATATTTGCTGGGGTCTGTTGAGCACGTTGGGCGATTGACGGTAAACTTTTACACTATCGGTATCCTCATCCATAAAAACTTCCTGACCCACATTCAGAGAGGAAGTGTTGATCATCCTGATGGCTTCTTCCCTGGATTTTCCAATCACCAGGGGGACATTGACATAGCTGCTTCCCTCTCCGGTGCCCAGCACCAAATCAATGGTGGTTCCTTTCTCAATGGGAGTACCCGGTTGAATGGTTCCCTGGTTGTATTTTTGTTGCAGCACGGCATTTCTTGCAATGTCGGGAACGTATTCAAGATTCCCTACTTTCAGGCCGTAAGTTTCCAGTGAAGATTGAGCTTGTCTGAAAGACAGGTCAGTCAGGTCGGGCATGGCAACCATCTCGGGCAGCAGGGCTACAGTTGTAAGATAAATGGTTCGGTTTCTTTTTACTTCGGCTCCTGCTATGGGATTTTGTCCTGCTACAGTGCCTTTCTCGCGGGATGAGTCAAAAATAGAGTCGTTAATAACCGGTTGGAGATTCATTCGTTTCAGCACTTGTTCAGCTTGTTTTTGCTCCATACCATCCAGGTCAGGAACTTCTATGGTGCGACCATGGCGTGTGTAAATGTCAAGACCTTTTATGGAAAACCACAACAAAGCGATGCCGGCAGCAATGGCCAGCAAAAGATGATTGCGGAAAGTTTTGCTCTTAAAAAAGGCTATAATCTTCATTCGAAAATATTTTGGTTATAGGGTAATATGCTTTTTGTAATGGAAAAGAACAGTGAAAGCTGGCACCCCGGAAGGTGTTCTTAATCCGGTTGTTTAAGCAGTGTTTATTGTTGATGCATTATTAACGCCCAAAATTAATAATTAATTGGCGATATTGGCCTTGCATGGGTTAATTTGTTTTTTTCCTATGTAAGTAACGCTTAAAAGCCCGATGTGGTATGCAAAGCTTCCTGGTGCCTTATCGGGGAAGGTTGATTTTTTATTTCTTATGATTTTTTTCGCTGGCGGCGTTATTTCTTTGTCAAGTATCATAACTTTGCCACGTTAATTTTTCTTGTTTGATAGCTTATCTTTCTGCCCGAAGCACTGTGCAAAAGTCAGAGAACCTGCTAAACACTATCTTGGGGGCATTGGCAGGAGAAAATTATTGCTCCTAAAATCAGCCCATCAATGACAAATACAATCGACCCTTAAACGCCTGATCTATTCATGAAAAAAAACATTGCCCTGGTTGCCGGTGGAGATTCCGGAGAGTATATTATATCTGTTAACAGTGCAGCTGTGATTCGCAAGAATCTTGATGCGTTGAAATATAATGTCTACACGATTCTTATACAGGGAGAGAAATGGTTTTTCCTGCAGGATGATCAAACGGAAACTCCTGTAGATAAGAATGATTTCTCCGTGATGCATAACGGGAAAAAAATCACATTTGACTGTGCTTTGATAACCATACACGGCACCCCGGGGGAAGACGGAAAGTTGCAGGGCTATTTTGACCTGATGGGCATTCCTTATACTACTTCAGGGCAGCTGGCGTGTTCTCTCACTTTTAACAAATACTTCTGCAATGCACTGGCCGCTCACTGGGGGATGCGTGTGGCAAGATCTGATAAATTCAGAAAAGGAGAAACTCTGACACTGGATGATATCCTCTCTAAGGTAAGTCTGCCTGTTTTTGTGAAGCCCAACAAGGGAGGCTCCAGCCTGGGTACTACTTTTGTCAGGCAAAAAGAAGATTTGCTTCCGGCCATGGAGACCTGTCTGCATCATGACGACGAGGCTCTGGTGGAAGAATTTATAGAAGGGATAGAACTTACTTGTGGCGTTTACCGGCGAAAGGGAGAAGTAATGGTTCTACCCGTTACGGAAATTGTGAGCAAGACCGAAGCGAAATTTTTTGATTACAAGGCCAAATATACACAAGGGGCTGCCGATGAAATTACTCCTGCCCGCATATCAGAAGAATTGACACAGCAGGTACAAAATACAACCCGCTTTTTGTACGAAAAGTTTGAATTGAGGGGAGTGTGCCGGCTGGATTATATCTTCAGCAAGGATGAACTCTTTTTCCTGGAAGCCAATATCACGCCCGGCATGTCTGAAAGGAGCATTGTGCCGCAGCAAGCCCAATATGTGGGCATCTCCCTGAAGGAGCTGTTTTCGGATGTCCTCGAACAGGCTATGGATGGCTGAATGGATTGTGATTACCCACACCTTAACCGAGGGAACAAAATCCTGAAACTGTATACCGGACTTTAGTTCCTTTGTTAGATTTAGAAATAGTTTAAAGACATCAGGTATTCTGATAACAGATTGAAGGCTTTATATCGGTGACTGATGCGATTTTTTTCCTGTAAAGGCATTTCGGCAAAAGTCTGGTCATAGCCTTTGGGAACAAAAATGGGGTCATAGCCAAAACCTTCCATTCCCCGTTTTTCCCGGATAATCTCTCCTTCGGCAACCCCTTCAAACAGCAACTCTTCATCTTCCAGAATCAGGGCAATGACTGTTTTGAAACGAGCTTTACGATGGGCTACCCCTTCCATCTCCTTCAGTACTTTTTCCATGTTGGCCATGCTGTCTTTTGCATCACCGGCATATCGTGCCGACCATACACCGGGTTTTCCGTCAAGAGCGTCAATTTCAAGCCCGGTATCATCTGAAAAGCAAAAACAGCAATAGTGTTCTCTCACGAACCTCGCTTTTTGCAATGCATTTCCTTGTAATGTATTCTGGGTTTCCGGTATATCTTCTTCACAGCCGATGTCTTTCAGGCCAAGAATGTTCATGTTATCAGGAAGCATAGATTGCACTTCCGCTAATTTGTGGGGGTTATGGGTGGCAAATACAAGCTTCATGGTATGGCAGTTTTTTTTGTTTCATAAAAACAGCCGGAGCAATATTCTCAGGAGATGCTCCGGCTGGGTACTAATTTGAATTTACACGCCTGGTTGTATGTTTTTTTTTACTCCAATGGTTTTACTTCCAGAAGTATATGGTTTTTGGGTACCTTGGCACCTACTTCCACATTGATGGCAGTAACAATGCCATCGAATGGAGCCAGAATATGATTTTTCATTTTCATGGCTTCCAGTATCAGCAGGATGTCTCCTTCCTTTACCTCATCTCCTTCTTTGACAAATACTTCCGGAATATTGCCGGGCATAAAAGATTTCAGGTGCGAGGGGTTTGCAGGCTGGTAAGGCTTGCGTTTGTGATACATTTTGTTAAGCTGGGTTTTATAGCTTGCATCATCCACCACAAACTCCGTGAAAACCACTTCCTTCTCTATAGCTTTATTGTCTTTTTTCATTTTTGTTCAGTTATAAAATACTTCAATTGCCAGAGATTGCAGGTGAAAATCAGAATGGAGGAATTCCATGCTTTTTCTTGGGTATGAGTTCTGATTTCTGACCGGAAACTTCCAGTGCATGCACTACAAACCTACGGGTTTCGTTGGGTTCAATTACCGCATCGATATATCCATGTGCAGCTGCAACATAAGGATTGGCAAATTTTTTCTTGTATTCTTCTACCTTTTCCAGTCTCACTTTTTCAGGATCTTCTGCATTCTTAATTTCATTGCGGAAAATAATGTTGGCAGCTCCTTCAGGGCCCATCACAGCAATCTCGGCGGTAGGCCATGCGAAAACAAAGTCGGCTCTTAAATGGCGCGAACACATTGCAATATACCCTCCTCCATAGGCCTTGCGCAGAATAATGGTGATTTTTGGTACGGTAGCTTCTGAATAGCTGTAAAGAATTTTGGCGCCATGTCTGATCACTCCGGCATGTTCCTGATCGATCCCTGGCAAATAGCCCGGCAGGTCCACCAGGGTTACCAACGGAATATTGAAGGCATTGCAGAACCTGATGAAACGGGCTGCCTTATCAGAAGAATCCACATCCAGTACCCCTGCCAGCACCATAGGCTGATTGGCTACAAATCCAACAGTATCACCGTTGATGCGTCCAAATCCTACCACCATATTGGCAGCAAAGAGTTCCTGTACTTCAAAGAAATCGCTGTCGTCGCTGATAGAGCGGATGACATCCCTTACATCGTAAGGCTCCCTGGGGTCGGTAGGGATGATGTTGTCGATTTTATACTGGCGGGTTTTAGGCGCTTTCTTGGGAAAAGCATCTGCCTTTTTGGAATTATTCCAGGGAATATAGGTAACCAGCTTTTTAATTTGCTGAAGACATTCCTGTTCGCTTTCAGCATAAAAATGGGCATTACCGGTAATTTCAGAGTGAACACGGGCACCGCCCAGCTCTTCCATGCTGATTTCCTCGCCCAGAACAGACTTGATAACTTCAGGACCCGTAATAAACATTTTGGAAATTTTGTCTACTACAAAAACAAAATCAGTGAGTGCGGGAGAGTAAACAGCTCCTCCGGCGCATGGGCCAAGGATTACCGAAATTTGAGGAATAACTCCTGAGGCCAGGGTATTGCGGTAAAAGATCTCACCATATCCTGCCAGTGAATTAACTCCTTCCTGGATGCGGGCACCACCTGAATCATTGATCCCAATGATGGGAATTTTCAGGTTCATGGCGTGATCCATGATTTTGGAGATTTTCCGGGCATGCATAATTCCCAGTGATCCTCCGGCAACGGTAAAATCCTGCGCATAAATACATACAGGGAAGCCGTTGATGGTTCCTGTGCCGGTGATTACACCATCGCCGGGAAGATGCTTCTTGTCCATATCAAAATCTCTTGCAGCATGTTCTACAAAGAGGTCATACTCGTGAAAGGAGTTGGGATCCAGCAAGGCAATTATTCTTTCCCTTGCAGTCATTTTTCCCATGGATTGTTGCTTCTCGATGGCTTTCTGCCCACCGCCCAGGAGTGCTCCCTGCATGCGCTTCTTAAGATCCAATGTCTTATGCTTAATCGACATATTCTTAACGTTTTTATTTTAAATTGGATTTATTAATCTTCTATCAAACTGTAAACCTTTGTTTTAGCCGTTTTACACGGGAAAAAACATCCAAAGTAATGAAAAAAAAATGAAAACAGCATCTTTTTCTTTGCAAAAAATGGGTTCTGTTTACCTGTATATGCTGGTAAAAGGTTGAAAGATAATCGCTTAAATCTTGTTTCGTTTAGTTAACCACAATTTTCTTTGTTGTGGAGCTTTTGCTTGTTTCAAAGTTGAGAAAATAAATACCCGGGCCCACCTGGTTGAGGGAGATTTCGTAAACATGCACCTCCCATGGATTTATTAAAGCCGGAGCTGTAACCATTTGTCCGGTCGGGCTGGTCAGGGTTATTTGCATGGGTTCATTGATTTCTGCAAACTTGATTTTGATAATATCCTGTGCCGGATTGGGGTATATTTGTATGTTTTGTGTGAGTTCATGGTATGAATCGATATTTACTTTATCGGTAAAATGGGCCGTAAGAACCACCTCGTCTTCAGGCATAGAAAATTGATATTCTTCACTTGTCGATACTGTTTGTCCTTCTTCGTTTGTCCATTCGATAAAACGAAATCCATTATCCGGCAGGGCAGAAAGACTTACATTCTCTTCCTGAGCGTAGTATCCTGCACCCTCAATGGTTCCTGATAAAGGGGGATCTATTTCTACGATTACGAAATTGGTAATGGTGTTTGGGTCATATCCGAAGAGTTGCTCCGGGTTTTCTTCTGCCGGGTCAAGCCAGGGTTGTAGCTTTTTTTCTGGTGCATCACCATTGGCTATCCAATGGCGGTAAAATTTGCCGTAATAATCGGGTTGGGTGGGGTTTGCGCAGCTGGCACCTCCCCCGGTGAGCGTTCCTGCGATAAGCCCGTGCTGATCGAAAATGGGGGAGCCCGATGAGCCTCCTTCGGTAACGCCATGACCTGATTCGGTTTCTTCCCAAACTACTTTCCAGTATCCGTTGGGCATACCTCCGGTAAAGGTTGCCTGTTGCAGGGGATTGGTATAGGTAGAAATCTTTTTGGGATCTCCGGAGGGGTGGTGAATTCCTGTTCCTTCCTGCGGGTCGCGGGAAGAGACGGACCAACCATTAAAATAAGGATTCCAGTTAAGCGGAACGTCGTCATTGAGCAGCAACAGTTTGAAATCTGAGCCCTGACTAATGGGGGCTTTGGCTATCAGGGTTGCTCCGGTAAGCATCCTTGTGTTGGGTGTATCTCCATTGTTGGGACAATCCGCGTATTCATAATTAAAATAAAACTGCCACACCTGCAGGTCCTCATTGCTGGCGCTGCTGCCACAGTGGTCGGAGGTTAAAAAATATGGGGTGCCATCGTTGGCCGTATTATTTATCAGCGAACCCGTACAGTTGAACCAACTGCTTTCCTGACGAAGCAGAATCCTTGCTACTCCACGCTTCTGTTTCTGCCACATTTGTCCCTCCGGGCAATTTACATTCACATTGCATTCTCCGGAGGATTTGCCGGATTCGCCGGGAGGTTGAAAAAATGTATCATCTGTGAGGTACACTATTTCTTCTATCGTAAAATCAGGTGGATGCGTTAAGCTGGTGTTTTGTGTATGGTATTCGATGAACAAGGTGGAAGCGGGCAGAATCTGGGTGGAAAAATTTCCATGGTTTGAATGGTTTGCCTGTGTGAATGCCCCGATATGATGTTTTTTTGTGTCATCAAAAATGAACAGTTTGTCATTTCCCTGCATGTGGAAATCAGAAAAAACAATTCCCAATGCTTTGGCTCCAGGCACGCTAATCATTACATGCCATAATACACTGCCGTCGGGCAACAGGGTTGGGTGTGCCTTCCGGGAAAATCTTTCGTTTACGGGAATAGAAACTCCTGCAAACATCGGGAATTCCTGTCGGTAAACCTCCTTGTCAATCATGCTTTCCTCAAAATGTACCACCAGTGGCTCGGTTGCCGGCAAAGAGAGGTTATACCTATGGGAATAAGGTAACTCCTGGGTGCTGATTTGAGCCAATAATGGCCGGGTGGCCAGAAAAAAAAGCAGAAACAAAGTTCTGAAGGCCATTGGGGTGCTTCCTTTCATGGGCTAAGTCTTAAGAAGGGAAAATTATAGTTTGTCCAACACAAAAGTAAGGGTTTATTTCGTCAGGGAAAAGCAATCTTTTATTTTGCTATGAGATGTTTGGTTGAGTTTCTTTTTTTAAGTTCGGGTTGAAATACTTTTATCCTGGCTGGCAAGGGGGGCTCAGACTGTGAAAGCCTCTCCAACAAAAGGTTCATGGCTTCCTGGCCCATATAGTACCCTTGTTGTTCCAGGGTAGTGAGTGTGGGAAATACCAGGTTAGCTACCGGGTCGTCACCAAAACCGGCAATGGATATATTTTCAGGAATCCTGTAGCCATGCTCTCTTAAAATGTGCATAGCAGTGATGGCGGTAGAGTCATTGACCGCAAAAATGCCGTCTATCTGATCTGCCATGGTAAGAATAATCTCTTTGTGCTCCATTACAGATTGAGGTGTGTCGCATTTGAGAGCCAGCTCGGGGACAAAAGGGAGGTTGTTGTCTTTGAGTGCCTGCATGTATCCCTGCAAGCGTTCCTGTCCTATATGAAGACGGGGTTGGGTGCCCAGGTGCAGAATTTTTTTGCATCCCGTTTCAATCAGGTGGGAGGTAATCAGCCTTGCCCCGTTAAAATCATCAGTGATAACCCTGTCGGTATCTATCTCTTCACACACTCGATCGAAAAAAACCATGGGAATCTGGCTGCGATATACCGAAAGAAAGTGACTGAAATCTTCTGTGGTCTTGCTCATACAAACCAGTAAGCCATCCACCCGGTGATCCAGCAGTGCCTGCACATTCATTTCTTCACGCCGGAAATCTTCATTAGACTGGCATATCATTACCCGGTATCCCTTGCTGTAGGCAATGTCTTCAATCCCACTGATAATAGAGGAAAAAAAGTGGTGGACAATTTCGGGGATGACAATTCCAATGGTTTGAGAAACCTGCTTTTTCAGGCTTAAGGCGAGTGCATTGGGGCGGTAATTGACTTTTTCGGCAAAGGCCTTGATCTTTTCCCGGGTACCTTCACTAATGTCGGGATGATCCTTCAAAGCCCTGGAAACAGTGGATGGGGAAACGCCTAAAGCTTTGGCAATGTCGCTGATAGATGTAAGATGAGGTTTCATAAGTGATGGTAAAATTTGTGGGGCATTCAATGGGAAATTTACCCGACAACGAAAGCTATAAAAGTACGAAAAAAGGGAGTAGCAGAATTGAGTTTTATGAAACTTTTTTGCATAGTAATGCGCATAACGATCAAATGATTTTCGGGGGTCATTTAAACTTTGTGTTAACAGATGCTGTTATGCAATCGAATTCGCAATGGTATTCGCAAACGTTGTCGCAAACGTTTGCGGTAAAAAAAACAGCCAATTTGTTGATAGTCAGACCAAAAAAATTAGCAAATGATGTTTTTTTTTATACTTTTGCTTTTTAGTGTTTTTAATTTTTATCTAACAGAAAATTAACAATTGTTTAATCTCTTAAACTGCAATGAAAGGATCTCTTTTTGAGGTTCCGGATTTCAGCTATATTTTTTATTTTTCAACTTACACAAACAACAAACAACTCTAATTAATCAATTTATTCATCAAAAATCCAAACAAAATGGTAAAGAAGATTGCCAGATTATTTGCATTGCTGCTGGTGGTTTCCAGTTTTGCCGCCCAGGGACAAACCGGACAGATAACAGGTACGGTTACTGACCGGGCAACAGGTGAAACCTTACCCGGCGCAAGTGTACTGGTGGAAGGAACCACCATCGGTACAGTAACCAACATGGATGGCCGGTTTGAGTTTAGTGCTCCTGCCGGTGACATCACACTCGTTGCTTCTTTCCTGGGATATGATCCCAGCGTAAGAGAAATCAATCTGCCCGAAGGGGGCACTATATCTGTTGATTTTGAACTTTTTGCCGATATCACCACGTTGGAAGAGTTCATCGTTATCGGTTATGGTGTTCAGAAACGGGAAGATGCCACGGGTTCGGTAGCTGTAGTGGGGGAAGCCGAATTTAACCGGGGTAATATTACCACTCCCAGCGAACTGCTCATGGGTAAAATGGCCGGTGTGCAAATCACCTCAGGTGGGGGTGCTCCCGGTGCAGGTGAAACCATCCGTATCCGCGGTGGTTCATCCCTGTCTGCTACCAACGATCCCCTGGTAGTAATTGATGGTGTACCTCTAGATAACAGAGGCATTGACGGGATGAGAAGTGCGCTGAGCTCGATCAATCCTAACGACATTGAAACTTTTACGGTGCTGAAAGATGCTTCTGCTACTGCTATTTACGGTTCCAGAGCTTCCAACGGGGTAATCATGATTACCACTAAAAAAGGCCAGGAGGGACAAGCTTTACGCCTGGCTTACAATGGTACATTTTCTCTTTCCTCCAATACGCAAATGGTTGATGTACTGGGAGCTGACCAGTTTCGCGATCTGGTAAATGAAAGGTATGACAATCCTGATGTATTGGGTTTACTGGGAGATGCCTCTACCGATTGGCAGAATCAGATTTATCGTGAGGCTTTTGGACATGACCATAATGTTAGCGGCACAGGAGCATTCATGAATATTCCCTATCGTGCTTCCGTGGGATTTTCCTCTCACGATGGGGTGCTGGATACCGATAACATGACCCGGGTTACCGGTGCACTCAATCTCAACCCCACCTTTTTCAGTGATGACTTGAAGGTGAACCTGAATGTAAGAGGAGTACAATCAAATAATACTTTTGCAGATAACGGTGCCATTGGTGCAGCTGTTATGTTCGATCCTAC
>CAZBGI010000016.1:0-35923 GCA_964491395.1 uncultured Bacteroidales bacterium | reverse complement strand
ATAATACTTTTGCAGATAACGGTGCCATTGGTGCAGCTGTTATGTTCGATCCTACACAACCCGTAACAACTGATAGTGAAGATTTCGGTGGATATTTTACCTGGACTACTGAATCAGGACTTCCCAAGCCTGTGGCAACTTCAAACCCCGTTGCCCTGCTTCAGCTACGTGAAGATATTTCAACGGTTAATCGTGTTATTGGTAATGCACAGTTGGACTACCGCCTTCCTTTTCTTCCTGAATTGAGAGCCAACCTTAACGCGGCTTACGACTATTCAAAAAGTGAAGGCGAAATCAATGTACCTGACTATGCAGCATGGTCGCTTGTAAGAGGTGGGCAACGACGCATTTATGATCAGGAAAAGAGAAATGAATTGATTGACTTTTACCTGAACTACGTTACCGATATTCCTGCTTTACAAAGTAGTATTGACGTGATGGGGGGATACTCCTGGCAGCATTTTTACGAAGGAAGTTCTGCTTTTGATACCAACCTGGAAAACAACCTGGGACAACAACTGGGCCTGAATGATGGTTACCAGGTATTTGCAGATACAGAAAGCAAACAGGAATTATATCTTCTCTCGTTTTTTGGTCGCTTGCAATACAATATGATGGACCGTTATCTTTTGACTTTCACCCTACGAAATGATGGTTCTTCCCGTTTTGCCGAAGGCAATCAATGGGGTCTTTTCCCATCGGCTGCTTTTGCATGGAAAATTAATGAAGAGAGCTTTATGCAAGATGTGGATGTGGTTTCAGATCTCAAACTTCGGTTGGGTTGGGGTATAACCGGACAACAGGATATCAGCAATGATTTTTATCCTGCTCTGCCACGGTATACAAGAAATATCCAGGGAGCATATTATTTATTTGGCAATGACACTATTTCTACTTTGCGCCCGTCAGGGTATGATCTTAACCTGAAATGGGAAGAAACCACCACCTTTAACATTGGTATCGATTATGGTTTTGCCAATGACAGGTTCAATGGTTCTCTTGATTTTTACCAGAGAGAAACCAAAGACCTGATCAACTTTATCACCATTCCTGCCGGAACCAACCTGACCAACGCCATTTATACCAACATTGGTAACATGGAAAACCAGGGTGTTGAATTTACGCTCAATACCCGTCCGGTAGTAACACCTGATTTTGTCTGGAGATTGGGTTTCAATGCTACATATAGTGAAACCAAAATTACCAAACTCACCATTTCAGAGGATCCTGAATATTTGGGTTCGTTTACCGGTGGCATTTCCGGGGGTGTGGGTAATGATATCCAGATCGACAGTGAAGGTTATGCACCCAACTCCTTTTTTGTGTACCAGCAGGTTTATGATCAGGATGGCAACCCCATTGAAGGAATGTATGTGGACAGAAATGGCGATGGAGAAATCAATAACGAAGATCGTTACCATCATAAGAAACCCACTGCCGATTATTACCTGGGCTTAAACTCAAGTTTTGAATACGGTGACTTAACTTTCTCTTTTGCAGGTCGTGCCAATCTGGGCAATTTTATGTACAACAACGTAAGCTCCATGAATGGAGTATACAATCGTCTGTATCGGTCCGAGGGACCTTACCTGAGCAATATCAGTACAAGTGTATACGATTCAAACTTTAACAGTGCCCAATACCTCACTGACTATTACATCCAGGATGCCTCATTCTTTAAAATGGACAATATCTCTGTCGCATACAATTTTGGCAACCTGCTTCCGGGAGATACCAATTTCTCAGTTTCTTTTACGGTACAAAATGCATTTGTCATTACCAAATATGATGGTTTGGATCCTGAAATTGCCAACGGTATCGACAATAATTTTTATCCGCGTCCGAGAAATTTTGTACTGGGTTTAAATCTTCAGTTGTAAAACCATATAAAAAAAGATAAAATGAAAAAAATATTCAATATAATTGCTGTATTTATCAGTTCATCACTGTTGTTTACGGCGTGTTTGCAGGATTTGGATGTAGCTCCTATTGATCCGAATGCAGCTACCCCGGACAGGGTGTACGAAGACCCTGCGGCATATGAAGAAGTGCTTGCCAAGCTTTATGCCGGATTGGCCGTGTCAGGTCAGGAAGGTCCCGCTGGACAAGGCGATATCAGTGGTATTGATGAAGGATTTGGTCAGTACCTGAGAGCTCTGTGGTATCACCAGGTACTCACTACCGACGAAGCGGTGATAGGCTGGGACGACCAGACCATCAAAGACTTTGTGTATCACTCATGGGGTCCCAGTGATGTTTTTGTTACTGCCATGTACTCTCGTTTGTTTTACCAGATAGCCCTTGCTAACGAATATTTGCGTCAAACTACAGACGATTTGCTTAACGAGCGGGGTGTTGATGACCAACTCAAAGCACAGATTCAGATTTATCGTGCCGAAGCACGCTTTCTGAGAGCATTGAGCTACTGGCATGCCCTTGACATCTTTGGTAATGTGCCTTTTGTAACCGAAGAAATGGCGGTGGGAGCCATCCCTCCTGAGCAGATCCAACGGGCAGATCTTTTTGCCTTTATTGAAGAAGAGTTACTGGCCATAATCCCTGAAATGGTAGAACCCAGGCAAAATGAGTATGGCCGTGCCGATAAAGGTGCAGCCTGGACGCTCCTCTCTAAACTCTATCTCAATGCCGAAGTATACACCGGTACACCCAGATGGGAAGATGCATTACAGTATGCAGAGTTGGTAATCAATGAAGGAGGATACACATTGGAGCCGGAGTATGCCCATCTGTTCAATGCCGACAACAATCCTATCCAGAATCCCGGGTTTAATGAAGTGATTTTTGCCGTTCGTTATGATGGTATACATACCCAGACTTATGGTGGTACTAACTTCATTATTCATGCTGCTATTGGTGGAAGTATGGATGCTGCTGATTATGGAATGGATGGTGGCTGGGGAGGCTTGCGGACTACCCCCAGCCTGATTGATTTGTTTGATAATACAGAGGATTCAGACGGAAGGTATCTGTTTTATGAAGATGGACAGACAGAGGATATTCCCGTTCTGGGAGATTTTACCAACGGATTTGCAGTAGTGAAATTTACCAATATCAAAAGAGATGGCACCCCAGGTTCGAATCTTGCCTATGCTGACACCGATTTCCCCATTTTCCGCCTTGCAGATGTTTACCTGATGTACGTTGAAGCACATCTTAGAGGAGGTGGGGGAAATGAGTCCCTTGCATTGGAATATTTTAATGCCCTCCGTGAACGTGCTTTTGGAGATGCCTCCAACAATGTTACCTCATTGAATCTTGACAGAGTATTGGATGAGCGTGCACGCGAATTATACTGGGAAGGTCACAGAAGAACCGACCTGATTCGTTTTGGCAGGTTTACCGGTGGAGATTATGTGTGGGCCTGGAAAAACAATGTTGCCGAAGGAGGAGCTACCAATGAAAGGTACCAATTGTTCCCTATTCCTTCTGCCGACATCACTGCCAATCCTAACCTAATTCAAAATGACGGCTATTAATCTAAAAATAAGATATCAATGAAAAGATTATTCATAATATTTGCTGTTTTCGTGGGGCTTGCCTTTATGGTGGCCTGTGAAAAAGAACAGGAAAACCCGGTGCTTAATACCGATGATATTGTACCGGCTGAACTGATCAGCCCGCAGTCCGGAGGTAGTTATGTTTTGCTGCAGGAGGAAGTTGAAGATCAGCTTTTTACCATTGACTGGACAGCAGCGGATTATGTACTTGAAAATGCATTGCCCCCCCGCTATGCTATTGAAGTAGATGTTGCAGGCAATGATTTTGCTGATCCTGCTACCATAGCTACGCTCGACACCCTGGGATATCATTTGATTGTCAACAGAATGAATGATGTAAGCGGCACCCTGGGTCTTGAAACCGATGTAAGTGCTGAGTTGGATATGCGCATCCGCTCATTTATTCCCAATGCTTCTGATGACTTGATTAAATATTCCAATCATGTTTCTTTCAGTATAACTCCTTTCGAGTTTGCTGTGCCACCTATTTATATCCTGGGAGATGGAACGCCTCCGGGATGGGATAATGCCGGAGCGCTGGAAATGGAACATGTGGAAGAAGCGACCTATGCAATCGTAGTTGACCTGGGTGCCGGATTTATGAAATTTATTTCGGTTCTTGGCCAATGGGCTCCCCAGTGGGGTACAGATGATAATCCTCCAACCGTAGAGGACGACGGAACCCTTGTGGGTAACCTGGTTTACCGGCCCACCGAAGATGAGCCTGACCCTGATGCTATCCCGGTTCCTGAAGAACCTGGTTCCTATCGTGTGGTAGCTGATACGATTGGATTGCAGTACAGAATTGAGCCCACTGCTGAAAAAGTGTATGTTATTGGCGATGGAGTTGATGCCGGATGGAACATCGGTGCTGCGGTTGAAATGACCAAAACAGCTCCCGGTAAATTCTATACCATGCTGGAACTGGATGGAACCGAAGGTTTGAGTCTACAGTTAGCCGATGGCCGCACGAATCAGGCAACCCGCTGGGGGTCTGCTTCAGACTATGCACATGCCAGAAGCAAAATGGTTAAGAGCAACAACCGCAAAGTACAATTGCCCGCAAAAGCAGGCACGTATAAACTGGAAGTGAATCTTGCTACCCAAAACTATCGTTTGATAAAACAATAGTTTTCAGGTAAATTTAATTTCTGTCAAATAAAAAAGGCCGGACATCTCGTTCGGCCTTTTTTAATGCGCAAGCAACTTTATGCTTTTCCAGGAAGAAACCTATATTATGCAAGGTAAAGCGGAAATACAATTTCCGCTTAGCAGGGGTGTAAGACTCCATGTCCGCGACATCACCAAAAATCCGGCAATAATTTTAGCCGGGGAAACTACAATTTCCGCACGGCAGTTTTGATTTGTATATAAAAAAAGGAGGCGCAAGCCTCCTTTTTTATGTTATGGTAAATAGCTCAAAGTTCTATTGATTCAATTTATGCACCTCTACTTCCGGTTTACCCCACATCATAAATACCAGGCTGGCCATATCAGTATTCTCGATAAAAGGTCCACGCACCGGGTCGGTTTGCCGGGCCATGAGGCTGAATAATTCTGCTCCGGGACCTTTGGCATAAAAAGGAACCAGTACATTGGTATGGCTATCGAAATGCCAATGCATGCCCGGCAATTTGCCTTCCCCGTTGTTGGTAACAGGATTGTAAATGGGATTGGGATCTCCGGGGCCGGCCAGGTAGCCACATTCATGATCGCTGGTAACAATAATGAGTGTTTCGTCCCAGCTACTGTTCTCTTCCACCCACTTTACTGCGGCATTTACGGCGTTGTTGAAATCGGTTTGTTCCTCCAGCATCCTGGCAGAATCATTGTTATGACTGGCCCAGTCAACAGCTCCACCTTCTACCATTACAAAGAAGCCATTGGAGTTCTGGTTCAGGACATTGATGGCGGCTTTTGTCATTTCTTCCAGGGTAGCTACATTTTCGCTGAAGGGTGTTTCAAAAGGCATCGTGTGTCCTTCAACTGCTTCGCGGCTTTGCTGCAGTGTTGAATAAACCTGAGGTACACCCAATACCCTCCTGGGGGTATTACCGTTTGCCAATTGTTGAAACTCTTCGCGGGCTTGGATCAGTGTCCAGGGATCAGGTTGCCCGTCGCCATTCGCATCCTGCACCCGGAAAGTGCCCCCGGCAGTGCTAAAATCGGTTCTGTCATCATTGGCTTTGAGCTGTTCCCATACCTCGCGGCCTCCCACGTAGCGTGGATTCATCTCTTCCGGCTGGCCACTATTGTTAAAGTCAGGATTTCCTGCTGCCATGATGACGTCGGTTTCAGAATGGAAGAAGAGGTATTGTGCAATTTGTGCGTAATTGTTTCTGTGTTCATTGTGGGCAACAAATCCTGCCGGTGTGGCATGGCTCAAAGGGACGCTGGATACAATTCCGGTAGCTTTGCCAAGTGCTTTGGCAGCCTGACTTATGTGGGTGAGGGTATCTCCTTTTATATCCATCCCAATGGAGCCATTGTAGGACTTTTTCCCCGTGGAAAGGCTGGTGGCGGCAGCTCCGGAATCGGTATAATCGCTCTTAACATACTCATGGTCGGAGGACGCAAGCCGGGGGTTGTAGCCCGCACTGTATACTGTATCTCCATCTTCAATGGAAATGACAGAAGGGTAGGTTGCCATGGCATATTTTACCCAGTCATCCTGCTGAAAAACCTGGGCATTGTCTTTTCCGTAAGTGTAATAATTGCTGGCACGCAGGTGCTCATAGCCCATCCCGTCGCTTATGAAAACGATGATGTTTTTGGGTTTGGGAGCTTGTTGTTCGTCTGTTTGACCTGACAGATTACAAGAGGTCATCAACAGGGAAAACAATACTGCCCAGAAAGAAAAATAATGAAGCATGTTGAATTTCATTTTGCTTTTAATTTAGATATGATTTTTTGGTAAGTTATCTGTTGGTAAAATTGTTAATTTTCTGAATGCTTGTGGGGTAGCGCTGCCTTTCAAATTTGATTTGATGTCGGTTATCCTTCGGTCTCAACAAATTAATGGTTCAACAGTTCAACCCCTTCAAATTTTTCAACTTTATTCTTGCTCTCCCATCCTTCTTTTTAGTCATCAGCTCCTTTGGGTCATCAGCACGATAAAAAGCTGTTTCACACTGCAATATTACAAAATGTACATTAACTGTACTTTAAATAAATGCAAAAGCCTTAAAAAACACACCCTGGATGTTTAAAACCGCTTCTGGCAGGCTTTTATATCCGATGTATTTTTTAAGGACTTTGATGGTAAGGGAACCAATTTTTTTAAAACTCGAGCCGTGTAAAATTCAGGTAATTTTCCCACATCTCCATGTTGGCTTTTTGTTCCTTATTTTCTCTGGTTAGCCTTCTGAACAGGTGTTGGTGAGAAAGAGTTTTTCCTGTAAAGCTTCTTCGCAAATGCACCCTTAGCTTTAGTGAGTTTCGTCTTAATCTGTTCATAGCAATGCTTTTTTAAATGATTAAATCCAGTCGTCCCAATTGCAAATATAAGCTATTGTTATTAAAAAATCATTAAGAAAATAAACGAATGTTTTACGGATTTAAGGCCCTTTCTTATAAAATATTGATCAACAGGAAACTCTGTCCGGTTTTCTTGAATGTTAAATTTTCATGATATTTTCCAGGATAAACTTTGTTTGCGATTGATTGCATAAAAAGGGCAATGTATGGCAAAAGTTGTTTATTTTTGAAAGTTTTTGTGAAGCAGATGTTTTCTATATGTGGATACTAATCCCCGGGATTTAACCGTAAAGGAATGAAAATATTGTACGTGTCTTATGATGGTATGACGGATGCACTGGGTCGCTCCCAGGTAATCCCCTACCTGTTAGGGCTGTCAGCCAAAGGACACAGGATACATGTCATCAGTTGTGAGAAAAAGAGTATTCCCCGGGAAGAAACCCTTGAGGTGGAGCAGATACTCCGTGACAACAACATTTCATGGAGCCCGCTTCCTTTTTCTACACGTCCACCCTGGATTTCTAAGTTTCTCGATGTGCTGAAAATCAAACAACGCTCACGAAAACTTTACCTTCAGGAGAATTTTGATGTAGTGCATTGTCGCAGTTATATTGCGGCATTGGCAGGATTGGATTTAAAGTTGAAATACAATGTGAAGTTTGTATTCGACATGCGGGGTTTCTGGGCCAACGAACGGATAGAAGGGGATATGTGGAACCTGAGAAACCCTGTTTACAACTATATTTACAAGTATTTTAAACGAAAAGAGAAGGAATTTTTCACCCATGCCGATGCCGTGGTGAGTCTAACGCATAATGGAAAGGGCGTTATCAAAGATCTCTTTGGCGAATCCATTGCCACTAAAACCACTGTTATCCCATGCTGTGTAGATACCCGCTTTTTTTCGCGTGAGAACCTCACAAAAGAAGAAACAATATCGTTGAGAAAAGATCTGGGCATTCGGGAAGATGACTTTATTATCTCCTACCTTGGGTCAACCGGTACCTGGTATATGACCGATGAAATGCTCTTGTTTTTTAAAAAACTAAAATCCAGGTTTTCCCGCGCACGCTTTTTGTTCATATCGGGCGATCATCCTGATTTTATAATGAAAAAGGCCCGCCTGCATGGGATTGATGAAGCCGATATTATTGTATCGCGCGCCCCCCGGAATTTGGTGCCCTTATATCTTTCGCTCTCTGCGGTTTCGATATTTTTTATCCGTCCGGTATTTTCCAAAAGGGCCAGCAGCCCCACCAAGCAGGCAGAAATCATGAGCATGGGGATACCCCTGATTTGTAATACAGGGGTGGGAGATACTGATATGCTCTTTTCTGACGAAAAGGTGGGACTTGTTTTGAAAGACTTCTCTGATGAGCAGTTCAATCGGGCCATAGATAGCATAGAATCGGTCCTGAAGTTAAATCCCGATGAAATAAGGGCGAAAGCCGTGAAGGTTTTCAACCTGGATGATGGGGTTGAAAAGTACGATGATATTTATCAGTCAATTACCCGGCAATGACCTTCGGCAGCATACCGCAGAAATCCCTGAGGTTAATTCTCTTGTATCCGGTATTTTCTCATTTTTGAATACAAGGTAGTACGGCTGATTCCCAGTTTGCGGCTCACCAGGGAGATATTACCTTCCATTCGCTGAAAACATTCCTTGATGGTTTGCTTTTCTATCTCTTCCAGAGAATAATCAAAATCGTTTTCCCGCTCTTCTCTTTCTTTTCCAGGCTGGTTTGTAAACCGCACCCCTTTGGTTTCAGGATTTACCCCACCGCTTTGGGGCGAATTGACAATATCGTAGCTACTGCTGCCATTAAAATTGACAATATTTTCCACATAGTTTTCAAGTTCCCTAACATTGCCAGGCCACTCGTAATGCATAATTTGTTCCATGAGTTCAGGGGAAATTCCGGGCAGCGGTTTGTTGAGTTTCTGTGCTTTAACCTGCAAAAAGTGGTAAAATAACGTTTTCTTGTCCATGCCTCTTTCTCTCAAGGGAGGAATAAACAGGGGAATGACACTGAGCCTGTAAAAAAGGTCTTCACGAAAAGTGCCTTTTTTGAGTTCTTCAATGAGGTTCTTTTTGGTAGCGGCAATAACCCTTACATTCACATGAATGTTTTTAGAGCCCCCTATCCGGGTAACATATCCCTCTTGCAGCACTCTCAAAAGATTTACCTGCATATCCAGGGGCATTTCACCAATTTCGTCCAGGAAAATGGTACCCCCGTTGGCCAGTTCAAATTTGCCTGCATGTCCTCCTTTTTTAGAACCGGTAAAAGAACCTTCCTCAAATCCAAACAGCTCGCTTTCAATGAGATTTTTGGGCAGAGCCCCGCAGTTTACAGCAATAAACACCGAATTGCGGCGAGGGCTTGCATTGTGAATACTTTGGGCAATCAGTTCTTTTCCTGTGCCACTTTCTCCCATTAATAAAACCGTGGAGGTTGAGCCTGATATTTTTTCTGCATGTTCGATAACCTGGCTAAACTCGGGACTCTCACCAATGATGTCATCAAAATTGTAATGGGCACGCATGCCAGTGTACTTGTTTACCAGGTTGAAAATTTTCTGCATTCCCTTTATCACCAGAACCATTCCAATAATTTGCTGCTTTGTGTCGAGGATGGGATACGCACTGAGGTCATATCTTTCTCTGCTGCCATTGAGGGAAAAAGTGGTTTCCATATCCATATAGGTTTCCCCTCTTTTGAAACGGTCAATAATCTCTTTCCAATGGGGAAGCAGCTTGTCTATGGGATGGTTAATAAACTTCTCTTTGTTGAGATTGAGCATAGAAGCCGCCCAGTTGTTAATGGTTTTGATGTTTCCGTTGATATCCAGGGCCATAATACCGGCAGATACCGATTCTACAATGGATTTCATATAGGAAAAAGCTTCGCTGAGTTGCTCCTGTGCATGATCCGCCTTGATTTGATTTTCAATCGCCCTCACGGCAGCAACTACCAGTCCCAGTGTATGGGGATGCACGAGATGGCTTTCCCCGGTAAGATTCAGGCTTCCTATTATCTCTCCTTTGTTGTTGTGGATGGGAGCAGCAGAACAAGTCCAGCGGTGGTAGGCAGAGATAAAATGCTCTGCTGCTGTTACCTGGATGGGCTGGTTTTCGCTGATGGCAGTACCCATGGCATTGGTGCCAATGTTCTTTTCATGCATGTAGGCTCCAATCACCATGTTGAGTTTTTCGGATTCGGCAATGATTTCCGGATCCCCCACTGCCCGTAAAATACAGCCCTCATTGTCGGTCAGCAGTATGAAAAAGCCTGAGTTAGCTACCGATTCATGGATGATTTCCATGAAGGGGATGGCAATTTTCAGCAGATATTCGTTGCGTGCCAGGTGGGTAGAAACCTCATTCCCCTTCAGGATTCTGCTGGGAAAAACCTGTTCTTTGTTTACACCGTATTCTTCGCATCGCTGATGCGATTTTTTGATAATTTCTCTTTGTGTGTTGGTTTTTTGGGTCATATTTGGCTCCTTTCTAAATAGGGTAGGACTGTGTTGTGCTTTACAATTGCTTTACAGCTGACGCTTTGAAGCTGATCCATACTTTTTTTCCAGGACGTAGCTCCAGGTTGCGGATCGAATTTTTGCTTACAATGACAGAAAAGATTTCTCCGGTGCTGATAATAAGTTCTGCACCGTGATTGAGGGTGATTATCTCCTGGATAATACCCGGATATTGATTGGCAGCACTGGTTTCCAGTTCTTCCGCTGCTACGATAATATCCTCTCCGGGTATCATCAGGTGGGCAGTTGCTTTTGCAGGAGGAACAATGCTTTTGATGATCAGGTTGTTCGCAGTTGTGCCCTGGAAAAGTCCATTTTGGGTTTCATGGAGGTTAAACCTGCACTTGAAAATATTTTTTATCCCGCTGAAACGGGCCACGAACTCTGAGACAGGGTTTCTGAATACTTCATCGGGACGGCCCCATTGAAGCAATTCTCCTTGCTCGATAACGGCAATGGTTTTACTCAGGGTGGCTGCTTCCATGTAATCATGGGTAACGTGAATGATGGTTTTGCCGCTCTGGTTGATTTCCTTTAACAGGTCACGAAGTTCCTGTCTCAGGGTTACATCCAGGCTGGCCAGGGGTTCGTCGAGCAGTAACACCTCAGGTTGTGCGGCCATCGTGCGTGCCAGGGCAACCCTTTGTGCTTCTCCACCCGAAAGTGTACCGGGGTGCCGATCCAGCAAATGAGATACACGGGCCTGCCGGGCAAGTTTTACTACTATCTCATGGGTTTGTTTTCCCGTCCAACCCTTTCCGTGCAAGCCATAAGCGATGTTGCGCTCCACACTCAGGTGCGGAAACAGTGCCATGTCCTGGTAAACCAGGCCGAAGGGACGATTCTGTATACTCATGTTGGAAATATCTTTTCCATCTAAAAAAATATTTCCCTCATGGGGTGTTATCAGGCCGGCTAGTACTTCCAGTAAAACTGTTTTTCCTGCACCTGAAAGTCCCAGCAGGGTAAGGTAGTCTCCTTTCTCAACTTTCATGGAGATGTTCTTCAGGGTAAAATTTCCCAAAGTAGCACTTATGTTGTTAATTTCTAACATGGTAATTCTTTTGTGAGAGAACTCTCATGAGGACAAATACTGCCAGGCAAACCAAAATAAACACGGCAGCCACGGGTCTTGCATAACTCAATCCAAAGGAAGCAAATCTTTCCCAAATCAATACAGGAGTTACCATAGGATGATAGGCAATGATGATTACTGCGCCGAATTCACTCAAACCCCTGGCCCACATCATCACCAGTCCACTCAGTACTGAACGTTTGGCAAGGGGGAGGGAAATAGTGAAGAAAACCCGAAGGGGTGATGCACCCAGATTCAGGGCTGCCTTTTCCAGTTTCTCCGGCACAGCAGCAAAACCATCCCGGGCAGCATTGATGGCAAAAGGGAGGCTGACAAATGCCATGGCCACTACGATACCGCCCATCCCTCCTACAAAACTGACGCCCAGTTGTTCTCCGGCCTGACCAATCCAGGTGCCACGGGAGATTATTCCCAGCAAAGCAATGCCGGCAGCAGAATGGGGGATAACAACGGGCAAATCAATCAGCCCGTTTACCAGGCCTTTCAAAGGGAAATTCTTACGGGCAAGGAACCAGGCCAACGGGATGGCCAGTATGCCAAAAATAAGAGTGGCTCCCATGGAGGCAAAAAGGGTAAGTCGTATGCTTCGGGATACTTCCGTATCCTGAATTGTTTGCAGATAGTCTGAGGGGCTGGTACGCAATAATAATCCCAGCAATGGGGCAACAATGAAAAGGATGACCAATCCGCTGAAAAATATGATGGAAAGTTTCGTGCGCCAGTCTTTGAGCATTTGTTTTCCTTTTTTTGTGAATATGTAAATTTCGGGAACTGTGATGATACCTGTGATGGATGTTTTTTTTGTATGCTTTAAATTGTTGATGTACGGTCATTCATATTTTCATGTTTGTTGAACCGGGCGACACCACGAAGCAGCACCGGAGCCAAATCTCCTGGTTTCAAACATTGACTATCCTGTTTTTCGAAATTTAGAATCAATCTAAATATAAATAGCGCTCCTTTTACATCCATGCTGAAGGGCTATCTGTTCAAATTATTTACAGTGTTAAGAAGTTGAACACAAAAGTAGCAGAAAACTGTACAGAAACAAAACATTTTTTTAGGATGTTAACTGCGTAACAACTTCATAGAAAATGCAAGTAATTGATAAAAAGCGAGTTGTTGCGTTTGGATTAGGGATTGCATTGATAATTATACGAATTTGGGTTCAAGAAAAGAACCTTCGATTTATTTATTCACCAAAAATAAGAAACATGCACGGTTACAGAGGAAAAATTGT
This sequence comes from uncultured Bacteroidales bacterium, assembly GCA_964491395.1. Classification (GTDB taxonomy): domain Bacteria; phylum Bacteroidota; class Bacteroidia; order Bacteroidales; family UBA7960; genus SKVR01. The sequence continues at coordinate 23,049 of CAZBGI010000016.1, read as the reverse complement.
AAGAATTAATCTGACAGATCTAAGCTATACGCTGGAAGATCTGAATCATGATGAGGCAATGAAGTACATAGGAGGCAGGGGTTTTGGATCAAAAATCATGTTTGATGAAGTGGATCCCAATATCGACCCGTTCGATTCTGCCAATAAAATCATCATTGCCACCGGACCCATGACGGGTACACCTACCCCTGCGGGCGGTCGTTATATGGTCGTTACCAAGTCGCCCCTCACCGGCACCATTGCCAGTTCCAATTCGGGAGGCTACTGGGGTGCCGAAATGAAATTTGCCGGCTATGATGCCATGATTATTGAAGGTAAGGCCGTCAAACCCACCAGTATTTTTATTGAGGATGAGAAGATTGAATTCCGCGATGCAAGTAGTCTGTGGGGTAAAACTACCATTGAAACCACAAACGAGGTCATGAAAGAGGCTCCTGCCAAATCCAAAGTTCTTTGCATAGGACCTGCCGGAGAGAATCTGTCGAAAATTGCTGCAGTAATGAACGATCTCAACCGCGCTGCCGGACGCAGCGGTGTGGGTGCGGTAGTAGGCAGCAAGAATCTGAAAGCGATTGTCATTAAGGGCTCCACCAAACCATCTGTTGCTGATGCTGATGCATTGAAAGAAGTGGTAAAAAGAGGACGTTCACAAATCAAAGACAACGGAGTTACTGGTGCCGGACTTCCTACTTATGGCACCAATGTGCTGGTAAACATCATTAACGAAGCCGGTGTATTTCCCACCAACAATTTCCAGCAAACTTATTTTGATAAGGCTGAAGAGGTGAGTGGAGAAACCATGGCTGAGCAATTTCTTCTCAAACGCGAGTCATGCTTTGCCTGTCCCATTGCCTGTGGCCGGTATACCAAAGCCGATGATATTGAAACCGGTGGGCCCGAGTATGAAAGTGTATGGGCTTTCAGTGCTGCCTGCGGTGTTTCTGACATGAAAGCAGCCATCAAAGCCAACTTCTGGGCCAACGAATTGGGGATGGATACCATTTCTGCCGGCGTTACTGTTTCTACAGCCATGGAATTGTACGAAAAAGGTTATATCAAAGATGATGAACTCGATGGGCTGGGCCTTAAATTTGGCGATGGCGAAAGCATGGTGGAATGGATTAAAAAAATGGGCCGGCGTGACGGACAGCTTGCCAGCAAAATGGCCGAAGGTTCTTATCGCCTTGCCGAGTCTTATGGCCACCCCGAACTCTCCATGAGTGTGAAAAAACAGGAACTTCCTGCTTATGATCCCCGCGGTATTCAGGGACAGGGTCTTCAGTATGCTACTTCCAACCGGGGTGGTTGTCACGTTAGGGGGTATATGATCTCTCCTGAAATCCTGGGTCTGCCCGAGAAACTGGACAGAACAGAGCTGAAAGGAAAGCCTGAATGGGTGAAAATTTTCCAGGATCTTACTGCCTTTATCGATTCCTGCGGCATGTGCCTGTTTACCTCTTTTGCTCTCACTGCCGATGATTATGCCGATATGTTTACCGCTGTGACGGGCAAGAAACATACTGCTGCTGATATTCTGCAGGCCGGCGATCGCATCTGGAACCTGGAACGCATCTGGAATCTGAAAGCCGGTATCGATCCCGCGCAGGATAAACTTCCCAAACGACTCATGGAAGAAGCCATCCCCAGTGGGCCCTCCAAAGGGCAGAGAAGTGAACTCGCGGAGTTGCTCCCTCTTTATTACAAAGAAAGAGGATGGGATGAAAAAGGTATTCCCACGGCTGATAAATTGAAGGCTCTGGGTGTTCCCGCATAACTTTTCCCTCTTGTAACTTGTCCGTTGCCCCCATACATTTGCTTTGTGCCGGGGGCTTCGGACTTTTTTAACCTTTCTTCTACCGTAAACTCAACAAGGGATTTGTATTATGCCATCTGGAACCAGTCCTTTACGAAAAATATATCTTGAGCTTACCGACCATTGCAACCTGGAGTGCGATATCTGTTACCGTCATCACTGGGTGGAAGAGCCCCGTGATATGCCAGAAGCTTTGTGGAGGGATGTGTTAGAGCAAATCCATGGTATCCCTTCTGTGGAAACCATCGTGTTGGGGGGAATGGGTGAACCCTTGGTATCGCCGTTTTTTTATCAAACCCTGGAAGCATTCAAAGATAAGCAGATTTGGGTTACTTCAAATGCGGCTTTGTTCAGGGAAAGACTAACAGCCCCGGCTGTTGCAGCAATCAACCTTTTCATTGTTTCCATAGATGGGATGCATGAGCAAATGGAGAAAGGAAGGGGTGTATTGTTTGAGGAGTTGATGGATGAAATTGATTTTCTCAACCAGATGAAAAAAGAAAACGGGATGGAGACGCCTTACCTCGATATTCAATTTGTGGCTTCAAAGAAGAATATTGATGATATCTTTCCCTTGATGGATATATTGGCAGAGAAAAAAATTCGCAATCTTGTTATTTCTCACCTGATGCCACAGGATGAAGAGCAGGCCAATGACATCCTTTACAAACGATACGATAACCAGGAATTGAAGCAGCTTTTTCATAAAATCCGAAATTATTCTTTCAAACGGGGACTTCGGATCATTTTTCCGGAAACTGAGCTCAAAACCGAGCGGCGTTGCGCTTTTGTGAATAACGATGCTACATATATTACCTCCCGGGGAGAAATTGTACCTTGCTACCGCTTGTCGCATCAGGGAACGGAAGTCGTATTTGGTCGGCCCAAAACCTTACGGCAATACAGTTTTGGCAGCCTCAAAAACAAAACCCTTGCAGAAATATGGAACAATTCCGCTTACGTGAGGTTTCGCAGCAAAATATACAACAATCATTATCCTTCCTGCCCCGACTGCGACCTGGTAGAGGGATGCAGTCTTATCCACGACGTTGATTTCGATTGTCATGGTGAGGAACCTAATTGTGCCGATTGTTTGTGGGCAAGAAAATTCGTATTTTGCAATTGATTATTTTTGATGTAATACAACACGTGCTTTTAATGTTAACCAAAACGATATGCAAATAAAAGTAAGATTGTTTGCTACTTTGCGCGAAGGAAGAGGCAAAGAGCAAATGATGGACTTCACCAATATTGCTACACCACAGGCGATTTTCGACAGACTGGATATTCCTTCGGAGGATGTGGCCATTTTGCTCATCAACGGGTTTGACGGCAATTTCAATCAGCCTCTGAAGGATGGGGATACGGTGAGTATTTTTCCCCCGGTGGGAGGGGGATGATGCCAAACATCAATGCTAACTATTTCAGTCTTTAAAAATGCAAAAACGATACATAAAAAATGAGAATATGCTCTCGCGGGAAGAAAACCTTTCCCTGCGCGAGAAGAAAGTGCTTGTAGTGGGTTGCGGAGGTTTGGGTGGGCATTTGATTGACCAACTGGCAAGACTGGGAATTGGGCATATTACCGCTATCGATGGGGATGTTTTTGACGAAAGCAATCTCAATCGTCAGCTACTTTGCCATGTAGAGAACATCGGTCAACCCAAAGCGCTTGTGGCCAAAGAACATATCGCCCGCGTAAATCCGGATGTTAAACTTACTGCCCTTCATGTATTTCTGGATGAATCCAATGCAGAAGAGATCATTAACGGACACGAGGTGATTTGCGATGCACTGGATAACATGAATACCCGGTTGTTGTTACAAAAATATGCTGAAAAACTGGGCATTCCCATGGTGTATGGGGCTATAGCCGGCTGGTACGGGCAGGTAACAACCATTTTTCCGGGTGACAATATCCTGGGGAGCATATATCAGGGCGGCAACAATAGGGGAATAGAGCAGGAGCTGGGAAATCCTTCTTTCACTCCGGCATTGGTGGCCTCCATTGAAGTATCGGAGGTAGTGAAAATTCTTACAGGTAAAGGACAATTGCTGCGCAACCGGTTTCTGATGATCAATACCCTGGATCAGGAATATGAAGTGTTTGATATTTAATGCCAATTGCCTTATGGCATTTGCCCTCTTTCACATTTCAGCAAAACAGGCCGGAAAGACCACGAAGTTTCCTTATTTTTGCACGGAAGCTTCCGGCTTTCTGAAAACTCATTTTTCACTAAATTACTGTACATGATTTCTTTTGAAAAAGCCCTGAAAACTATCCTGGATTCTGCCCGTTACCTGGGTGATGAACAGGTTGAATTTATGAACTCGCTCAACAGGGTGCTGGCGGAAGATGTATATTCTGACGTGGATATGCCTCCGTTTGACAAAGCTGCCATGGATGGATTCGCCTGTCGCAAAGAAGACCTGAGCAGGGATTTGGAAGTGATTGAAACAGTGGCTGCCGGTCAGATACCTCAAAAAAGTGTTGAACAGGGTCAATGCGTTCGTATTATGACCGGAGCTATGATACCTGAAGGGGCTGACACTGTAATCATGGTAGAACATACAGAAAATACAGGGGAGGAGAGGGTTCGTTTTACAGGTTCCGGAACTTCTTCCAATATCGCACGCAGGGCTGAAGATGTGAAAGAGGGAGATACAATGTGGAAGAAGGGGGAGCCCATTCTTGCTTCCCATATTGCTGTTTTTGCTGCGGTAGGTTATACCCGTCCACTAGTGGCTCGTCAACCCCGGGTGGCTGTTCTTTCTACAGGAGACGAACTGGTAGAACCTTTTGAAAAGCCCGGTCCCGGTAAAATCAGAAATTCCAATGCCTGGCAGCTTATTGCACAAATACAAAATGTTAACTGTAAGGCCAATTACATGGGTATTGTTCCTGACACCGAAGAAGAAACAGACCTTGCTATTTCCAAGGCCCTGGTAGAAAATGATGTGGTATTGCTTACCGGCGGGGTGAGTATGGGCGACTTTGATTTTGTCCCCAAGGTCATGAAAAAAAATAAGGTAGACATCAGGTTTCAGAAAGTAGCAGTGAAACCCGGTCGTCCTACTGTTTTTGGAGTGACTAACACTGCATATATTTTTGGTCTGCCCGGAAATCCCGTATCATCCTTCATTAATTTTGAAGTTTTTGTGAAACCCTTGCTGTATAAGCTGATGGGACATGATTTTCAGCCTGTGGAACTTAGCATGCCCCTGGCTGCCGATTACCGGCGCAAAAAGGCTGATCGACTGGAATGGGTCCCGGTAGATATAACACCCGCAGGAGAAGTTCTGCCGGTGAGATATCACGGGTCAGCACACATTCATGCGGTTTGTCTGTCCAAAGCTCTCATGAAGGTGCCTGTTGACACATTTACATTTGATAAAGGAGAAAAAGTACATGTTAGACCCTTATAACCGTAAAATAAATTACCTGCGTATATCCGTTACCGACAGGTGCAATCTTCGCTGTAGTTATTGCATGCCCGAAGACGGTGTGTGCCTGGTGGAGCACAAAGAAATACTCACCTATGAGGAAATTCAGCAGGTGGTCGCCGTATCAGTACCCCTGGGAATTGATAAAATACGGCTTACAGGGGGTGAACCTTTGGTGAGGAAAGATATTGTGAAGCTGGTAAGAATGATAGCAGAAGTAAAAGGTGTAAAGGATATTGCCATTACCACCAACGGTGTATTGCTGGAAAAATTTGCCCAACCTCTTGCGGAAGCCGGGTTGCACAGGGTAAATATCAGCCTCGACACCCTGGATCCAGAGAAGTTTTGTCAGATTACCCGTGGAGGAGATATACACAAGGTTTTTGCCGGTATTGAGGCTGCCAGGCTTGCGGGTCTGAGCCCTATCAAAATCAATTGCGTCATAAAAAAATCCAGCGATGAACCCGATGCGCAGGCCGTGAAACAATATTGCCTGGAGAACGGGCTGCAGGCCAGGTTTATCAGTCAGATGGATCTTTCAGCAGGCCACTTTGGTATCGTTGAAGGGGGTACCGGTGGCGATTGCGCTCACTGCAACCGCCTGCGCCTTACGCCCACAGGCAAAATGAAACCCTGCCTTTTCTCCGATCTTGAATTTGATATCCGGAAAATGGGAATTCGACCCGCCATTGAAGCGGCCCTGTTTGGCAAACCTGAAAAAGGAACCATCAACCTCAGCAACTGTTTTCATAACATTGGGGGATAGAAAGTGACAATCAGAACTCTTAGCCTGAGTAGAAATACATTACTTCGCACTAATACAAAAAAAAACGAAAAGCTAAAAGATGAATAAATTCTCCCACATCGACGATCAGGGCAGGGCCAATATGGTGGATGTAAGTTCCAAGCCCATGCAAACGCGCACAGCTGTTGCCCGTGGCTTTATCCGTTTACAAAAAGAAACGGTCAGGCTTATTGGTGAAAATGAAATGAAAAAGGGTGATGTGCTAACCGTGGCTGAAATTGCCGGGATTCAGGCGGCAAAAAAAACGTCAGATCTGATTCCGTTGTGTCACCCACTGCAGATAAGCAAGGTTGATGTAAAAGCTGAATTGCAGGATGAGGGGGTAGAGGTAACTGCCACCCTCAGGTGCATAGGCCAGACCGGCATAGAAATGGAAGCCCTCACCGGTGCCAGTGTGGCATTGCTTACCATTTATGATATGTGCAAGGCTGTTGACAAACAAATGGTTATTGAGCAGGTGAGATTGCTGGAGAAAACCAAAGCGTAGCAACCGTTCTTGAATCTGTAGACGGAAAATACTTAAATTTGCAAAAACAAAATAAATCGATGACGCAACAAATAAAAGTCCTTTCTGTAAATATTTCAGAAAAAAAAGGCACCGTAAAAAAACCTATAGACGAGATAACCCTCAATCATAATGGCGTAATGGATGATGCCCACAGCGGTCCCTGGCACCGGCAGGTGAGTTTGCTGGGTAAAGAAAGTTTCGATCGCTTTTCTGAGCAGGCAGGCAGAGCGCTTGCTTTTGGTGAATTTGCCGAAAATATAACTACCGAAGGAGTCGAGTTGGTGAAAACTTCACCCCTTGACCGGTTTGTGGGAAAAAATGTGGAGTTGGAAATTACTCAGATTGGTAAAGAGTGTCATGGGTCCAGCTGTGCCATCTTCAGGGAAGTAGGGAGTTGTGTGATGCCCAAAGAAGGTATCTTTGCCCGGGTCGTGAAGCAGGGATCGATAAAACCGGGAGATGTGCTGGAATATGTACCCAGGGTACTGCGTTTTCATGTAGTTACCCTGAGTGATCGTGCCAGTCGTGGGCAGTACGAAGACAAAAGCGGCCCCAGGGTAGTTCAACTCCTTGAGGAGCATTTCGAAAAAAGACCCCGCAATATTCAGGTGGAAACCACCATCATACCTGATGACTCTTCCAGCCTGACGCTGGTGCTGGAGAAAGCATCCTACGAAGAAATTGATGTGCTCATCACCACCGGTGGCACAGGTATAGGCCCTCGTGACATTACCGTGGAAACCGTTACCCCTATGCTCGACAAGGAGATTCCCGGTATCATGGAAATGATTAGGGTGAAATACGGCGCCAACAAGCCCAATGCACTGCTGAGCAGGGGAGTCGCCGGTTTGATGTCTGAGACCCTGGTGTATACGCTCCCCGGAAGTGTAAAAGCCGTAAATGAATACATGGAAGAAATCCTTAAAACCCTGGAACATCTTATCTATATGCGGCACGGGCTTGATGTTCATTGATTTTTTTCTTTGTTTTTTGATGTATTGCCATGGATATTAATCGCAAGAAAACCGAACTGCGACGTTGGGTTACGCAGCAAAAAAAGGAGTTCTCCGAAGAAAAGAAACGGGCAGGTTCTTCGATGATTTTTGAGCAACTTGAGCAGCTCCCTGAATTTACCCGGGCGCAAACTGTTTTGCTCTACTGGTCTATGAAAGATGAGGTGCAAACCCATGATTTTGTCCTGCGCTGGTACCAGAAGAAAAACATTCTGTTGCCCATCGTGGTGGGTGATGTTTTGCAGGTGAGGAAATTTACCGGGATGGATTGCATGGTTAAAGGTGAGGCTTTTGGCATTATGGAGCCGCACAACGGACCTGAGGCTGATGCTTCAGAAGTGGACCTGGGAGTTATTCCTGGTGTCGCTTTTGATAAAGCCGGCAACCGCCTTGGACGGGGGAAAGCGTTTTATGATAAACTTCTTTCGAAATATTCTTTTCCCACCATTGGTGTTTGTTTCTCCTTTCAGCTGGTTGAGTTTGTACCTGCAGAACCCCGCGACATCCCCATGAATAAAGTGCTTTTTGCCTGATCTTACCCTCTTACTGTTTATCTCTACTGTCCGGATAAAACAATAGACGTTTTTTGAAATATCCAACATTTGTATCATCCCTGCGGGATTTGTATCACAGGGGCTCACTTCTTAACTAGAAACATTTCACTCCTAACGGAGTTAGTTGATTGAAATGCTTTCAAATTTAATCCTTTAGGGATTAAAATCATATGGAAAGCAAGCATATGTATTTAAGTGAGTTCTGTAGGAATGAAACAATTAAACCGGGCAACAATGATTATTTATGAGCAAATAAACTTTTTGCTTTTTTCAATGTTTTTTTAACAATTTACACAAGGTAAACGTTAAAAAAGCAGCAATATTGAAAACAGCAGGAATCATCGGTTCGGGATTTGCCGGTTTGGCAGCCGCATGCACTCTGGCTCAGAAGGGCTATAAAGTAAGTGTTTTTGAGAAAAACAAAGATCTGGGTGGTCGGGCCCGAAAATTTCATGCCGAAGGATTTATGTTCGACATGGGACCTTCCTGGTATTGGATGCCGGAAGTGTTTGAGAATTTCTTTAACAAGTTTGGAAAATCTGCTTCAGACTACTATGATCTTGTAAGGCTGAACCCTTCCTATAATGTAATTTTCGGCAAAGATGATATGGTTTCCATGCCTGCCGGTTTTGATGAGCTGGAGAAACTCTTTGAAGAGATTGAGCCCGGCAGTAGTGAAAATCTTCGTAAGTTCCTTGCCGAGGCAGAATACAAATATAAGGTGGGGATGGAAGAGTTTGTCTGGAAGCCCGGTTTATCCTTGTTTGAATTTGCAGACACGCGCGTGCTGAAAAGTGTATTCAAACTACAGATGTTTACCTCCCTTGCATCTCAGGTGGAAAAACTCTTTAAAAACCGGAAATTGCGCGAAATTCTTAAGTTTCCTGTGCTGTTTCTCGGAGCTACACCCGAAAATACTCCTGCCTTGTACAGTCTGATGAACCATGCCGACCTTTCCCTGGGCACCTGGTATCCCATGGGAGGCATGCACAAAATCATTGAAGGTTTTGTTTCACTGGCCCAAGAACTGGGAGTTGAATTTTTCACGGGTGAACCGGTGGAAAGAATTGACATGGTAAACGGGAAGGCCGCAGGATTTACCACGCACAAAAGAAGTTATCAGTTTGATTACATTGTGGCCGGTGCCGATTACCATCATGTGGAGCAGAAACTCCTGCCCCAGAAGTACAGAAGTTATACTCCCAAATATTGGGAAAACCGCACCATGGCACCCAGCTCTCTCCTGTTTTATCTGGGACTGGATAAAAGAATCAACGGGCTGCAACATCATAATCTTTTTTTCGATCGTGATTTTGATTTGCATGCCAGGGAAATTTACACCCAACCTGCATGGCCCAAGGAACCCTTGTTCTATGTATCATGCCCGTCAAAAACCGATGCATCCGTTGCTCCCATGGGAAAAGAAAATCTCTTTATCCTGATGCCTTTGGCTCCGGGGATTGATGACAGTGATGAACTAAGGGAAAAGTATTTTAATGTGATTGCTGAAAGAATCAAATATATTTTAGGAGATGATATTCGTGAGCACATTATTTACAAACGATCCTTCTGTTTGACTGATTTTGTAAGTGACTACAATGCATTCAAAGGTAACGCCTATGGGTTGGCCAACACTTTACAACAAACTGCCATTCTTAAACCCAAAGTTCACCACGACAAGGTGCCCAACCTGTATTATGCCGGACAACTTACTTCACCCGGTCCGGGCATGCCTCCGTCAATAATATCGGGGCAGTTGGTAGGTGCACTGATTGCGCAGAGGGCTCAGAAATAGGTATATACATCCTCTTCCTGGTAATAAAAATAGTCGATTTTTAAAAACGGTGTCTCTTTGCCATCTTCAAGTGAATAGATAAGGCTGTTCTCCAGGGAGCCTTCCTCATTATAGTAAAACCATTCTATGAATAATGGTGTGCCTTCGCCATTTTTGACAATCTTATCTGTAAACCGCCCCAATGAATCCATTTCTAATTCAAGCAAAAACTCTTCAGCTGGTCTTCCCTGTTGTCTGTGCTTCGTTTGTAGAAAAAGTGTCACTCCCTTGGCTTGTAAATAAAAAAACCGGTACATATGCATATGTACCGGTTTTTTTATGGAAAAATTATTCTTTTCCTTATTCAATCAACCCCCTTTGTCTGAGGAAAGGCTCAATGCCTGGTTCCTGTCCGCGGAAGTTAACATACATATCCATGGCATTGCGTGTACCGCCTTTTTCAAGGATTTCTTCGCGCAGCCGCTGTGCAGTTTCCTGGTGAAAGAGATCGCCGGTTTCCTCAAATGCCTGGAAGGCATCAGCATCCAGAACACCCGCCCAATAATAGCTGTAATAACCAGCTGAATATCCGCCGGAGAATATGTGCTGGAAGTGGGTGCTTCCATGACGGAAATAAATTTCATCCATCATGTTGTAACGATCTTGCACCTGTTCTTCAAACTCCATCACATCAAAAGGTTCATTAGAAGTTTTGGTGTGGTAGTCCATATCCAATAAGGCTGAGGCAGTAAATTCTACAGTAGCAAAGCCCTGGTTGAAGTTACCTGCAGCGGTAATTCTGTCAATGAGTTCATCGGGGATGGTTTCGCCGGTTTCATAATGTTTAGCAAACATTTTAAGGAACTCAGGGTGTTTAGCCCAGTTTTCCAGCACCTGAGAAGGCAGCTCTACAAAGTCGCGGGGTGTGGAGGTTCCTGAAAGGCTGTAATAATGCGTATCGGCCAGCAAACCGTGGATGGCATGTCCAAATTCATGGAAGAAAGTGCTCATCTCATCAAAGGAAAGAAGGGCAGGTTGATTGGCTGTGGGTGAAGTAAAGTTGCAAACAATGGTAATTACAGGGTGAACATATTCGCCGTTTTCATCAACATGCTGCTTGCGGTAACTACTCATCCAGGCACCACCCCGTTTGCTTTCTCTGGGGTGCATGTCCATATAAAGGATGCCAATGTGTGTGCCGTCAGCTTCCAGCACTTCCCATGCAGTAGCATCGGGATGATAAACAGGAACGTCTTCACGTTGTACGAACTGTAATCCCCAAAGTTTGTCCATCAATAAGAAAATTCCTTCACGCACATTGTTAATCTCAAAATATTGACGAATTTCTGATTCATCCAGATCATGCTTTTCTTTGCGCACTTTCTCTGCATAATATCTCCAGTCCCAGAATTTGAGATCAAAGTCATGACCTTCTGCATCGATCTGATCCTGTAGCATGCGTGCTTCTTCCCGGGCAATGGGAAGTGAGGCGCTCCAAACCTCCTGCAGGAAGGATTCTACTGCCTGCACGTCGGGAGCCATACGGTTTTGAAGGGCAAATTCTGCATAGCTGTCAAAGCCAAGCATGTTTGAACGTTCAATGCGCAATTCAATAATTTTATTGATAATTTCCTTGTTGTCATTTTCCAAGTTACCGCGGTTAATATAGGCGCGGTTCATTTCTTCCCTCAACTCGCGGTTGTCAGCATAGGTAAGGAAAGGCATAACGCTGGGGTTGTGCAGGGTAAATAACCACTGTCCTTCTTTTCCCTCGGCAGTTGCTGCTTCGGCAGCTGCGTCTTTCACACTTTGTGGCAACCCGGCAAGTTCTGCTTCGTCTTCCACAAACATCTGCCAGCTATTTACGTCTGCCAGTACATTTTGTCCAAACTGAAGGGTCAGAACACTCAACTCCTGGTTGATTTCGCGGAAACGCTCCTGATTTTCCTCAGGCAAAGCTGCACCATTTCTTACAAAACTGTCGTAGGTTTCCTGAAGAAGCATTTGCTGTTCTTCTGTAAGATCAAGCTGATCTTTCTGTTCATACACAGCCTGGATACGGTTAAATAAATCCATGTTGAGGCTGATGTTGTCACCGTGAGAAGAAAGCATGGGAGCCACTTCCTGGGAAAGATCCTGAATCTCGTCGGAGATGTTGGAAGAAAGGTAATTGTAAAATACGGAAGAGACCTGATTCAGCAACATGCCACTGTAGTCAAGGGCAGCAATAGTGTTGTCGAAAGTAGGTGCTTCTTCGTTGTTGACAATGGCTTCGATACGCTCTTCCTGTTGTTTGATGCCCTCCTCAAAAGCGGGCATGAAATGCCGGTTCTCAATTTGTTCGAAGGGAGGAACACCAAAAGGAGTGTCGTACTCAGCCAGGAATGGGTTCTGCTCTTCTGTGTCTGTAGCACAAGAAGCCATAATGATTACCATAAGAATTAGTCCTGCGATTTTTTTCATTTGTTGTTGATTTTTGTTGATAGTATTTGAAATGATTGTAAAAGTATTGATTTTTGAATATTCCTGCCAGAGAAAACAGATGAATGATTTGTTAATTGTTGCATGCATATCCCGCGGCAGATATTCGAACCAATATCTTGTCAAAAATAGACTAAAATATTGAATTAGACTATTTCTGGAAGAAAAATATGGTGTTGCAGAAGCTTGTTTGAGCAAATCAATGACTGGCAATTTTATGCAACCTGGCTGTTTCCCGTTTGCTTTTCATATGACAGGCAAACTGAAAGTGTGCAGAGCTAAAAAAAGAGGCATCCAAGGGTGAAGGATGCCTCTTTTTTTATTTATAAGTGCCAGAAATTATTGTTGGAATATCACCTTTGTTGTATATGTGGCATCTCCAACGGTGGTTTTAATCATATAAACTCCCGGTTTGTGTCCGGCAGGTGTCCAGTTGAGTTGATATGTTCCCCTGTTTTTTACTTCATTGGTAAGCACTTCAACGGTTTGTCCATACATATTTACTACCTCGGCTTTTACAAGGCTTTCCCGGTTAACCATTATATCAATTTGTGTATTACGGCTAAAGGGGTTGGGATATGCGGGATAGAAGGTAGCCTCAGGAGTAATAACAAAGTTGCTGTTGGCAAAGTGCAGGTTTTCAATATTCACATCAAAGGTACTGGCTGTAGTTCCATTTCCGATGGGATTGAAAATTACGGATACCAGGTCATCAGCTGTAAATCCTTTTTCACCTTCCCGGGTTACCAGGTCACTGAAATTAATCCTATATTCCCGGGCCTCTTCAGTAAGGGAAATGGTAGTACGGAATTGCTCGTTCCATTGGTGGATGTCTGCCTTGGAGAGCATAACTTCTGTGGTTCCGGTTCCGTGGGCGGTGAATACGATTTGGTCATAGTCAGTCATATCCACAGGCATATTGCGTGGAGAAAGAGATCTGAACATCGTTGCCCATGTGCGAACCCTTCCGCTGAAAGAAGCGTCTCTTTCCACATTGTAATCTGCTTGTGTGTTTTCCGCTTCTTTCTCAGCACTGGTTCGGAAGTCGGTTACAAAAGAGTTTCCGGGGTCATAATCAAACATCCAGGCGCCATCGGCATAATAAAGAATATCAGGAGCATCGTCCTTGTTGTTACTAACAGAGAATCCTGCGTCAAATAAATATCCCGTGGGGATGAAAACTTCTACCAGTTCATCGGTTGGGATATCTACTGTGATGTTCATGGGTTCCCTGGGGCCGTTTTCGTACAGGGTTTTACTTCCGTAAATGGTAACCTGGTCTGCACCTGCCTTGTTGACAAGATTCAGCATAATGCCTCCGTTTTCATACTGACCACTTTGCACATAAACCTGGGGAATGGCAGGAGTTATTTCTTCATTGCGAAATGCAACGCCACCGTTCTTGTCCATTTTTTCCAGAATATCTTCCACCAGTTCGCGTGTGAACTGAGGTGCTACACTCCAAACCTGGAAATTGAAGATATCTTCAGTATTCAAAATTTCATATTCCTCATTGTACCATCTGTTGTCAATGATGAACTGTCCTCCTTGCTGTTGTGCAATAAAGCTGACAGAATAATCTATATATCCACCCGGATGTACCAGTTTGGAAAGGATAAACGGGTGTCCTGCAATTTCAATCCTTTCAATGCTGCGCAGTTCTGCACCGGCCAACCTGTCGCAAATAACCTTGGTGTGTTCATAAACACTGGAAGACGGGGTTGAAATAGCCAGGATGGCTGCCCTGCGGGCATTGGTTTCCTGCAGATAATCCACCGAAAAGATTTCTCTGGCATTGGTAATTCCAATCAAATCGGCGGGAGTAGAAACAAAAGCTTGGGTATTGGCGGGTCCGTGCTCAGGCAGCAACATGCTGATGCCGGTTGCATTACCGTCTACAGAAGCTGTTTTTAGTGTGCCGGTAAGCATATCGCGGTGGGTAAAGCTGTCCATTTTTACTGTTCTTTCCTGTTTAGGAATGGGGTTGCTTTCTACCAGGCGTCGGTGATTTCGCAAGGCCATTTGAGAAGCCATGCTGCCGTTGCTTTCGATGCCGTTGTCGTCACCACCGGTAGATTCACCCACCGTAACTGTTATCTCTGCATAATTATTTGCAGGATTGGGGTCAGTCTGATCAAAGGGGAGTATTTCGGCGGTATTTACACCCATTTGCCAGGATTTTTCTTCTTCTTCTGTAAGCAACATTTCTGTTTTGTATACCAGCAAAACGTATTCTCCTGCCGGGATGGTGCCAATATCCCAAACACCAGTGTTGGGGTCGAAAGTACCGCTGGTGCCATCATCCATTCTGCTTATGAAGGGGAAAGGTTCAGGAATGATGTTTTCCACCACAACGCCTGTAGCGTCTTCATCTTCGTTATGGTTGGTTACTACCAGTGCAAAAGTAAGTTGATCCACTTCCTCGGGGTCGGGAGTCTGGATATTTACCTCAATGGTAACGCCAAGGTCGACGAGAAGATCACTGGGTTCGGTAGGACCGGTAACTTCCCAGGAGCCTCCTGCAGAACAATTGTTGGCGTCAAATACTACTGCGGAGTATAATCCGGGATCCAGGTTCTCTAATCGTGGGGTGGTGGTGCCGTCTTCCCACATGTATTCATATTCAGGAGTTCCTCCGCTTGCGGCAATTTCAAGAAATCCATCTGCTGCTCCGATTCCACTGACACTTCCCATATCAACCAGTTGAACCTCCAAAGCTTCGGGTTCCTCAATGGTTACCTCTTCAACCGTAACACAGCCATTGGCATCGGTTACTACCACATGATAAGTGCCGGCAATCAATCCGGTATACATGGTGCCTCCGTTTTTGTCACTGAAGCATTTTTCCATCTCCTCTCCGGGAGATACCAGGCAAATTTCTATAACATCTCCACATGTAATGTTCACGGTGATAGTACCATCTTCTTCTCCAAAACAGCTGATATCAGTGTGGCTGACCTCTACACAGGGAGCTTGAAGAATCTCAATGGTTTGAGTGGCAAAATCAGTACAATTATTTTCGTTGGTATAAGTATAGGTTATTTCATATTCACCTGTTTCGAGAGAGAGCGGATCGAAATAGCCGTCCGCAACGCCTTCTCCGGTGTATTCTCCACCTTCAGGAAGTCCACCGCTCAGCATAAAGGGCTCAGTGTTGGAACAAACCGCATCAAAAGATGACAGGGTTACTTCGGGTAATTCATATACGTTGATAAAAAATGTACAACTGTAGAGGTATCCAAACACATCGGAAAAAGTGTAAGTAATTTCAAAATTTCCTGTACCGCTTATCTCCGGGTAAAAAACATTGTCTTCAATACCGGGACCTGTAAGCCATCCTTCATCACCTTCTTCTAACAGGTCTTCGAGGGGCATTTCGTCTTCGCAGATTTCAATATCCTCAAGGCAGGAGAAATCAGGCATTTCATAAACGTCAATGGTAAATTCGCAGGAAAAATAGCATCCATTTTCTTCAACGGTATAGGTAATGGTGTGTTCTCCAACACCGGCATCCTGGGCTGAAAACCAGTAATTCCCGGTTTCTGCATCCAGGCTTACACCGGCTCCTTCATAAATTCCTCCTTCAGGAGAGGACCCTTCGAGCACAATGGGATGAGCAAACTCACCAATGACAATGTCATCGCGGCAAATCACATCCACAACCGGAAATTCTTCAATGGAAATATCAACCACGGCAACACAGTCGTTGGCGTCAGTAACAGTAAATGTATGGGTTCCTTCACCTACGGTAAAATCACCTGTGCCCGTATAAGGTTCCGTTCCACCCTGGGCGGTGATGTTTACGATGGTTTCACTGTCAGGACAGATGGTTAAAGCTTCTGCGGTTGCTTCAGCAATGAGTAAGTCGGGCTCATAGATGGTAACCTCCTGTGTGGTAATTTCTCCATTGGACCCTGTAACCGCAATGGTATAGGTGCCGGCGATAAGTCCGGTATATTCAGCCTGGCTGAGGAATTTATCATGAGTACACTTCTGCTTTCCACTTTCGGATTGCAAACAAATATCAACTACAGCACCGCATTCGCTGTCGATGAGCACCAGGATGGAGCCATCTTCAGCCCCAAAGCAGGATATATCCTCTTTGATGATATCGAAACAGGGAGCCTGTTTCTGATGTTCTTTTAATTCTTTTTCCCCGTTCATCATACCGGGAGAGGGAAGATTTTCGTGAATGTTGAATGCCTCTGAAAGGGCTTTCTCTCCATCATTCAGGTTCAACTTATTGCTGGCCTGAGCAAAAGAAAAGCAAAAAACCAACAAAATGGATAATGATAAAAGTTTTTTCATAGTGGTAGGGTTTAAAGTGTTTTATTGTGTGTTATTGTGTGATTGTTTTATTCCTGAATCTGTTCTATAAAACAAAATAAATTGTAGATGCAAGTGGTAAAAGTAATTATAAGCCTCAGTTGTTACAATTGAGGAATACGCATAATTCAATATTGTGGTAAACACGTATTTTGTCTCTCTTTCATCTATGAGAATTCCGAATTTTGTTAATTTTTGAGTTTTGTTATGTACAGTCAAACAGGCGAGTAGACTTTTATCAGCATTTCTCATGCCTGCAATGTTAAAAAAATTAAATTCAGAGGACTTTTTCCTGTATTTCTATCCGGATAGAATTCAGAAGAAAAAAACCGACAAGAAGGATGAAAAGAAAGATAAAAGATTGACGGTTTAAGATATAAATGTTATAATCAACTGTGGATTTCGATTCAGCTGATTTTCCTTATGAAGTTTTAATTTGTTTAATTTGCATTATTAAAGTTATTTTGCGAAATATCGCGCTTAATCATTGTTATCCCCTTTCCCGATCCATATTTTTAAAACTGTACTAAATAAATCTACCCATGATGATTTCCGACAAGATGATTAAAACTACAGGAATATTGGCTTTTTTGCTGGTATTATCTTTTTCCCCTAATGCACAAACTTTTTCAGATGATCCCGTTGTAAAAAAGAGACAGGTTTTTACTTCTATCACAGAAAATGAGTTGGAGAAGTATGTACAGAATCTTACCCATTCCAAATATAAGGGCAGGCGTGCCGGCAGCCCTGAATATATGCTTGCTGCAGAATACGTGGCAGACTTGTTTGTACAGTGGGGTATTGAGCCACTTGGTGATAAGGGGAGTTATTTCCAGCATTTCCACTGGCCTTACACTGAGGTGCTGTCAACCGGCTCGCTTACGCTTTTTTCTGAAGGTAAAACATACCCAATGAGTTCTCCCCGTGATTATTACCCCGGAGCAGCATCCGATAAAGGTACCACAAGATCAGAAGTAGTTTTTGCTGGATATGGCATTAGTGCCCCGGAACTGGAATATGATGATTATGCCGGAATCAATGTTGAGGGAAAAATTGTAATGATTGCCGGAGGAATGCCTTACGGAGGTAAAAATGCAGACTCGCTTAATATGTGGGCCAGCTATAGCAGTCCGGCTTATAAAGTGGGAAATGCATACGAGAATGGAGCTGCCGGGGTATTGTATATGGGCAAGCTGGCAAATCCCGGAATGCCCTATTATGAAGATTTCAGAATGGTGCATATTGATGATCATGTATCCGAACAGATTCTGGGTACTCCTGCCGACAGCATTTTGGCAACTATCAGAAAACAAATGATGCCAGGTTCCTTTTCCCCGGGATTTGAAGCTGAAATCACTGCTGAAACCCTTCATCATGGAGCAGGAAAAACAGCCAATGTATTAGGCTATATTCCGGGGAATGATCCGGAACTTTCCGATGAAGCCATAGTGCTGGGGGCCCACCTCGACGGCCAGGGATACCTGGGATTTGAATTACCCGGTGCTCTCGACAATGCGTCGGGAGTAGCTGATGTGCTGGCTGCGGCCCGGGCATTGTCGCATTTTAAAGGACAAATGAACCGATCGGTTGTATTCGTCCTTTTTGGGGGTGAAGAGGTAGGGCTGATTGGGAGCAAACTTTATTGCGACAATCCGGTTTTCTCTCCCGAACAAACCCTTCTGTTTATGAACCTTGATATGGTAGGCAATGGCACCGGACTGGCCTTGTGGCATGCAGACTCTTACCCGGAAATTTCAGAACATTTTCAGAAAAGTAATGAAGACTATGTTCAACGATCCTTGCGGACCAGCAAAGGTGCTATGCCTGTGGGCCGACCACGTACCGATGGTGTGGTATTCATGCAGCATGGGTTCAGAACGTTTCATGTAAGCACTACCGACAGGGTAAACCCACTGTATTATCACGATCCGCGAGATACGGCTGATAATCTCACCTATGATATTATGCAGGATGTATCGCGTTTAATTTTTCTCGGGGTGTTGGAATTGTCCAATGATGCCAATATCAGCGCTCCTGATATGTTTTTGATAAAATAGTCCGGGAAACTTCGTTATTCATCCGCCATTCCGGCGTTTTTCAATCGTTCAAATTCCTCTCCGTAGTCGTATTGCAGATCTTCGTGCAGAGTAGAAAGAGCTTTGTCAATTTTATTGATTTGCCGCTGGTAGATGTTGGCTGTAACCGGATGATCATGAATGGGCAGGCCGCAACTGTCAAGCAAGCCACAATAATACATCAATAGTTCTACCTCAACCTGCTTTGACGCGGCAAACTTAATGTATTTGTCTACTGTTCGCAAAACCTTCCTGATGGTTTTTTTGGCCAGGTAGATATTGCTGTAACTCATCTGGCTGAGCTGTTGACGTATTTCTTCCTTAGCATTTTTAATGTATAACGCCTGATTGTCGGCTTCAAAAATCAGGAATGTGAGCAGTTCTTTGTTTTCCTTTCTGAATTTGGCCATGCGTAGGCATATGTCTGACAGTTCCTGGTGGTTGAGCAAAGTCAGTGCTTTTTTGATATCACTTATGGTGGCAGGCTTCATGGGCAGTTCAGTAGTAAGAAGGGCCAAATTTGCCGTCCTCTGTTCATTAAGACCAGGTAGTGCCTGCTAATTTGGGATGCTTTCTCACAGGTCCACATAATCTCTCACTACCGTATTTTCTATTCCTGACAAGTAAGATTTCCACCAATAATGAAACACAAACCGTGTAACATCGCGCTCAAAATCGATGGTTCCGGTACGAAGTTCTTCATTTTCTTCGGGATTAGAGGGGTGATAAAGCAGGTTGCGGCCAGCCCAGTTTACAATATTTTTTCTTAGCTCACTTCGATCAGGCTCCAGGGTAATGTTTAAATCTTTGTAATACATTTTTAATTCACCGGTAGACCGCACGTCATTCCCGGAAAACGAGAAGTTACTCTTTTCATGAACACCTTCCTTCACTTTTACATCGACCAGGGGCATTAACACCGGATTCAGGGTGCGAAATTCCAGCCTGGAAAGTTCTCCGCTTGCCTGGAAGCCGCCATTCCTGTCCGTGAGGTTATAGTCGAAATCTGCTGCTAAACGGGCCTCATCAAACATTGTTGCACTGGCTTTAATTTGCATGATGCTGTCTTGTTGTAATAAGCTGTCTATATTGGTGATGTTATTGATTTTTGCCTTGATGTTTTCAATGGGCACCACACCTTCTTTGTCTCCATTTTCTGGTAATTCTGAATAATAGAGGTCAATGTCCTGCATTTCAGTCCGGGAAAGTGAAAGGTGTAAAGGGGCATTGCGGATAAGGCCATACGGCATAGCGGGTCGGCGTAAGGTGTCAAATGGCAGGTTGCGATCGCGGTGCACTCCTATGCGACCTGTGTTGAGCTTTATCTGCGAAAGGGACAATTGCTTCTTGTTGATGAGTTCATTAGGGTCGAAACCTTCAAAGCTGGCATGCTCCAGATCTACCTCCATCCGATCTGTTTGATAGGTAAGGTATTTTTGAAACTCTTTTTTATCGTAAAGGGGAGATAATCTTAATGAAAACAAATTCACTATGCTGTCGGAGGATTCTAACCGGATGCTGTCGCAATGATAACTGTAGAGCTGATCCTGCGGGAAAAACGCGATAGCTTCAGTTTGAAGGTTGTAGTTTTCCAGAAGGATGACAGGTACGGAATCTCTCTTGTTTTTCTGATAACTGATGGCACCTGAAAGTTCAATATCATTGGCTTTCAACAACTGGTTGGTAGTATCTGAAAACAGCTTTTGTCTGACCGAAACCAAATGAACTTTCAGGTTTTTAATGGCTGCATTTTGCGGACTTTCTGATTCATCATCCCCGCTCTTTCGGTCTTCCTTTCCATCAGGATTCTCTAAAACCGTGGCCATAACCCGGGGAAGGTTTAGATGGTTAAAGTTTATTTTGTCTCTTTTGAGTACAAAATCAATGATGCCATCGCTACTAAGGTTGAAATCCCTGATTTCTAAATGAAAAAGTCTGGATGGTAAGGTGTCCGTTTCAGTAACTTCGTACAACTGGTCCTGTGGACGGATTGATATGTGCGGAAAGAGGATTTTGCTAAAAATGCTATTGATCTGAACTTGTTCAATTTCAATGTCATACAATCGATAGCTGCCAGGATTCAATTGTTCATCCAATTGCTTTTCAAACCTTTGGGTCAGCATTGCCGGCAATTTTTGGTGCAGGTAGATGGATCCTGCCACAATGATTAACAGAAGCAGGCCAACAATGGAAAGGATTATTTTTTTATTTTTTCGAGTCATTATCATTATTAAACGAAAAAAACAGCGATTATGTTCATACAAATAATAGAATTACCCCCCCCAAAGTTGATGTCGACTATTTGCGAAGTTTATAGGTTCCGTTGCTTCAGCTGCTTGATAATGCCATCCAGTCCGTTGATTTTGATTTCATACACCGTTTGCATCAGCATGCCCAGTTTGCCTTTAGGGAAGCCTTGCCGTTGAAACCACTCCAGGTAATGAACCGGAAGGTCACAAATCATCTTTCCCTGGTACTGACCAAAGGGCATAGGAGTGTGTATGATGTCAATCAGGATTTTAGGGTCATGCATAAACTTTTTTTCAAAGGTAAAAAAAAGCAAGTGTTGACCCGTACTTTTTTATAGCTGCCATGTAAAAGGCTGGGATTTTGAAAAAAGGGGGGTGAGAATCTTAGAAGCGCCTTACAGAATTTACAAAAACGGGTAAAGCGTATCAATCCAGCGATCTTCTGTAATGAAAAAACTTCCCATGCTCTCCCATTCTTTCAGGATTCTCTGTTCCTTCATTTCATCCTGGCTCATGCCGTCATTTTTTGCGTCTTGTATTAATTTTAGGGTGGCAGATAAATCCTTGTGCCACTGCTGAAGTTCATTCATGGTGTATACCGGCCCGTGACCGCCCACGAAGGTAGCATCAGCAGGGAATTGATCCATGATTCTTTCCACATTTTCGAGGAATTGAAATGGATTTCCTCCGTTGGAAACATCCACATAGGGGAAATAGTCGGCAAAAAGCAAATCTCCCATTACCAATACCTTAGCTTTGGGGAAATAAAGAATCAGGTCTCCTTCGGTATGTCCTCCTTCCAGATGGGTGATTTGAATTTTTTCGCCGTTGAACTCCAGGTCCATCCTGCCATCTACAAAGATGTTGGGCTGGGCATATTCAGGAAAGGGAGGAAGGGTGGCTTCGCCCCTTTTTTGTTCTTTGGAAAGGTATTCTTTTACACTTATATGGGCAATGATGTCAACCTCTTTTCCTATAATTTTGTTTCCTCCGGTATGGTCTCCATGAAGGTGGGTGTTGATAAGATAGCGAATGGGTGCATCAGAGATGTTCCCGATTTCCTCCATAAGTTTTTCAGCACTGCTTTCGTATGCGGCATCAACAACCAGGGTGCCTTCTTCACCATGAAAAGTAACCACCGCCACAGAATTATTAACAAACAACCGGTGAATGCCGGGGGCCAGTTCAGTAGTTTCAATGGTTGTTTCGGATCTGTTTTGGCTGGTTCCGGACAGGATTGGCAGCAGGAACAATAAAAGCAGCAGGTTTTTCATGGGTGCAAATTTTTAGGTTTGTGATGCGTTTTCTTTTCAGTTTCTATGTTGGAGTTGCATTTGCCTCAAAGTTGTATTCAACGTATTCATGCATTGAGACTTAGTGAAATGTTTTTTTGACCTAAAACAAATACTTAAACACAAAGTCCAACCCATGGTTCATTGTTCGTTTTTGTTTTTTTGCCAATCAGGGAGGACCGATTGCCCTGGGCCATTATGAAGATGCAATGGGGGTAAAGATACCCATTCTACACACTACCCGTAATCATTTTTCTGTACCTTGGTTGCAATAGCGAAATTCCTTTTTCATCTGACCGGTGATGGGGTGAAATCGATTCTGGAAGGCAATGTTGAGTTTGCAGGAGGGGCAGGAAATCTGGAAGGTGGAATGACATTACCTTCCAATCAAGAGGGGGGTGTTGTTTTAGTCGATATAACCTTCCCGGCCCATCGGGAATTGTAGTTGCCCGGGAGGTTAAAAACAAATAGCCTGGTATAAAAATAATTGCCCTTACCATGCATGAAGATTTGGATATGGTAAGAAAAATGGTTGAAGCCGGTGCTACCGGTTTTTTGCCGAACCGTGCCAATATGAATGACTTTATGAGTGTCACAGGATTTAAAGCAAAAGCCGCTGTTTGAAGCGGCTTTTGGTGCAAAGGTTAAGGTTTTGAAGAATTACATAATTCTTCTGAAACGAATAATAATAAATGTAAGGATAAGCAGCATTCCC
>CAZBGI010000015.1:48171-66978 GCA_964491395.1 uncultured Bacteroidales bacterium | reverse complement strand
ATGCTTGACAGGCATGAGGTCACTGGTTCGATTCCAGTACGTCCCACGTTGCAAAACAAAGGGTTGCGGTTTTTTAAAACTGCAACCCTTTTCAATTATCCGGTACTAATTTTGAAAAAGGGAATCGTACCCGGGATTAAAGGATTAGTAATGAATGACTCAGTCGGATTTTCCCTTACGTAGAAAAGCCATCAAACCTGATAAAAAACAACTATTTTTGGGTTGTATAAATGCCGTATAAAATGGGAGAACTAAACAGTGTTCTTGATTTTGTTAAACTGGTGGTGATAACGACCTTCAGTCAGCTTGTTTGGTTGTTGGGACTGCTTTTTGTATTTGGATTGGTTTTGTATGTTTTTGCCCGGTTTACAAGGCTTACCTACGTTAAATCTGTCGGCCACAAGATGGATGTGGTTTTCACCGGGTGGATTGGGACCCCAGTGCACGAGTTAGGACATGCTGTTTTTTGTCTTCTTTTCAGCCACCGCATAATTGAAATGAAACTTTATACGCCTGATTCTACCGATGGTACCCTGGGTTATGTCCACCATGCCTACAACCTTAACAGCACTTATCAAAGAATCGGAAACTTTTTTATCGGGGTAGGCCCGATAATATTTGGTGCGGTGGTATTGTATGCCGCCCTCTATTATTTAATCCCCAACAAGGACGTTATCTTTTCAGGCATTGAAGCGCAAAGTAGCAGCCTGGTGGCAGGGGTAAGGGGTGATTATGCTGCCGGCCTGGTTTCCCTGCGGAACACTACACTATCTACCCTGTCGGGAATGTTTAGCGCTACCAATTTCAGTGATTACAGATTCTATATTTTCCTGTACCTGGCCATTTGTGTTTCTTCCCATATGGAACTCAGCCCCCCCGACATTAAAGGAGCTTCCGGAGGATTGCTTTCGCTGGTTGTTTTCTTCCTGTTTTTGAACCTGCTAATCCTGGGGCTGGAAGCAACCGGCGTCAGTGTTTATTTTGGCAACTGGTGGAATTACATAAAACTGGAAAACTACACCACAGGAGTCAACAAATGGGTGGGAACCTTTGGCGCATTGTTTGTGTTTGCCTCTATCATTTCGGGGCTCAATTTCGTGATCTCCTATGTATTGCTTTCCCTGATCAATATTTTCAAGGGAAGAGGGCTTATCAATCCTGCCTGGTAAAAAAAATGGACAGGGAGAATTATTTGCTGCAAAGTAGCCTGGCTAATTTTGTGGTAAGTTCCCTTCTTGAGTAATGGTTAATGGCGTGTAGGTCGGGCGTGTGTTTCTGACCGATTGTTTGATACATGTATTTGCTGATGGCTTTTGTGTCATCATAATCCATCATTTTGCCCGCTTTCGTTTCGCTTAATATTTTGGCTGCTTCTCCATGCACCGGTCCGATCCCCATTATGGGCCGGCGGGCAGCAAGGTATTCAAACAGCTTTCCTGTGAGTATTCCTTCGTTATGGGTTATTTGTGGAATCACAAGCAGCAGTACATCTGCCTGCTTCATGAATTCAATGGCTTTGGGATGGCTAACATGGCTGGTGAATGATACTTCTTCTGCGAAGTTACGGGAAAGTTCATTCATCCAGCGATTGCAGATGCTTCCTACAAAACGCAACCTTAGTTTTTTTCCTGCCGGAATTTCTGTCCTTTTTACCGCCGGAATAAAACCCGAAAGGTTGTAATCATCTGTCAATGTTCCGGTATAGGTAAGGGTAAAAAATGAGGGGTCAGGAGTAGCAGGTATTTCCAAAAAATCACTTTCGTCGAAACCGTTAGGAATGACCACCAGGGGTAGGTTGTGCCGGGTTTCCATCTTACTGGCGAAAAGTTCTTTGATGGGATTGCTTACCGTGACTACCCCATCCGCTTGGTTCAGAACCTGTTTCTCCAGCTTCAGGTCTTTCTCCTTTGCCCTGGGCAGATGGAGCATTTTTTTATAATAAAAAATATCGGTCCAGGGGTCACGCAAATCGGCTATCCAACGGATGTGCGGGAAGCGCTTTTTCAGCTCAAGGCCCGCCAGCTGGGTGGAGTGGGGTGGACTTGTAGTAATCAGGTAACGAATATTCAATTCCTTTATAAGCCGGGAAGCTTGCGCAATGGCATAAGGGTTCCATCCTTTTCTTGCATCGGGGATGAACAGGTTGCCCCGAATGAACCGGGATATCCTGGAGGCAATTCCATTGTTTTCTTCATTGGCGAAGCCCGAGTAAGGAACCTGTTTTTTGCCAAAGAATTTCTTGTATAAAGCGTAGGGTTCTCGCGTGGGAGTATGATACACACGAATCATTTCCGGCACTTCCTTTATCAGGTCATTGTCTGTCAAGGGGTAGGTAGCCTGCTGAGGATCCACTGTAATGATTACTGGTTCATAGCCCGATTCAGGCAGGTATCTGGCAAACTTCAGCCATCGCTGCACTCCGGGCCCACCGCTGGGTGGCCAGTAATATGTGAGAATCAGCACTTTTTCCATCTTCTGTTGGTTCTGCCTGGGATAACCCGTTCTCAGCAGTGGTTTCAACCTCTTTCCGGTGTTTGGATTATTATACTGCGTTTTTGCGCTTCTTCCATTCCAGTACAACATACCCTAGTATGAGCAAAACCAGGATGATGCTGAAGACAAGAGCAACATCTTCTCCGGTATGGTAGGAACGAGGCTCAAACCGGAACTCGATAATATGTTCTCCCTGCGGTATTTCCATCCCTCTCAGGATGTAGTTCGCCCTGAAATGGTCAGCCTCTTCCCCGTTGATAAACGCTTTCCACCCATGGGGATAATAAACCTCCGAAAACAAAGCTATACGGGGTGCGGAAGCAACAACTTCATAGCGCAGTTTGTTGGGCTGATATTCTACCAGATCAATTTTGTCAGGGCTGCCTGAGGGAGCTGGATTGATGGTAATCTGATCCTCAAAACGACGATCTACTAAAGCTGTGTTGGCGGGATCAATTTCCCATAACTCTTCGATTTCCTCATCAGCATTGTCCACCCATTGTATCTCGTTGATGAACCATGCATTGCCAAGGGCTTCGTCATTGTAATTTACGGCAGGTTGGCGGTTTTCATCCGGAACGATGATGTAACGGGTGTTTAGCATGTTGAGAACCTCCATGTTTCCTTCGCTGATATGATAATCTATTAACTCCTGGTATCGTTGTAGTTTGGCTCCATGATATCCACCGATGGAGTGATGGAACCAACTGGTGGAAGCATCATTGAAGCTGCTGACCGCTAGATTATATACCCGGAAAGGAGTGTCGGTATCCTGAAGAATCTGAATATCGGCTCTGGTAGGTTGATAGGGATTTTCTACCTGTCTTTTGGGAACGAAACTGCTGTTATCGAAGTATCTGCGATTTACAGGCCACATATCAAGCACGATAAGGCCTGCTATCAGGGCAATAAACAAAGGCTTTTTAATTTTCCTGGTGGAAAACAAAAGAACAACCCCTCCCGTGGCCAGGGCAAACAGGGCACTTCTCATTGCATCAGCACGGAATATGGCTACCCGGGCATTTTCCAGGTTGGTTTGTATCTGGCTTGCCATATCTGCCTGTCCTTGCTGCATCCAGTCTCTGAACATGGAACTCTCCTCCTGGGTTAAAAAGGAGAAAAACATCCGTGGCCCCATATAAAACACCAGCGCAATGCCTGCTGTAAGGCCAAGAGCAGTTAAAAAGGCAGGATGTTTCCAATGGATTTTGACATTGTCTTTATACAATTGGTGGAGCCCTAAAAATGCAAGGGCCGGAATGACGAGTTCGGCTACTACCAGTGTCATAGAGACCGCTCTGAACTTGTTATAGCCGGGTATATTCTCAATGAAAAAGTCTGTCAGTGGCATAAAGTTCTTGCCCCATGATAACATGATGGCCAGTGCGGCTGCCGTGAGTAATCCCCACTTGAGAGGACCTTTTAAAAAGAACAGCGACAGGAAGAAAAAGAACAGCACCACTGCACCTACGTAAACAGGGCCTGAAGTAAAGGGTTGTTCGCCCCAGTAATGGTTGCCTTGCCCTACATTTCTGCGGGCCGCAGGTTCAACAGCACTCATGGCCTGGCGGTTCTCGCTGATACTGCCCGTGGCCCCCCCCTTGGCATTGGGGATAAGCAGACTGAAAGTTTCTGATATGCCGTAACTCCAGTTGGTAATGTATTCTTTGCTCAGTCCGCTGGTTTGTTCTTGTTCATCCAGGGTCAGCTCACTCCCTCCACGCATGGTTTCTGAAGAATAAACCCAGGTGCTCCAGAAATTGCCGATATTTATTCCTACAGCAATAATGGCAGCAGCTATCAACACTCCTGCAGATTTTAAAAATCGCAGATGCATGCCCTGGTTTATTTGATATATCAATTCGAAAATACCATAAAACACCACAATAACGAGCAGGTAAAAGGTAATCTGAAGATGGTTGGAGAAAAGCTGTAGGGCAAGAAACAAGGCAAACAATATTCCTCCCGAAAGGTAATTCCCTCTGAAGGTATGGATAATCGACGCCAAAACAGGGGCCATATAGGCTATGGCGAGAGCTTTGGAGTTATGCCCGGCTTCAATGATGATAAAATGGTAAGAGGATAAGGCAAAACCCAACGCACCGAGAAAAGCTATCCATACATTGACTTTCAGTACCAGCAGGAAAACAAAAAATCCTGCAAAATAAAGAAAAATCATATCTGCAGGACGAGGCAACCCCAGGGTGAAAATCTTGTGAAAGTATTGGGAAATGTTGTTGGCGTAATGTACCGAAATCTGAAACGCTGGCATTCCCCCAAACATCGAATTGGTCCATAATGCCTCTTCTCCGGTTTCAGCACGGAAGTCCTTGACTTCCTTTGCCATGCCTTCAAATTTCACAATGTCTGATTGCATAAGTCGTTTGCCCTGCAATACAGGGTTTACATAGGCCAGGCTCAACATCAGAAAAATCAGAATTGATCCAATGTAAGGGAGGGATTTGTTCCAGTCGGGCTTTTGCATAGTTCGGGATATTTGAGGTTTTGATGGTTAGGACGCAATTTGTTTAGGTGGGCAAATTACGTCAGGATTTCTTTTTTTCTTTTTCCTTATCTTCTTTAATATCTTCGAAGTCAACGTATTCTCCAATCTGATCCGTAGATTTACTATCCGTTGCAGCATTCCCGGCCCGGGAAAACTTAACGCCGCCTTTACTCTTTTCTTCGGTTTCAGGAGGGCGCATATGCGGATTTTGTTCGTAAAATTTTTTCTTTTGCTTATTGATGAACCACCTTACCAGTAAAGGAAAAACATACATGGCTAGGATGCGGAAAACCAAATAAATAATCAGGAAAGTTCCTATAATTCTGATAAGGGTCATGTGAAATGTTTTAATGCTACTTTTGCTTTTTGGAAGGGATCATAATTATCCATGCGCCAAAAAGCCTGCTGCAATTTGCAAAGGCAAAGCAAAAGTAAGAAAAATCAATGATTTTTAGGGCTGGTTTCCAGAACTTACAAAGGGCATGCAAGTTAATAAATTTTAATATGCGTTATGGGTTGCCAAAAGCTGGAAGAAAGGGAGTAAACGAAGAAAGGCTGTTTCAAAGGAATTGAAACAGCCTTGATAAACCAAAAACTAATGATTAACCAAAACCTTTTACTTATGTGTTTTTTCGCTGGAAACAGTAAGTCTTTTTCTGCCTTTTGCTCTTCTTGAAGCTAAAACTTTGCGACCGCTAACTGATTCCATTCTTTTCCTGAAACCATGCTTGTTTTTTCTGCGTCTTCTTGATGGTTGAAATGTCCTTTTCATTGCTAACTATATTTTGCTGTGAGTACTTTTCCGCCTTTGTTTATTGCTGTAAGCAATCTTAACAGCTTAATAATCTGATATTAATAACTGAATTGTAATGGCCCGGAATTTGGGACTGCAAAGATAGACAATAGTTTATTAATCCCAAACCCTTTTTGCATTTTTTTGTCCGCTTAATGATAATTCCACCCGTGCAGATGTCGGTTTTGGGTTCTGCTGCCCGGGCTGGCCTTTATGGGAATGATTGAAGGGTACGCTAACATTGCCTGTGTCCCATTTATCAGCCTTGCTTTTTTTTACCGGGGTTCGGGAAAGAACGTTTCTCGTTTGAGGTTGTAAAACCTTTCACGCAATAAATTGGCTGTCAGGCATGAGTGGGCTGGTATAATTCCTACCAAATCACCGGTTTGAAATTCATTCCAGCACTCATCGGGGCAATGGAAAATTCCATGTTCCTGGGAAACGCGATTGATATACATGGGTTGAGGGAATCTTTCCCATCCCTTTTTGGTGATTTTCACAATTTCCCCATGCATATGACCCAAATCAGAAATTTCTACAGCATCTTTTGAAAGATGGATTGCCCCGGCATAGAGAATAATTTCATTTCTCATTTTACGTTTGGCTACCACGGGTGCTGCCACTGCAACAGCAATCTGCTCCCAGTCGCAGGAGGCAAGATGGAATTGCATCAAATCGTAAAATACAAAATTGCCCGGCCGGATTTCATCGATTCCCTCGAATTCATTGACCAGGCTGCAGGTAGGGGTGTCACCCCATGATGCAATGATGCCGGGATATTCCTCCCTGAACATATCCCTGAGTGATATCAATTGACGCGTGCCTTTGCTGTAAGCTTTTTGCACATCGTTGAGAGAATGAGTTTGATAGGTTTGACCGGCATGGGCCACAAACCCTTTGAATTGTAAAAACCTGTTTTCGGAAGCTTCCTTCAGTGTCCGGGTGATATCGTCTGTTTCATCAGGATGGAATCCGCTGCGATAGTTCCCCACGTCAATTTTTATGTAAAACTGTGTGGGGTGTTGGAGATGCTCGTTTAAAAATGGCAAAACCGAGCTGTCGGCAATAAGTATGCTCAGTTGAATGCGTGCTGCCAGTTCATTGATTTGCTGTATTTCCCTGATGTTCACCGGGAAGGCAACCATGATATCCTGCCAGCCGTCAGCGGCAAAATAGTTTGCCATGGAGAGTGAGGATACACATATTTTTTCTGTGCCTGCTTCTCTGAACCATCGACCAATGATTTGCGACTGGTGCGTTTTGAAATGGGGTCTGAAGATTACATCTGAATGCCTGGCCTTGGCAATCATATGCCGGATGTTTCGTCGGCACTTGTCTTCATCAATCAGCAGAGCAGGCGACATTATATCGTCCATAATAGTTTTTGTTAGTGAATAATATCAACAAGGGGCTAACCCTGCCCGGGGTCATTGCTGATGCAGTAAAACCCCGGATTGTTTTGGTGACCGTAATTCTGTTCCCGGTCCACGATCATTCCCGGCCAGCCCCCTGTCATGTAAGGGTTAGACGATTTTTTCCTCTACCATTTTCAGGATTTCCTGTTCTTTTTTGATAGCGGCATCCTGAATTTCTTTTCCTTTGTTAATAATATCAGCAACGAAGTCTTTGTCCTCGAGATCTGCAGCGTTGATTTTAACATTCATGAATGCACCCATAACAGCTGTGCGGGCACACAAGGCTCCCACACCTGCATCCGTAACCGAATTGGGATTGCCCCTTTCTACCATCTCGCCAATGACATCCATGCTTTCAAAAGCTTTCTCCATTACCCTGAAAGGTACTTCAGTGGCGTATTTCGTAGCATCCTGGATGGCTTTTTTGCGTGCTTTCTTCTCCTGATCATTGGACTTTGGCAGTCCAAAAGCATCCATGATGCGGTTGAAAGAGCGGGTGTCTTCATCCACCAGGAACATAAGTTCATCTTTGATCTCCTGGCCTTTTTCGGCCCACTTGCTGAAAAACTCCCATTGTTCGTCCCATCCTCTCTTGTGAGATGAAAGGTTGGCTACCATGGTGGCCAGGGATATTCCAAGGCTGGCTACATAAGCAGAAATAGAGCCACCTCCGGGAGCCGGGGATTCACTTGCCGTTTCATCGGCAAATTGCTGCAGGTTCATATCTGCAAGCTTTTGCCCTTCATCTTCGGCTATCATGTATTCGATAATTTTCTCGTTGGGGTTGAAGGGTTTGAGATCATCGAGACCCATGGATTTCACGGCAATTTTGATGATTTCAGATTCTGAAATCCCCACACTGCGTTGTTGTTTGCGTAAAAAATATTTGCCGGCATCAATCATAGCCTGCAAAGGGACAAGCCCCACGAGTTCTGAGCCCGTTACCCTTACTCCGCGCTCTGCAGCTTTTTTAACTACTTCTTCAAAAGCAATATGCACCGGGGTTATAGAGATGTTGGTAAGGTTGAGAGATATCTGAGCAATGCCATACTCCTCAATGTACCAGCCTATTCCTTTTACAGCTTTCAAAGAGCCGGGGATAAATACTTTTTCTCCTTTTTCGTCGGTGACAATTTTCCCGGTTATGGGGTTCCCTTCCCGTTTCACGCGTCCTTTTTCGCGCACATCAAAAGCAATGGCATTGGCACGACGGGTGGAGGTGGTGTTAAGGTTGACATTATAGGCAACCAGGAAATCACGGGCCCCCACAGCCGTGGCACCCCACTTGGGGTTAAACTCCGCAGGGCCGAAATCAGGCTTCCATGCCGGGTTTTTGAACTTGTCGGCCAGTCCTTCGTATTCACCGCTGCGGCAGTTGGCCAGGTTGCGGCGTTTTTCTTCAAATGCAGCATTCTCGTAGCAATATACGGGTATGCCAAGGTCACTGCCAATACGTTCAGCCAGTTTGCGGGCATATTCAACGGTTTCTTCCATGGTAATATTGGCCACCGGCACCAGGGGACAAACATCGGTAGCTCCCATGCGCGGGTGCTCTCCTTTATGCTTACTCATGTCAATGAGTTCCGATGCTTTTTTTACTGCCCGAAAAGCAGCTTCAAGTACCTCGTCAGGAGTGCCTACCATGGTAACTACGGTGCGATTGGTAGCCTTTCCCGGATCTACATCCAGAAGTTTTACCCCTTCCACACTTTCAATCTCACGGGTAATCTGATTGATGATTCCCATGTCATTTCCTTCACTAAAATTGGGCACACATTCTATAAGTCTTTTCATGATGATGTTTTGATTTTAAAGATTTAACGGAGTGAAACTTGCACAAGCACCTTGCTCATAAAAAGAGCAGGGATATAGTTATTCATGCAAGTGATATATTTAGCCAACAAAGTTTGAAAAGTGAGCTCAGCAAAGCAAATTATTTAAAGCAGTTTAATTCAGATAAATCCTTTTGAGGTTGTTTCTTTCAACTACGAAATTATAAAAAAAAAGCCACCGGATACTTCCAATGGCTCAGTGATTTTTTGAAGTATGAAATACTACAACTTTTTTTCTTTGATTCTTGCTTTTTTGCCGCGCAATGCTTTGAGATAGAATATTCTTGCTCTGCGAACGACACCACGACGGTTCAGTTCAATTTTTTCGATAAAAGGAGAGCTGATCGGGAAAATTCTTTCTACCCCAATATTGCTGGAAATCTTTCTTACGGTGAAAGTTTCAGTTGCTCCTGTACCTCTTCTTTGAATTACAACTCCTTGAAAAGGCTGGATACGCTCCTTATTACCTTCTTTAATTTTGTAATGCACAGTAATGGTATCGCCGGCCTTGAATGCAGGAGTTTCTTTCTTCTCCGTCAATACATCCTGCACAAAATTCATTATTTCCGTCTTGTTCATGACTCAGTATATTTATTCGTTTATGGCATTGCCCCGTACGGGAGGCTTTCAATATGAATAGATTATGATTTTTCTTGCGAAAATGGGAGTGCAAAGTTAGGATTTAAATTCAAATAAAAAAAGAGAATAACAATTTATTTTGAAAAACCTTTCCCGCACTTTCAACCCACCTGTGAGGTAGGGCAAAGGTAGTGGTTTTATTACTGCATGCTGCTAACCCACAGATAAATTTTGTATTTAATCATATTTTCCTTAGATTTGATAAAGTTCTATTTTGTCACTAAAAACTTAAGGTATGAAAAAGATGATTCAATTGATCACTGCATTAGCTTTGCTGTTCAGCATTTCAGTTATTCAACCTGCGCAATCCCAGATAAACTATGGCATAAAAGGCGGTCTGAACCTTGCCAACTTGGGAGGTGAGGATGTAGAGGATACAGATATGCGCACCGGATTTCATCTTGGAGGGTTTCTCGAATTATCGCTGCTGGGTATTGTAGCAGTGGAAGGGGGAGCTTATTTCTCACAAAAAGGATATCAAAGTGACGACGGAAATGAGGTGGTTTTTAAAAATATATCAACATACATTGATGTACCTGTTGTTGCCAAGTTTAGCCCTCTGCCTTTGATTCATTTTTACGCCGGACCCCAGGCCTCTTTTTTACTTGATAACACTGTTGAGTTTAATGGTGAGTCCGATTCGGACACAGAAGGGCTTTCTCCTGTTGACCTTGCCCTGGTACTGGGGGCAGGAGTGAATGTTCCGGGAGGTTTACGAGTATCAGCCGGATATGATTTCGGACTTACATCTCTTGATGAAGAAGGTGATTTAAAAATTTATAACCGCGTAATAAAGCTTACCGTGGGATATAAATTCTGAAGCAGATTGTGAATCTCAGATACATGGCCCGGTTTACTGTTCATCCAGTAATCCGGGCCTTCTTTTTTTTGTGCGCTCCAGGGATTGTTCATGTCGCCATTCGGCAATTTTGCGATCATGACCCGAAAGCAGGATCTCTGGCACCTTCCATCCTTCATAGTCGGCAGGCCGGGTGTAAACAGGTGGTGAAAGCAATCCGTCCTGGAACGAATCGGATAATGCAGAAGTCTCATCTCCCAATACCCCCGGTAACAACCGTACTATACTGTCAGTAACCACTGCTGCTGCCAGTTCGCCGCCGGATAGCACATAATCTCCAATAGAGATCTCGCGGGTAATCACATGCTCACGCAGTCTTTCGTCAATACCTTTGTAATGACCGCAGAGTAAAATGATGTTTTTCAGGGTCGAAAGCTGGTTGGCCATGGGTTGGTCAAACAACTCCCCATCGGGAGTCATAAAAATGATTTCGTCGTATTCCCGACTGTTTTTCAAATCATTGATACAGTGTAGTACGGGTTCAATCATCATTACCATGCCTGCACCACCCCCAAAGGGGTAATCGTCGACACGGCGATGTTTATTGGTGGCATAATCCCGGATGTTGTGCAGATGAATTTCCACCCGCTGCTTTTCTTTGGCCCGTTTTACTATAGAATGGGAAAAAGGGCCTTCAAACATTTCGGGAAAAATGGTAAGGATGTCTATTCGCATAGATTTAATTTTTTGCAAAAATACAATTTTTGCCTGCAATGAATCGGAATGCTTTTACCCCTGAAGAACCTAATCCGCTGAACAGAATTTGGGCAATGTGTCTATTGAGGCAATAATCAAGCTTCTTGGGGTTCAAACTGGCCCATTTTGGTGAAAAAATCCCAGATGGTTATTCCTGCAGTTACGGATATATTAAAAGAATGTTTGGTGCCAAACTGTGGAATCTCGATGCTGCCATGACACAGGCTTAAAACCTGGTCCCGGACCCCTTTTACCTCATTGCCAAATACAAGGGCATACTTTGTTCCCGATTGGGGCTGATAGTGATGTAAGGAATGACTGTTGGTGGTTTGCTCCAGTGCAAGTACTTTATAATTGTCCTGAATAAGCTCTTTGACTGCATATTCTGTCGATTCAAAATATTGCCAGTCAACGGATTCGGTAGCACCCAGGGCCGTTTTGTGAATTTCTTTGTTGGGAGGGCAGGCTGTAATGCCACAAAGGAGAATTTTTTCGATCCGGAAGGCATCAGCCGTACGAAAGACAGATCCCACATTCATCATGCTTCGTATGTTGTCCAGCACGATAACCAAAGGGAATTTTTTTTCCTGTTTAAATTGCTGAGCATCGATGCGGCCCAGCTCATCCATAGAGAGCTTTTTCATCATGATTTTTTATCCAGCAGTTCGTTGACCAATTTTACGGTTCCGGTTCCGGCATTTTCCCGGATAAGCTTAACTCCCGGTATGTGTGAGACGTTTACTTCTGCAGGGTCAATTAAGTAAACAGGGCACCCGGGGGGCGTGTATTTTACAAGCCCTGCTGCCGGGTACACGTTCAACGATGTGCCAATGATGATGCAAAGATCTGCGGTTGTACAAATTTCTGCTGCCTGGGGTATCATGTTCACGGGTTCTCCAAACCAAACGATATGCGGACGCAACTGGGATCCTTTTTCACATTGGTCTCCCTTTTTTAATTCCCAGCCTTCCAGTTCATACACCAGGTTTTCATCTACTGAACTTCTGACTTTTTTCAATTCCCCGTGCAGGTGCATTACCTGGGTTGAACCCGCCCTTTCGTGCAGATCGTCAACGTTTTGGGTGATAACATGTACGTCATACTTTTCTTCCAGCTTAACCAGTGCATAGTGCGCGGCATTGGGTTCTACCTCATAGAGCTGTTTTCTGCGTTGGTTGTAAAATTCCAGGACCAGGGCCTGGTTTCGCTCCCAGGCTTCAGGGGTGGCAACCTCCGAGATGTCATACTTCTCCCACAGTCCACCGCTGTCGCGGAAGGTGCTGATGCCACTTTCGGCACTTACACCGGCACCAGTCAGCACTACAATTTTCTCATTTGCCATAACGATTCTTTTAAGTTGCTGTTTCTGTTGCGAAAATAGTAAAAATTGCAGAGGTTGCGGTAGATCATTATTCTCAAAAAGACATAAGGGAGGGGGAGGGATAGCCAACTTTTGCCGGGTTGTGTTTTTGTGGGTATACAAGTTTCATTTTCTTGCCCGGGCAAGTTCTTTTCTGATGTCTTTGTATTTTTCCCAGTCAAATTTTTGCAGAAATTTAACGGCTTCTCTGGCGCCATGCACGAACATTCTGACCTGTTCATTTCTGTCGATTTCAAAATCCAACCAGTTGAAATCTTTATCGGCATTAACATGACAGATAAGTTGCGAATAATCGGGATTGCGTTTCAAAAAATCATAATCATGGATTTGTCGCATGGAGCTTATCATGGCTCCCACCATGGGCATAAGGCCATTGATTCTGGAGTAGTCGCTCCGGTAAGTGCTCAGGCGTACTCCAAAAGTGGGTTTTCGCGGCAGGCTCCCGTCGACCTTGTGAAAAACATTGATGGGAAAGTTGGAGAGCAAACCCCCGTCGACAAAACTAACCGTTGGGGGAACCGGTCCATGGTAGCTGCAATGTTGAATCCATTTATGGTCCTGGGTGGTTCCCTGATTGGGAATGTCTTTTATGGTCACAGGTTCGAAGAATAAAGGAATGGACATGGAAGTTCTTACCAGTGATGCCGGGGGGACAGAATGGGGGTCTGCAAAGAACAATTCAGACATACGCGGAAATTCAACTTTGCTGTGAGTGGTAATATCTGCAGCGATAATGGCCAGTTGCGGACTCATGCCCTCAATGTCACTGCCCAGTACATGTTTTAATCCTTTGGGTTGTTGTTTCCTGAGTTGCAGAATATCTCCCATGTTGCGAATGTTGGCTTTGTTCAGTTCGTCAGTAATCCATTTTTCAAAATCCTTGCCGGGATTAAGCCCCAGTCGTTTGGTGAGGAGCCGGTATAACCGCCGGATATTCCATGCAATCACCCACCCAATGCCTGACTGTCCTTTTATGGCTTTCTGAACCAGTTTTCTAACGGCCGATCCTCCATCTACAAGATCAAACAGAACTTTGTTGCTGAGTACTTCGAGAATTTTTTCTGACTTGGGCTCTTCCAGCCGACCCAGTGCCGCTAACATCATGGTGTTGATGGCTCCGGCTGATGTGCCGGCAAGGCTGTAGAAACGAATTCCCGCTCTTTCCAGGATGTAAGTATAGCCTACCAGTGCTATACCCAGCACTCCTCCTCCTTCCTGCACAAGATCTACATATTGGTTGCCCTGTTCATCTTCAATATCAGAAAACCGTTTTTTGCTGCTGACAATTTCGTCGACAGAACTCATGAGTTCCTTTAACTCGGCATTCTCTAAAAATTCTTTCATGACTGAATGTATTAGTAAATAATTTGCTTAATATGTGCCCGGATTTTTCTGCCGGAGGAGGAAGGTGAGTGTTGACGCTCTGGGCATTCCATACTATGAATTTAGTAATTATTTTGCTCAATTAAAATAAAATTTATAGGAACTTGTTTTTTTCCGTATTAATATCCCCTGAAAGAGGAAAGTTTTCATTGCTGATAATTTTGGTAATTTTACCGGATAATGAAAGAACCTTCCCGAAGGATAATTTGTGATGAAATTGATGCTGTTTGCATCAATGGATGAGGTTCTGAAAGAAGCACTTGATGGAATGACTGAAGTAGAAGGTTATATTGCAGGTTATAAAGGAGAGAAGAAGTTCCTTTTTGACTTCCATTCATGAGTTGCTGAAAAACCGAATCGGGTTTGCAGGACAAAATACGCTCTCAAATTCCCTTTTATTATCAGAAATGCCGGGTTTGTTATCTAAACTCACGCAAAGACAGTTCTGTAGAATTTGCCTTTCTGCGAAGAAATGAATTGTGGGATGCACAGCCGTTTATTTTTCATGGGCAGGAGACAAGTGGCCGGTATAATTAAATAACATACTAAAATCCCTTTAACAGGGCTAAAAGAAATGATACACGAGGCACTTTTGCCGGATTGCAAAATGCCTTATACCACAAAAGGAAAAAAATGACACATTCAGCTGATATTTTTGGTTTGGCTTTCCATGATTACCTGGAAGGACATACCCGTGAAAACATTCTTGTTGATATGAATATTACGGATACTGAACTGTTGCCGGTGTCCTATTTTTTTCGGGATTACGAACAAATGCCTGAATGGGAACAGCAAACCCTGGATGTTTGCAGAGGTACTGTATTGGACGTGGGAGCAGGAGCCGGCAGCCATGCGTTGAGTCTTAAGCAAAAAGGGATTGATGTTACTGCCATTGATGTCAGTCCGGGTGCTGTAGCCTGCATGCAAAAGCGGGGCATTACAAAAGCGCTGGTAAAAGATTTTTTTGAATTTCAGGAGGAGAAATATGATACCATCCTTTTTTTAATGAATGGAGCGGGAATGGCAAAAACCCTTGATAAGCTTAAGGATTTGCTCCTGCATGCTGCCAGTCTGCTCACCCCACAAGGCAATATTTATCTGGAGTCAACCGATCTGCTTTATATGTTTGAAGAGGATGATGGTTCTGTACTGATAGACCTGGCAGGGGATTATTACGGGGAAATCGTTTATCAGCTCCAGTATAAACAATACAAGGGAGAACCCTTCAAGTGGCTTTTTGTTGATTATGGCAATCTTAGCAATGTTGCCTCACTCGCCGGGTTAAACTGCGAATTGTTTTACCGCGGGGAAAATGACAATTATATTGCGCGCCTGTGGTTGCCAGGGGATAGAAATTAAAGAATCTTTAAACCAAATTGTATGAAAAACCCTTTTCAGACAGAGTTAATAGCGACTTCCGATGGTTCTCACACCCTTAAATTGAAAGGACATGATGAGCAATATCATTCAGTGAACGGAGCCTTACAGGAATCGGAACATGTTTTTATAAAAAGCGGACTGGATGCGTTTGAGGCTCTGCCCAACCCGCTGTTTGTGCTCGAAATAGGGCTGGGGACGGGGTTGAATGCATTGCTTACCGGGAGGGAAGCCTGTTTGAGAAATTCCAGGATTTTATATGAAGCTCTGGAGCCTTATCCGGTTGATTCATCAGTTTGGCAACAGCTTAACTATCCGGGCTTGCTTGGGGATCCCTGGTTAATCGAATTGTTCGAAAAAATCCATACTGCATCATCGGAGAGATATGAGAATTTCAGGGATTGGTTTTTTTTCAGATGTTTTCAAGCCCGGTTGCAGGATCAGGAGTTGGAGCCTGCAAAATATCACCTGGTGTTTTTTGATGCCTTTGGGCCGGATACCCAACCTGAGATGTGGACCCGTGAAATGTTTGAGACAATCTTTCAAAGTATGAAGCCTGGTGGTGTATTGGTTACCTATTGTGTGAAGGGCGAGGTTCGCAGAGCCATGAAAGCATCAGGGTTTGAAGTAAGTAAGATTCCCGGTCCCAAAGGAAAACGTGAAATGAGCAGGGCGGTAAAACCCGGCAGGTTAAATCAAGAAGAAAAAATGTTAGACAGATGAAAATCAGAACATTTAATATCAGGGTTTACGGTATAGTACTGCGTGAAAATGCCGTTTTGCTTACTGATGAGTTTCGCCTGGGAATGAGAATGACTAAGTTTCCGGGAGGAGGACTGGAATTGGGCGAAGGGACTGCCGATTGTCTGAAGAGGGAGTTTATGGAAGAAACCGGGCTTGTAATTGACATCAGGGAGCATATCTACACTACAGATTTTTTTCAGCCTACCCGCCTGCTGGATGAGCCCCAACAGCTCATCAGCATTTATTACAGGGTAGACCTTAAAGACCCGCTTTCGCTGCCCATATCAACCAAAGCATTTGATTTTAAGGAAACCAAAGAAGGGGCGCAATCTTTCCGCTGGATGAATCTGAGGGAGCTTAAGCCGGAGGTACTCACTTTTCCCATTGACCAGAAAGTCATTCCCATTCTCAAAGAGAGATATTTATCGCTGTAAAAGTGAATGGGAGTTGACTTTGCTGCACCTTTCTGCCAGGGAATAAAAAAAGGATACCTGATACTTTCAGATATCCTTAATAAGATTGCGTTGAGCGGAAGACGGGACTCGAACCCGCCACCTACAGCTTGGAAGGCTGTCGCTCTACCGGATGAGCTACTTCCGCGAAAAAAATGTGGGGGGGGAAGGATTCGAACCTCCGAAGGCGAAAGCCAACAGATTTACAGTCTGCCCCATTTGACCGCTCTGGAACCCCCCCGTTGTAAAGAACAATGTGCTGTTGAAATTGTGAGGGCAAAAGTAGGAAAAATAATTATCTGTGGCAGCTCTTTTCCTGTTTTTTTATTACTTATTTTTTAATGGGTTGTGAATGAGATTTATGGAAGTTGTGCATTGGCCAGTTCCTCATGTTTTGCAGGATGAAAACATTGCAACAAAAGAAGAAATCGAAACATGGTTTTCTTTTCAGGGTTTATCGGCCAGGGGTAAATCGAAAAAGAAATGTGTGCCTTTTCCTGGGGTACTATCCACCTGCAAATCACTCCCGTGACGGATAATAAAATCCCTGCACAGTCCCAACCCTATGCCTGAGCCTGCTTCATTTCCGGTTCCCTTTGTGGTAGGAGTATTATCAGGGTTGAAAATCCGGGCTATTTGTCCGGGCTCTATGCCTGTTCCGTTGTCTTTGACTGAAAGGCGACAATACTGGCCATTTGCAGAAAGAACAATAGAAATGGTTCCTCCGTGAAAAGAATACTTAATGGCATTTGATAATAAATTACGAATAACCGTTTGTATCATGTTTTCATCTGCCCTGACCATAATATTTGTCATATTGGTTTGAAAATCAAGTAGTATATTCTTTGTTTCGGCCCAGGTTCTGTAGGGCTCAATGCTTTTGGTGGTCAGGTAGGACAGGTCGGTAGGTCCGGGTGTAAAAGTAATCTTTCCGTCCTGCGATTTGGCCCAGTATAAAAGGTTTTCAAGCAAGTCGCTTACCGAATGAACTGCCCGTGACAATGCAATGAAGTTTTCCTGTAATTCCGGGTTGTCAATAGATTCCTGTTCTTCTTTAAGCAATTCAATGAGTGCTCTTAAATTCCATACCGGTCCGCGCAAATCATGCCCTATCACCATAAACATTCGGTCTTTTGCTCTGTTGGATTGCTTTAACTCCTCTTTTTGGGAAATCAGCAGTTTGTTTTTCTGGTTAAGTTTTCGCATCAATATGAGCAAGATGGTTCCTGAAATAACCAGTAGCAATGCAAACACCAAGAGGCCGATGTTGAGTTGATATTGCCTTTTAATCTCTAACTCCTGGATTTCCTTATCTTTTTTTAGCAGGTCGAGTGCTGCCTGTTGCTTCTGCCTTTCCAGTTGAAACTCCATGCTTAACACCTTTTCCGACAGTTGTTGATTGAACAGCGTATCGGCATATAAATTCATCTCATTGAGTTTATCAGTAGAAGCCTGATAACGCCCATTTTGCATGTCAACTTTAGAGAGTACCTTTAAGGCATCATGAATCAATAAGCGTGAATTTACTTCCCTGCCAGTTTCGAGCGCTTGTCTGGCCAGGGGAGCTGCTGACCGGAATTTTCCGGTTTTGCAATAAATCTGAGATTGCTTCAACAATATATTGGCATACAAATCCCGATCCTGCTCTTTGCTGACAGTGGCCAATGCAAGATCATAATTTTCACGGGCCAAAGAAAACTCTTCCCGGTTGAAGTAAATGTCTCCCAGGTATTTGTAACAAACAGCCTGACCGGGAACATTGCCCGTTTCTTTTCTGATCAACAATGACTCTGTAATATTTTCGATGGCCTCTTCAATACGATTCAGGTGCATAAACACACGCCCTCTGTACAAAAAGATATAAGAAAGCATCTCCCGGTCATCAATTTCTCTGGCTATTTCCATGGCGGCATCCAGATTGTCCAGTGCCTGGGTGTAAAATTCAATATAAATATACAGATTAGCAATGTTAATGTGTGCATATCCCTCTTGTTGCGGGATGTTGTGCTTTCTGGA
Organism: uncultured Bacteroidales bacterium; assembly: GCA_964491395.1. GTDB lineage: Bacteria > Bacteroidota > Bacteroidia > Bacteroidales > UBA7960 > SKVR01. Next base: position 48,392 of record CAZBGI010000015.1, on the reverse strand, counting down.
TAAATGCAGGCCCCGGAAAAAGAGTTCAATAGCATGGTTGTAATCTCCCAGCAAACGGGAGGCTACCCCTGAGAAGCTATGTGCCTTTACCAGGTTGTAATAATCCCCAAGACTGTCTGCCAATGTTATGGCCCTCAGACCCAACTCCAGAGATTGCTCCGGAAGAACATTGCGGTTGGTCCAGGCCTTGTCTAAAATGAATTCAAGCCTTTCCTGTGGGT
>CAZBGI010000015.1:0-48071 GCA_964491395.1 uncultured Bacteroidales bacterium | reverse complement strand
ACATTGCGGTTGGTCCAGGCCTTGTCTAAAATGAATTCAAGCCTTTCCTGTGGGTTACTGATTTGTTTAGCCTCTTGCAAAAAGATGTTCTTGTTATTCGTGGCTTTACTGTTTGAAAGGCTGTCATAGAAATCTTTGTCCCATTTCATTACGCTGTCAGGCATGATTAAATCCTGACCTTTTACGCCAAAAGCAAGACAAACAAGATATAGTATAATAAGATGAAGTTTCACATGTGTGGGGTTAATTTTAAGGTTAAAGCTACTAAGTTTTTTTGTGTTGTAAAATCAAAAACAGAATTGTAAAGGCAGAAAGCTAAAAATAACACTCCAACAAGGTGTTTTCGTCAATAAGAAAGTATAACCCACAGCCCGGTTGATTTGACATTTTGTAACCAATGTTGTGTACTTTTGGGATAGATATATAGCGGTTTACCGTCCCGAAAAATCATTTCTTACAGAATAACGGGGCTTTACAAACCAAAGACACGTAAAATGTTAAAATAAGTTTTATTCGAATGGATACAAAATCTCTTTCTGAAAAACTGTTACCAGAATGTACATTTCACACTTCCAGGAGCAGTGGTGCAGGAGGTCAGCATGTGAACAAAGTTAATACAAGAGTAGAGCTCCGTTTTGATGTATCGGGGTCAGAACTTCTTTCGCTCAAAGAGAAATCCCTTTTGATGGAAAAACTGTCGAACCGGCTGACCCGGGAAGGGAAGTTGCTGATTGCCTCAGAAAAAACCCGGTCTCAGCATAGAAACCGCGAAGATTGCATAGAACGATTTCGTTGGTTGCTTTTTGAAGCCCTGCGGCCGGAAAAGAAAAGGATTCCCACGCGGCCGGGGAGACGTAGTCGCGAGAAAAGACTGGAAACAAAGAAACAACGTTCACAACAAAAACAGCAAAGAAAAAAACCTGAATGGTAGTGCTGTTGCCAGTTAAACTACCTTTCAGGTTTGTTACGGATATCGCGGATAAATAATGGTCCGCGGGATAGGATAGGATTTTATTTTTCCGGTATGTTCACAAGGGTTTCGATGAGGAAGTCCCAGAAAAGGGAAACAGACTTAATGTTTACTTTCTCATCAGGTGAGTGAGGGTTACGGATAGTGGGTCCAAACGAAATCATGTCCAGGTTGGGGTAAACTCCTCCTATAATACCGCACTCCAGGCCAGCATGTATTACTTTTACCTCGGGTGATTTTCCATATTTATTGGTGTATACATTTTTCATGGTATTCAGTATAGGGGAACTCATGTTGGGCTTCCATCCCGGATAAGAACCACTGTGTTCCACCTGTGCATCAGCCATTTCAAATACACTTCTTATCATGTTGCACAAATCTTCTTTGGCAGAATCCACTGCACTTCTTTGCAAGGTGCTGATTTCAATTTTCTCACCATCAGATTTCAATATGGCCAGGTTGGTGCTGGTTTCCACTACGCCCGGCATGTCGTCGGTCATGCGGATAACTCCATTAGGGCAGGCATACACGCCATTAAGCATGCGGGTAATAACATTTGAATCAATCACTGTTTCAGGAATATCAGCTTTGCTAAGCTGAATGTCTAAATCAGGTTCAGTATTTCTGAGCTCATTTTTTATCCTGGAAGCGAGGCTTTGTACAAGACTTTCCAGTTTTTCGAGGTTTTCTTTCGGAACAATTACCCATGCCTCTGCTTCACGCGGGATGGCATTGCGTAAGCTTCCTCCGTCGATGGAACTGATTTGCAGCTGCAATTCCCGGTGTGCCTGCCAAAGGATACGGGTAATGATTTTGTTGGCATTGCCTCGTCCCAGGTGAATATCCAGGCCGGAATGGCCGCCTTTAAGTCCCTTTATAGTCAGCTTTCGGGCTTCTGTAGCTCCTACTACATTTACAGTTTTATAGGGAAATACTGCTGTTGTGTCAATACCCCCGGCACAGCCGATATAGAGTTCGCCTTCGTCCTCGGAGTCCAGGTTTAGCAGAATATCTCCATTGAGAAATCCTTCTTTCAGGGCGAATGCGCCTGTCATGCCGGTTTCTTCATCTATGGTAAAGAGGGCTTCTATTGGGCCATGCTCAAGGTTTTTGCCGGAAAGCACCGCCATGGCAGTGGCAGCTCCGATGCCATTGTCAGCTCCCAGTGTAGTGCCGCGGGCTTTCACCCACTCGTTGTCAACATAGGGCTGAATGGGATCTTTCTCAAAATCATGTTCTGTGTCATTGTTTTTTTGGGGTACCATATCCAGGTGGCTCTGCAGAATAACAGTGCTGCGATTTTCAAAGCCTTGGGAAGCGGGTTTTTTGATTACTACATTCCCCACTTCATCAACACGGGTTTCAAGGCCCAGTTTTTCTCCAAAATTTTTCACGTATTCAACAATCTTTTCTTCTTTCCTGGAGGGGTGAGGTATGGTGCATATTTCTGCAAAATAGTTCCATAGCGGCTGCGGCGCCAGATCAGATAAGTTCTTTTCCATAATATAAGTTATTTTAATATTTCTTTGAAAGTTATAAGCTTGCGCATGTAAAGTTGCGAAAAAAAAGTAGTAACCCTGTCAGTTGCCGGGGAAATTTTATCTCCCAGCTTTTTCTCTGCGTGCAGGCAAATTGCGTTTATCGGCGTGTTGCCGTCGGCCAGCAACCATGTAATGCTTCCTGCCTCATCCAGGCTGAGTTTGATGTAAGGATATCTGAGACGGGGCTGGAGAAGTTTTTTCCCAAAAAAACCGGTAAACCGGGGGATAAGTATCACTACATTTCCTTCTTCGTCTGTTTCGTGTTGAAACTTTCTTACCGGGGTAAGTTCGAGAAAGTTGGCCTTTCTAAGTATTTTCTTCTTTGTAAAATATCCCAGCTCTTTGTACATGCCTTAAAATTGGAAATCAATAGTTTGTATTTTGATAGGGATTGCAAACCTAATGAATTTTTTTTCAATAATCGGGCTAAAAACAATAAAAAAGATGAAGAGAGGAAAAGTGAGAATTCAGATATCATGAACAGGACTATGGGAAATCAATCGATATGCATGCCAATGATGGGTGATGAGTCAGTTTGTGTTCTGCAGGGCGACCACCGGGTAGGGTCTGTCTGACAAGAATAATCCGGTAATTACAAGATAAAACAGGTGCTCAGAATAAATGAACCACCTTTTTGGTGTCAAAAAACGCTTCTTCAAAGAAGGCAGATATGTCAAAAACCTTGTGCTTAAAGCGGGTTTGCCTGAGCTCTCCGGAAAAGTCTCCTCCTTTCAAATAAAGTATTCCATTGGAAATATCATTTTTTTGCTCCCCGGCAATTTTCCCTTTTACCCAGCCGGTAAATTTGGGTAAAGCCGTAACCGCCCTGCTGACAATGAAATCGTAGTGTCCCGGAGCGTTTTCGGCTCTGTCCCTAACAGGAGTTACATTGTCAAGCCCTATTGACTCGGCTACTTCATGTACTACTTTTATTTTCTTTTCAATGGAATCGAGCAGGTAAAAATGGGCCTGTGGAAACATGATGGCCAGTGGAATGCCAGGAAAGCCGCCACCCGTGCCTACGTCCAGAATCCTGGTGCCGGGAACAAACCGGAGTATTTTGGCAACGGCCAGCGAATGCAATACATGGTTGGTGTAAAAGTTGTCCATGTCTTTGCGTGATATGACATTGATTTTCTGATTCCATTCCCGGTATAAAGGTAAAAGCTGTGCGAATCTTTCTTCCTGGGTGGATTCCAGCCGGGGAAAATACTTTTTGATTATTTCCATCGTTGAATGAGAATGACTGAGCTGCTGCTTCAGTTGTTGTTTTCCCTGCAAAAATATAGAAAGAAAATGGGGTGATGGCTATTTAAGAAAAATTAAGTAGGTTTGCCGTGGCAAATGGCCTTGTGCCATTTCTTCTCGTTAAACAATACGACAGGTGATGTTCTTATTGTATTGTGGATATAGTGAATTTTTTAATTGATTGATAATTGAAGTTATGATAAAGAATTTCCGGATTTTGACCATGATGGGTCTGATTTGTGTGATTTTTATGGTGGCCCTGTTTTCTCCCGGCAAAGCCAGTGCACAAAAGGCATTAAGCGTTACAGATTATATAAACACGTATCAGGATATAGCCATGGAAGAAATGCGCAAACATGGCATTCCTGCCAGCATTAAGCTGGCGCAGGGAATCCTTGAGTCAGGGTTTGGAAACAGTGATTTGGCGGTGATTGCCAACAATCATTTTGGAATCAAATGTCATGGATGGCAAGGAGGTACATTTTATAAGGATGATGACAGGGCAGACGAATGTTTTCGTGCTTACGATGATCCCTTGCAATCTTTCCGGGATCATTCTGAATTTCTTACCCATAGGGCCCGTTATGCCGCCCTGTTTGAGTTGGAAGTAACCGATTACAAGGGATGGGCCCAGGGGCTGCGTCGTGCCGGGTATGCTACCAATCCAAGATACCCGCAATTGTTGATAGGGGTTATTGAGAGAAACAACCTGCACGAAATTGATGCAAAAGTAATTTCGGGAGGAGATTTTAAGCCTGCAAAAACAGAAAGAAGAGCGAAAAGACCTGTAGCTGATTCTGAGCGCAGCCGTGGGGAAGAAGATTTCCCTCCAGTGGGTTTAGGACGTGAAGTAAGAGAAAACAACCGGATTCGTTTTGTGTACGCCCGCCAGGGCGACACCCCGGAATCCCTGGCTGACGAAATGGGAATCTGGACATGGGAGATTTACAGGTATAATGATTTGGAAAAAACCGATCGCCTGACCGACGGGCAAATTGTTTACCTGCAACCAAAAAGAAGAAGTGCAAGCCAAAACTGGCATGTAGTGGAGGAAGGAGAGTCCATGCTTGATATTTCGCAAAAATTCGGTGTGCGGCTAAAGCTGCTCTATCGTCGAAATGATATTGAACCAGGAACAGAACCTCAGCCGGGTCAGCGATTGCAGTTACGGGCAAGAATACGTCGCTGATTCACTTCTTTTCAGGGTTCTCCACAGTGGATTCTTACGTGGGTTTCAGCTTCTTCGTATCCCAGATCCAGCGCTTTTCTCAAGTCATTGCAGCCCGCGCGCAACTGCCGGTTTTTTATTTTGGCCTGGCCGCGGTTAAAGTAAGCTTCGGCATAGTCAGGCTTTAGCAGAATGGCCCGGTTGTAATCGGCAATTTCACTGCTTGCCCTGTAGCGCAGGCGGTATTTGGTGTAGGCGCGCCAGAAAAAAACCTCAGCATCGTTGGGGTAGATGCGGATGGCTCTGTCAAAATCGGTTTTGGCCTCTTTATAGTCTCCCATCTGGAACTTGGCGTATCCACGGCCAAAATGAGCCTGGTACAACATTTCATATTCGGGTTGCAAACGGATGATGGCCGAAAAATCTTCAACGGCACCATTGTAATCCCCCAGCTCCATTTTTGCCTTGGCCATGCGGGCAAAATCACTGACCGTCTGACTTTGGATATCTGCTATGCTAAGGCAGGCCAGCAAGAGGGATAGAAATACGTATTTCATCGGATGTGTTTTTATTGTTTGTGTATCTGTGATACGTAAAAATCATGCCATGGTAACGCAAAAATAAAAATATTTTGTGATAAAAATATCGTTTACTTCTCCTTGTATGATGGTAAAGCCTGGAAAATGAGAGGGTAAGGCTCACTGTTCTGTGGTGTAGCTATCAATGAAATTATCCCTAAAATGCTTCCCTGCAAGATTATCCCCTGATGCAGGATTAATCTTATCTTGTAAATTTGTGTGCCCGGACTAACTGTAATTTTTCTTTTTCCTGTAAGCTGAAATTGCCCTTGTTGACCATAAGGCCCAGGCAACCAGAACCGGTTGAAAGAACAGCCTGATGAATCTTGCCTGATCTGTGTCAAGGCCAAAAGCATCAGTTTGATTGACATATTGGGCAATGTTTCCGGGGAAAATCAAAACGAAAAAAATCGCTACAATCCATCCCGTCAATGCTTTCCATTTGGGTAATAAGATCAATGCCATTCCCAGGATAATTTCCACAATCCCCGACAGAACAACCACCAGATCGGTTGACAAAGGAACCCAGTCAGGTACCTGCGCTGTAAATTCAAGCCTTCGAAAAGTAAGGTGAGCCAATCCCGCGTAAAAAAGTACTGCCCCCAATAATATTCTTAGCAGGCTGCGAAACCAGTTTGTTTTGACATCATATGCCCAACTGAGCTTTTTTGTTAATTCCATAAACTTAAAGTTTTATTCAAAAATTTAAATATCTCTTGTGACGCAAAGGTAGTAAATTCAAAATACATCGCAAGCGATATAATATGGTTTTCAACTTATTTCCAGCCTTCACGGTATTTGAAAACCTTGCTGCGCCCTACAAAATTGCGTTCCTGGCACCCGGAAGGATGTAGCAGAGACTATTGGAAATTAAGCATGATAGATTAACGAAATGCGAACCGGATTGAAAGGCTTTCCATCGGTTTTCTGTCCATGTTGTGCACATAAGCCCCTTGCAGTGCAACGCTCCAACAGTTAATCCCCAGGCTGTCGCATTCGTTCTTCCACTTCCGTTGCTGATAGAGGGGGTTTGAATTGTCGAAAACAATCATACGCGCAGGGTCCACATCTGCTAAATCGGACAGGTGCAAACGGGGGTTACCCCTAATGATAAGGTGATCGAGGGTATCTGTAAATAAACGACGGGAAGGCATTCGATAGTTTTGGTCAATAATCCTGATTGTATGACCTTCAATGTTGAGGAAACCATTGTGGCTGTATAGAGGTTTTTCTATCCCTTCTTCCAGGGTTAACATTGACAGTTTTTTTGAGCGGAGTCCGTTTTTTTTTCGGTGGGCTTCCATATTGAACTGAATGACTTTCGGATCGCTGAGAACATTATCGCATCCGAGAAAAAAGCACTGGCCCTGGTAGAAGATATCTATCGCGCTCGCTTTTGGAACATGATAAACTACCAGTTGGCTTTTGCTTTGGTTGATGAAATATTGGCTGCTGAGTGAAATGGTTAAGATCAACAGACTTGCCAGTACAGGGTAAACCAGTTTTTTCTGCTTTCTAATCCAGAGCAGGCTCAATAAAACTATCAGGAAGAAAATCAATAGTTTGTCATGAAATCCAATAACCAGATTGTTGGCAGTAGAGCCGGGCAGGCTTTCGATAAGGCGCACCGAGGTATGCAGTAACAAAACAATCCATGAAAGAGCCATGCCTACATATTGCGAGATGAAAGCAACCGGCGCAGTAAGAAATAAAAGAAGCCCACCTTTGATTATTACGCCTGTTAGTGGAATAACCATCAGATTGGTAAGGACAAAATAATTGGGAAACTGATTGAAATAATACAATGCAAGGGGTCCGGTACCCAGCTGGGCTGCTAAAGAAACCGTAATAATTCCCCACGCATAGTTAAGGATTTTGTTTTTGAAATATAATTGCTTGTAAAACAGCGGCTGAAGAGATACAATGCTGATTACGGCAATGTATGAGAGCTGAAAGCTTATTCTGCTGATGATAAACGGATTAAGCATTACCAGGATTAAGGCAGATGCTGCCAGGGTGTTGTAAATGTTGGTGGAACGGCGAAACGTTTGTCCTATGGCAAGAAAGCTAAACATCGTAGAAGCCCGCAAAACAGAGGGAGCAAATCCTGTTATAGCAGCATAAAACCAAATAAGTACAATAATTATCAAAGTTTTAATGTATTTACCACCCTGTAACCGGGTAAGAAAACCGAATGCAAAATGGAGCGCCAAAAAAACAATACCTACATGCAGACCCGACACACAAAGAATATGCATCGCACCTGCTCCGGCAAATTCACGCTGTAAATCCTCATCCAGGTACTCACGATATCCCAGTAATAAGGCTGACGCAACAGCAAAATCCCGACCTTTTATATTGTTGTCTTCCAATGTTTCCAGGGCTATGCTGCGCATGGAGTGAGCTGCAATGACAATGGGGTTACCCTGGTTTCTTCCTGTATGGTACCATTCTCCGGTACGTCGATAAGATTGGTGGAAAATATTTTGCCTGGCCAGAAAATTTCTATAATCAAATGCGTTGGGGTTTTGCGGTGCACGGGTTTCCTGGTAATAGTTTTCTGTCATAATGATATCCCCGTATTGCAACGATTGTGCTTCATCTGATTTTTCCAACCAAAGAATGATTTTGCCTCTGACTTCTTTTACCTTATTCTTACTGACAATGTGGGTTACCTGCCCCACGATCTGAAAGGAGTTGGTTTTCTCTGCAACCGGTTCGGTCAATCGAATTTGCATCAGGGTGTTTTCCCGGGTGTGATGGCTGAAATGATCCGGCCGTGTCAATTCATAACGGCTTTGCGCAAGCACATATCCGGCGAAAAATAGAAAAAGCATTACATTGATGCCGTATGCAAAACTCAGATGAAAATGGGATAGCAGATATTTGTAAATGATAATGCCAGATACCAGGAAAGCGAACATCACTGAAAGAATCATATGGAATGGCAAAAAATACTCTACGAAAGTAAAACAGGTTATACCCGCGAGTAAAGGTAGCAGGATCCGCACCATCGGTATGTGGGAATAATGCGTCATGGTTGTACCTTGAAGTTATGTTATGCTATCGGGAAGGAGTCTCTAAAATAGCAAAAAAAACAAACAAAAGCAAGCATAATAGTGTTAAAGCTGCTTTTGTTAAGAGCAGAAAAGGTCCTTTCAGGCTACTGGTTTCAGGAAAGTGCGGTTTGGGAAATGATTTTTAATGCAGAAAATCCACCACTACCCGGGCTGCTTTTTCCGATGCACCGCTACCCCCTAATTTTTGGCGCAGCAGCGCATAGTTTTGTATCATGGTATCACGAAAACTGCCTTCCTCAACAATCTTTTGCAGCTCACGGGTCAGGCTTTTGGGGTTGCATTCTCCCTGTATCATTTCACTTACAATCTGTTGGTCCATGATAAGGTTGACCAGTGAAATGTATTGGATATCCACCAGGTTTCTGGCAATATGGTAAGAAAGGAACCCTGCCTTGTAACAGACCACCTGGGGGGTCCCGATAAGTGCCGTTTCCAGGGTGGCTGTGCCGGAAGTAACCAGGGCAGCATGAGCATGCTGCAGCAGTGCGTAAGTTTCACCAAAAATAATCGGGATGGTGGTTTTATCCGGCAGAAAGCCTGTGTAATAAGCCTGTGGATGGGCGCGGGTGCCGGCAATCACAAACTGATAATCAGGAAAATGATGTGTGACAGCTGCCATTACCGGAAGCATACGTGAAATTTCCTGTTTTCTGCTGCCAGGCAACAGGGCGATGATTTTTTTGTCGGGAAGTTGATGTTTGCGGGTGAAATGACTGGGCTCTTCATCTGCCACATGACTTTTGAGTGCATCCAGCAAAGGGTGCCCCACAAAATCAACCTTGTAATTGTTTTGCCGGTAAAAGTCTTTTTCAAAAGGAAGGATTACCAACATCTTGTCAACATCCCTGCGGATTTTTTTTACCCGCGACTGGTGCCAGGCCCACACCTGCGGAGAGATGTAATAGATGGTTCTAATTCCGTTTTCTTTGCAAAACCTGGCTATGCGCAGGTTAAATCCCGGGTAGTCGATGAAGATTACACCATCGGGTTGATAGTCAAGGATGTCTTTCTTACACAATTTTATGTTGCTCAAAATGGTGGAGAGATTAAGCAATACTTCCGCAAAGCCCATAAATGCCAGTTCATTGATGTGCTTTACCAGCGTTGCTCCTTCCCTGGCCATTAAATCACCTCCCCATGCTCTGAATTGTGCCTGGGAATCCTTGTTTTTTATCGCTTTTATCAGATTAGAGCCATGCAGATCACCTGATGCTTCACCCGCAATGATGTAATATTTCATCTTTTACCTAATTGAACCCTCCGGAAACCCGGCAGAAAAATAAATTTTACCAGAAAGAGAGGCGCTTGTCTGCCCTCTACAATACATGCAGATACACAAATATTCCGGCATATACAAATGTTGCCATCAGAATACCCCTTCCTGTTTTGTCAAATTTCAGGTTGACCATGTAATATCTGAAGATGAACATGTTGGCAAAAATACCCGCCAGTTGCATAGTGGATTCCTTGATGTAATAAACATTCAGGCTGTCATCTATGCGCCCCCATTTCTGCATACCCAACAAAACAAGGCCATAAATGGCCAGAGGCAGCAATGTTCCCAATGCAATACCCAGTATCCAGTTATCTTTTTTAAGCATCAAATGTCCATTCTTTAAGTGTACTGATGAGTTTATGAGCCGTAAAGTCATACTGAACAGGAACCACTGAAATGTAGTGATTTGCCAGTGCCCATTCGTCGGTTTCATTCACATCCTCATGTAACTGGAATTTTCCTGTCAGCCAGTAATAATCTTTTCCGCGCGGATCTTTTCGATGGTCAAATTCTTCCACCCAATTGGCATTGGCCTGGCGGCAAATACGCACTCCTTTTATTTCGTGTTCTTTTACTGCCGGGATGTTTACATTCAGACAATTGCCCCTGGGGAGCCCGTGTTCCAGAACATTGAATACAATTTGCTGAATATATTTTTTTGCCGAAACGAAATCGGCATCCAGTTTATAATCAAGCAGAGAAAAGCCCACGCTGGGAATCCCCTCCATGGCACCCTCAATGGCAGCTGACATGGTGCCGCTGTATATAACATTGATAGAAGAATTGCTCCCGTGATTGATACCCGAAACCAGAATATCGGGTTTTTTATGCAAAACTTTGTTTACGGCAATCTTGACGCAGTCAACGGGAGTGCCGCTACAGCTGTATTCCTGGTGGTCGCCATCGGTATTGATTTTTTCAAGATGCAAAGGCTGGGTGATGGTCACCGCATGCCCCATCCCACTTTGTCCCTTGTCGGGAGCTACTACTACCACTTCTCCTATTTCCAGCATGAAAGAAATCAGGTTGCGGATTCCGGGAGCCATGATGCCATCGTCGTTGGTGACTAAAATTACAGGTTTATGCATAATTGTTTTTTTATTTTTGGCAAAGCTATTAAGAATAAATATTCTGATAGCAAAATTGTTTTTTTCTTGTGATTTTACAGTAAATTTTCCCTGGCAATTATACCTTGGTTACACCCCCGGAAACAATGAACTTCATAAATTCGGCTGAATTGGCTTCTATGGGTACTACGTTTTTGGCAGGCACCACAAACATATTCCCGGAAAAGTTATAAGAGTGAGGAAGGTAAACGGCCACAAATTCATGACCTATGCCAATGGATTGCAAGTCGCGCTCGGTGATAAAACCCAGTTTCCGGATGTTGCTCTCGGTGTTCATAATTACCATAACCGGCTCCGTAAATTTTTTCTTTTGTCCTACAAAAGCAGAAAGCAAATCGGCAATGGAAGTATAAAGTATTTTCACCAACGGGATTCTTTCAATTATCATATGAAAAACAAAGGCCAGCGGTTTTTTGATAACAGCAGATCCGGCAAACCCGATAAAAGCAATGGAGCCTACAATTATCAGTAATCCCAAACCGGGTATGCTGATGGGGAGCAACCCATCTACCCATTCCAGCAATTTGTAAATGACAAAAACCGTAATGGAAATCGGGGCAATGAGCAAGAGTCCCTGAAGGAATGCATTGATAAATTTATGCATGATATTTTTCAAAAGATCTTTTGTTGGAGTCATGATTTTTCGATAACAAATAGTGGAGTGTGAACGTTAAACAAAGGCAATGCAAAATAAACAAGTTTCAGGAGTTCTTGTTTATAATGTGTCTGACAATTTAGATATAAAGACAGGTTAACTATTTTTAACTCAGGACAGAATGGCATAGCTGCATTGCCTGGCTTACTTTTTGCCAATTGTTCTGCGAAAGTATTAAAAAGAAACTAAAACATTAAAAAATATGATGGGAATATATGTCATTTTTGGCTTTTTTATGTTGATTAGCTGGCTGGTATCCAACCAGCTGAAATCAAAATTTCAGAAGTATTCCAGGATCGGGCTTCGTTCAGGACTGTCCGGCAGGGAGATAGCAGAAAAGATGCTCAGGGAGAGTGGTGTTGATGGGGTACGCGTTATTTCTACACCTGGTAAACTTACCGACCACTACAACCCCATGGACAGAACCGTGAACCTGAGTCCTGAAGTGTACAACGGACGCAGTATTTCTGCGGCGGCAGTGGCTGCCCACGAGTGCGGTCATGCTGTGCAACATGCAAGGTCTTATGCTTTTCTTAAAATGCGCTCGGCCCTGGTGCCTGTCATCAGTGTCAGTAGCCGCTACATGCAATGGATTTTGCTCATCGGAATTCTTACCGTGCAGGCTTATCCTCAAATTTTACTGGCCGGAATCGTGATGTTTGCCCTCACTACCTTGTTTAGTTTTATCACCCTGCCTGTTGAGTTCGATGCCACCAACAGGGCGCTTGTATGGCTCAGAGATACAGGTCTTACGGTGGGTGAAGAACATAGTAACGCAAAAGATGCCCTGAGATGGGCTTCACTTACCTACGTGGTTGCAGCCCTGGCTTCGCTGGCTACATTGCTCTATTACATTATGATTTTCCTGGGAAGCAGACGATAACCACGGCAAAAATAATCATTTATAACCGGCAGATTTTTATTTGCCGGTTTTTTTGTGCGCTTCAGCTGCTTTCATGATGCATTCCCACAACCGTTCGGCAGTATTGTCCCATGAAAATATTTTACTTCGTTCACGCCCTTTTTGAATAAGTTCATCCCGTAGCGCCTCGTTGGTGCTTATTTGGGTCATGGCTTCTGCGATGGCATCGATATCAAATGGATCCACCAGCAGGGCCGAATCTCCTGCTACTTCTGGCATGGAGGTTATATTAGAAGTGATGACGGCGGTGTTGCAATTAAAAGCTTCTAAAATAGGAATGCCAAAGCCTTCAAAATAGGGGACAAAAACCAGGGCTTTGGAAGCACCGTATAATTGCCGGAGCTCGGGAGTTTCCTGCCGCCCGAGAAATATTACATCTTTTTGATGCTCCATTTTCTCATAAGCTTCGTTAATGGCACTGGTCCACCATTTTCTATTGCCAACCACTACCAACCGGGTGTTCTCCCGGTCTTGTTGTTTGAAACGATCAAAAGCCGAAAACATCCGGGCAATGTTTTTCCTTGGAATAAGCGCACCTACATACAAAAAAAAGGGATTTCCTCCGCTATATTTCTCCCGCGTGTTCTCTTGTTCTGCAAGGGTTGTGGGGAGGTAATCCGGGTTGCAGCCGTTGGGCGTTACATCAATTTTTTCTTCAGAAATATTGTAGGTTGTAACAATGTCTTGTTTCGAAAATTCACTTACTGTGGCAATACGCGCTGCTTTGCGGGCATAGCGGGGGAAAAGTCTGTTGTAATAGTTTCGCGTCCAAAAAGGAAGATCCTTGGGGTTGTGGGCAAAATTCAAGTCATGGATTACCTGCACACAGGGTACCGGCGAATTGCTGGTCATCCAGCCATCGGGCGAAACAAAAAGATCTGCCTTTAATTTTTTCAATAAAAAGGGCATGAAAAGTTCAAACCGCAAAAACCATAAAAAAGGATGACGCGATTGGGGGTGGAGTACTACCGGGCGGGTGTTTTCAGGGAAATGCAAATGGGGTGATGGTTTCCTGTCGAAGATCAAAATAAAATTGTGCTCCGGGTGGGACGCAGTAATTCTTTTTAAAGTTTCATAAGTAAACCAACCGATGCCATCAAGCCTGCCGTAAAGCATCAGCTGGGTGTTTACTACAATATTCATATTGGTTTTGGTGTTGTTAGTCCGGCAAAAGTATAAGAAAATTCCTTGCCACACTTAAGAAAAATGGTGTTGCAGGAATGTTTTCATGTGAGTGAACAGGGCTGATAAGGGCAGTCCCATTACGTTATAATAGCAACCGTCAATCTTTTCTACGCCAATCATTCCTATCCACTCCTGAATACCGTAGGCTCCTGCTTTGTCGAAAGGTTGATAGTTGCGGATGTACCAGTTTATTTCTTCAGGAGTCAGTTGGCGAAAAAATACCCGCGTAGTTTCATGAAAGCACATTTCATGGCCGGCGGTGCTCAGGCAAACCCCTGTTATTACCTTGTGATGGGTGCCGTTAAGCAAAGAGAGCATTTCATAAGCCTCCTTTTCATCTGATGCTTTGTTGAGGACTTGTTGATCTTTTACTACAATAGTATCCGCAGTAATCAGGAGGGTGTCTTTATTCAATTGATTATAGAAGGGTTGGGCTTTTTGCCGGCAAAGATAGACTGCAATTTCCTCAGGGGGCAAGGTGGAGGGGAAGTCTTCCCTGGTGGGCATGGGCTGAGTCCTGAATTGGAAGCCTGCTTCGTGGAGCAGGGATTTTCTTCTGGGAGACTGTGAGCCCAGTATCAGGTCAATGTTTTTCAGCTGTGGTAGCATCTGCATGAATTAATGGGCGGGTTTTTGTCCGTTATTTTTAAAGGGATAAAAGATTGATTGCGGTTATTACAGGATGCTGAACCCTTCCCTGATGTAAAAATAGAGAATCAGCATTGAAAATACTCCTGCCAGCATGGTGAGTTTTGACCATCTGCTCAGGTTTTTATAGTCTGTTTTCTCCCTTGCATTCAGTGTTTTATTTATCATCAGAACAAAAGGAAGTTGCACGGCAAAAATAAGATAAACAAACAACAGGTCAAAATCTCTTCTCACCAGGTACACCTGCATGAGAAGAATGGAAACAATGAGCGCAATGTTGAAAAAAATGATGATTCTTTTGGTGGTTCTTATTCCTGACACAACAGGAATGGTTTTACAGCCGGTCCTGGCGTCACCTCTTATGTCTTCAGTGTCTTTGACAACTTCTCTCGCCAATGTGGTAAGAAAAGCGAAAAACGCATAGGATCGTACCAGGAGAGAGATGCTGTTAAGTGTTTCCGGGTCGGTTGGGGCTGCTCCGTTGAGGGCCTGAAATTCAAAGACCCACACAATGGCCACTACAAGTGCTGCCAGCACGGCAACAATAAAATTGCCGATAAAAAACTTCTTTTTGTAACGAATGGAATACATCCACAGGAGAAAAGGGATGATGAGAAATACGATGGCCAGTTGCCAGTTTCCCACGGAGAGGGAAAGAATAATCCCCAGAACCACTCCGGCAGCATTAAACACAGAATGGAAAAAGATGGCAGTTCGGCGGGAGATATGTTTTCCCAATATTATTTTATCGGGTTTGTTGATGCGGTCGGCCCGCAGGTCGAAATAATCATTGATGGCATATCCTGCGGCTGTAATCAGTAAGGTTGCCACAACCAGCATTGCAAAAGACAGGTCTGAGAATGCCGGTTCAATGTTGCTTTTGGCCAGTAAAGGCAGAATGATGGCATATCTGACAAGTACCTGTGTCATTGCCACTACTGCCAGGTTTGGCCAACGAAATAATCTGAGATATGCCAGCATTCCTTCAGTTTTTAGTATGCAAGTGAGGAAAATTACCAGTTGAAACCTTCTTCATCAAACCAGGTTTGCTGTACTTTCATTACCTGCTCAATAACATCTCTTGCACAACCTTTTCCCCCGGCAACAGGTGAAATGTAATGGCTTACATGTTTTATTTCTTCGGCGGCATCAGCCGGACAGGCAGCAACACCCACTTCGCACATGATTTCGTAATCAGGAATGTCATCCCCCATATATAAAATGTTTTTCATCTCAAGATTGTCTTCTTTCACAATTTTATGAAAAACTTCCAGTTTGTTGCCTATAGCCAGGTGAATTTCTTGAATGCCCAACCCTTTGAATCTTTCTCTTACCGCTTCGGAATTCCCTCCGGAAATGATAATAATGCGATACCCCTTTTTTATGGCCAGTTGCAGTGCATAGCCGTCTTTCACATTCATGGTGCGGAGCATATCGCCCTGGGTGGTTAACAGGACAATTCCATCGGTCATCACACCGTCAACATCAAAAATAAAGGTCTTAATATCAGCTAATAATGTTTTATAATTGGACATAGGCAGGTTCATTTTTTGCTGTTTCTAATAATGCTTTGCGAGATAAAATTATAAATTTTCTCATAATCGGGCAAAGTGGATAACTGTTTCAGGTGTTTTTGCATGATGTCCTCATCTTCCCGGATGGCAGGCCCGGTTTGCACAAGGGAAGGTTTTTGCTGCATAGCTTTTCGAAGGGTTTCCTGAATCAACGGGTACATAATGTCGAACGATATGTCTTTCTTGCCCAGAATCTCCTCTGCAATGCTGAAAAGGTGATTGGTGAAATTACAGGCAAAAACAGCGGCAATATGGATGATTTCCCGCTGTTGTGAGTTGATATATCTGACGTCGTTGCTTATGTCGGAAGCCATTTGAAACAATGCCTGTTCATGATCTTTATTCAGGGCTTCAATGCACAGAGGGATACGGGAAAAATCGGGCTGGATATTTTTGGAAAAAGTTTGCAGCGGATAAAATACGCCCGCCTGAAGACCTGCTTTTTGCAATATTTCAATGGGCAGACTACCGGAGGTATGTACTGCGAAAACGTTTTTCAGGGGGAATTCTTTTAAAACTTCTTCCATGGCTTTGTCTGCCAGTGAAAAAACATACAGGTCTGCCCCTGGATAAATGTAGCCCAGATCCGTAGTAAAGTCTGCTTCGAGTTTGCCGGCAAGGGTGTTAGCAGATTCAGCAGTGCGGCTGTAAACCTGCAAAATGCGTCTGCCGTTTTTCTGTAATGCTGCTCCCAGATGAGTAGCCACGTTCCCGGCGCCTAAAAGTACAATCTTTTCTATCCTGTCCATCTTCTTCCCGGTATGGTTGACAGATCAAAAGTACGGAATTTAAAATTATTAAAACGTTATCATTTACAAATTCATGGCTTCCGTAATGCAGCGATAAGTGAAACCCGTTGAAAGGTTATGGAAGGGTTTGCTTAGCTTTCCTGTTTCTCCATCTTTTTTGAAAAGTCATCCATAATCCTGCAAGCATCACAATGCAACTCAACCACAAAAGGTTGATATAGGGGAAGATGATGGTTTTGATAATAATAAATTCGGGTTCTTCCTGGTAGAGCTCCACCATGATGGTGTAAGGTTTTTCACTTACTTCGCTGAAACGAAACCGGTAATCCAGGTCCCGAATAACGTCATCGTGGTAATGAACAGAGTTGCCTTGCAAAACAAACCGGGGGTTTACCTGGTATTGCTCTCCGAAATGGGTAACCACGTCGATAGAGGCTTCCACGGTGATATTTCCGTTTTCATCATCGGGTTCTACAGCTTCAATGGCACTAAGCACCATCAGGTTGTTGTCAATGTTCAGCGTGTCGTAGCGCGTCATCTCGAGCGTTTCCAGCAACTTTGCTTCATGTTGGTGTCCGGTATGATTTTCAATATCGGCAAATGTGATATATGTAAAAATGTCTTTGTCAGGATATATTTTCGCATGGGGGTTGTAAACATTTCCCATGGTTTCGTTGAGTTTGATGGAAGGGAGCGAACGAAAGACCTGGTAATACTCCCCCTGGTCATTTTTTCTCAGAAAATCAATCTGGTAAAAAATATCTTCTCCCTCTTTGTAATGTCCCTTGTAGGTTACAAAATAGTTTCCCATTGGGAGTATCTCATCTTTTATCATCAACAGGTTCTCATTGGCAGGGAAAGCTTCTCCAAGGTTATATCCTGATGTATTTTGAGAAATGGTGTCTTTTTGTGAGAAGGTTAAAACAATGGCTACCAGGAAAAGAGCCATGCCCAGATGGGTAATAAGTGCAGGAGTGTTGGACAGTGTTTTGCGAAACCTGAGGAGCATATCCAAAGAAGAAAAGAGGGCAAACAATCCTGCAAACAGGAATATTCTGTGCGCGAGTTGATTAACTTCAGAAAACAGCACAATGACCAAGGTGGTTGCCAGGGCCAGTGCCAAGGACAAGGCAGCGGCAGAAAGAAATTTCTTAATATTGGTCTTTCCCCATTTCAAAAAGTGGGCAAGAGCCATGAGCAGGGCCACCATCACTGCAAAAGGAAGTTGCCAGGTGTTGTAATGATGCACAACATCGGCCGGTGGGCTGAGTTCGCTGCCAAATACCTGGTTCCAGACCGGTATGGAAGTGGTAAAAATTATCTGGAAAGCAGAAAGAACAAGTACCATGGCGGCAATAAAAAGCCAGAACTCTTTGCTGACCGGCTCTTCATTTTCTTTGGAAGGCAACTTTTTATAATTCCTTACTAACAGGATCACTGCCAAAATCAGAAAGGTGAACAGGTAAACCAGTATCTGGTTGCCCATGCCGTCGTTTCCGAAAGAGTGGACGGAAGTTTCGGCCAGCACACCACTGCGGGTAAGATAGGTGCTGTATATGACAAAAGCAAAAGCCAGGAATGTAAATAAAAATGCGGGGAACAGGTTCTCCTGCTTCTTTTTGGCTACCAGCATCAGGTGCAGGGCAGCTACAAGGATCAACCATGGTACCAGTGAGGCATTTTCGATGGGATCCCAGGCCCAGAATCCTCCAAAAGTGAGGGACTCATAAGCCCAAACCCCACCCAGTAAAATCCCTGCGCCCAGGAAAAAAAGAGCCAGGTTGGTCCACGGGAGTGCCGGGCGAATCCATTCCAGGTATTTCTTCTGCCACAATCCTGCCATTGCATAGGCAAAGGGTACCAGGGCAAGGGCAAAGCCAATGAACAAAACCGGAGGGTGCGACATCATCCAGAAATTGCGCAACAGGGGATTTAACCCGTTCCCATCCACGATGAGAGATAAATAATAGGGGTTCTGAAAAAATTCACTGGCAGCATTTTCGGGAACCTCTCTCAAGAGTGTAAAAGGGTTCGCCCCGATTTGCTGACCCAAAAAAGAAATCCCCAGCAGCATGGCGGTCATGAATATTTGCGAAAGGGCCATGATGGACATCACCTTGTTTTCCCATTGACCTGCATATTTTATCAGCAACAACCCAACGATTACCTGGCAAAGCGTCCAAAACAGAAGGCTCCCCTCCTGACCTGCCCAGAAAGATGCAATCAGATATCCCAGGCCAAGTTCATTCTCTGCGTGCACCCATACATACCGGTATTCGTAGAACCGGTTCAGCAGAAGGTACATCAGCAGACCTGAGGCAAGAAAAATAAAAAAACTGTGGGCAAACCAGGTATATCTTGCCCAGCTACGCCAACGGTGCATCTCTTGCGGGTTTTCCCGCGATGCCTGATAGTAAAAAAATGCGGTGATTAATGCGGCAATAAGCCCGATGATGATAGAAATATGACCTATCTGGCCAGGGAGCAGATGTTCACCTTCGTATTGTATGTCCATGAATCTTGTTTTATCAGTTTGTAGTTGTCAGGGCAAAAATACAGAAATATTTTTCAGAAAAAAGGTATTTGCTTACCGTAATAATGATAATGAAATGTTAAATGTGAATTACAGGATAAAACATGACCTTTATCTCAGGTAATGAATGTTTGTGGCAGGTAAAAAAAAAGCTGCCTCAAAAGCCCGATATTGCCAGGATGCAGCAGCTCCTCCGGTGTAATGTAACACCTGTGTAGAAACGCTTATATGAAAAATAATCAGAGGGTACTTCATAAAATCCATCAACGGGTAGTTGCTTTTGAGACTTCCCCCTTGAATTGGCCTGCCGGTGTATATTTTTCATTGTTGTTTACATCAGCAGGAATTTTTTGTGTCATTATCCATTCTTGCCTGTTTTCATTTTGGTATTAAGGCACAGATTACCATCTGTAACTGGGCTCGGGTGGTTCTTTTCCGTTGAATCCGGCAGCTATATTCAGGCCAAAATGGATGTTGAAATTTTGAAAGGTTTGAGGTTGAAGAGCCGTGAAGTAATTGTCGGCCACCACATAAAGCTGAACCGGCCAGATGTTGAGATGAAACCCCAGTCCTAAGTTGTGATAGTTTCCATGGATAATGGAGTAGCTGAGTGTTGAACCAAAGCGATTAACAGGTTGAAAATTATAGGATGCCGTAATAGAGGGATAAAAATTACCAGCAAATAATTCGCCTCTTCCCAGGATGGCAAATTTATGCATGGGGGTAAGATTGTATGCAGCAGAAAGAAAGAATTTGGGAGCCATCATAAGGTTGTAAGCACGAGTGGTCTCCTCCAGGACAAACAAGTCAATGATACTATCAGTAACTTCATTCCAGTCAGTTTCTTCATCGCCGCCAAACACCTCATTAAAATCAAGTCCGTTAAACTCCACCTCTCCATTAACACGGAAGTTTTCCACATCTCTTTTCCAATTGATAAAGCCAAGGTCTTTGATACTGGCGGCAAAAGTAAATTCTTCATTGAGTTGATAAGTAGCACCAAGATCTACCGCTACTCCCAGATTGGTTGCCTGGGATAAATAATTGATCAGGTCTTCTTCTTTAAACCCAAAATTTTTATCACCAATATCTTCCAGGGGGGAGAGGGTAAAAGGGAGAGATTTATTGACAAGCAATTGGGTGTTGAGTAAAAGTTCGTAATTGTCGGGGCCGGTAAAAATGCTGAGTTCTGTTTTCTCAAAATTGATATTGGCCAGTCCTTGTAGAGCTTTTAGTCTGACTCCCAGGGTTAGCTCATCGGTCCAGGCTTTTGAAAATCCTACTCCCAATTCTCGGAAGTGGGTGATGTCGAGAGAGGGAGAACCGATTTGAGCAGTTACTCCATCTTGTCTGAATCCGTCATTCCCCTCAATAAGCAGGCGAAAAAAATCTTTGGAATAGCCAAAACGGGAATCCATCCTTTCACTGATATTAAAAGAGAGGTAATTGTCTTCTTTCAAACGGAATCCAAAACCCAGGATATCAAGACTAAAATCGAAAACCAGGTAGTTTCTGTCTTTCAGTTGGGATAACATGTATTGGTCATCGATGTACAATGAACCATCGGCATTTTGCCTCAATACATCTTTGACGGCAAAGCCGGTATTGTTCAAGCCGGTGTAAACAGAAGATAAGCCGGGAAAGCCTACATAGTAATTGGGCAGCGGTTGTAAGGCCGGGTTGCTGTAGGAAGACTGGGGTATACCCTGCATCCAGTAAAGTGTGTTGTATTGCTGGGCTTTTGTTTCTGTTGAAGACAGCAGTGCTATTATCGCACCGAAAAATATAATTCCCAAAAACGAACGTGTATGATTTGCCATAAATTTCATTTTGTATTGTTTTAGTGTTTTGCTTAAAATTCAACCACATGCTTTACTTGCCCCCGGATTCCCAGGTCAATTCCAATTCTGTAAGTATCAAGAATTTTCACAGAAGTTTCGTTTTCGTGGTCATAGCTGTTTAGCCGTGCCTCAATAAGCAGCTTGGTTGATTTTCGCAGATTGTCAACTTTTTTATTGTCCAGCCTTTCTACCAATGAAGTGATTGCAGGTTCAGGGGCAATACTTGTAGCCGGATCTACCGGTGCAGCGTTAAGCAGGTTGTCTTGCCCGGGGAAAAGTGTGTCAATCGGATTGTTGTTTTCATCCAGCAGGATAAGATTAAGCTGAGCATTAAGCGGGAAGCCGTTGGAGAAATTCATTTTTAGCTCCACCCACTCCATTTCATCAGGCAGGTCATTTACCGATATATCTGTGGTATCGCGTAATTCAAATACATTAATTATCCCCCATAGAGGCAATTTTACCTCCATGTCAATAGTAAGGTTACTGTCATGTTTTATCCAGTTAGTTTGCTGATTGTCTTCGGGGTTTATCAGTCCGTTAACCTCGTAGTAGAGTTCTTTGGGCGATTGTTCTGTAATGCCAAACAGGTTGGTGTTTGATTTGTCCAGCACTTTAACAGTGGTCATTACAGGATCATCAGGTGTTTCGGAAGCATTTACCCCCCAGGGTATCTCAATGGCAGGGCCTGTTATCGGAATCTCTTCTTCATCAATTGTAGTAGCATAAAATTCATTCACAAAAAGATCTATTTCAGCTCCAAAAGAATTACTCATGATGAATTCAATGGAAGGGGCTTCGAAAAGCATGTTGCTAAAATGAGCATTGTTGAAAAGATTCAGTGCCACGCTGGTATTGCCCACCGGGAAGCTAATCTGGTCAATATAGCCTTTGATAAGGTCATATTTGACATTGGAAAGTTGCTGGCTGAACTCAACTGTGTAGGGGGCGTTGTCAGGTGTACCGTTTCCGGAAATAGTCAGTTGATATTCTACCAGGAAGAAATTGGCTTCATTGTCAAATTCTATTCTGCTGTTTGCAAGATCTACCTCTGCGGGATTATTTAAAGAAACTGTTCCGCTGACAGGCAATTCCTGGCTGTTGAAGGAGTTGAGGATCCGAAAGTTCGATTCCAGTGTGTATCCGTCCTCTGCCAGTTGGTCAGCCTGGGCCGATACTGTAAATAAACCTTCCAGGAAGCTTATATAGGTTAGAATTTCGTCATTTTCAAAGGTCATCAGGAATACTTTGGGAGGCAAGGTTATCCCTCCTGAATCTGCCGGCACTATGTTGTCGTAGGAAATGGTCTGGGATTGATCACCTATCGAAAAAAGATGGCTGGCTGGCACAGAAAAGATTTGTCCTTTATAAACCATGGTTATCATATTTTCTTCGTCCACATCAATCTCGCTGAACTCTCCTACATCGACCAGATCGTCAAGGCTTACACTGGCACTCACCAGGGGTAACGCTACCACGGGATCATAAGTGTAGTCCTGTATGTTGTCCAGTTCGTCAATATAGCTGTAATCGCATGATGTCATCAAAATGACAGACAGGGCAATTTTGACCATGACCCTCAAGACTTCTTGATGTTTTTTTTTGATTGTTTCCATCTTTTTATTCTTTTTTATTAAGGTGACCTGCCCCGCTTTCCCGAAGGGATAAAGGGGCAACAATATCTGCACTGACGGTTTTATCTTATGATGAAATTAGAACCAACCGCGTTTATGGCACCAGTTATTGTATTGCCTGGTTCATTTGTTAAGTTCATTATGAATAGCAAAAGTATTTTTAATGTGTTTAACAAAAAACAGTATTTAAACGTAAAATGCATGTCAGGTAAAAAAAAATTAAAAATTTCCGGTAAACGCTATATGGTAACTCCTCAGTTTGCTTCCCAGGCCTGTAACCAAAAACAGATTGCCTGAATCATCTTCTTCAATAAAAAAAGTTGTATCACCACCCAGTGGGAAAGGGGAAGGGATTTCTCCCTCCTGGTTGACCAGGAATAATCGTTGTTCTGCTTTGTCAGTAATACCTATGTATTTATGATGGTTGTCAGTATCAAGGATATTTATCTCACCGTCGAGCCCCCGTTCAATGGGAAGCGAAAAGATCAGCCTTGATGATATGCTGTAAACTTTAAGGTTACCCTTGTGGAGAAAAATGAGGTCTTTTTCAGTATCACCTGAAAAAGAGGCATAGGTAAACCTGTAATTACCGGATAGGGTATCAGGAGTTACCTGGAAGACTGAGCCGTCAGTAAAAGCCTGTTTCACAATTCCATCGGGGCCGGGCACAATAAAGTGGGGTTTTCCATTATGGGGTTCATGAGCAAAAATGCGCGTACCGGGCAAAAGGGTGATGGATTGGTTGGGTCTTAACCGGGAAAGGCCTCTTCTGTCAAGTATTTGTACTCCTCCGGTAGTATCGGTAGCAAGCAAAAAGTCTTTTCCTTCCAGGCGTATGTGCTGCAAAGGCTGTTTTATCAAATGTTCTGATTGTTTATACAGCCAGCCCTGAACGGGTTCACGGCTTAAGCTGTAATTGTAGATACGCCTGTTTTCAGAGGGAAAAATAATCCTGTAATTCTTGTTGTTTTCGTAGTCGAATACTGCAATACCGGCAGATGCAGGAGCAGGAAGACGCATAGGGTACCCGCGCACATAATTACCGTTACGGTCTATCAGGTGCAAATAATTACGCGTGTTAAATACATATTGATAGCGATTGTTTTTGTAGATGTCTACCTGGTAAATGTCAGAGAGTGCCGGGCCTGAGATCTCTTTTTTCCATAGTATCTCTCCCTCTTTGTTGATGAGATAGAGGTGGCGGGCCTGGTCCTGCAGAATAAATTCCACCTGATTCCCATTGTGGTTAAAAGTTTTGAAAGGTCCTTTGTGAATGGGTGCGTCAAGGTTTGTTTCCCAACGGAGAGGGTTGCTCACATTGTACTCGCTTTTTTGTAAGAGCATGGCATTGGAAAATGCAAGCTGGTTATGCGAAGAGCGTATCTGCCAACTAAAAGAGTGTTGGGTTTTTCCTGTCCGGGCAGATTCTTCCCTGTTTTCTGCAGCTGTTTCTGATATCAGATTCCCCATCCGGGTATTTTCCAGCGATTGGTAAAAAAACAGATTTTGTCCCGGCTGCATAAATTCGCGCATGAGTGCCGCTTCTTCGCTTTTGGCAAAATTGAAACCAAACCGCAATGCATTGATGTGGTCTTTCAGATTTTCCAGGCTATTGGAGGCTAATAAATAGCCCCCGGAAAATGAAAACCAGGTAAAGTCATCTTTTACCATACCTCCGGATATGGCAGCAAAGAATCCGGGCAGGGAAGTCCGGTAAATGCTTGCTGCCAGGAGCATGTCAGATGTTTCTTCAGGGGAAGCTTCCCTGATGAAATCCTGCAGTACAGGATGGTTTAGCAAAAGGTCTTTGTCTTCCATTCCCATTATTACATATCCCTTTAGTTCTTCACGGGGAGGTGTGACAACCCATGCAATTTCGCCATTCCACATATTGGGAAGACTGTCGGGGTGTAACCCTGATAGATCTTCAAATCTTGCCCGTTGCCGCAAAAATTCTTCCTCTTTTTCGTTGATGGAGAGCCATTGCCTGAAATCAGGGGCAAAGGATTGGGGTTGCGAAACCCCAACATAGGTTATAGAGCGGGCAAGTAAAGGAATATGCTGTGTTATGCTGCTTTCATTTCTTTGCTGCCGGGCCAGGGTCTCGGTAAATTTTTGCCCGTGAACTCCATTTTGGGCATAACCGGTAAACAGCAACTCTCCTGCATTATAGGAAACATCCCATAGCTGCCAGCCGGCAATTTCTTCACACGGCAGAATCAAAGGGAATTTTTCGTTCTGGATATTTTGGGTAAGATAGCAAAGGGTAGATGTGCGGATATAGAGATTGTCGGAAAACCTGCCGGCAGCATTTCGGAGATCGTTAAATTTCGATTGGGAAACGATGTTGGTTTGGTCCGTGGCTGGCTTGTCGGAAGGTGCCTGTAACAGTGCAGCACGGGAAGATGCCACCAGTTGGTTATCTTTGAACATATAATAAACAGGAAGGTTATTCCCCGAATCCTTCGTAGCATATACAGGTTGCGGATTCTCCGAATACAGCACAAACTCAAAATGAGGGAGTAGTTTTTCCTGCATAAATGTATGGATGATTTTCGAATCGACTTTCGAAGCAAAAGATACTTGTAGCAGGAAATCTTTCAGGGGCTGCAGACCGTTGGGATGGAAAGAGAGCAGAATCTCTGCCGTGTTTCGGTGACCCGCCAATGTAGGATCTGCAGCAGCAAGCGAATCTGTTTTGTTGATAAGATCTGTGGGTGTGCCTCCGGCCAGCAAAGCATCAATGTTTTGCCCCAGAGGGCCTGTAAGGGCGAAAGACTCACGAAACAATGCAGGTTTTTTAATGTGAAAAACAATTTCTGCATCTGCAGGGACCATTTCAAACAGGTCGGGAGGGCCTTGTTGTGCTTTTTTCTGAAAGTCTCTTAATACCCAGTATACCGAAAAGATTACTGCCAGAGTAATTGCGACCAATATAAACGGAAGGAGACGTTCTCTTTGCATATTTTTTACTGGGTTTTGATTCCCGGCGTTACCATTGGGGTTAATTTTTTTTGTCAATACTAAATGAGGCAGAACAGCTGTTTGCCGGGTCAAGAACCTCTTGTTATTCTTTTGTAATTTTTTTGTTGATAACTGATTTCCCTGTTTTCACCTGTATTATATAAACGCCATTCTCCCACGCGTGGGTATCAATCTGCAATTTGTCCTCTCCAATGCCAGTGTGATGGAATATTTTCCTGGCGTATATGTCGAATACCGAAACTTCTGTCTTCTCATGATGGAAATTGTCCCACTTAACAGAAAGGTGATTGGTGAAAGGGATGGGAAAAACAGAAATAGGGGAAGGGTTGTGCTGATCGAACGTGTCGGTGCCCAGGTCTTCGTCAAAATAGATTTGTGATGCCCGTTGTGCACTTGCCTGTAAATCGTTGAGGTGATCTCCGGCAAGCAAGGCAAAAGCAACGGTGAGCGTATCATCGGGTAAGAGGTTGAAGGGGCCGGTAGAAATCATTGTGCTGATGTCATTGTCTTTGTCAAAGAAACCGGCATTGTCGCGGGTGCTTTTCAT
The DNA here is from genome assembly GCA_964491395.1 of uncultured Bacteroidales bacterium. GTDB lineage: Bacteria > Bacteroidota > Bacteroidia > Bacteroidales > UBA7960 > SKVR01. The sequence goes on along the minus strand of CAZBGI010000015.1, from coordinate 21,810 downwards.
GGCCGTATATTTTTGAAAAGAAGTAAATCCGTTGTCAATCCGCATACTCCCGCCATAACCCTGGTTGTCAAAAGCGTAGTGCCTGATGTTATCAAGGGTGAGCAGTTTTATCCCGGTATAATTGCCTCCGCTGGTCGACCAGGCATATCCCATGCGGTGGTCTGTATCGTAGGCGGCCTGATGATTTTTTACTTCCTGCAGTGCCCAGTCTGCGAAAAAAGCCGCATAAAATCCCGGTTGATTTTCTCCTGATTGATTGATGATATGATATTCCAGGATCAGAAATTTATCCAGGGAGTTTTCTTCAAATGCAAAGACAGAATAATCTACCTGGATTCCTATTCTTGCATATTCTGCCAGGCTGTCGTTAAAACTACCCTTGATTTGCAAATCTCCCAACTCAGGGTCTTCAACAATCCGGGCATTTTCAAGTGAGTAAAAAGCATCGGAAAAGGAGTCTTCCGCCGGTCCGTAAATATTGTCAACCACCTTTGAACTGCTCACTCCTGCCAAAAAACCGGCGCATTTGATAAGCGAACGGTTTTGATTGGCATTGCTATAGAGAAATCCCACTCCCTGGTTGTAATCAGGGTAATTGAATCCTACATTTCCGCGGCTGTTGATGGTGGTCTGGATTTGGTTGGCCTGAAAATCGATATAATCCAGGTTAAAAGTGATGCTGAAGCTTTGCTGTCCGGCAAAATTGCTGTCACCATTATAGAAGTTTAAAGAGAAGGTAACTTCGTGGCTGGCAGGGATATCTTCGCTTATTTTTATAATGAAGGGATTGTTAAAATTGTGGGTGGTTTCCAGGTGCAGAACCTCACCCAGCAGCGATTCGCCTGAAAGAATTTCAACATAAGAAGATTGGGTGGACAATACCGCTGTGATATTTTCCGTGTCGGCCAGCAGATTGATGAATTCAGCTGCCAGCTCGAAGGTTTCACCAGGGTTAAAAAGCTGGTAGTATTCCTCGGGATGCTGAAGCTGCGAAAGCATGAGGTAGGGGTGATGGGTTTCTGTGAGGGCCCGGTACATGTTCAGCCTGCCGGTTCCCAGTAATCCTGCGTAGGCTTCATTGGCGGGAAGGGTGTCAATATTGTCGGTGGTAACTTTGAGTTGCGCTGCTATTTGCAGGGCATTGTAATCAGGAAACTGCGCCTTGAGCAATGCCGCAGCCCCGGAAACAATGGGGGCAGCCATAGATGTACCGTTGGAAGTAGTATAAGAACCATTGGGCCAGGTAGAGAAAACGTCTTGCCCCGGAGCAGAAATGTCCACCAGTTTTCCATAGCTTGAGCCGGCCCACTTGTGGTCGTCTGCATTGGTGCCGGCAACGCTGAACGCATTGACGTATGATGCCGGGTATATTCTTACCTGGTTGTTGGAATTTCCGGCAGCGGCCACTACCAGGGCGTTTTTATTGAGCACAGCGTAGTTGATGATGTCTTGTCCGAACTGCCCGGGAGATATGGCACTCCCCCAGCTACAGTTGATGATTTGTGCACCTTGGTCAGCAGCGTAAATAACTCCTTCATAGGCCCGCACCAGCCGGCCATCCTCATCACTGACCTTAATGGGAAGTATGCGGCTTTGGAATCCTGTGCCGGCCATGCCTGTCTGATTATTGGTGCTCGCTCCTGCAATGCCTGCAACATGCACGCCGTGGGCATTTACATCCCATTGGGGCGAATTGTTATTGTCGCCCAAATCCCAGCCATAATAATTGTCGATGTAGCCATCGTTGTCGCTGTCCTCATCGTCAATAGGGTCATCATAATTGTAAGCAATGTCATTTATAAGATCCGGGTGAAACAAATCGATGCCGGTGTCTACTATGGCAACCACCACAGTGCTGTCACCCTGTTCTATGTCCCATGCCTCAAAAGCCTTGATGTTTTCCAGGTAATATTGCGATTCGATGAGCGGATCATCAGGTTCAAAAAGCACTTCGGGGATATACCAGGGTTGTGCATATTCCACAAATCCGGTACGATACAAAGCATTAATGGCCTCTTCCAGCGACATGTCGGAAGGGATTTCTGTGGCATAAATCCTGCTGAGATCGCTGTAAGGCTGACCACTGAAATGTGTTTTTTGTGCCGGTGGCTGGTGGTGGGGGAAGATTTTTCGGGTGTCTGTCGCCTTTAAGCTTGATAGCACCTCATTGACTTCTTTAATCTGAATCTCACCGGCTTTCAGATACGGGGCAGCAGCTTCTTTCATCTTGAAGATTACCTTACCCTCAAGGATGTTGGCTGAAGTAACACCTTCGGGCATGGTAAAAGCCGGGTTGTACTGGCCTTGTGCAGGAATAAAAATCCCGGAAAAGAAAAAAGAGAGAATGATTTTTATCAGCAAGCGATGGTATAGGTGGTTCATAGGATTAAGATTTTCACCAACGATGATTCAGGTTTTAGAAACATGTAAATTTACAACAATCAGGTGAATATGACACTAAAGAAAACCCTGTTTTTCAACCGGTAGAAATGACGGGCATGCATTTTTATTTTAAGGTTTCTTCCTGATTAATGTTATCAAACATGGGAATGGTCTGCAAATAAATAATCTTTCTGTTTTCAAGGTCTATGCGACAGCAATAATGATCCAACCCATTGGTTAATACAAGATAGCGGGTTTTGAAAGTGAAATTGTAACTGGCCACCTGCTCAAAAGTTTGTTGGGTTATCTTAATATGAGGTGCTTTGCATTCAATAAGCATCAGGGGCTGCCCCGATTTGGTATAAACCACGGCATCTGCCCTTTTTTGCAGTTGATTGTATTTCATTGCGGTTTCCACGGCAATCAATCCTTTGGGGTAGCCCAGGTGATTGACCAGCCACATCAGAAAATGCTGCCGTACCCATTCCTCAGGAGTTAATACCACCGGCATTTTGCGGAAAACATCAAAAATGTAGTGCCTGCCCTCTTTTTGGCTGAGCTTAAATTCACAGGGAGGAAGGTTTAAGGGTTCCATAGTTGTTGAAATGTTTTTGCAAAGATAGGGTGCTCTCATTACCGTGAAACATTTTTTCGTCCAGATAAAAAAATGGCCTGCAAAATCCAAAATGTAAGAATGCTTTCGTTATATTTGCCTATGGTTGCTTTCCATAACAGGATATCTTTTTGAGTCCTGTATTTTTTTAACACTTTATGTCAAGTTAGAACCAATAAGTTGTCGATATGAGGACAAGAGAAGAAATTGTAGAAAACTGGTTGCCACGTTATACCGGCACGAAAATCAGTGAAATGGGAAATTACATCCTGCTGACCAATTTTACGCAGTATGTAAATATTTTTGCAAAGATGTTTAATGCCAAAATTAACGGGCTGGATCGTGCCATGCCCTGCGCTACCCATAACAACATTTCTATTATCAACTTTGGAATGGGAAGTGCCAATGCAGCCACCATCATGGATTTGCTCAGCGCTGTAGAGCCAAAAGCCGTTTTATTCCTGGGAAAGTGCGGAGGATTGAAAAAAGTTAACCGCCTGGGTGATCTTATTTTGCCCATTGCAGCCATCAGGGGCGATGGTACTTCCAATGATTATTTCCCGCCTGAAGTGCCGGCACTGCCCGCTTTTAGCCTGCAAAAGGCCGTTTCTACCAACATCCGTAATCACAACATGGATTACTGGACCGGAACCATCTATACTACCAACAGAAGGGTATGGGAACACGATGATGAATTTAAAAATTACCTGCGAAAGATTCGTTGCATGGGAATTGACATGGAAACTGCCACGATTTTTTCCGTCGGATTCTTCAATAAGATACCTACCGGGGCCTTGTTGCTTGTTTCCGATCAACCCATGATTTCATCAGGAGTAAAAACTGAAGACAGCGATAAAGAAGTAAGCGAAAACTTTGTGAAGAAACATCTCGAAATCGGAATAGATTCATTGAGAGAACTTATCAATAACGGTCTTACCGTGAAGCATCTTAAATTTGATTACGAGGACCATTAACCCACGCTATGATAGCAAAAGACTGGAAAGAAATCCAAGCCAACATAAAAAAAAAGATTTACCATCCCATATATCTGCTGATGGGCGAGGAGGCTCTCTTCATTGATGGTGTTTCTGATATCATTGAAAAAAACATTCTTACAGAAACGGAAAAAGAGTTTAATCAATCCATTCTTTATGGAAGAGATGTTGATGTACCTACCATTGTAAGCACTGCCAAAAGATTTCCCATGATGGCCAACCACCAGGTTGTCATTGTAAAAGAAGCCCATCTGGTAAAAAACCTGGAGGATTTGGAAGGCTACATGGCTAACCCCTTGAAAAGTACCATCCTGGTTATATGCCATAAATACAAGAGTGTAGACAAGCGAAAAGGCTTTTATAAGAATGCGCTTAAGAATGGCGTAGTGCTGGAAACCAAAAAGCTGCGCGACTTTGAAGTCCCTCCATGGATTTCCGACTATGTAAAAACACGTGGGTATAAAATTGGTGAAAAAGCAACCCAGTTATTGGCAGACCATTTGGGGTCCGATTTGGGCAAGGTGGTCAATGAAATTAAGAAAGTGTTTATCTCCATACCCAAAGGAGCAGAGGTTACCCCGGGCTTGATTGAGCAGAATATTGGAATCAGCAAAGATTTCAATGTTTTTGAATTGCAAAAAGCGCTGTCGGAAAAAAACGCATTGAAGGCATTTCAGATTGTGAAGTATTTTGGAGAAAATCCCAAATCCAACCCCATGATCGTTACCCTGGCCATATTACATGCGTTTTTCCTGAAAGTGTTGCGGTATCATTATCTTCGGGACAGGAGCCCCAAAAATGTGGGTGCCGAGCTGGGTGTCAATCCCTATTTTGCTAAAGATTATCAGAGTGCAGCCGCCAGTTATCCGCTTCCTAAAATATTTGCCATCATGTCGTACCTGAGAGAATATGATTTGAGAGTAAAAGGGGTTGATAGTCAGTCTGTAAGTGAAGGGGATCTGCTCAAAGAGTTGATTTATAAAATCCTGCACTAATGATGCATCCTACCGGTACGATGCTATCAGGCAGCGTTTATTGTTGGGGCGAAATATTGGGTAACGTAGGGGAAATCTGATCATCCGAATAAATAACTAAAACTTAAATTCATGAATTATTGGTTAGTAAAATCAGAACCGGCAGCTTATTCCTGGGAGCGGTTTAATAAAGAAGGAAAGACCATGTGGGAAGGAGTAAGAAACTACCAGGCAAGAAATAACCTGAAGGAGATGAAAAAAGACGATCTGGTCTTGTTTTATCACAGCGTGTCAGATAAAGAAGTGGTGGGAATTGCCAAAGTGGTAAAGGAATTCTATCCTGATCCCACCGCTGACGACGATCGTTGGGTAGTAGTGGACCTGGTTCCCGTTCAGGCCCTTAAAAAGCCTGTTACCCTCGAACAGGTGAAAAAGGATGAAAGGTTGGAAAATGTAGCCCTTGTCAAGCAAGCCCGGCTTTCTGTCATGCCTCTGAAAAGGGAAGAGTTTGATGCCATAGTTCAACTGGGTGAAAGCAAGTAAAGAGTATAACCATGAATCATGTAGATATCATATTGGCCATTCCGCTGGCCATAGGAGCCATCAGAGGATTCTCGCGGGGGTTTCTGCTTGAAATTGCCTCTCTTATCGGGATTATTGCCGGAGCTTTCCTGGCAGCCATGTTTGGAGGAGTAGCGGCCGGGGTACTTAGCGATTACGTAGACTGGAACCCCAATGCCATTAAAATTGTAGCTTTTGTTATCATTTTTATATTGGTAATCATTGTGGTGAAACTGATTGCCCGAATAATCGAGAAATTTTTTAAACTCGTGGGCCTTAATTTTCTCAACCGCATTGCCGGGCTTGTTGCCGGTACATTGAAAATTGCCTTTATTCTGAGCGTTGTGCTGATATTTTTCAATTATATCAACCGAAACCAGGCTTTCATGTCTGAGGAAACCCGGGAGAATAGTTATCTTTATGATAAGGTTGCCGGGTTGGTTCCCCGGTTATTGCCAGGCTCGGATACCTTCAGCTTTAAATATGACTTTAATACGATTGTTGCCCCTGAGGATGAGTGATTTTGCAAGGAATCTCATGCAGGTGTTGCTTGATAATGATAAATAAAACCGCCATATGGAAGAGAAATTTTGGAATGAAATCCGCGATGAATTTCCTGTAACACAAAATCTGGCTTATTTTCAAAGTGCCGGCATGAGTCCTGTTCCTAACCGCGTGCTGGCAGCTGTGCATGAGGCCTATAAAAAGCTTAACCAGTTTGGCGATCTGTATTTTCCGGAAGATATGGAACGGAGCAACCGATTGAGGGAGAAACTGGCAAACATGCTTAATACTTCTGCCCGCAACCTGTGTTTTGCCCACAATACCTCCACAGCTTTCAACATGGTTGCTGCCTCCCTGAAACGCTCCATCCCGTTTGATTTCAACCTGGTTTCGCTCATGGATGAATTTCCATCCACCCATATCCCGTTTGAATTCCAGGGAATTCCCGTAAAATTTGTAAAACCTGTAAGTGGCGTTTATTCCATCGAAAGTATCCTTGATGCCGTTGATGAGAAAACCATGGGGGTGGTGTGCAGTTATGTTCAATATTCTACCGGTTTCAGGCTAAATATTGAAAAACTAGGCAAAGCCCTCAATGAAATGGATCTGCTTTTTATGGTCAATGCTACCCAGGCATTCCCTTACTACGAAGTAGATGTCGAGAAGATGCATATTGATGTACTAACTGCCTCCTTCCATAAATGGGGACTGTGCGGTGTGGCGGGTTCCTTGTTTTATACCTCAGAGGGTTTCCGGGAAATGTATCCCAACACCATGGCCGGGTGGCTGGGGGTTGAACCTCCCGAAGATGATTTCATCCCTACCCGGAAAAATATTGCCTATAAACAATTCGAACATGCCGGCCAGTATAACTTCGGAACGATGAATTTCCAGGCCATGGCCGGGTTGGATGCTTCCATAGACTTTATCAATGAGACGGGAAGAGCCCTTATCAGGGAACGAATAGCTTATCTAACCGGGTATTTGGTAGAGGGTTTAAAAACCATTCCTGTCGAAATACTATCTCCTGTAAAACAAATTCAGGACAGATCACCCATTGTTCTCATTAATCTGCCCGGAGCAGATAATCAGGGTGCCGTGCAATTTATGCAAAAGCAAGGAATTGTTACTGCCATAAGAGCAGGTAATATCAGGATATCCTGCAATTTCTTCAATAACACGGAGGAAATTGATCGGTTGGTGGCTGCCCTTGCATTGTACTGTGAGATGGAAACCTGAAAAAGATTAGAGTGAACTCTCCACGTCTGGGAACATGGTTGTTGGTGAATGGAAGAAACATATCCTTAGAATAGCTTGTGGGATCCTGCTCGTTAATCCCAATTCATTTCAGGGGTGCAACTACTGGTACCCGGAATAAACAGGTTTTTACGGAAAGTCAGAAACGGTGGATAGGTTATCGTGTAATAGTTTTCTTTTGACTCTATAACAATGGTTTTCAGATCTTTGATGCAGATGTAGCGCGTTTTTACCGGTTCGGTGGTTTCGTAATTCCTGGCTATTTCAATGGCTTCTTCCTCTGTTGTCTTTTCAGGCAACCCTACTCTCAATACACCTGAACTTACATTGATAAAAAAGGCCTCTGGGGAACCCGGGGAGTTCAGCGCCTCTTTGAACGCATTCATATCCGCTTTGGCTGTAGTTTCCAGACTTATGGGTTTTAATCCAAGAAATTCAATATACTGCAAGGGAACAGGTGTTTCTAACTTGTTCCATTTTTCGATACGCTTTAACAACTTGCCAAATTCTCCTTCGCTGAAGTTTTGTGATTTCAGAAGTAGGCTGAGTTTATCCAGAACTTCCTTATCGTCAAGTTTCATAATAAACTCATGGTATTTTTTCTGGAGCAGATTACGGGTATAGAAAAAACGCTCGTAGTGCGGTGTTTTTTCAGCGTGAGAACTTTCCATTATTTCCCTGAGTTCTCCTTCTAATGTATCTGTTTCCCCATTGTAAGTCTTCATGTGTAATGTTTATTTTTGGTTCACCAATTGTGTTTAGTATCTTTCAGCAGAATCTCCCGCGTTAAGGAGTTGGGTGTCGGTTTTTTTATTGCATGTTCCCTGTTTTATCATTGCTTGTATTGGTATACGCATTTTGTTTTTACGTGGTTTACTTATTCTGTCTCAGTAATAAAACGTAAATTGTTTATTTAAAATGATGGTCTCTCCAGCCATAATAATTCTCCCAGGTACTTTATAAGTTGCAAAGGTTGCGTTAGTTTGAAAGGGGGTGCAAGAATTTTAACAAAAGAATTTGATAGAAGAGCCTGATGAATGAACCTAAAAAAGGCTGAATGCCCCACGGGGTATGCATTGCTGCTTAAAATATATTACCTGCAAGGTTTATGCTGCCGGAGAAATATTTTTGCAGATTTTTACTGCCAAAAAATAAGGGAAAGAAAGAAAGGGGTAAAGAGAATCAGGTATTATCCAGGTTTGAGAATTGATAATGGGCATAGATGATTCTTAGTTCTGCCCAGGAAAAGGTATCTCCCAGGGCATTTTTAACTTCCGAAAGCGTAGTTTCCTCTTGTAAGTTATTAAGGTAATGTATAACGGTTTCTGTTTTTTCGGGAGCAACCAGTTGGGTTACCGGTATTCTGCCTGTTTTTACATGCTGCGCCAGGTGCCCTTCAATGGTGCTTACGGCCAGGTTTCTTTCTGCTGCCACTTCTTCGACCGTCTTTCCCTGTTCAAAAAGCTCAAGGCTGATTTCGGCAGTGGGTTTTTTAGGGGTCTTCCGGGGCTTTTCTTCCTGTGAGGTCTCTGTTTCCCAGTTGGGAGCAATATCGTTGTTGGTGCAATAATCCATCACCAGGGAAATGATATCATCACCGTATTGTGCCACTTTTACTTTTCCCATTCCGTGAATGTCCTGCAATGCTTTTTTGGTGGCGGGGAGGATATTGGTAATGGCCACCATCGATTTTTTGGGAAGAATCGCATAGATAGGTTTGCTGGTTTGGTCAGCTACCTTGTCTCTCCAGGCACGCAAGGCTTTCATCAATTCAGGGTGTTGCGATGTGTCAGATGCTGAAAGAGCCTTGGTTTTTCTGCCCCCTGATTTTCCGCCAGGATCAATGGCTGCTTTGGCTCTTGTTTCCAGGTACAGTGTTGTTTTAAATCCTTGCCTGCAGGCTTCCATGCAGGCTTTTTTCATGGCAAGCTCTATGGTAAGCCGTTGGTGTGATTCGTTGAGTGTTTTCCGCAACTGCCGGTTGTCAACATCCAGGTCAAGGGAGTTTACCAGATTCTCAAAGCTGGTCTGTATTTTTGGGAGAAAGTAATTACACGCTTTGGAAACCCGTTCCTGTAAGAGGGTATTGCTTTCAATGTCCTTCTGTCTTTCTACATGCTTGTTGATTTCCACCATGAATTTGGAGGCAATATCCATCAGCTCTTTTTGCAGGAACCGGTCTGCTTCCTGGAGCAGGGGCAGCAACCCCTCATCAACTGAGCCGGGATTGTCGCCGGCCACTTTTCTGAGATAGTTCAACCTGTAGCGCAGTGGAGAGAAATTGAATAAATCCTCCAGCAATTCATACTGAAACTGCAAACGTGACTGGTTAAGGATCCCCTCGTTGGGCGGGTTCTGTTCAATATTCAGGGTGAAATCTCTGATGCTGTCATCATTCCTGATGGATTGGCGGGAGATTTGAGAACTCAGCACAAGACCTTCCAGGGTTTTACAGCGACTCAGGGCAACATACACCTGACCGTGGGCAAAAGCTGCATTGGCATCCACAATCGCCTTGTCAAAAGTAAGGCCCTGGCTTTTGTGTATGGTAATGGCCCAGGCAAGCTTGAGCGGAAACTGGGTAAAGGTGCCAATGGTGTTTTCTTTGATCTCTTTGGTTTCAGGATCCAGGGCGTAGCGGTTGTTTTCCCATGTCAGTCTGGTTACTTCAATAGAATCGGCATCGCCGGGACATTCCACATAGATAACATCATCATCCATTCCAACTACTTTGCCTGTCTTTCCGTTGTAGAACAACTTTTCCGGGTCATTTTTTACGAACATCACCTGGGCCCCGGTTTTCAGGGTAAGGGTCTGTTCGGTAGGATATGCCGATTCAGGAAATTCGCCCTCAATGCGTGCCGTAAAATGGCGTTGGGTTTTTGGGAGCCTTTCGAGTCTTTCGTAATTGATATTGCGGGCTTGCTGGTTGTGAGTGGTAAGGGTAACATATCCCTGGTTTTGCAGCTCGCCCACCTCCGGCCTGTATCTTTGGTTGAGCAGTGAGAGTACCTGGTTATCGAGTTGGTTGTCTCTTACTTTGTTGAGAAGGTTGATAAAATTGTGATCCGTTTGCCGGTAAATATGTTTGAGCTCAATGCTTACATATTGGGTTTGTCGCAAAGCAAGGCTGCCAAAAAAGAAAAAGGTGGTGTACCAGGGAGAGAGTAATTCTTTTTCTTCGTCTCTCACCACCGGGGGAAGTTGTTGTAAATCGCCAATGAGCAGTAGCTGCACCCCTCCAAAGGGGATGTTTTTTTGCCGGTATCGGCGCAATACTTTGTCAATACCATCAAGCAAATCTGCCCGTACCATACTTACTTCATCAATAATGAGCAAATCGAGGCTGCGGATGATATTGATTTTCTCCTTGTTGAGTTTCAGGAAGCGTTTTTCCTGTTCCTGGTTTGAGGGGGTCGCTGCGTTATCAGGGAGAATAGGGCCAAAAGGCAACTGAAAGAAGGAATGGATAGTCACACCACCGGCATTAATGGCCGCCACTCCCGTGGGAGCTACCACTACCGAGCGTTTAAAAGTGGATGTACGGATGTTGCGCAAAAAGGTTGTTTTCCCTGTACCCGCTCTTCCGGTAAGAAAAACGCTCTTCCCGGTATTTTCAACAAAATCGTAAGCCAGCTTTAACTGCGGGTTGTGCGAAAAGTCCATTGCCATTGGAATTGAATGAGATATAATCGATAAAAATAGCAATTTTTACCTCACACGGCAACAAATTGTGGAAAAGAAACTGTTAAATGTACTTGCCTTACTTGCCTTGATTTCTTGTTAAAAGAATGAAAAGCAGCCGGTTAATGCTGTGGAAACGCAAAATATTTCTCTCTGCTACAGAGAAATACAATGCAACTGCCAGTTAGCACCCACCCTGTGTACTGAGGGTCTCGGTTTTTACTTCAGGAATAATTCCCTCAGATTGTGGTTGCTTACCGGAAGTTGCCTCTTTCGCTCCCATGAGCCTCGGGTAATCATACCGGGCTTTTTCTTCCTGAAAGTTAGAAAAAGCAGGCTCAAAATTTTCAACAGCATACTTGCGGGCACTTTCATAATTGCCTCCCAAAACCATGATGTTTTCATCAAGCCCTTTGGCCAGCAAAAGCAACCGGGCATTCTGTGCTTCAGACTCCTTTGCCCCGTAAAAAACCGGGGTTTGATTCTTTAGCTCGTTTAGTAATCTGAGGCTTTCTTTGTTGAGTAAATCTTCAAAGGGAATATTGATGGCTGAGGGCAGATGTCCCTTGGCAAAAGCTTCTTCAGAGCGGAGATCTATCAGCACATGGGAGGTTGATGTTCCATCGGCAATGTTTCTGAGCTGATGGTAATTCATCATGTAGTGATTTTCTGTCAGAGTTTGGACTACTTGTCTGTTGGAGCGACCATAGTTGTTGGTGGTTAAAAGGTTTACCACCACCACGATGGCTACAAATGCAAAGGCTAACAGGCTGATATTGTTAAGATTGCTTGTATTGTTCATGAGGTCTGTTTTTTGGTTTCAAAAGAAAAATTTTCCGTACGATGCTTCGGTTCTAAAGCGCTGTTTGGTAAGTTTACGATGGTAATATCAGCAGCCTCCTCTTCCTCCGGGCGTTTCCAGTTCAATAATAGTTCTTACCGGAACCGGTTGGGAAGCTTCTTTGGGTAGTGCCTCCCCTTCTCTGAACATCTGACGGGCCTTTGTGAAAAAGCGTACGGAAAACTCTTCATCCATATTTTTGGGGTCATCAGGTACTTCCGAGCCGTTAAACAAGGTGTCGAACAATCCGTTTAATCCTCCTTCCAGCACGTAAATTCCTTCAAATCCGGCCCGCCGTGCAACGGTCCAGGCCATGTCTGCAGCACTTTCGCTGTAACTGTAAAATACTTTTTTCCCGTTGGCATTGCTGTTGCTGAAAAACTCCCTGTATCTTCTTCCCAGCAACTCATCCATGGTGATGTTAAGCGCTCCGGGCAGAGCAAACCTTTCAAACTCTTCGGGTGTTCTTACATCAATCAATATGAAATCCGGGTCTTGCTCAATAATCTTATAGGTAGCTTCTTCTGCATCCACAAACCTGTCATTTTGCCGGAGCAATGTGAGCAACTCGCCAGGAGGAATTTCCCTGGCGTTGCTTTTGCGCTGTTCGGGAAGAAACAGCAAGGCAAACATTGAAAGGATAAGCAGTGCACCCGGCAATACATAGGAAGGCCGCTGGCTGATGATTTCTTTGGGGGTTTGGTTTACGTTGTCCTCAATGCGTTGGGTAATGGCAAAGGCCAAAACCGCTACCAGAACCAGGGCAAAGGCAAACCAGGAACGAGACATGCCCAGGGTTTCATAAATAAAAGGATTTCCCATGAAGCTGCCTGAATAAAAGGACTCCCAGTCGTTGTAATAATGACCGAAAATAAAGATACCTGTTACGGCACCCACCAGGAACAACATTGCATCAATTTTTCCTACAGTTGCCGCTACGATACTGGTTCCCGGGCAATATCCACCCAGGATAAATCCCAATCCCATAATGGCTCCACCCGCCAGGGCTGGCCATAGGTAGAGGGGGTTGATATATACAAGGCTCATATCGATCCAGCCCATGAAACTTAAAAAAGTTAAGCCTACCATGGCTGTAACACCCGCAGTAAAGAACACGCGCAGTACAACAAAATCGTATCCGTAAAACACGCCTGCCAGCTTACGGGAGGAAGAAAAGCCGGCCTGTTCGAGCACATAGCCAAAACCAATACCCAGCAACAAGGCAAAGAAAAGGTTTAATTCGGGGTTTACAATTCCCTCGGGGATAAAAGGTGCCATATTACAATCTTTTTAGGTGTTGGGTTAAATCCATAGTTTTCTGAAAAACCAGGCCATCATGTAGCCGGAGCCAAAAATGGCCATCATGGTAAGGATGCCTCCGGTAGACAAAACGGCCATGCCACTGAGTGCTGCCCCGCTGGTACAGCCGCGGCCAAACTGCGCTCCCAGCCCGAAAAGCAATCCTCCGGCAATGGCAAACATCGCCCTTGCAGGCTTATTGATACGGGGGCCACGCTCCATTTTTAGCCCCAGGCGGTGGGAAGATGCACCGCTGATAAAACCTCCTGTTATTACGCCAATAGCAAGAATTACCAACCATGAACGAAACGGGCCACTTTCACTGGCAAAATAGGGCTCGTAAAAGCGCGACTGGTTGGCATATTCCGGTGCAGTTTCTATTACCGCAGCCGCCATGGCATCTTTGGCTGCGCCACTGGCTCCCAGACCACGCCCGGTGATTACAAAAGAGGCCAGTAACACCAGCCCCAGCAAAAAACCGGCCAGGTAAGGGTTCATAAAGGGTTTGGGTTGGGTTTCTGTTGTCATATGCAAAGATGTTTGGATAATTCTTTTTTCTGTTTTGCCGGAGAAATCTCAGGTTTATAACCGTAAATTTAACAACCTCCCTGGGCGGTTGTTACTTCCACTTCTTCGGCCGGAACAGCCTGTTCTGTGCTGATTTTTTCAAGTCCTGTCCTGCTAAGGGGCAAATTTTTTATATGGATTTCGGTAAATGATCTGCCCGGAGGTTGGGTTGCCACCATGGTTTCATGGATAAAACTGTTCGCACCATAATCAAGGCTGCGGAAGTCATATCCCATCACGGAAAGAAAAGCGTTAACGTAGGAAGCATGATGGCCGGAAAAACAATATACTATGATGGGCTGGTCGGTGGGAAGGGTAAGAATATCTTTGTCGCTGTGTAATGATTTTTTGGGATTATACTGAATGGCTCCCGGAAGATGACCTTGATTGTAGAGTGCTTCGGGCCAATAGTTGACAACATAATAGTCTTCCACCTGCTCTAAAACATCCATAAAGTTTACACTTATTTCTTCCCAATTAACGGAAAGAGCTTCTTGGGCACGTTGACGCAAAATTTCATACCCTTTCGACTTCCCTGTAGTCAATTGAGGAAGTTTTCCCGGGCTGTTTTTGGGGTGCGGAGCTTTTTCAAGCCTTCCCTGCAAATCGCTGGAGAGGTTGGCATACCAAAATCGTCGGGCAATATCTTCGTGCCAGGAACTCATGCCGAAGCGCAGGTTGAAGGTGTTGTCATACCCCAGCATTCTTAAAATGGCCACTACATAACCCGATAAGTGTGCATTGTTGCAAACCACGGCAATTTTTTCAAAACTGTTGGGCTCAATACGGTTTTCGAAATAATCAAGGATGTTTTCAGGTTGTACGTTAATGGCATTTTCAATGTGTCCGCGAAAAAAATCACGGGACGACCGAACATCTATAACATGGTAATTTCCCACATCAAGATTGTTGTATATTTCCTCTGCATTGATGAAAAAAGGGATGGAGGGGTGATTGACAATGTTTCCGTTTTCTTCCAGGTATGCAAGCAACACTGCTGCATCGTTGGTGTTGTTGGTTTGTTCGGCAGAAGTGTCAGGATTGTTGCAGGCTCCAAGAAAAACAGCCAGCAACAGGATGCCTGAAAGTTTTAATGTTGATGTGTAGTTCATATGTTTTTGTTTTAGGTTCTTTTCTTTGATACCATCAGGAAATGCTATTCTTTCTCTTATGTTGAGAATTTGCAAATTTACAGGAGTTTAGGCCTGATTCTCAGCATGATGTAAGCAAAATAAGCCGGTTCATCCTTTGAGCCCAACGTGTTCCCCCTGTTGATAATTTCCATTGACTCAGTGCCAAATATGGTGGAGAATCCGCCAATGATACGGGTAAAATCATTGAAACGATAATTGAGCGTAAGGTCAATTTCTGTTCCCAGGTATTTGTTGATGGTTTCGCCCTGGTACACAAAATCATTTTGAATGAAAAACAGGTGCAAGTCAGTATTAAGGGTGGTGTTGCGATTGAGTTGTAAGCGATTTTTCAGGAAGGGATTTATAATGCCGGCACCCCGGGTATGGACGGGTATGTTGGTGAAGTAATCCATAAATCCCAGGTTCGCATGTCCGGCACCATAAAGAGGGTCAAACACTCTGTATTTGTCATTTTCCGGGTCTGTGGCATCAAATCCGGAGAATATTTCAAATCCAGCGGTGGAAGCAAGGTTGCTTAGTATTGGGGTAGCAGCTTCCGCTCTCAGGTACCAGGCGCTGATGGGCATCCCGCTTTGGTGGTGACCATGCTGATAGGCCGGATTCAGCATAAGTTGCAGGTCGCCGATTTTGTATTTTAGAAATGCCGACCATGTAGCGCGAACATATAATAAATCTGGGTTGAATTGCTCTCCGCTGTAAAATTCATATCCATCAGCTACCCCTAATAAGGAGAGGTTCCCGTTGGGGAAGATGTCGGTATTAAACCATACAAAGTTCATGTATTTGTAATTGTTGATGCCATATTCTGTGCTGAAGTTTCCGGGGAAAGCCTCCCAGGGTTGGTTGAAGGCCGTTCCTATGTGCAGTTCTCCTCCATCAGAAATGTACTTCAACAATGCCAGGTCATGCTTCTGTCCCATGGGAATCCAGTCGTTGATGGCAAAGAACCGCTGGTTGTCATATCGCAAATGTTGACGTCCGACTTTCAGGCTCAGACTATCTGTGAAAAGCAACTCCGCCCATGCTTCATGAATGGCCAATGAAGGGTGAAACTGCTTCTGTCCTTCCTGACCCCACACACGCACATCGTGAAAGGAAACATGGGTATGAAGGTTTTCGCTTTTCCATGTAAGGTTCAGACGTGTTCTTTGATTTACCAAAATGGCTGCTTTCTCATCCTCCTGTGGCAGCACCCTGTATCCGTGCCTTAGTTCAGCCCGGGGACTGATGTCAGCACTAATGCTGAGTTGTGCCATCAAAGAGGGCAAAAAAATGATCCAAAAAATCAATAATCCTGTTGCGTTCTTCATTTCCTGTTTTTTTTTGGGTTATTTCCGGTTTTCTTTAGTATTTCTCAGGGTCGGGTTTGGGTAGTTCTCCCGGTGTATCAAGTTTTTCTCCTACCGGCTCTCCCACTGCTTTCGATACGGGTATCTTTCCTTCCTCGGTCTCCAGCTCTTCCCATCCGGTAATCATGGCTTTAAGGTTGGAAGTCAGGGTATGACCCGTTGTGATTAGGTAGAGATGGACAATTACAAATGCCATGAGGAAATAAGCTCCTATGGTGTGGACGTAAGCCACTGTTTCCAGGCTGCTTACCCCCAGTTCTTTGATTTCACCCTGGCTGGGATACCGGTAAAACATGTAAGCCAGGCCGCTGGCAATCATAACCGGAAAAACCAGGATTTTCAAAGAGAGATATACCAGTCTTTGCAAAGGGTTTAGCTTGCTCAGTACCGTTTTGCGGGTAGGATGAGGTGCATTTCGGAAAATGCCGAAAACATAATACTCTGCCTGTGCCCGGAGATTTTCGGTGGTAGGCATGTATTGTTTCCATTCTCCGGTGGTAAAGTGCCAGAAAATAGTAAAAATGGTAAGAATAATGAAAGCCCATGCTGCCTTATTGTGCAAATCCACCGCGTTCTCAAAGCCAAAAAAGATGAAAGAGCCATGCACCTCAAAACCGGTAAGGGCAAGGAAGAATATCAGGAAGGCCTGGGTCCAGTGCCAGAATCTTTCGTATAACTTGTAGATGTAAACTTTTTCTGTTTTTGCCATGTCCTGTGTTTTATTCTTTGGTTGAATGGTTGTTGAGTTTTTTGTAAGAAAAATACCTGATGAGGGCATGTGTAAGCACTCCCAGCAGGGATAATACAATCAGCAATACTCCCATGGTGTCAATAGCAGCGTAGGTGGTGTTTCCGGGGATGTATGCCCCTTCTACAAACTGCATCCTGCTGTTATCGCGTGTATGACAGTCAGCGCAGGTAAGGGCTTCGCTGGCGGGAGATACCATGTGATTGACCGGTAAATACATTTCGGTATCTATAAAATCCCATTGTCCGCTGTAAGGACGATCCAGGTATTTCATCCCTTCTATCAGTGCCCGTTCCCAGTCTAAATCAAGCCATAATGCACCCTTCCCGGGTTCTCTGTCCCATAATTTGGCCTGCAATATGCTCAGGTACACCGGATCGTAGGGTTGGCGACCACGATGCACTTTCGCAGGAATGATGCGTGATTGGGAGTCATCTGCTGAACCAAATAAGGTGTTGATGGGTAAAAAAGCGGCTGTAGTATCTACTTTGTCTGATAAAAGAAAATGATCAGCTGTTCCGTTGAACCACATGTACTCGGGCTCCACGTTGGTTTGCCAGGCAGCATCTCCTTTAATGGATTGGTATATGGGATTCCCCAGACTGTCATACAATGCAAAAATCTCCCCATCCTTCATTTCCCCTGCGGTAGACCAGTCCCAGTACATTTTGGTGGCATTCACTTTTGCATATTCCGGTATGTGACAGGTTTGACACGCAATTTTGGATACATGGGTATTTAGCATGGGTTCTATGTGAGGTGTGGCAGTATGGCAGTCTTCGCAGGTAGCCCTGCGCGAGTCGGACGATGAAACGCCATAATAACGCCCTTTCATAACATGATTGGTGGCTGTGTGGCAGTCTACACAATCCATGTTTCCTCCGTCTACTCCCATGTGCACATCCACCTGGCGGGAAGCTGTAAGAAGGGCTTCTTCAAGGTCGCCATGCTTCACGTTGTTTCCGCCACCCCCATGAAAGTGACAATAACCACAGTTGGTTTTGGTGGGTCTTCCCACATTTTGCACAATGGTCTGAAAATCCTGGTCAGGCTCAGGATAACCTGCCCCGCCACGCAGTTTTTCATAAGTGCCCGTGTTGTCATGGCACACCAGACAGTCTACATTGTACTGGTTGGTGAAGTCAAAATCCATGTCTTCCCAACCATAACCGGCGTGGCATCGGTTGCAGGTAGATTCATTGGAAAAGATTCCTGTGCAGAAGTTGTTCAGCAAATTTTTCTTCCCCAGGTAAGTCACTCCCCGACCTTCAATAAAATCTTCCCGCTCCCAGGTAAAGTGAAAACTGTGCAACAATTCTTCCCCTCTTTCGGTATGGCACGATATGCATGTTTGGGTAATCTCGTGGGGATTGCTGAAATCTCTTTGCAATGCTTCATGCATGCTGTGATCCACACTGGGGATGTGCGGTTGACTGTATTCTTCCTTGAGCTCTGCAAGAACTTTGTTTTCACGGCTTGCATCTCGCAGTACCACTGTAATGATAACCAGTGGCACTACCACCGATAAAATAAAGGTAACTGTATTCTTCATGTGGCATAAATTAAGGCATGTTTGTAGATTGCAATGCTGGTTTGGTTATGTGTATAGTGAACACAACAAGGCAAATATAGGAATAGGAATTGATTTATCGTAGCATATTTTGCTCCATATAGATATATTTAAATAATACGAAGGTAAAAGAAAAACAGGGTGTTGTCGCTTTATTGATAATTGGTCTAAATTAAAATTTATACTTTTCTGTTTTTTCATGTTCAATTTTAGCAGGAGCGTGTGTTAATTTTTTCAACAATTCTGCCCGTTGCAACATTGTGAAGAAAGTACAAAATTGCATGTTTGTGTATCTTGAAAGTTACAAGAAATACTGATTTTGGATCACAGAAAAGGGCTCATCTGAAAAGCGGAGCATACCACAAAAAATTGATGGTATAAACTATCATATTCAGGTTTACTTACAAGTGTTGCTGATGGGGGAGCTGGTTGAAAATACACGAGTTCTTCTCCACTTGATAAATGCCGTAGTGAAGAGGCAGAATAAAGGTTTGTCTGGTAAAATATGAGTTTTACAGGATATTTATGATGAAAAAACAAAGATTTACATCAAAATAAATCGTATATTAGCGATGAAAAAAACCAGTGAAAACTAAGCTAAGTAATGAAAATGGGAAAAGCTGACTATACCCTTATTTTTATTGTGGAAGATGACAGGTTTTATGCGGATGTAATCCGCAAAGCACTGGAAACGCGGAATTTTTTAAATGTAAAAACTTTTCCAACAGGGGAGGAGTGTTTGAAACATCTTCATATGAAGCCCGAAATAGTTTTGTTGGATTATCGTTTGGGAGAGGAACATATGGATGGGATGGAAGTATTAAAAGCCATTCGCAAATCAGGAATGGATGTTCAGGTTATTTTTCTTACAGCGGTGGACAAACTAGAGGTGGCTACCAATACCATCAAGGCGGGAGCGTATGATTACGTGGTAAAGTCTGAAGCTGCCATGGAGCGCATCAGAAATATCATACGTCGGATAACTTTTGAGAATCACATAAAAAAAGAGAACCAGATTCTGAAGCGCAGCCGCAAAATTATTCTTACCATCATATTCTTACTGGCAATCGGCATTCTTATTCTGGGAACCATGCAAATCATGCGGTAGGGTTCTTCTTTTCCCTCCGTTCTCTGGCAACCTCACTGCATTTTTTTGTACAGCTAAAATCCTTTGTTGGGTTGGAAGCGCGTTATTTTCACCCTTTTAACAGGCGTAGGTACACCGCATTCTTCCTTAACCCGCCTACGTTTCTCTGAAACTGCGTAACTTTGCCAAAAATATACTGGATAGGATGATAAAAACACATGGCAACTCTTCTTCTTTTCTCCCTATGACAACTGATGAAATGCAGTGGCTTGGCTGGGATCAGGCCGATGTCATTTTGGTAAGTGGTGATGCTTATATCGATCATCCTTCCTTTGGAACAGCCATTCTTGCACGCATGGCAGAAGCACAGGGGTTGCGTGTTGCCATTCTTGCACAGCCCAACTGGCGCGATGATTTGCGCGACTTTAAAAAGCTGGGTGCACCCAGATTATTTTTTGGGGTTACGGCAGGGAGTATGGACTCTATGGTCAATCACTATACAGCCCTTCGGCGCAAACGGAGCGACGATGCTTATACCCCCGGCGGACGTGCAGGGTATCGGCCCGATTATGCTTCCGTGGTATATACCCAAATTCTCAAAAAACTCTATCCTGAAATTCCTGTGGTACTGGGAGGTGTAGAGGCTTCCATGCGCCGGTTTACTCATTACGATTACTGGCAGAACAAGGTAAAACCTTCGGTGCTGGCAGAGAGCGGAGCGGATTTGTTGTTATATGGTATGGCAGAACAACCCTGGAAGATGCTGCTGGAACTCACTCAAAGAGGCGTGCCGGTACATTCGCTTCATAATCTGCCCCAAACCGCGTTTCTGCGCGATGTTGATGAAAAAATCCCGTCACTAAAAAAAATCCCGGAACAATCATTGCCTTCTCATGAGGATTGTCTGCACAGCAAAAAGACTTTCGCAGACGCATTTCGCCTCATCGAAGAAGCTTCCAACAAACTTGAAGCTCCGCGCCTGATACAACAGGCTGGCCGGAAGCAGGTGATTGTCAATCCTCCTGTACCGCCCGCTGATGAGCAAATCGTAGATGAAGCGTGGGAGTTGCCCTACACCCGCCTGCCACATCCCAAATACCGTAAGAAACCCCCCATACCTGCGTATGAAATGATTAAGTTTTCGGTGAATATCCACAGGGGCTGCTTTGGCGGTTGCAGTTTCTGCGCCATCAACATGCACCAGGGCAAGTTTGTGCAGAGCCGTTCAGAAAAATCTATCCTCAACGAGCTGGAAGAGATTGCCAAAATGCCTGATTTCAAGGGGCACATCAGTGATTTGGGTGGGCCATCGGCCAATATGTTCAAGATGGAAGGGATTGACAAAGAAATGTGCCAGCGTTGCAAGCGGCCCAGCTGCATTTATCCCAATACCTGCAAAAACCTTAATTTTGATCACAATCCCCTGTTGCAGCTGTATGAAAAGGCTGAAAAAATCCAGGGGATAAAAAAAATCACTATAGGAAGCGGTGTCCGTTATGATATGTTGCTGGGAAAAACACCACAGCAAAATAAACAGTACGGGCTTCAGCCCTACATCCGTAAATTGCTGAAAAATCATGTGTCGGGCCGTCTGAAGGTGGCACCCGAGCATACTTCTCCCCGGGTGCTGAAACTCATGCGTAAACCCGCCTTTTCCGGATTTGAGGAGTTTCACAGAATGTTTCGCAAAGTGTGTCAGAAGGAATCCCTTCCCTTGCAGCTGGTCCCCTATTTTATTTCGGGGCATCCCGGTACCCTTGAAAAGGATATGAAAGACCTTTCGGTGCTTGTCCGTAAACTGGGCTACAGACCCGAGCAGGTGCAGGAGTTTACACCCACTCCCATGACGCTGGCTACTACCATGTACTATACCGGCATCGATCCTTATACCGGGAAGTCCATTTCCATTGTGCGGGGCGATAAAGAGAAACGCCGGCAGAAAGAGTACTTTTTCAAGAAGAAGTAACGCTTACTGCTCAATAGCCCTTTTCTGAATCACTCTTTTTATTCCGTTATCATTTGTCCTTTGTTGTCCTCAACCGTCACGATGTTGGAGCAGAAAGCAGAAGTTGCATTGCCATCAGCGCATCCCTGGGCTTTCATGAGTTTCTGATGTGCACTTAGCATCCGGGCCTTCCCGGGAAAAAACTTAAATCCTTTTCAGGGTTGAGTTACTTCGATTATCCAGCTGCTCATTTTTTCCAGCACCTCAGGTGCAATGGTCT
>CAZBGI010000014.1:0-70869 GCA_964491395.1 uncultured Bacteroidales bacterium | reverse complement strand
TACGTCACCATCATTAACATCAAGCAAACCTTTGAGCGTAAAATCCGTTTCAATTTCAAACAGTCCTCCTTTCATACCGGGACCATCAGATACCTCATAATCATCCTCTGAACTCATTCCTTCAAAGCTTTTGCCGGGGAACGAAAGGTAAATTTCACTGGAAGAGTTATCGGTAACCAGGCCATTCACAATCATTGTCTGATCCTGAATATAGAACATATTACCCGGAGAAACGGTAAAGTCACCAGTAAGCACTAAGGGCTGGTTTGAACTATAATCAAAGTAGGCAATTTCTCCGCTGTTCTTTTCAATTACAACATTACTGTAGGTGGCCGTTGAAGAGAAATTGGAAGGACCTCCGCCAGAATTTCCTTTAAAATAGATGGTAACATTGTTAGTAGGATTAAAAGTGGAGCCATCTTGTGGTATGAGCCAGCCATAGCAGTTGATAGTACCATTGGTAAGTAATGCTGTAGAACCGGTTTTTAATTCTAACAAGTTGAAATAAGTCTGCCCCACAGTAAGCACAGAAGCACTGTTGTTCATGGTCAATGTTCCTTCCAGGGTAAAGGAGTTTACAACAGTAAGCCCGTTGGCGGCAATGGTAAGATTAGCGCCAGATTTAACAAGAATGCTTTCACAATCTGCTGATGTGCTAATGTCTGGCATAAATGGAGTTCCGGCAGGTATTACCACATTGGTAGATGCAGTGGGTACAACACCATCGCTCCAGTTAACAGCATTGTGCCAGTTGGTATTTGCAGTTCCTATCCATGTACCCGGAGAAACAGGATCGCTGATATAGAACTCATGTGTACCAGGCAATGTATTTTCATCATCAAGCAGGATGTAATAGGTTGTGCCTGCTACCAGGTTCATATAGCCATATGTTCCCGGCGATGTAATGTCAGCTATACACTCCCACTCTGCAGAGTTGCACATCCCTGATTTCAGCATGTAATCTACCCAATCACTGGCGGCAGTTACTTCTAACCGATAAGTACCGGTAGTTGATGGTGTGAAGCTGAATATGTTTTCAATACCGGGGCATTGGTAGCCACATGGTGAATTGGTTGCTGTAAACCATGCGCCACTCCCCCCTCCTGTATAAGTTTGTGAATTGGAAGGCCCTGTTCCTGCAATAGGCGTAATATTCAGGCAGGGATTGAAGAATATGAAAAAGCTTTGGGTTACCCACTCTGTGCTTTCTGCATCAACCAGGATATAATAGGTTGTACCTGCCGTCAGGCTCATGTCACCATAAACTCCCTGAGAGTAAACATCACTTATGCAAGTCCAACTATCAGCATTGCAGCTTCCCGTTTTCAAAAAGTAATCTACCCATGCTTCATTGGTTGCAGTGACCTGGATGCTGTAATTACCAGTATAAGGGGCCACAAAGCTGTAGATCTGCTCCCTCCCGTAGCAGTCGTATCCACAGGCATCACTTTTCCAACCCCCATAGCCTGAGCGCGAATACGTCATTGTATTGGCAGAACCTCCGGCACCCATCGACAAAATATTAAGGCAGGGATTGCGGAAAATATAAAAAGTATGAGTGGAAGTACCGGTAGATTCTGCATCCAACAGGATATAATAGGTTGTTCCAGCAGTCATACTAATATTTCCATAGGTATTCGCAGAGTAAACATCATCAATACAATTCCATCCCGTAGAACCACATGTGCCGGTTTTCCAGAAATAGTCCACCCATGTGTTGTTGGTGGAAGTTACCTGGATACTATAATTACCGGTATATGGAGCCACAAAACTATATACCTGCTCCTGCCCGCTGGTAGTATATCCGCAGGCATTCACATTCCAGACGCCTGTTCCTGATTTTGAGTAGGTTTTGGCATTGCCACTGCCGCCACTACCCAGGGAAATGATATTTGCACAGGGATTGGGCGCAGATGCGCCGGTTCCGGTAAGGCTTATTGTCCTGGGGCTGGTGATATTATCAGCATTATGGGGAATGGTAAGGGTGGCGGTTTTTGTCCCCGTAGAAGAAGGCGTAAACCTAACTGTAAAAGTACTTGACTCTCCCGGGGCAAGATAAAGGAAATTACTTCCGATTATGGAAAACTGGCTGGCATGGGTTCCGGAAAGGCTGGCATTACCAGCCTCCAGATTCATGTAGTTGGGTCTTGTGCCGGTATTGGTTACTGTTACCGTCAGGTTGGAATAGGAGCCTACATTCACATTTCCATAACTATAAGAGGAGGCCGGACTGGTAGTCATGGCCACGCTTGCACCTCCGTTATATAGCCAGTATTGCAGGTTATTATTATTGTAGGTTACATCGAAGCGACCCCACATATTATGATACGTATCGTAATCACATTGGTCTGCACCACTCAGCAGGTAACACCATCCATACAATTGTCCTCGTATTCTCAAGTCTGCATCCACTGTAGCACTACCTGAACTCCCTCCTTCTTCCTGTCCATGGGTGGTTTTTGTATAATGATAGTTGGAGGTACTAAAACCATCACAGGTAAATGTGGGTGAGGTTTTGTTCTGCATACGCTGGTACTTTAATAATGTGCCACCCGGATGATGGGTAGAATGCAAAACCGTATTGTTGGCAACTGCATTTGCACTCCAGCCCAGGAAAGAATTGGCTGAGAATTGCTTCATCAGAACAAGTGTAAAGTCGGTCTGACTATTGGTGGCAATCAGATTTGCTCCATTTCTGATAATATGACTAGGATTCACAACCCCGCTGTTGCAACTGGTAGACCAATAGTAAAACCTTGCTTCCAGCCCCGCTGCTGATGTTTGAGAGCTGAAACAATGATTGGCTGTCAATAAAAAAGGTTGCCAGTCTTTGGCGCGAACATCATTGATTTGGTTGCCCGTGCAAAAATAATACAGTGAACCTACAGGAAAATAAAGTCGTCCCGTAGAACGTCTCAATCCATCAATATGGGTATATCCGTTGGCTGTTGAACAATTTGCATCCAGAAAACAATCCCGGAACTCTTCGGGAAGATACTGGTTATCCACATGAATGATTCTGGAGATTACAAAATACAGGTCATCCTCCAGTTGATTTAAAGGTATTACCACCTGAAGGGTAAGATGATCAGCAAAGGTTGTGGTGGTATAAAAACCATACTCATCTATCCGACCCCGCAACTGTGTTTCAGTGAAAGCATAATCATTTTCACTGAAAATATTTACCTGAACACCATCAGGGAAATTACCTTCGGCAAAAAACACCCTGATTTCGTCTGCTTTCAAAGATTGAAAATAAGAGGTAAAGACCAGGGTATCTTTATTGAGGCGTGTAAGGCGCCCCCCGGTAACGGACATCTCCCCTTCTTTGGGTAGGTCGGCCTGGTTAAGATAAAAGCTGACAGAGGGTTTCAAATCTCTTATAACTCCAACAGCCGGAGGCTGAAAAGTCTCTTCGATACTGTTACGTTCTTCCAGGCTAAGAGTGTCCAAAACCTGAATTTCACGACCACCCAGTTCACTTCGCAAGGCAAAAAAACGAGGTCTTACTTCCTCAATCCCTTCATATTGCATCAAAAATTGCCCGGGATCAATTATCTCTGCATCGACTTGCTGGGAATATCCTCCTTGCAGGCTCATAGACAGAAATGCCGCAATCCATGCAAATCGCATGAAACTTAATCGGGGTTTAGTTTCCATAATATTAGTTTTTAGTAATTAATTGTGTAAATAATTCTGTCTTAATTGCCTGTTTTTCAAGGAAATAACTAAAGAATGGCTGCACAATGTCAGTCACTTACAAATATTACGAGAGGGAAAAAGCAATATTCAGGCTGTACCTGTTGGAGAATTGAAGAATTTAAGCATGGCAAAAGACAGCAAATCAAACAAATCAGAAGATGCATCAGCAGAATGCACTGGAATAGCTACGAGGGAGGAATTTTTAATTTGAGGGCTTTTTTACCCTGCTAATGTAATATTTTTATTAATTAAAAGAAAATAAAAAATCATTTATTTACGCTAAAATTCAATGTATATTATTAGTAAGTACTGTTAATATTTTTAAGATACACCCTTGTGGTTCTTTCATGGTCTTTTTGAGAAAATTAACAGATCTATTATTAAAACCTAAACAAGGGGCATACGTACTAAAGGAATTAATATATCCCACTTAAATCTCATTAGCACAAAAAATTCATTGAGAATATAATACCTTATATATACTCTTGAACGGTCATAATTTAAATCTTCTAACCTTACAAAACAATCGGCCAATTCAAAATATTCATTTGTAAAGCTAAAACCGAAGTTTTTTTTGTCAAAACAAAAAATTAGTATTGTAAAGGCCATCGAAAGCAGTATCTTTGCAAACTATATTTTTAACCATCTATATTATGACACTCATCACATCTATTTCAGGAATAAGAGGAACTCTGGGAGGCAAGGCAGGTGAAGGCCTTAGTCCTGTTGACATTATGAAATACAGCATAGCTTACGGCAGTTGGTTGCAAGAACGGTTTCCCGGCGAAAGACTCTCCGTGCTTATTGGGCGTGATGCACGCATTTCAGGACCCGTAGTAAATAATATGGTGGTTTCCACCCTTCAATTTATGGGCATTGACATCATGGACGTGGGAATGGTACCCACCCCTACGGTTGGAATTGGAGTAAGGGAATACAAATGCCACGGTGGTATTGTCATCACGGCAAGCCATAATCCCAAAAACTGGAATGCACTGAAACTTCTCAACGAAAAAGGAGAATTCCTTAATACCGCCCAGGGAGAAGAAATGATGGCTTTTGCCCAAAAAAATGACTTTACCTTTGCCCCGGTTGAGAAAATCGGGAAATATACCCTGGAAGAATCGGCCATTGAGATGCATATTGAAAAAGTTCTGGCCCTGGATCTGGTGGATACCGATGCCATCGCCAAAGCTGATTTTCACGTGGTAATAGATGCAGTAAACTCCGTGGGAGGTATTGCCATCCCTGTATTACTGGAGGCACTGGGCGTAAGAAAAGTTACCGAACTTTTTTGCGAGCCCAATGGATTATTTCCCCACAACCCCGAACCACTGCCCGAAAACCTGAGTATTTTGTCAGAAGAAGTGGCCAAAAGTTCTGCCAATGTTGGGTTTGCCCTCGACCCTGATGTAGACAGGCTGGCCATCGTTTGTAACAATGGTGAAGTGTTTGGGGAAGAATACACCCTGGTATCGGTGGCTGATTACGTTTTGCAACATACGCCCGGAAACACGGTAAGCAACCTCTCTTCCACCCAGGCATTGAAGGATGTAACCCTCAAACATGGAGCAGAACATTATGCGTCGGCAGTGGGAGAAATCAACGTGGTAGAAAAAATGAAAGAAGTAAATGCTGTTATCGGCGGTGAAGGTAACGGAGGAGTAATCTATCCTCCTATACATTACGGACGCGATGCTCTTACAGGAATTGCACTATTTCTGAGCCAACTGGCCAAATCAGGCAAAACGGTGGTGGGGCTGAAAAAAGATTTACCAGATTATTTTATCAGCAAACACAAAATTGAACTCTCACCCGGAATAGATCTCGGTGATATCCTTGACAAAATTTCGGAAAAATACTGCAAATATCCCATTGATAAAACCGATGGTGTTAAGATACTTTTTGACAAAGAATGGGTACACTTACGCAAATCCAATACAGAACCCATTATTCGTATTTATGCCGAAAGCGACAGTGAGGTAAAATCAGAAAGCCTGGCCAAAAAGCTCAAAGAGGATATCAGTGAAGTAATCAGATAATTCCGGTAAAGCTTCATCAAGGCAATGGGAACACCCTGACAATGGATATTCAGGATGTTCCCATATTTTTTTCTAATATTATTGGTTTATTTGAAGGATATTTTCTACTTTAGGCCGCCTTTTAAAAGGCATCAAAAAAAAAGTACCCAACAAATAACATCAACACAAATGGAAAACAATGACAATGTAATCAAAGGCCTGCCTCTTAACGCCTACAAGGAACTAAAGCCCGGCGAAGAGTACATTCCGGTAATGGCCCCGGGAAAAATCTATCCTGAAGTAAATCTTCGGTCAGTGTCGCTGGGATTGCTGATGGCGGTAATATTTTCTGCTGCTGCAGCCTACCTGGGATTAAAAATCGGACAAGTTTTCGAAGCGGCTATTCCCATTGCCATTATAGCAGTGGGGTTGTCCACCCTTTCAAAAAGGAAGAATGCACTGGGTGAAAATGTAATCATTCAATCTATCGGAGCCAGTTCGGGCGTTATTGTTGCGGGAGCCATCTTTACTCTTCCGGCCTTATATATACTGGAACTTGAGGCCCATTTTTACCAGGTATTTCTTTCCTCATTGCTGGGAGGATTTTTAGGCATCTTGTTTATCATCCCTTTCCGAAAATATTTCGTAGCAGAAATGCACGGCAAGTACCCATTCCCTGAAGCCACTGCCACCACCGAAGTACTGGTTTCAGGCGAAAAAGGAGGAAACCAGGCGAAGATTCTTCTCTTCAGTGGTTTAATAGGTGGTTTATACGATTTTATTATTGCTACGTTTGGGTGGTGGGCCGAAGAATTTTCTACCCGTGTGCTTCCTTATGGCGAAGCATTAGCCGATAAAGCCAAGCTGGTTTTCAAACTCAATTTAGGAGCCGCCATTGTAGGGTTGGGCTATATCATCGGATTGAAATATGCAGTCATAATTTGTGCCGGTTCTTTCGTAGGCTGGTTCGTTATTATTCCCTTGATTGCTCATGCAGCAGAAATGTTTGGTGGAGGACTGGCACTGGCAGAAGCAACTCCAGAATTCATATTCATGGAATACGTGCGCATGATTGGTATCGGAGGCATAGCCATGGCCGGAGTTATCGGAATTATTCGTTCATCTAAAGTAATCCAGACAGCTATAAAGTTGGCTGTAAAAGAAACTTTCAGCAAACATGCCACCGCAGAGAACAACCTTCGAACACGCCGCGACCTTCCCATGAGTATCATTATGGGTGGAATACTTTTTACTACCCTACTGATTTTCATATTCTTTCAGTTTGGAGTCGTCGAAAATTTAGGTCACGCCCTCATTGCCTTGATGATTGTTTTGATCATATCTTTCCTGTTCACCACTGTGGCGGCCAACGCTATTGCCATTGTAGGAACCAACCCGGTATCAGGAATGACACTGATGACCCTGATTATTACTTCGCTGATCATGGCAGCAGCAGGCCTGAGCGGAACATCAGGAATGGTGGCGGCTTTGATTATTGGAGGTGTGGTTTGCACCGCCCTGGCCATGGCCGGAGGATTTATCACAGACCTTAAAATTGGTTACTGGCTGGGATCTTCCCCCTACAAACAGCAGGGATGGAAGTTTTTGGGTACCATCGTGTCGGCGGCAACCGTGGGGGGAGTCATCATCATTCTCAACCAGACCTATGGTTTTAAAGGAGAAGGAGCACTGGTGGCACCTCAGGCCAACGCCATGGCTGCAGTTATTGAACCCATGATGACCGGTGGCTCTGCACCCTGGTTACTTTATGGTGCAGGCGCTTTCCTTTCGCTGATTCTGACCATGCTGGGTGTCCCCGCGCTGGCATTTGCCCTGGGCATGTTTATCCCCATCGGATTAAACACCCCATTGCTTGTAGGAGGAATCATTGCTCATTATGTAAGCACGCGCAGTAAAAATGAAA
The DNA here is from genome assembly GCA_964491395.1 of uncultured Bacteroidales bacterium. GTDB lineage: Bacteria > Bacteroidota > Bacteroidia > Bacteroidales > UBA7960 > SKVR01. The sequence goes on along the minus strand of CAZBGI010000014.1, from coordinate 63,222 downwards.
AACTTAATACTATAAGACGTGAGCGAGGCACCCTCATTGCCAGTGGATTCATTGCCGGTGGCGCCCTGATGGGAGTGATAAGTGCCATCATGAAGTTCGGCGGCCTTAACCTGGAAGCAGCACAGTGGATGGAGGGCAGTGGAGCTCAATATCTCGGTCTGGTTATGTTTGCACTGCTTTGCATTTACCTGTTCAGAAACTCAATCAAAGCAAAAATTGAAGAGTAATTCTTAAAGATAATTTGTATTTTTAAACATTGCAGGTTCAGGTTGGAGAAAAACAAAATACTCATCTGTCATTTCCCGGCCTGAACCTTCACCTTAACTCCTGATATATTATGAAACAAACATTGTTAGAAAAATTTTACAAGTATATCGGCATCGATACACAGGCTGATCCTACTTCCCAGACTTTTCCAAGCACAAAAAAACAGTTTAACCTGGCCAGGGTGCTGGTAGAAGAGCTCAGGGAAATGGGTCTTGAAGATGCCCATGTAGACGAGAACTGCTATGTAATGGCTACTCTGCCTTCCAATATTGACAAAGAAGTGCCTGTAATTGGGTTTCTTTCACACGTGGATACAGCCCCGGACATGTCTGGAGCAGACATAAAACCCAACATCGTGGAAGATTATGATGGTGAAGATATTCTTATCAACCATGAGAAGCAGATGTTTCTGAAAGTTGCCGACTTTCCTGAACTTAAAAAATATGTGGGTCAAACTCTGATAACCACAGATGGCACTACCTTGCTGGGAGCCGACGACAAAGCCGGAATAGCAGAAATAATGACCGCCATTGAATACCTGACCCAAAATCCTGAGATAAAACACGGAACCATCAAGATTGGCTTTACCCCCGATGAAGAAATCGGAAAAGGAGTAGATCATTTTGATGTGAAAAAATTTGGTGCCCAATATGCCTATACCGTGGATGGAGGAGAAGTAGGTGAACTGGAATTTGAAAACTTCAATGCCGCTTATGCCAAAGTCATGGTGCAGGGACGCAATGTCCATCCGGGAATGTCTAAAAACAAAATGGTCAACTCTATGATTGTGGGTAGCGAGTTCAACGATATGCTACCTGTGTTTGACCGTCCTGAATTTACCGAACACTATGAAGGATTCTTTCACCTGATCAAATTTGATGGCACAGTAGAAGAGTCTGTATTGCAATACATCATCAGAGACCACGACAGGCAAAAGTTTGAAAACCGCAAAAAACTATTCCGGGAGGCAGCAGACTTTATCAACAAAAAACATGGAGAAGGCACCCTGAAAGTTGAAATGAAAGACCAGTACTACAACATGCGCGAAAAAGTAGAGCCTGTCTATCATATTGTAGAAATTGCCAGTGAGGCTATGAAAGAAGTAGGCATTAAACCCAACATCAAACCCATCCGTGGAGGCACAGATGGTTCGAGACTTTCCTACATGGGCCTTCCCTGCCCCAATATATTTGCCGGAGGCCATAATTTCCACGGTAAATATGAATTTATCCCATTGGAGAGCATGGAGAAAGCGACAAAGGTGATATTAAAAATCATTGAATTGTACGCCAAACAATAATCTATCCTCCTGATAGACTCAGCAGGCTGTATCAGGCAGGTGAAGCTTTCTGATACAGCCTGTTTTTGTTTTTGCGGGTAGGCAGACTAAGGGTTGGCCCCCTCTGAACTGTCACTCATAAGCCAATTAAACCAAATTCAACATAACCCACTATTCAGCATGGAGCCCGAAAACATCCATCTCATGGAAGGTTTACGCAAAGGAGACAGGCGCATTTTTGAAGAAATCTTCCAGACCTGGTACGAACCTCTTTCCCGTTACTGCACCATCAGGACAGGCAACCAGGAAGAGGCCGAAGAAATTGTACAGGACATCTTTGTAAAATTGTGGGTCAAGAGAGATGAGTTGAAAATAACGACTTCACTCAAATCATACTTATACCGCATGGCACTGAACAAGATCATCAATCATCAGGAACACCTGAAGGTAAGATTAAGTCATCGCAAACAGGAGCTGGGAAAAGCGATTTCATCGGAAGCGTATACTTCCGACATCCATCAAAAAGAAATCAAAGCCCTGGTAGCCATGGGGATGGAAACCATGTCTCCCAAACGCAGAATGGTATATGAATACAGCCGTAGCCACGGATTATCCTATGCTGATATTGCCAGCAAGATGGATATATCTGTTAAAACCGTCGAGGCACATCTTAGTGCTGCGCTGGAGCACCTCAGAAAATACCTGAAGGATTATCTGGTTCTGCTGCTGATGCTGATTACAGGAGCAGCCTGACCACAAAATCAGGTGCAGCCGGTAAATCTATACCGTAACAAACAATATCAAAAATTTTATTCAAGCCACTAAGGGTATTCATCAACAAGACTGTCAGTAGTATTAACACTGCAACAATAAAACACCCATACAACGATTACCATGGAAAACATATCAGAAAAATACAATTTGCTCATCACCCGGGTGCTTGCAGGGGAAGCCACCGACAATGAAAAAAAAGAACTGCAAGCCTGGTTGGAATCCTCTGCAAACCATCTTGAATTTTTTAAAGAATATCAAAAAATATGGCAAACCTCTCCTGCACAGGCCCCAGAAATTACCATTAACAAAAAACTGGCCTGGGAACGAATCAATCAAAAAATAGATGCGTACGAACAACAATCCGATGAATCACATAACAAAATCATTCCGCTAAACACCAGTTTTAAGCACCGTGCATACCTTCTCTCAGGCATAGCTGCCATGCTGATTATTATATCAGGAGTATTTTTCATGATTTTTCAGAACCAGAAAAACCAGCTACTGAGTTATGAGAATGTACAACCCACCACCACTGACTCTATTCTGCTTAATGATGGGACCACCGTGTTTTTTAACGGTAAGGCAACCCTGAATTATCCTGCTGAATTTTCCAAAGATCAGCGCAGAGTGAGCCTCGAAGGAAATGCATTTTTTGATGTAAATACTTATGACCAATACCCTTTCATTATTGAACTTGAAGGTGCCAGGGTAATTGTACCGGGAACCTCTTTCAATATTTTGCAAGACCACAACACAGGAAATATTGAATTGGCAGTACTCTCAGGAAAAGTAATCCTGGAAACAGAATCCGGGGAATCCATTACTCTTTCAGCAGATCAGAAAGTGACCTGGAAACCCAGTTCGCAAGCTTTTACAAGGGAACCTATTGATAATTATAACTTCATGGCATGGAAAACCGGCAAACTGGAGTTTGTGGAAACACCTCTAACCGATGTTTTAAGCGATATCAGCAAAGCTTATTATATCGACATTAAATGGGCCTCAGAAATTGAGGATCAAAAACTTACAGCACGATTTATCAATGAAAAACCAGAAGATATTTTCAACTCCCTGGAAATTCTTTTTGATGTAACCATTGAAAAAGAACATAATACTTATGTTGTAGCCCATTGAGCTACTCCAACCTTCCCATCGTTATTGCAGGATATCCTCAGGGTATCCTGCCATTGTTATGTATGGCAGGCAGGTTCAGTGCTGATACAATTGAGGGTGGAATACAAGGCTAAAGGTTCATTTCATAATAATTAATCATTCGCTAAACAATATATTCTATCGGGTGGTTGATTTGTTGTTATGCGCAAAAACTGAAAAATTAAAACTTGTTTTGGGAATTAAAACTTTAAGATCGTGAGTGATAACCAAAGATTTCATTCGTTTAGTTTTGTTCCAGGTCTGTTTATTCTTTTCCTGCTGCTTCCTGTTAGCCCTGAAACAGCATTATCAAAGAATCAACAAAACCCCATTGAATTTGAAGCCCGCAATGAACCCCTAAAATCTGTTCTTCACAGGCTTTCTGCACATCACAATATAAATATTACCTACAATGCATCAGAAGATGTTTTTGATGTATTGATAAATTACTCTGCTTCGGGTAAAACACCCATGGTCATACTAAGGGAAATTCTCACCCAAAACGGACATGAATTCAGGGAGTCTGGCAATCATCTCATTATCCTAAAGGCTACAGAAAAAACCCGAAGACCGCCCCCTGCCCAGGCAATGACATCCTCTTCGCCCACAAGTAAACCTGCCCCTGCTCCCCGGCAATGGCAACTTTCAGATTCTCTTCCCTCTACCTATTCCAACACTGTGATTGTATATGATACAATATTTATCCGGGATACGGTAATCCAGGTTGAAGAGCAATTAATCATAGATACCGTTTTTATTGAACGTCAGCCTCAGAGTGAAATTACCCGGCCCGAAACACTGGTTCGCGATCTGCTGGGCGTGGAAGTCAATGGGCGTGAACGATGGGCCTTCGGCATAGCCCTGACCCAAATGATGACCGAATATCAATTTACCGGCAATCCTTCGCTCACACCGGATCTGGAAAAGATTAACCAGGCAGATGCATTTTCTGTGAGAAACTTTGGGTTGGGTGCCTCCCTGCAATACAATACCGGTAGTGTGTCTGTTATTGCAGGGCTTGCTATCAATAGTTTTGCGCACAGATTCAATTATTCAGAACTTTTTTCCACCGGAGGATTTAATCAAATTGATACGCTGGACTCCTTCTTTGTGATTCAGCAAAACGACACCATCTGGACCCATATTACCGATACCACTTACATCCCCCTGGAAAGCCAGGAGATCTTTTATGAAAGGATGAACCGGATGGGATTTGTGGAAACCAGCCTGGCTCTGTCGTGGGATTTTTATGCCGGCCGCAACTTTGTGGGGTATGCCCGGGGAAATTTCCATGCCAGTACGCCTCTTTGGCTGAATGCCCAAAGCGTGGAAAACACGGAAGGCTTTCCTGCTGTTTATGTTAACCGCAACAATTTCTCTCCATGGGTACTGGCCTGGTCGGGTGGATTAGGAGCGAAAATCAGGTTAAGTGCCATCAGCGATATTTTTGCTGAAACATGGTACCGCAGGTATTTCACTGCATGGAATCAGAATCATCCCCTGGAACGTAGAATTCACGGTGGAGGCATCAGACTTGGAGTGTTATATTATTTCTAACCATCAAATAACATGAACACCAAAACCATCTTATCTTTTTTCACGAGCCTACTTATGAGCTTACTAAAGGGCGGTATGGTTGTTGTCGCCCTGATGGGGCAGTGTGCTTCATTTGCTTCAGAGGTTGAAAAAACCAAAAAAGATATACCGATAATCGAAGTTGGAGGGGTATTAAATGGTTCTGCTTTCTGGACGGCTGATAATATTTACTGGGTAGCCAATAATATTACCGTCCCGGTCGGATCTTCTCTTCAGGTGCAAGCCGGTACTACCATTGTATTTTCGCAGGGAAGAGGAATCAATGTGGAAGGAGGAAACCTTTCTATGGTGGGAAACGAAACTGACAGCATCCGCTTGCTGCCCAATCATGGTGAAGGTGAAACCTGGAACTGGAACGGGATAACTTTAAGCGCCATCGACAACCCCGACGATGTTGTGTTCGACTATGTGGTAATAAAAAATGCTGTAAAAGGAATCACAGGGCAGAACGCACATTATGTTTCTCTTACCAACAGCCTTATCAGCGATGTGTTTTTTATCGGAGTCAGTCTGACCAACAGCTCCAACTGGAATGTAAGCGCGAATTTATTCACGGATAATTTTATTGGTGTTGAGATTTATGCAACGGGCAATGGAAACCAGGCATCTTTCAATACAATTGCCGGCAATACATTCAGCAACTTTATTACCAATATCAGTATTCAAAGCAACAATCATGGTTACTGCTATCACAATGTAGTGGAGGAAAACCTCATTAAGAACAGCCAGCAAGGAGTCTGGCTGTTCAGCTCTAATCTGGGGACATCAGCCCACACCCATATCAGCAGAAACATCATCATTAATAACGGCAATGACAACGATGGATTCGGAATCTACAACTCCATGGATTCTACCTTTATCAGTCATAATATTTTTTGGCGCAATACCACGGCAGCCGCTTTTGTTTCAACCGGTGATTCATATTTTCACAACAACAGCATCTATGAAAATAAAATGGGCATCATGTTCAGAAACAACTCCAGCGACATTGCTATTGGAGAAAATACATTTACCGGAAATGATGAAGATGTAATTACCTTTCTGGCAGGCCAGAATGTGCTGTTTTCAGGAAACAATATTTTTCGTAACCGCAAAGATACAGCCATTGTTAAAAATTTAACCCCTTTTGATATTAATATCAGCCATTCCTACTGGGAGGCTACCCAAGACAGCATCATCGAAAAACTTCTGTATGATTTTTCTAATGACCCTGCATTGGGAGTATTGGACTATAAGCCTATATTGGAGCAAGCCAACACGCAAGCTCCTGTTTCGGCTCCTTCAGGTTTTGTAAAACAGATCGTTGAGGGTTCTGTTCGGTTAAGCTGGAGAGCTAATCCTGAATCGGATCTGCTGGGCTACAGAGTCTTTTATGGAGAATTCTCCCATTACAGCTTCAGTGATTCCACTGAATTGCTTACAGACACGGTGTTTTTCCTTCCTGAAGATACTACAGGCACCATAGGTATAGCTGCTTATGACCAGGATTATAATAAAAACAAAGACCAATCAGACGGCAACAAAAGCCCCTATGCCCTGGCCAGCGCCATACCTTATGCAGGAACCGACACTACTCTCTGCGTAGATGTTGAAGTCTTTAACATAGAACATGGCCATGTTCCTGCATCATGGGACGAATTTTCATGGACAACCTCTGGTGATGGTTCATTTTCCAATCCTGAGCATGTAAGCCCTGCATATTTTCCCGGAGAAGAAGACCGGGCATCCGGAAGTGTAGTTCTTCGGCTCAGTGCCCAGAAGGGAGAACAGGTTGTGTATGATGAATTTCTCTTATCTTTTGCACCATTACCGTTAGCTTATGCAGGCAAAAACAGTTTTATCGCTCCTGAAGACACCTTCAACACCTCAGAAGCTTACGCACTGCATGAGGACTCCATTCAGTGGGAAAGTTCAGGAGATGGAGTGTTTAGCCATCCCGACAGCATCCTCACCGATTACACGCCCGGCCCTGAAGATATTAACCGGCAACAGATAAATCTTGTACTTACAATTTTTTCCCGGTACTGCGAAACCGTCAGAGATACGGTTACAATTTTCATACGGCCGGCTTACAGTATAGAGGGAAGTCTGTGGTACGATCATAACCCGGTTAGCGGTAACCCGGTGGTTGCATTTCTGATGGAAGACGACCCCACGGAACTCCCTACCCGATTTCTTACCTGGACTGATGATAAGGGGGTATTTAGGTTTGACAGACTTTTCAGGGGTGAATACATTCTGTATGTTCCTTCCGATACGCTGCCTGAAAACAATCAACTTCCATCCTACTATGTTGAGCAAAGCCGGTGGGAGAAGGCTTACATCCACGATCTTACAGGCAATACATATGGAATAGACATCCGGATTCCCGCTCTTAACACATCATTCCCTTCCGGAAACGGGACCATCCGCGGACATTTTGCCTTGCCTAAGTTGCACCCCGATGATAAAGATGTATATTGTCAACCGTGGTTTTCAGACTCCCAAGATGAGTTTTGCAACGGCGGACTCTCCAATATCAGTATTCTTTTGTATAGCCTGAGCGGTAAAAAGATATACGGGCATACACTCACCGATGTCCATGGAAACTTCTCCTTTACCCATCTTCCTTACGGAACCTACATCCTTGAGGTAGAAATGGCCGGCTTCGAGTCACTACCTTCCCTGCCATTGCACATTACTCCCCAGCAGGAAGTCATTGAAAGTGTATCCCTCAGCATTAAAGAAGCTCTGAAAATCAACATTGTTATTCCGGAGGATAACCCTGCGCCAGGTGAGATGATTTTGTATCCCAATCCGGCAAGAGATAAACTCACAGTTTTTGGTCCTTCTTTTTCAGATGGAGAAGTGATGGAAGCACAAATTCACAACATGGCAGGGCAACCTGTTTTGAAACAAAAAGTAGCATTGACAGGTTTACAGAAAACCTTTCATGTCGGGCACCTTCTTCCGGGAAATTATGTTCTTACACTGATTTCAGGAGACTCCAGGGAGGTTTTTCTCTTTAGTATTGCACCGTAAGAAAAAGGCTGCCCCAATCAAGAAGCAGCCTTTGGTAAAACAGCTAAGACTTATTGTTTTATCAATTTACGCACATCTCTTTTCCCATCATCGTTTTCAAGATAAATCACATAAATACCAGGTTGCAGGTTAGAAGTATTCAAGCGGTTTGTGGTTAGTATTTCATCCATGATTATCTCTCCAAGAATGTTGGTTATAATAAGTCTGCTGTTTTTTTCGGCTCCGGTCACTTCAATGAAATCATTGAAAGGATTGGGGAAAATACGGGTAGTTTCTGATAAGTCCGTTTCTGTGATAAGAGTTGGCGTTTGGACGCCCCAAACATCGAAAACTTCCATGTCACTCTCTACAAAAATCTCGCGGTTATCACCCTCTTCCCATTCATGTTCATGCTCTCCTTCATTAAGGAAGTATTTGTAGGAATACACGCCGGGTTCCATCAGGAATGTCTTGGAGTAAACCATGGTTTCATGGTTACCTGCCATCACCTGGTTTCGGTGATTGGTACCCAAAACAGCCCAGTCATGCATAGAACCTGTAAGTGCCACATCTTCCTGGAAGGGATTGAAAACAGAAGCATTGGTCATATCAATGTTAAAGGTTACGTTGTATTGTTCTGCTTCCACAAAATTGGCGGAGAGCACAACATCGTTGCCCGGCATCGTGAAGAAGAACGAAGGATCTTCGCTGATGATTTCTCCTTCCTGTGTTGTCCAGTTGGAAAACATATAGTTTTCATTGGGTGAAGCATTAATCAGCACCTTTGTACCTTCACTGTACCATGCTGATCCACTCAGTGAACCACTACCGGCAGGATCGGACACCAGACTTAACAAGAACGTTTGACTAAGGGTAAAATCCATGGGCACAATTTCGGAAACACCGGTAGCGTAAACTGCCTGCACTGCTGCCGTATGGCTTCCTTCGGCAACATCGTTGAACAGGATTTGCGTATCAGAAACTCCTTCTGCCATCAGATCACCATCAAAAAACACATTATAATTCAAAGCATGGCCATTCTTTTCAACGTTTTCCAAAGGGCGATTCTTTCCGGGAAAACCGGCAACAAAGTTTTTCAAATCCATGGATTGGTCTCCCACAGAAATGTTATCAATCGCCCATGTGCTCCACAAGCCTGTTCCATTGGATCCATCATCTGCATGCCAGGCCAGACGGACATTGTTTCCTGCATAGAGAGATAAATCAATAGCTACGGAGTCCGTGTAATTGTTCACCCCATAAGGCAGATCACTTGCATTCCATAAAATATCCCATGTATCCCCATTATCCTGTGAGATTTTCACGTAATAGTTGTCCCCAAAATCGGAGCCGTTTGTACCATGATACCAGAAAACCAGGTCACCGGCAGGAGCAACAAATTCGGGAGAGATCAGCCATTCACTCTGTTCCAGAAAGCTCCACATGATGAACGCCTGGTATTGGCCATCCTGAGGGACAATCGGATTAGAAAACGGAACCGTTTCTACAATCTGCCATGTATTGGCATAACCTGACTGAGTATGGGTGTTTGTAATGATCTGACTCCAGTTTTCGGGAAAGGCCCCATCTTCGAAACTTTCATTCCATCCATGAAGGGGGTTGTTCCAGCTGAACAAAACCTGCCCTGGCTCCAGGCCATCTCTGGTAACCATCAGATTTACAGGTGCATCCAACCGCTCAGTCAATTCTGCATCCAAAGCAGTGTCAGATTGGATTTCAATATTCTCCACACTATAGGTTTCATAGTTTTCCAGTGAAATCAGCAAAGTATAGAGTCCTTTGCGTACGGAAGAAAACTCTATATTCCCTGTTGCATCTGTCTGACCTGAATAGGAGTATTGCTCTAATTGCTCGTTTAGCAACTGCACTTCTGCCCCTTCAGGAACCTCGCCTGTATTGGCAGTAACATTCAAGGATACTTCCACCGGGTAAACCAAATCAAAATCGATGGTTACTATTTCAGAAACCCCGGTATTATAAACAGACTGCACTCCTGCGGTGAGGTTTCCTTCGGGCAGTTCAGTAAACAGATACTCCAGCTCTTCGGTAAAGGCTACCGGTTCTTCCATATCTTCAAGAAATACATTAAACCCGGTTACTGATTTACCCGCAGCCTTATTCTCAAAGGAAGCATATGCAGGATTTCCAGCAGATGCCGGAACGGGGCTTTCAAAGAATCCTGGTTCACCTTCAGATGCAATCATTTCACCAGCCTCCTGAGAAGATTTGATATTGATGCTACCATAATCATTTCCTACAGCACGGATGAAAAAGTTCCAGGGGAATCCATACAGTTCAAGCGGTGAAAAATTGCCTGACAATGCATCGGCACTAAAGAAGTGCGTATTGGGAACAAAAGGCCAATCAGGATCTTCACCTAATTCTGCAGCCAAAGCCAGGAAGCCTTCACCTCCAATACCCATGAAGAATCCGTTGGGTGCATCAACAGGCTGGCTGAACTGGTAGGTTGTCCATTCGCCATCCTGCTTTACGGAAACCTCATCAGCGTAATAGAGTAAATCATTGTGATCGGGCCATCCTTCTTCATTCAATCCAAACACCCAGACTTTGACCGTTTCAACAGCCTGTTCTATGGTATCACTGCCCCATATCCATGACATTTCGAACAACTCTGCATTGTGGGGGTGAGCAACACCAAGGATAGTCTGGTCCGAGATACTGTTGGTACCCAAAGCGGTAGTGGGTGTTCCGTTATCATATCTGAACTCTTCCCCCAGCGGAATGTTCCACGAAAGCAAGGCATTACCTGCACCAAAGTTGTCATAGTCTATAGCAAGGGAACCCGGTGTAAGAATAATTTCTGAAATGACTACCTGGCCCAGATCAATATCGCCATCTACCAGCAGCGATTCATTGGTAAAAGATTCGTAACCCGGAGCCAGAACACTGAAGGTATATTCACCTTCAAAAACACCTTCTATAGTAAAATCACCATTCTGGTCTGTATTCGCAAGGTAATCCTCATAACCGGAAAGTGTAATCACAGCATTGCCGGGAATCAGCCCATTGTTACCTTCCACTGAACCTGAAACAGTATATTGAGGAATGGATTCGAGGGTTGCATCCAGTTGGGTGGTTTCATCCACAACAATCTCAACCTGTTCAATAGTCTGTGAGAAGTAGCCGAACAAACGAAATTCAACATCATAGCTGCCTGGCAAAACATAAGGGAATTGGTAGTTTCCTTCTTCATCCGTTAAGGTCGTGCTTTGCGTGCCTGCCAACCTGACCTCTGCACCTTCCAGGGTTGACTGATTATCTGATACGGTGCCCTGCAGGCCCCCTAAGCCTTCTGTTGAGAAAAACAAGGTTGTATTGGGATACCAGTCGCTCTGATGGAACGTTCCGGGATTTGCAGGGTCAAGCACTTCGTCTGCTGTTCTTATTATAGTGCGTGCTGACTCGGGATCTGCTGAAGCATAGAAATTGTTGCCGTATCCTAACCATTGGTCCTCATATTCGTTGCTGGTAAACACAACAAGATTATCACCGGTGTAGGGATAAGGTGTATCCAGCGGAATAAAAATATCATTTTTCCCTTCCGGAAAATCCACTGTTCCCTCAAAAACAAGGATTAATTCATTGACATCGAACCAGCCATCCACAAGATTGTCTTGCTGGGTTTCTCCCACCCATATTTTTATTTCCTTGTCATTCAAACCGGTTTCAAAGTCATTCTTGTACTGCAAAGCAGTAAGTACGCCACCTGTAAGTCCCAACTCTTCGGGATAGTACAATGTCTGGCTCAGACTTGTCTTCCAGAAGAAGTCAAAAGGAATATTGGTTGGAGCAAAAGTGGGCTGTGTTCCCACCTGAGCAACATAAGATCCTTCTGGTAAAACTTCTATTTCCAGCGCAGAGGTTGTATTGTTAACAGAATTCTCATCATCGGGAAATTCCACTACTCCATAAATAAAAGTATTACCGGTTTGCTGGGGAGTCCAGGGCAAAGAAAATTCGGCTATTTCACCAGGTTGCAGAAATTCTCCTGAAACCGACGAGAGCTCAACTTCTCCTTCACCCATTAGTTTGACAACGAAATTGTCAGTGCCTGTTTGTCCTGCATTCTGCACGGAAACAGTGTATAGGGCCTCCGAACCAGCAGCGGGATAAGCATTACCTGCAATATTTTCAGCCATCAAATCATTGTCAAGTAATGGTTGAATAATTATATTATCAATGTGCCAATAGTCTATATTATAAGTATTCCCCTCAAAGCGCAAACCCAGTTGAATGGAAGATACATCGGAAGGAACATTAAATACATAATCGTATTCGTCCTGGGGAATATCCTCATCGGTTAGTTCCTGCTCCCAGATGGTTATCCAGTTATCACCTCCATCAACAGTATAATCCATGGCAATTTTTTCATTGTCAGAAGCGGCAAAGTTATCCAGGAACTGATGAAAGATAAGCCGTACAGCCTCATTATCCTGCAGGTCGATTGCAGGACTCACCAGCCTGCTTATGCCTGTTGTTGCCGGCACCCAGTTTAATCTCAACTCAGGAGTTTCACCTCCGGCTACAGCCGAGTGAGAAATTTCCCAGTGGTGCGACGCCCCTGTTAATTCCCATCCAGCAGGTAATGGGCCGGGTTGATAATCGAAAGTTTCAGCGTAAAGCAAACCCTCCAGTCCCAACGAAGTAACATTGGATACCGAAGTGCCGCCCTCGCCCTGATCATTAAAGGCCGTAACCCTGTAAAAGTAATTTCCTGCTCCGGGGATTGAGCTGTCGGTAAAAGAAGTAGAAGAAATATCCTGTGCTACCATCACGGAATCAGGCATTCTTACCAAAGTATAAGTCATAAGAGCAGGATTAACAACCCCCCCGTTTAAACCCTCCTGGGGTGCATCCCAGCTAACAACAGCATTGTTGTCGTCTGCGATGAGGACAACATTGGAAGGAGCATCAGGAACATCGGGCCCTGCAAAAACGGAGGCGAGAGCCGTGGGTCCCTGGCCATTCTGGTTTTCAGCCACAACAGCATAGGAGACAGTACCTGAAGATTCAATACCCTCGTCGGTAAAACTTTCGCTTCCGCCAATAACAGGATCATTGATGGTTTGCAGCAAAGTCTCTCCCCGATAAATCAGGATGTTATCCAATTCATCCAGCGCCCCCCCCTCAAAGTTTACGGATGGATTGTTCCAGGCAAGGTCAACAATGAGTTCACCGTTTTCATCTGCCGTGGCAGTTAATTGCAAGGGAGCTGCTGGTGCTTCAGGATCAGCAGCAGGTTCAACCCATGCGCTTATCATCCAGTTGTAATTCAGGAAAAATTCATCGTTAAGAGAATACCATACTCCATCAAAATTTATCATATCACCCTTTCCGGTAACAGCCGGCCCGGAGTCAACTCCTGCCGGATAAACATTTGTACCGGAAACCTGGTAACCTATCCACAGGTCCTGACTTGCATCTATCAAGACAGGCATATCAAGGTCTATTACATTTTCCTGGTTAGGTAAAATGGAATCAATAGCCTGGGAGTAAATTTCCTGGGGTGAATTTTGTCCTTGCCAAATCTTCAGTGTAAAATCTGCCATATCACCGGGAACAATACTCACTGAAGATACCTGATAGCCGGACAGATTGGTCAAGTCAGAAGGCTCAAACCGTGCGGCCACATCAAAAACAAAGTTTTCCGGTCCTCCCAGGGCATTGCTGTATTCACCATTGTTCCAGATTAACCACTCTCCTTCAGCCGTATTATTTTTATCCATATTCAGGGCAGCAGCACCCTTCCCTGACCGGGTTTGGTAGTGAAGGGAGTTACCATTCAATGAAGTATTCAAGGGAGACTGTCCCTTTTCAGATAGCTTTTGGTTGCGTTCCTGGATCCGCTTTTCATAATATTCAGGAGCTATCTCATGGGATTGGCTCCAAAGCGATAAACTCGCCAGCGAGATCAAAATCGTTAATAGTTTTTTCATTGTAGGAAGATTTGAGATATGTTTGACAACAAATGATTTAAACACTTAATTATTTTTTTGGTTCACTATATCAGACAGTTCTGACCCACAAAACCCTTAATACATTTTTATTTCATGCTGTTTTTTTTATTTTATATCATGGTTGTCCGGTTAAAATGTTCCGTTCCTGTGGACCTCACTGGGGACTCCTCCTTGCAACAGCGTTTTTAAACTTCGCAGGAGTAAAATGTTCATAGGCATATAGTATTGCCCTCTGTCCTTAATCCCGCAGGGATGGCATAAACACAGGCATTTCGGGGAACAACCAATGATTTTACCTGACACTACTGATTTTATTTGTATAAACAAAGGTTCTGACACAAGCGTAGCTTCCGAAAAGCTTATTATTCTTATTTTTATGGACAATTAAAATAACACAACAATCTGTCAGTAAAATGCTTTTAGCTACGTCTAAAAATTATTTCCTTAGCAAGCCTCAATTTCTCGATAATCCTCATGGCTGGATTATCCATATCCCATTTGCTTTCTGGCTGATGGAACAGGTAAAACCCCGATTGCTGGTTGAATTGGGTACCTACAGTGGGAACTCGTATTTTGCCTTTTGCCAGGCCAGAAAAGCGCTCAACCTAACCACGCAATGCTTTGCAGTAGATACCTGGCAGGGAGATATGCATGTGGGGAGATACGGGAGAGAAGTATACCGGCGGGTTAGCGAAATCAATCAAAAAGAATTTGCCGGTTTCTCCACCCTGTTACAGATGGAGTTTGACAGAGCAGTGAATAACTTTTCAGAGGGGACAATTGATGTTTTGCACATTGATGGGACACATACCTATGAAGCCGCTGAAAATGACTTTTACAGTTGGTTGCCTAAAATGAGTAATGAGGGCATTATTCTGTTGCATGATACGAAAGTAAGAAGACCCGGATTTGAAGTGTGGAAACTAATGGAAGAAATCAGGGAAAAATATACTGTTCTTGAATTTCACGCTGGCGAAGGACTTGCCGTAGTATGCGCGGGAAAAAATCCCCCGGAACCAATCACTGAACTTATCAGTCTAACCCGGAAAAATCCTCAGATTATTCAAGGGTTTGAAATACTGGGTAACTGCATCTTACTGGAAAAAGAAAAGGAGGATAGTAAAGAAGAATCAAAAAAATGGAAACAAAAAACTGCCGCACTCAATATTGAACTCCTGAAAGAAAAAAGAAAAACCAAGAAGCTTCAAAAACAGCTGCGCCAAAACCAACCCCATCCTAAACCTTAGCCTCACTCACTACCTCAAACTCAACCAAAAACGTTGGCCTGATCTCAACCCTTATATCCCACGGCCCGCTCCAGATTTATGATGCCCTCCATTACAGTATCATTGAAATAGGTGCGGGCAAAATTGGCTTCCAGCACATCAGCTCCAGTCAGATCTGCTCCGGAAAGATTGGCTTTGAGCAAATTGGCACGTGTAAGTTCCCCATACCGGATAATGCATTGCGAAAGATCAGAGCGGGTAAAATCACAATTGACTGCAGATATTTTTGTCAAATCAGCATCTGCCAGGTTGGTATCCGAAAGATCGGCCTCATTTACATTTGCATGACTCAGATTGGCACCTGCCAACACGGCACCGTCCACAGTTGCCCCCACAAGGTTGGCATTGCTTAAATCGGCATTGGCCAGAAATGCTCCGGAGAGGTTGGCGCCCTGCAGGTTGGCACCTCTCAGATCGGCTTTTGAAAAATTGGCACCCGACAAATCAGCACCGGCTAATTGGGCACCACTAAGAACAGCTCCACGCAAATTTAGGGGTCTGTAAGAATCTCCAACCGAACTTTGCGCTATCAATAGCCAAAGATCCTTGTCAGAAAGAAACCTGTTTCCATTTTCGTCCATTTGTCAGGCTTAATTGATTATTAATAATACAAATTTATATTTTTTATTGATACACAGTCATAAAATATACACCAAGTTGTTTTTTCAACTTCATCCACAAAACACCCTCAATCTCCTCTTGACAGATTTTTCATCTGACCAGGCCTAAAACCAATGCTTTTTAACCCAATTTTCTCCCAATACTGTAAGCATCTCCAATTTTTTCACCCAGCTTCCGGTATTCTCTTGCTCCTCCCATGTATATGAGTGGATCCATCGCTTCCGCAATATAAGAACCCGGATTTTCCGGATCTTTCAATTTATCGGTATCCATATGTACCTGCAGGATTTTACCAACAAAATGATGGGTCTTTCCCACAAGAGAGGAAGACACCAGTTGGCATTCAATATTCAGAGGGCATTCTTTGATGATAGGGGAAGGGATTTTAAGGGAGGGAATTTTGGTTAAACCGGTTTTTTCAAATTTATCCACTTCCTTTCCAGAGGTAATGCCGCAATAATCGGCTTCGGTCATGATATCCGTTCCTGCAATATTAACCGTAAAGTGCTTGTTTTTCAGTATTTCATCTCCTGAAAACCCCCTGGAACCAACAGAAATCCCTAAAGTAGGGGGTGCACTGGTGAGCAAACTCACCCATGCAATGGTGACAATATTCGCTTTTTCAGGAATCCCTGTTACAATTAAGCTTACAGGCATTGGGAACAGAATCTTTTGCGGTTCAAAGGATGTTTTGGTCATGGCTTCAGTTTTTATCTCCGGCAACTTTGTTAAAACAGATGCGAAATATACAAAAACAACCAGGCTCAACAATGGGTATTTTTACGGAAAATACATCTGATAAAAAAAGATTTAACCTTTCCCGGTTGAAGTATTGAGTTGGTGGAGAAACTTTTCTGCATGATCGAAGTGGGCTTTTCGCTTATCTTTATCCATCTTTTCCAATGTACGCAACAACATCCCCAAACGTGCATTTTTCCCTAAAAAATCCTTATGCTGGTCCATGAACCGCCAGAAAAGCCCATCCCAGGTTTTTTGCCAGTCTCCCCCGGGAAAATTACTCATTTTCATCAGGTAATTGCTGCCACTGAAATAGGGTTTGGTGGCCATAAGCCCACCGTCAGCGAACTGACTCATCCCATAAACATTGGGAACCATAACCCAGTCCCATGCATCTATAAACAGTTCCATAAACCATTTATAAACCTCATCGGGATCAAATTCGCACAACAGCATAAAATTTCCCAGCACCATTAATCGCTCGATGTGATGGCAGTAACCGGTTTTCAAAACCCTTTTGATAACAATATCTACCGGGGCAATCCCCGTGGTGCCCTCATAGAAAGATTCGGGAATTTTTCGTGAAAATCCCCGGAAATTTCGCGTTCGTTCTTCTCTACCTTTCAACTCATAGATAGCCCTGATAAACTCTCTCCACCCCATAATTTGCCTGACAAACCCTTCCAGGGAATTGAGCGGAATTTTGTTTTCTCTACTGTATTGTAATGCTGCATCCAGCACACGGTCAGCCGTGAGCAATCCGTTGTTCAGCATGGGCGAAAGCATGCTGTGGTGCAATATGCCTTCATCAGCAACTATGGCATCTTCATAAGGTCCAAATTCTTCAAACCTTTCTGTAAAAAAGTTCTCCAACCAGGAGGCAGCGCTTTCATGAGTGACAGGATATAAGGGTTTTTCACTCAACGAACCATAATTGCTTCCAAAATACTTTTCCACATAGATTACAGCCTCCTTATAATAATCATTTTGTTTTGGAAAGGTAATCCGGGGAGGTTGTTTATTTGAAGGGTACTTTTTCCTGTTTTCGGCATCATAACTCCATTTTCCTCCCAGGGGCTTCTTGTCATCTTCCAGTAATAGTTTTCTTTTCTTTCGTTGATCGGTATAAAAATCCGAGTGGTAATATCTTTTCTTGTCGGCAAAATAGTCTTCAATCTCCCGGAGCGTATTCATAAATAAAGGAGTAGTATGCATCTTCAAACTTAAATCGTGCTCTTTGCCACTTTTTTTCAGTCGTTGCCTGAGCCAGTCATCCGTGGGATCAATATAGTGTATCTCTGTATTGTTTCCTTTACTGAGTTGTGAAAGGAGTTTCCGAATATCAGACTCTTTCTCATGGCTCGGTATGTAATCGACTTTCGTTCCTTTCTCTTTTAAAAAGTCCTCATAGAATCTCATAGAAGCCCTCATGAAGGCCAGCTTTTGCTTATGGAAGTTATATTGCCTGAAAAACAGTGATTCCTCAATAAGATAAACCTTCCCTTTGTCAAAAGGCAAAGGAGAATTTTCAAACAACTGATGAGGAAATACAAGAGAAATTATGCTCATACCTTTTTGTTTTTTGAGTTTTGTATCGCTGGCTGCAATGCACTACCTTATCCCATAAAGAATCCACTTCCTGCACCACAGAAAAAGCAACCACAGACAGGGCCTATCTTTGAATGAAAATGTTCCTTTTTATGCATTTTGGCAGCCATCATACATGGATTGAGTAAAAAAAATCACGTTCAGAATTACAGTGTCCACGGTCTGTCTGTTCAGGGATGGCTTGAAATCGTGTCATGAACATTCATTTGTCAATACAGATGATAACCACCACAAACCCTGCATTGTTTTCCAATACTCCCTCATGCACATGCATCTAACACAAGTAAAAACAGCGTTTAAGGGAAGATTATTCCATAAAAATCTTAAAAATCCATAAGCTGATAATTTTATTGAATTATTTACGAGTTTAGTATGTTTTTTTATAATTTTGGCGGCATCAAAACACATTAGTTACAAACAGCAGGCAACCTGCTGCAAATAAAAAAACCCTTATGAACCAAAAAACAGAAACTATCCAGGTCTACCCTCCGGATCTTACCATTTATGGTATTACAGACACACCAGAAATTTACTACAATTTGTCTTATGACGAATTGTACGAGCATGAAACCGATCCTTCGCTGGAAGGTTTAGAGAAAGGTTTTGAAACCGAAAATGGTGCCGTAGCTGTCGATACGGGCATCTTTACGGGTCGTTCGCCCAAAGATAAATATATTGTGATGGAAGAAACCTCCAAAGACAATATCTGGTGGGCAGGGCCCAATGCCAAACGATCAGACAACCACCCCATCAGCGAGCAGGTGTGGGGTGAGCTCAAAGAAACTACACTGCAACAATTTCAGGGCAAGAAACTCTATGTCATGGATGCTTTTTGCGGAGCCAACGAAAATTCAAGGCTTAAAATCAGGGTAATTACAGAAGTGGCATGGATGGCACATTTTGTGAAAAACATGTTTATCCGCCCCACTGAAGAAGAGTTGCAGGACTTTGAACCCGATTTTGTTATGCTTAATGCCTGCAAAGCGGTCAACGAACGATGGGAAGAACAGAATCTCAATTCCGACATATATGTGGCATTCAACCTGAAAGAGAAGATGTCGCTGGTGGGAGGCACATGGTATGGAGGAGAAATCAAGAAAGGTTTCTTCAGCATCATGAATTACTACCTTCCCCTCAATGGGATGGCCTCTATGCACTGCTCTGCCAACATGGGGATAAACGGAGACACTGCTATCTTTTTCGGGCTTTCGGGCACAGGAAAAACAACCCTGTCAGCTGATCCGGACCGCTATCTGATTGGGGACGATGAGCATGGATGGGACGACGAGGGAGTTTTCAACTTTGAAGGAGGCTGCTACGCCAAATGCATCAACCTGAGCAAGGAGAAAGAACCGGAAATTTACAATGCCATTCGTCGCAATGCCTTGCTCGAAAATGTGGTATATAATACACAAACCGGAGAAATCAATTTTTTTGACACCACAAAAACTGAGAATACCCGCGTTTCCTACCCCATTCATCACATAGATAATATTGTAAAACCTGTAAGCAAGGGAACGCATCCCAAAAAGATTATCTTTCTCACGGCAGATGCCTTTGGCGTTTTGCCTCCTGTTTCAAGACTTACCCGCGAACAGGCGATGTATTATTTTCTCAGCGGCTACACCAGCAAACTGGCCGGTACTGAAAGAGGGGTAAAAGAACCCTTGCCTACCTTCTCCTCTGCCTTCGGGGCTGCGTTTTTAATGTTGCACCCCACCATTTATGCAAGACAGCTGGCCGACAAAATGAAAAAACATGGCGCCACAGCCTACCTGGTCAACACCGGTTGGATTGGTGGTCCCTACGGTATCGGCCAGCGTATCGACCTGGAATCCACTCGCAACATCATCAGGGCTATCCTGGATGGTTCTCTTGACAATGCACCCGTAGAAGAGATCAAACCTTTCGGCCTGAGCATACCCCTCGAAGTAAAAGGTGTGGATTCGCTGATTCTTAATCCTAAAAACACCTGGAAGTATGAAACTTCTTACAATAAGCAGGCAGATAAAATAGCAGAAAAATTTATTGATAATTTTGACCAGTTTCTGGATACGGAAGAGGGTCAGCGTTTGGTAGCTGCCGGCCCTCAGAACCAGTTTATGAAGCAGTATTACAAATACTACGAGCGCAAACTGGAGAAAATGGAGAAAAAGCACCATGATGAGATTCTCAGACTCAAAGACCAGATTTACATCCTGCAAAGTGCATTTCATGACTATGTGTCCTTCAACTCTATCAATTCCGATTACAAAAAGAGAAATCTGCGCCGCTACGTTCCTGTAATTTCATGGTTCGACACAGAAAACCAGAACAACAGCATGAATTGCTACAATGCCGTGCTGAAACTAACCAAAACAGTAGGTCTGGAACCCTATAGCCAGGAAAAGTCTGAGATGGGATACAACGAATTTATGACCCATTCGAGAGAGGAAATGACCACTGCACAGGTTTATGATATTATTGATGATATCTACAAATGCTTTACGGCAAAACCCTGCAAAAATCCCGATATCATCAAAGCGAAAGACGCCCTCATGGATGTTGCTCAGGAGGTGGATAATTTCATAATCAAAATTGGCTCATTGATAGTAATTAAATTCCTTGATACAGAAGGTCAGACCCAATTCCATGTGAAAAAGCTTTCCATCAGCGGACTCATTCATATTGACAAAAATCCTTACCTTATAAAAGAACCCTGGCAACTGGTTGAGGAAATCCAGTATTTTTAAATTACCTTTGTACTAAACAGCCGCGGTAGTTTCATAACAACGTAAACCTTTTTCTCTGCTTGCAAACAATTTACGGAAACTACCCGGCTTTTTTTGTGCTCCAAAAAAGAGGAATCAACTTACTGTATCACCCCCTTTATTTTTCAACCCATTTCTGAAAGTCCGGATCTACCTGTCGGTTGTTATTCTGGAAAATTGTCATTAATCAGGCCCTGTTTCTATAAAATCGCTGATTTTCACCCACATATTCATTAAAAAGATTTGCTTATGTTGCAAAAATTTGTATTTTTGAATGTTGATTCTATTTTAATGCATAAATTTATTTCTAACATGGAAAACGGAACAGTTAAATTTTTTAATGAGAAAAAGGGCTACGGGTTTATTGTAGAGGAAGCTACAGGAAAAGATGTTTTTGTTCATCACACCGGATTGGTTGATAAAATCAACAATGATGATAAAGTAACTTTTGAAGTTGCCGAAGATGAAAAAGGAAAAAAAGCAGTCAATGTAAGAATTGCCTGAAAAATTCGCAACCCCGCCAAAAGCCTTGTATATTCTGCAAGGCTTTTTTTATTCCTGTTTACCATGAAAACAGCAGCTGAAAAGCGAAAATACAGTAATTTCGCATAAACTATTTTTGACAAATGAATTATTTTCAGGCAGACAATCTCAGTAAAGCGTACGCGGAAAAAGTCCTGTTTGAGGACATCAGTTTTGGTATTGATCAGGGACAGAAAGTAGGGTTCATCGCACGCAATGGAGCCGGGAAAACCACCTTGCTTAATATTATGATGGGCAAAGACATTCCCGATGCTGGATCGTGTAATTTCAGAAAAGGACTTCGCATAGCCTACCTGGACCAGAATCCTTCTTTTGATCCCGAGCCCACGGTAATTCAGACCATTCTGAATGATGACAGTCCGGTTATCAGCACCCTCAGAGAATATGAACAACAACTGCGCTTGCAGGAAAAAGCACCCCATAAAGCCGACCATGAAACCATGCAGAAACTCATTTCTGCAATGGACGAATTGCAGGCCTGGAACATGGAGGCCAAAATCAAACAGATTCTTTCTCAATTAAAGATTGAAGATTTTGACCAACCCGTAGGCCAACTTTCAGGTGGGCAGATAAAGAGGGTGGCACTGGCAAAAATACTGGTGGAAGAAGCCGACTTTATTATTCTTGATGAGCCTACCAACCATCTCGACATTGAAATGATTGAATGGCTGGAAGGATACCTGGCCAAACAAAAGCTGACCTTGTTGCTGGTTACCCACGATCGGTATTTTCTTGACAATGTTTGCAATGAAATACTTGAGCTGGAAAACGGCAATATTTACCATTACCGGGGCAATTATGCCTACTTCCTTCAAAAAAAACAGGAACGGGAAGCCGATTTGTTAACAAGAACTGAAAAAGCCCGCAACCTGCTAAAAAAGGAAACAGAGTGGATGAGACGCCAGCCCAAAGCACGCACCACAAAATCAAAAGCCCGCATCAGTGCTTATCATGATTTAAAAGAAACAGCTTCGCTACAATCTGCTCACCAACAAGGTGAAATCATTATGCAATCGGCAAGAATGGGAAAGAAAATCCTGGAGTTGGAAAATATTACCAAAAGATTTGATGACAAACTCATCATCGATGATTTTTCCTATATCTTCAAAAAGAGAGAAAAGGCAGGAATTGTAGGAATGAATGGCTCGGGCAAAACCACCCTGCTGAACATCATCACCCGTAAACTGCAACCTGACAAAGGAACAGTAACTACAGGGGAGACAGTTCAATACGGATATTTCTCTCAGGAAGGAATCAAGGTAGATGAAAGCAAGAAAGTGATTGACGTGGTAAAAGATATTGCTGAGTCTATTAAGGTGGGAAAGGATGTAACCATGTCAGCTGCCCAGTTCCTGCAATATTTCTCCTTCCCCTACTCCACCCAGAACGACCTGGTGCGAAAACTCAGCGGAGGCGAAAAACGCAGGTTGTACCTGTTAACCGTTTTAATGAAAAACCCCAATTTTCTGATTCTCGACGAGCCTACCAACGATCTGGACATTGCTACGCTCAATGTCCTGGAAGATTTTCTGGAGGATTTTCCCGGTTGTCTTATCGTAGTATCCCACGACCGGTATTTCCTGGACAACCTGGTCGATCATATTTTTGTTTTTGAAGGTAACGGCAAAATCAAAGACTTTCCCGGAAACTATACCGAATACCAGGAAAAGAAAGCTGAAGAAAAACAACAAACCCGTAAAACGGAAAAACAGGCTGCTCCCCAACCTGAAGCCACCAAACCCAAAGAGAAAACCAAACTTACCTTTAAGGAACAGCGGGAATTTAACGAGCTGGAACAGGCCATTGAGCAACTGGAAACAACCAAAAACCTTTATCTTGACAAAATGAATTCCGGAAAACTTCCTCCTGATGAATTGCAAAAAATATCGGCAGATTATCAGGCGTTGGAGAAAGAACTGGAAGAAAAAGAAAACCGCTGGCTGGAA
The DNA here is from genome assembly GCA_964491395.1 of uncultured Bacteroidales bacterium. Lineage (GTDB taxonomy): Bacteria > Bacteroidota > Bacteroidia > Bacteroidales > UBA7960 > SKVR01. The sequence continues at coordinate 39,663 of CAZBGI010000014.1, read as the reverse complement.
CTATCACAATGGGCATAAATAAAAAACAGGGAACGCTGAAAAACGTTCCCTGTTTTTTATTTTACATGCAAGAATTCCTTTTATGCATTAAGCATTACGGGCATAACAAGCATTAATATATCTTCATCCTGGTTTTCATCATCCAGGGGCAGAATCAACCCGGCACGGTTAGGCTCAGACATTTCCATTACCACCTGATCGGTTTCCAGGTTATTGAGCATTTCAACCATGAACTTACTGTTGAAGCCAATCTCCATGTCGTTGCCTTCGAAGTGGCAGTTGAGTCTCTCCTTGGCTTCATTGCTGTAATCAAGATCTTCGGCCATAAGGTGTAGTTCCGTACCGGCAATTTTAAATTTAACCTGATAGGTTGCCTGGTTGGAAAACAAAGAAACCCTCCTGATAGCATTGAGGAACGGTGAGCGGTCCAATGTAAGTTTATTGGGGTTTTCTAACGGTATAACCGCCGTGTAGTTAGGATATTTACCGTCTATCAGGCGGCAGGTCATGGTTATATTCTTAAAGATAAAACGAGCATTTTTCTCATTAAACTCAATATCTACCGGTGCATCGCCCATGGTCAGAATGCCTTTAAGTTGATTAAGGGGTTTTTTGGGCAAAATGAAAGCAGCGCTTTCTTCCCCTTTGATATCATTGCGGCGGTAGCGCACCAGTTTATGGGCGTCGGTAGCCACGAAGGTGATATTGTCGGTGGTAAGTTCTACATATATACCTGTCATCGTTGGTCTCAGTTCATCATTGCTGGCCGCAAAAATGGTTTTGCTGATAGCATTGTGGAGGATGTCAGATTCAATCTTGAGGTTGGTGGCATTCTCCAGCTCAGCCGGGTTGGGATATTCTTCTCCGTCCTGCCCTGCCAGACGATACTTACCTTCTCCGGCAATAAGGCTGACACCAAAACTCTCCTTATCAATTTCCAGGGTTACCGGAATATCTGAAAAAGTCTTCAGCGTATCCAGCAAAAGCTTGGCAGGAATGGCTATTTTCCCCTCATCTTCAGCCATATCTACCGTGAGGCGGGCTGTCATGGTGGTTTCCAGATCTGATGCGGACACTTTCAGCTCATTGTCATTCAACTCAAACAGGAAGTTGTCCAGTATAGGTAAGGTATTGTTGGTGCTTAACACACCACTGATTGACTGTAACTGCTTTAACAGCAGGCTGCTCGATACAATAAACTTCATTTTTTTACCTGTTTTATGATACGTTTGCAAAGATAATTCTTTAATCTAATCCGATGATGGGTCAGCAGGTTTATTTTTAAAAAAGGACAATGGCCTTAGGATTCGGTTAAACACAAAATATTGAGCCAAAGCAAATTCTCCTTCATTCACCTGCAGGTAAAACCTGTTGGGATCCTGGCCCAGTCCTTCTGCCAGACTTAGTTCCCCTTCGGGCATCTGGCGGGCAAACGCTTTCATGTGCGTTTCTTCACCATCTTTTGATTTTACGGAAATCTCCATATAGGGTTGCTCAAACATCAACTCTTTTCTGACTTTTTCATCCTCTTCATCCAGCAGTCGTTCATAATGAAGATCCGTAAAAGAAGATAAAAATCTCCTGACGCGTGCCGTATCAGCAACAAAGTTGAGAGCCTCCCCGCTATCCTCCCTGCGGAAAAACTGAAAACCCTTATCATCCGTAGGTTTCAGCACAAACGATTCTTCTTTGTTGTCGTGCACCAATACCTGAACGGATTGAACAGACTCGCTTGCCACATCAAGCACTACCGGATCGCGCCATACCCTGGAATCTGCCACAAACATAGCGGAAACACCGCTTTCATAATCGGGTCCCATGACCCTGAATGCCAGATCGGAGTCTGTTTTGCGCATGTAGGTACTCTCTCCGTCTGAAGCATCAGGCCCCACTATCATTGACTGATAACTCCTTTCATAGGATAAATGCTGGAAATCACCAAAACTGACCCTGTAATCCCTGGCAAAAATATCTACCCTGACTCCTTTTTCCTGTAACAGTTCTTCCACCTGCTTTCTATTGGCCAGGCTAACCGGTTGTTTTACGGATAACCGCTCCAGCACTGCGAGCAAATCTTTCACGGCAAGATCATTGGCATAATATCCCTCATCAAGTCTCCAGCGGTCTTGCTCATCTTTATAAATCTCTATTGTATTGCCTTCAGAAAGATTCTTCATTTTTATGCGGGTTACCTCCCGGTCCGGATCTACCCGAAAATCCCGGTCACGGGGACTGAACGTAGAATACATTTCTGACTGCCAATATAAAATTACCGCCAGGGTAAACAAACTCAGGGAAAAAATTAAAAACAACAGGTTGCTTTTTCTGCGCATACTAAGTCTCGTTAGGTTGATATTATGCTATAAATCAGAGCAGAAAGTTTTAACAAATTTCAGAAGAAACGGTGTTTTGTCATCCAGCTGCAAGGAAATTCAGGCTCATTAAAACTATGACTTTTTCCCGGCATATTTTCTTTTCCTCAGGTAAACCCGCAGAAAACCAAAAATCAATAACAGGACAACGGGCAGCACTACGTTAGCCAGCTGAATGGTAAGTTTATGGTCATTCACCCGGTTACTGTCCAGCAATCTTAGCTGGACCTCGCGCGCGCGGGCTTCCATAATCCCTCTGTCATCATTCAGATAATTAATGGCATTGAGAATAAAATCTGCGTTTCCATAAGTTTCATCAATATACCTGTCGTATCCCAGCGGCAAGGGTTGTCCCCGGTTGTCAAACTGATTGCGAATGATATCACCATCAGATACCACAATCATAGCAGTTCTTTCGCCGTTGTCACGTCGTTGAAAACCGGCAGGCAGATTTTCCAGCGGGTTGCGCCGGTTGGTAAAAACAGAGGAAAACTCCCCTTCCAGCAATACTGCTACAGGTTGGGGCCCATCGCGGTAGAGGCTTTCATCCGGGCGTTTCTCCATAATATCAAAAGAAATCCGTGCAGGAGTCTGCTCAATCCGCGTGTAGGGTGAAGTTTGCAACAAATAGGTTTTCTCGATTCCCTCGGCTGCTACAGTATCGATGGTACTGACAAATTCTGTCCTTACGGCATTCAGGTTTCTTACCATTGGATGATCTGAGGCTGGAGTTACCAATGGAAAGTAAAACCAGGGAATCATGCTTATCTGGGGCTGATCGCCCATGTATCCTGTGGTAATAGGAATGGGGGCTGACTGCATATCCATGAGTAAATCGGTATTAAGACGTGCTCCATACCGGAAAAGCATATCATCAAGATTAAGTGGCCAGGCCATGCCCAGGGTTTCGGGGGCCACCTGCAAACTATCCATAGAAGCGTACACAGGGTCTAGCAGCCACAAAACGGAGCCCCCCTGCATCACAAACTGGTCAATAACAAACTTATCCTGTTGGGTATATTCTTCCAGGGGCTGTGCCACCACCAGGGTGCTTATACCGGAAAGAGCATCAGGATTACCGTCAATACGCAACCGATCCACCTGGTAAAAGTCTTCCAGACTGTAAGTGATATCGGCAACATAGCGTGATTCCAACTCTCCATGACCTTCTAAAAATGCCACCCGTGGTTTTTCTTCTATAGTAAGTTTGTGTACAGCCGATGCCAGGTTGTATTCAAGTGCCTGGGTAGAACTGTTGATTACATTTTCGGAAGAGGCTCCCATTTGCTCCTGCAAGAGGGAAACCGCAACCTCGCGCCCCTGATACCTGGCAAGGGCACCGGGAAATATTATCTGCTGAGAGCTGGCATCTTCCCTGGTAACCTGCAACTGCGTGGGTTGCAATCCTTTTCGAACAAGCATGGAATAGTTCTCTTCGGTACGATCCCAGTCGCCTTCAACGGTCGGATTGATAAACTCATACGTTACAAAATCGGACCATGCCCTGAATTCATCCAGCATCTCGCGGGTTTGATTCCTGAGACGTTTGAACCCGGCAGGAAAATCCCCGTCAAGATATACCTGAATATGCACGTAATCATCCAAATCGCTGAGCAACGAACGTGTGGCAGAAGTGAGGGTAAACCTTTTTTCTGACGTGAGATCCCAACGCACAAAGTAACGGGAACCCAACAAATTCAGGGCAGCGATAATAAGCAAGCTTAACACGAGGCTTCTGATGTTGGCTCGCCGTACATTGAGCTTTTTTAATTCTTCTTTCTGTTCCTTTTGTGGCATCATCTACTTTTTCTCTATTCTTGTTTTTTTATTTAAAGCAATTTCAAACTCCTTGCATGCAGCATCATGGACAAGTCAAGGATTCGTTGTTATTCATTCCATTTTCGGCTTTCCATTTTAATTTTCGTAAGCAAAACAAACAGCACAATCACACTGAGGAAATAGAGTACGTCTCTGCTGTCAACTACGCCCCTGCTGATGGATGTATAATGGGAATAAATACCCAGGTTTCTTATGAACAAATCACTTTGACCAAACAAATCCAGGGTATAGATAAATTCAAAACCTATGTATACGAAACCGCACAAAAATATGGAAATGACAAAAGAGACTATCTGGTTGTCGGTAAGAGAAGATGCAAACAAGCCCATGGAAACGAAAGCCGCTCCCAGAAACAAAAGACCCAGGTAAGAACCCCAGGTAGCCCCCATATCCATGTTACCAACCGGAAGACCAAGTTGATAAACCGTTATCACGTAAATCAATGTGGGTAAAAGCGAAAACACTACCAAAACAAAAGCGGCCATATATTTTGACAAAACAATCTGCAGGTCACTCAGTGGTTTGGTAAGCAAGAATTCGATGGTACCGCTTTTTTTCTCATCAGCAAAGAAACGCATGGTAATAGCGGGAATAAGAAAAAGAAACACATAAGGGCCCATGCTAAACAATCCCTCAATATTGGCATACCCTGATTGCAAAACATTGGTATCAAGAGGAAAAACCCATAAAAACAAGCTGTTGATCAATAGAAAAACCCCTATGGATATATAGCCGATAAGATTGTTGAAAAAATTATTGATTTCCCGTAAGAATAATGTTAGCATGAGCAATAATAATAAGTTAGTATTGAATGAGTTGACAGACTATATTTATAGAATCACCAAGGAAAACCGTTTAAGCAAAGTATCCTGACATTGTAAAGCGGTTTGTGAGAACCTTCCCGAAACGCGAATAATCAGGATTCAAACACTATACTCACTGTATCGGTAAGCCCCAATCCCAGCAAGCTGGAAGCTTTCCCCTTATTCATGGCTATTTCGAGGAAACCCGTACTACCAAACAGGGCCAGCCTCTCTCCTTCCGAAACATCAGAATAGGAAGTATGCAAGGTTCTGATAGCATAACCCGGAACCCGGAAATTTATTGTGTAGGGTCGACCCCGCCCAACCTTTCTGAAAGTTTCGTAATCAATATTTACAAATACATTTTCATAATCGTCGATAAAGATAACCTTTCCTTCAATCTTGTTTTCTGTAATGACCGGCTTAAAGGCATACATACGGTTCAGCGTTGTGTAGCTTTCACCAAGATCTTTCAAGTCTTGGCCGGAAGCTATCATGGCAGCGGCTTTCACGAAAACATCACGGGAAGAAAAAGTGAAATAATCCGAGTCCTGCATGATATTGAGCTCCACAGCTTCAAAAGGTTTCTCATCAAAAAGCAACGACATCACCCCGTTGTCAGCACCAATAAAATACATATCGTTGTGCTTCACTATTACATGGGGAGATTGCGTATCTGCTTCTGTGTTTACACCTATGATATGAATGGTCTCTTTGGGAAAATCCGGATATGCATTCCCCAGAATAAAACTGCAGTTCATAATATCAAAAGGTCTCAAGGTGTGGGATATATCCACAAGCTGCACACCGGGAATTTGTCTTAATATACTGCCTTTAACGGCTGCCTGGTAATGGCTGTTCAGGCCCCAGTCACTAATGAGCGTTACAATGGTCATAATCTGCTGTTTTTTCCTGCATAAAACATTCTTTCTGCCTTTCTTTGCAAAAATAACAAAAGCATACAGTTAACAGCAAAACATTTCACTTCAAAAGCACATCCTTGGAAAATAATTTGTTATTTTGCACAATATTTTATTAAACCCAAATTTTATTTCGTGACAGAAACCCAAATTACCCACGGCGATACTTCGGGAGAATTGACCATTTCCCTGGAAGCCATTCACCCGGCAGATATTTTCGGATTGCGGGAAGAACGCCTCAAGTTGCTGAAAAAGATTTTTCCCAAACTGCGCCTTATATTGCGCGGAAATATACTAAAGGCCATCGGTGATGACCAGGAGCTTAGATTTTTTAACCATAAATTCAACAGCATTCTCCAGCATTTTGAACGTTTCAATAAAATTACCGATGAGGCCATTCTTGAGATCATCACATCGGGTGACTCGCAAACTCTGAAAGGAAAAGCTGAGGCCGACAGTGATGCCTTGCTGTTGCATGGGCGTAACGGTATGCTAATCAAAGCACGAACTCCTAACCAGATGCGCATGGTGCAGAGCTTTAAAACCCACGACATGTTGTTTGCCATCGGTCCTGCCGGAACCGGAAAAACCTATACCGCAGTAGCTTTGGCGGTCAGAGCCCTGAAAAACAAGGAAGTAAGGCGCATCATCCTCACCCGCCCCGCAGTGGAAGCAGGAGAAAACCTGGGCTTTCTGCCAGGCGATTTAAAAGATAAGCTCGACCCTTACCTACAGCCCTTGTATGATGCCCTCAGAGATATGATTCCCCCGGCCAAACTCGAATCTTATATTGAAGAGAAAACCATAGAAATTGCTCCCCTGGCTTTTATGCGCGGAAGAACGCTGGACAACGCTTTTGCAATTCTGGATGAAGCACAGAATGCCACTGAGAGCCAACTCAAAATGTTCCTTACAAGAATGGGGAAATCTGCCAGGTTCATCATTACCGGAGACGTTACCCAAATCGACCTGCCCCGCAATCAAACCTCAGGACTTATCAGCGCTACCCGCATCCTGAACAAAGTGAAAGGGATTGATTTTATTTTTCTCAACGAAACAGACGTGGTGCGACATCCGCTGGTTTCGAAAATCATCAACGCATACGACAAGTCGAGTTCAACTGAATAGTTTCAACAAAAGCCTTCAAATACTTCAGCCATGCCTTTAACGAGCACTCAATTCAGCTTTCCCGGACAAAAGAATTTTTACCAGGGGAAAGTTCGTGATGTATATAACATTAATGATGAAATTCTGCTGATGATAGCTACCGACAGGATTTCAGCCTTTGATGTGGTATTGCCCGAAGGAATTCCTTACAAGGGACAAGTGCTCAATCAGATAGCAGCTACCTTTCTGGATGCCACTGCCGACATTGTTCCCAACTGGAAAACAGCAACTCCCGACCCCATGGTGACAGCCGGCCATCTGTGTGAACCTTTTAAGGTAGAAATGGTTATTCGTGGTTACCTTACCGGACATGCCTGGAGAGAATATAAACAGGGCAAAAGAGAAATCTGCGGCATCACAATGCCTGAGGGAATGGTGGAAAACGAAGCGTTTCCAGAGCCCGTTATTACTCCAACTACCAAAGCTGATAGGGGGCACGACGAGGATATTTCGGCACAGGAAATACTCGAAAAAGGGATGGTTTCTGAGGCCGATTACAGCGCACTTGAAAGATACACCCACTTGTTGTTTGAGAGAGGCACAGAACTGGCTCGTCAAAGGGGACTCATCCTCGTGGATACCAAATATGAATTTGGTAAAAAGGACGGAAAAATTATGCTCATCGACGAGATTCACACCCCGGATTCATCCAGGTACTTTTACATTGATGCATACCGGGAAAGATTAAACAACCATCTTCCTCAGAAGCAATTGTCCAAAGAATTTGTGCGCGAATGGCTGATGCAAAATGGTTTCAGCGGTAAAGCCGGTCAGCAGATTCCTGTTATGACCCCAGAAATAATCCATTCAATATCTGAACGTTACATAGAACTCTTCGAAAAAATCACCGGCAAACCCTTTATTAAAGCTTCGGAAGAATCACCTCTAAAGCGAATTGAAAACAATTGCAAAAATTTTCTACAATTTCGCTAAAAGAAAAAAATTAACTTTTCCTTATAACCTATTCAGGATTATTCCGTAAAACTTCCCATAGCACCGCATCTGGGCTTACACGTAAATTACGCTAAGTGTTTTTACCTATAAAAAACGGGTAATTCACTTGGCCCATTTGGGTGTTAAATCGTTGATTATTTGAGTTTTTAATAATATTTTTGTTCGGTTGAGAGATCCGTAAATTCCCTCAAAGACAGTTAACACGAAAAGGTGTCGATAAATACTAAAAAATGCAAAGCTACCGAAAGACTTATTTAGATGGAATCTTGTTTCCTGCAGCCTTTTATTTGTTAAAATTTCATTTTTTTGCTTTAAAATCAAGAGATATAAAAATCAATCCTTACCTGAAGGAAACATTCTGAGGGGATAAACAAAAACTACCAAGTTCCGAAACTAAATTATAACAACATGAGCCTGAATTTACGAATTGTTACCGTTATTTATCTTTTAGTTGTACTTACAAGTACTTCGCTACTTCAGGGCCAGAACATGGTCATTGAGTCAGTAACTGTAAAAAATGTCTCCTGTTTGGGCGGCGACGATGGTGAAATTACTATCGAAATATCAGGAGGACAACCCCCTTATACCTACACCTGGATCAGGCTGCCCTTTGCTTTTGATCAGATCACCACCAGCGAAACAACCGTCACCTTTCCCGGAAATTTTCCCATAACAGCAGCCACCTATCTGCTTGACATTAATGATGCTGAGGGAAACAACGCCGGAGGACAGGCTGTTGTATCTGAACCCCTGACAGCTGTTGAGGTAGATATCACCCCCGAAACTACAGAAACCTGCAGCGGAACCGATTTGCAGCTCAACGGTAATCCCACCGGAGGTACACCTTATGCAGCATCAGGTAGTTTCCCTTACATCCATGAATGGAGTGGTCCAGGCGCTGCTTTCCTTGATGCCACTGACATTGAAAATCCCGTTTTCAATAACCCTGCAGGAGGAAGCTTCGAACTTACCTACACTGCTACTGATTCGCTGGGCTGTATAGCAACCCAGACCATTACCATCAACAACACCGACAATCCGGAGACTGTTGCCGGAAGTGATGATGACATATGCGGCAGCAGCTACACACTAAACGCGACACAAAGTTTCGGCACAGGAATATGGTCGGCTTCAGGCCCCGGCACTGCTTCTTTTGCCGATGTTAACGATCCCAGTACCATAGTTACGGTAGATGCTTTCGGAACTTACACTTTCACCTGGACAGAAACCAACAATGGATGTGAAGGCAGTGACGATGTCGATATCACTTTCAATGAAAATCCATCCTTTGCTCTCACAACCATTAATCCTTCCAGCCCCGGTGCCAGCGATGGCTCTATCGAAATAGTTGTAAATGCCGGTGAAGCCCCTTTTACTTATACGCTTACCAATAGTGAAATGGACGAAACTGTTTTTGGACCCTCTCCTGATGCCAATCACACCTTTGCAGATCTTCCGGCAGAAATTTACAACATCAACGTTACGGACAACAAGGGTTGTTCAGAAGAGCAAAACCGTGAACTCACAGATACTTCTGTGCTCAATGTTGATCTTCAGACCACAGGAACCTGCAACGAGCCGGCCAATGGAACCCTTGAAATTGAAATCCTGGCAGGCCAGAGCCCCTTTGACGTAAGTGTAACTTCTGTACCCGGTGGAAGTACAGTTTTTTCAACCACTGCAAGCCCGGACTTCAACTACCTGATAACAGACTTGGCTGCCGGAGATTATAATGTTATCATTGAAGACAATGCAGGAAACGACTTCAACCAACAGGTAAATATAACCGAAGGCCCCTCGGCATCCATCAGTTATCCCGGCTCCCCTTTCTGCGGTGACGGGGAAGCTCTGGTTGATCTTTTGGGTTTTGGAGGTGGAACTTTCAGTTCTTCCCCTTCCGGACTATCTATCAATCCGGCCAACGGAACCATAGATCTTACCGCGAGCAACAATGGCACTTATACTGTTACTTACAGTTTTGATGACGGAGATTGTGCGGGTACTGCAGAAACCACTGTGGTGATTGGTGAAATTGCTGATGTAGACATTTCTTATGATGAATCGCCTTATTGCCAGGAAACCGGTGGTGTCGCTCCGGTAACCATTAACGGGCAAAACTTGAATTCCTCGCAAAATACTTACAACGCAGGAAGAATATCTTCAGATCATGGTTTCCGAAACGTAACCCATACTTCCAATTGCCCCGGCTCTATGACCGTTTCTATACCTGCCGGAGCTGTCATTACAGCAGTTGATGTACAATATCAGATTACTTCGGTTGCCCCTCATTACATGAGTGACCAGCGAAGCCAGCTTCGCGTGGTATCTCCGGGAGGAGAAGCAGAAGATGTGGTTTACACAGGACTTGGTAACAATCCGGGAACAGCCTCTTACAACCGTACGGGCCTTACCATTGCCAACAATGTAACCGGGGGTGGCGATATTGAATTTGAACTACACGTGGGGCGAACCCTTAATCCCACAACTAGTTGTAACGCTGACTGGGTTTGGGTAGTCGATGGCTCCTGGACGGTTACGGTTCATTATACCTCCGGTCATGAATTTACAGCAGAACCGGCCGGACTGGACATTGACGCCGTAACCGGTGACATCGACCTGGAAACCAGCCTTGCTGGTGACTATGTGGTAACCTACTCATACAACGAAGGAGCCTGTGAGGGAACTGCCACTGCTCCGGTAACCATCCTGCCTGCTCCTGAAGCTCCTCCCAGTGAAGATATAATTGCATGCTATACAGGTGAACTTCAAACCCTCACGCTAACACCTCCTACAGGTGCTTCTGTAGCCTGGTACACCGATGAAACCGGAACAGTGCCAGCCTCTGCACCCTCAGGAACCGACCCCGGCGAATACATTGCATGGGCATCTTTTATCCTGGATGGCTGTGAAAGCGATTTAATACCCCAAAGACTTACCATCGAGGAAAGTCCGGAATCTCCGGTACCGGTAAATGTAACAGAATGTGCCGACGGATCCACTTATACTGCTACAGCTAATGTAAATCCCGGAGATAACATTATCTGGTACGCCAACAGCACAGGAGATGAACTGGCTTCTGCTCCCTCAGATTCCGAGCCGGGAATTTATACAGCCTGGGCAGCAGCCGAAAATAACGGTTGCGAAAGTGAAAGAGTAGAAGTTACCCTCACCCTTTTTGAGACACCTGATGCCCCCGAGCCAGAAGACTTTACCACATGCTATGATGGAGAAGTTCACACTGCAACTGCCATACCTCCTGCAGGTGCAACCATCGTATGGTACACCAGCCAGTATGGCGATGAAACAACCACTGCTCCTTCCGGAACTGACCCCGGTGTTATTACCGCATGGGCAGCTTCCTCTGTGGAAGGAGAGTGTGAAAGCGAAAGAGAGGAAGTTACCCTTACCATCCTTCCCGAACCTGAGGCTGAAATATCTTACGGTACCGGTAGCTTTTGTGCCGAAGGTTCGGTAGATGTTACCATCACAACTACGGAAACAATTGCCAGCCAGGCATTCAGCGTAGATCCGGAAGATGGCCTTTTTATCGATGAAAATTCAGGAACAATAAACCTGGCAGAAAGCACACCCGGTACATATGAAATTGAAATGAGATTCTTTTCTGATAATGGTTGTTTCAACATCGCCGAAACCACTATTGTTATTGAAGAAACTCCTGCTCTGCCCATTGCTGAAGATGTAACTGTTTGTTTTGACGGCACAGAACATACTGCTTCTGCCACCCCACCGGCAGGTGCTTCTGTTGTATGGTACACCGATGAAACCGGAACGACCACAACTACGGCTCCCAATGAAACGGACCCTGGTGTATACACTGCATGGGCAGCATCTGCGATCAGCGGTTCTTCCTGCGAAAGCGAAAGAGTACTGGTAACCCTGACCATTTACGAAACCCCCGATGAACCTGTAGCCAACAATGTAGAGGCGTGCTTTGACGGAACAACCCACACAGCATCCGCCACTCCTCCTGCCGGTGCATCCCTTGTTTGGTATGCCAATGCTACCGGACCCGAAGCCGGAAACCCGCCTTCCGAATCGGCAGTAGGAACTTATACAGCTTATGCGGCATCAGTTATTGATCATGGTGATATCACCTGTGAAAGTGATCGTGTGCCCGTTACACTAACCATATATGAACTGGATGAGATTACCATATCTTACGATCTTCCTGAGTTTTGCCAGGAAACCGGCGGAATTGCCCCTGTAACTATTGATGGGGAACTTTTAAATTCATCCCAGGCCACTTTTAGCGACGGACATATTCCTACAGATTTTACCTTCAGAACCACCGCAGATGATTCCAATTGTCCCGGTACACTTACTGTTCCCATTCCCCTGGGATCTGTCATCACTTCTGTGGATGTGGAGTATAATATGTCGGCCAGCGGTGGTCACTATTTGTCGGATCAGCACAGCCAGTTGCGCTGCATTTCACCCAATGGCACAAGCGAAGAAGAAGTATTTATTGGAGTTGGAAATGATCCCGGAACTTATTCATACAGCCGTTCCGACCTCCGTATTGCCAATGATGTTGTGGATGGAGGAGACATTGTTTTCGAGCTCCATGCAGGACGAGCATTCAATCCTTCACCTCAATGTTCTTCCGATGGCAACAGGGTAGACAACAACACATGGACCGTTACCGTTAACTACACTGCCGGACACTATTTTGAAGTAATTCCCTCTACCGGCCTGGCCATTGATACCAACACAGGAGATATTGACCTGGAAAACAGCGATCCCGGAACCTACGAAGTAATCTATCACTATACCGATGGAAACTGCGATGGTTCAACATCTACCACCGTTACCATTCTACCTCAGCCTGCTCCTCCTGTAGTAGCAGACCTGGAGGTTTGTGAAGATGGTGACCCCCATACCATTACGGCAACCCATCCTGCGGGAACAACCCTGGTCTGGTACGAAAATGAAACGGGTTTTGATACCACCACGGCCCCCTCGGGTTCAGAAGCAGGAGAATATTCTGCATGGGCGGCTGTTATCAATGCCGATGGCTGTGAAAGCGACCGTGTACAGGCAACCTTGACCATACAGGAAAGCCCGGCAACTCCCACACCACAAAATGTAACCGTTTGTTTTGACGGCACTGAATATACTGCAGGAGCAATCGTGGAAGAAGGCGTGAATCTGATTTGGTATGAAAACCAGACCGGCGATGTCCTTTCATCGGCTCCTTCGGCAACAGATCCCGGCACCTATAACGCATGGGCCGCAGCAGAACTGGATGGATGTGAGAGTGAACGGGTAGAAGTTATCCTTACTATCAACGATGTTCCTGATGCACCCATCGCCAACAACGAAAATGCATGTTTTACAGGTGATTCTGTTGAAGCCTCTGCTACACCTCCTTCGGGTGCGGTCATCGTCTGGTATGCCAACGAGACAGGCGATGAACCCGGCAATGCTCCTTCAGGTGTTAACCCCGGAATATATACTGCATGGGCTGCGGCTGAGTTTACCGCTACCGGATGCGAAAGCGAAAGAACCCTGGTTACCCTGGAAATCTTCCCGCTACCAGAAGCAACCATTTCCTATGGAGCAGAGAACTTCTGCCCCGAAGGAACTGTGGACATTATTATCACTCCTGGTGAGGATACTGAGATTGATTTTGGTACCTTTAGTGAGGAGCCTGAAACAGGACTGGATATCAACGAAGATACCGGTACCATCAACCTGGGCAATTCAACACCCGGAACCTATGAAATTGAATACCGTTTCCAGGATGTGAACGGATGCTTCAACACAGCCATCACCACCATTACCATTGATGAACTTCCCGACGCCCCTGAGGCCAACGATACGGAAGTTTGCTTTGATGGCACTGAGCACACCGCAACAGCAACACCTCCTGCAGGTACCACCATTGTCTGGTATGCCAATGAAACCGGTGACGAAACCAGCGAAGCTCCCTCCGGCACTGCCCCCGGCACTTACTCTGCATGGGCCGCTGCTGTAGGTGTTGACTCCGGTTGCGAAAGCGAACGAATAGAAGTTACCCTGATCATCAACGACACACCCGAAGAGCCGGTAGCCAATAATGTTACGGTTTGTTTCGACGGAGAAGAGCACACTGCAACCGCAACCGTTGCTGCAGAAACTACCCTGGTATGGTATACTACCCAGTTTGGGGATGTGGAGACTACCGCTCCCACTGGTACCGACCCGGACAGCTATTCTGCCTGGGCCGCTGCTGTTGACGATGTTACTGGCTGCGAAAGCGAAAGAACTTTGGTAACCCTGACCATTAACGAACTTCCCGATACACCCATAGCCAATGATACTACCGTTTGCTTTGACGGAAATGAGCACAGTGCCTCCGCCTCTGCTCCTGAAGGAACGACCCTGGTATGGTACACCACCGAATTTGGAGAAGAAACAACTGAAGCTCCTTCCGGCACTGATCCTGACACCTACAGCGCATGGGCAGCTGCCATTGACGAAGATACAGGCTGTGAAAGCGAAAGAACACTGGTAACACTGGTTATTAATGATACACCCGCATTGCCTGTGGCCAATAATGAGGAAGAATGCTTTACCGGCGATGAGTTTATGGCCTCTGCAACCCCGCCTGCTGGTGCATCCATTGTATGGTACACAGAGCAGTTTGGTGGTGAAATTACCACTGCCCCCACAGGTACAGATCCGGAAACCTATACTGCATGGGCGGCCGCTGTTGACGATATAACAGGGTGCGAAAGTGAACGAGTGGAAGTAACCCTGGTTATTTTCCCATTGCCGGAGGTAACCATTTCCTATGGTGCCGAAAATTTCTGCCCGGTAGGAACGGTAGAAGTTGCACTTGAAACTGATGATGTGATTTCTTTTGGTACTTTTAGCGTAGAACCCCAGTTTGGTCTTGATATCAACGAAGATACCGGTACCATCAACCTGGCAAACTCAGCACCCGGAACTTACGAAATAGAATTCCGCTTCGTTGATGAAAATAACTGTTTCAACACTACAACAACCATCATCACCATCGACGAAGTGCCTGCCTTTGCAAGCATTACTCCATCCGATGCAATTTGCGCCGGTGAAGCAACCGGAAGCATTACTGTGGAAGCTTCAGCCGGTGAACTGCCCTATACATTTGAACTCCTTGATGAGGATCTGAATGTGTTGCAAACCATTGTTGCAACCACCACTGATCCACAGACTTTTACAGACCTGGCTACTGGTTCCTATTATGTGCAGGTAACCGATAACAATAGTTGCGGTTCAGGCATTTCCGACCTCATCCTCATTGATGAGCCGAATCCCATTGCTATCGACCCCACAAGCATAAATATTACCAACGTTACATGCAATGGTCTTGATGATGGCAGCATCTCCCTTTCTGCTAACGGCGGAAGCGGTGAGCTTGAATTCGTGCTGTTATCTGAGGGCAATCCTGTTCAGGATCCCCAGACCGGAAACGCCAACTTTTCAGATCTTGCACCCGGAACCTATGTAATAAGCATTACCGATGAAGCACTCTGTAGTGTTTTATCAGAAGAATTCACCATTACCGAACCGGATGCCCTGCTGCTTACAGCAGAAACCAACCCTGACATTGTATGCCCCGAAGATGAAGCAATTATTGAGGCCTCTGCTTCGCAAGGCACTGCGCCTTATACCTTCACCCTTTGGTCAGGTGGAGTTCAGGTAAATGGACCGCTCACTGCCGGCGAAGATGAAATGGTATTCTTCAGTGGTATTGACGCACCAGGACTTTATACCGTCATGGCAACAGATGCCAATGATTGTGAAACAACAGAGGACGTAGAAGTTTCCGAACCCCTGCTGCTGGACCAGTTTAATGTAATGACTGTCGGTGATAATGCCTATTGCTCCGGCGGAGAGGGTGTGGAAATCATCCTTGACGGAAGTGAAACCGGAGTAAACTACCAGCTTCTTTACGAAGGAACCAACACAGGGGCTCCTGTGCCAGGAACCGGCGATGAAATCAGCTTTGGCCTCCACACAGAAGAAGGAAACTATAGTGTGCAGGCAACACACCCTGAATCTACCTGCTCCACCATGATGACAGGCAGTGTGGATGTGATCATTCTTCCCTTACCCATTGCCTTTAATGTAACGGGTGGTGGTGAGTACTGCGACGGCGGTGCCGGCGCTGAAATAGGGCTGGATGGCTCCGAAACCGATGTAAATTACACACTGATTTTCAACGATAATGATACCCTGACTACCCTTGCCGGTACCGGTAATGCACTCAGTTTTGGGATTCAGACCCAGATTGGAAACTATACCGTTTGGGCAGTGAACGAAGCCACAGGTTGCGAAAACATGATGAGCGGATCCGCCACCATTGATGAGCAGGAACTCCCCATGGTATACAATGTTACCGGTGGAGGAAATTACTGTGAGTTTGGTGACGGTGTGGAAGTGGGACTTGACAATTCCCAAACGGACGTAAACTATGCCCTGTTTGTTGATGATACAGCTACCGGAGATATTGTTGCCGGTACCGGATCAGCCATTAGCTTTGGTTTGCAAACTACTCCCGGCACTTACACGGTAATAGCTACCGATACCACCACCGGATGCTTCATAACGATGAGCGGAGAAGCAGTTATAGGACTCAACTCACTGCCAATAACGTACAATGTGACCGGTGGAGGTGAATATTGCGATGGCGGAGAGGGTGTAGAAATAGGACTGGATGGTTCAGAAACCGGAATCAACTATTTCCTGATACTGGACGGAAACCCCACAGGTGAAGTTATCAGTGGAACCGGTAATCCTGTAAGCTTTGGGATACAACCCCTGGCAGGCATTTACACGGTAGTGGCAGAAACCGAAGATACAGGCTGTGAGGCAGATATGACAGGCCAGGCAGAAGTTGAAATCCTGCCACTTCCCGATGCACCCATAGCTGTGGATGAAACAGTTTGCTTTGATGGTTCAGAACAAACAGCCACTGCCACTGCGCCGGCAGGAGCTTCCATAGTGTGGTATACTGATGAAACCGGAGATACACCCGGAACACAACCCACCGCAACAGATGCCGGCGAATATACCGCCTGGGCAGCATCGGTTGACGATATAACCTCGTGTGAAAGTGAACGAACTCCTGTAACCCTTACTATTCTTGCACTGCCTGAAGCAACCATTTCTTATGGTGCAGATGTCTTCTGCCAGGAGGGTTCTGTGGATGTCATTATCGAAACCGAGGATATCATTGATTTTGGAACTTTCAGTGCAGAACCCCAGTTTGGACTTAGCATTGATTCCGACACAGGTACCATCGACCTTGCATCCTCCGACCCCGGAACCTATGAGGTAGAGTACCGCCTGGTAGATGAAAACGGCTGCTTCAACACGGCTACTACAATGGTTACCATTGGTGAAGGCCCTGCAATTTCTATCGTAGCAACCACCGATGCCATTTGCGCCGGTGAAGCTTCAGGAACCATTACCGTGGAAGCATCTCAGGGGCTCCTCCCTTATACTTATGAGTTGCTTGATGAAGATCTGAATGTTTTGCAAACCATCGTAGCAACAAGCACAGACCCCCAAACTTTTGAAGGAATTTCCTTCGGAAACTATTTTGTAAGGGTTACAGATGACAATAGTTGTGGTTCGGGAATTTCTGACCTCATCTTTATTGATGAGCCGGATCCCATTACCATTGACTCCTCAAGCATAAACGTTAGCGATATTACCTGCAACGGACTTGACAACGGCTCTGTCTCACTCTCTGCCAATGGCGGAAGCGGAGAACTTGCCTATTTCCTCCTTTCCGGTGGAGATACCCTGCAGGGCCCCCAGACAGGAAATGCAAACTTCACCGGACTTGAACCCGGAACCTACCTTGTAAGCATTATCGATGAGGCCATGTGCAATGTTTTGTCAGAAGAATTTATCCTTACCGAACCTGAAGCACTTCTGGTTACAGCTCAAACCATCACAGACATTGTTTGTCCCGGTGATGAAGCTACCATCGAAGCATCAGCCACACAAGGCACCGAACCATACGAATTTACCCTTTGGCTCAATGAAACCGAGGTCGAGGGCCCGCTCACTGCCAATGAAGGTGAAAATGTGGTATTCAGCGGAATAACCGATTCCGGCCTTTATGAAGTAAGAGTAAGTGATGCCAACAACTGTTCATCTGCGGCTGAAACAAACGTTTCTGAGCCTGTAATGCTTGCAGTGTTCGATGTAACCGGCGGTGGCGCATATTGTGAAGGTGGCGAAGGGGCTGAAATCATGCTGGAAGGAAGTGAAGCAGGTATCAACTATCAACTGCTGCTTGATGGCGCACCGGAAGGCGATATTCTTAGCGGAACCGGCGATTTGCTCACCTTTGGATTCCTTGCACAACCGGGCATCTATACTGTAATGGCAATAGATCCGGTAAGTGGATGTGAACTCACCATGAACGGCAGTGCTGAAATTGAAGTACTTCCCTTACCCGATATTTTTACAGTTACCGGAGGTGGTGAATTCTGTGAAGACGCCGATGGTGTTGAGATAGGACTTGATGGCTCGGTAACAGGAATTGACTACACGCTCATTCTCAACGATACTGACACGCTTGCCACCCTGCCGGGAACGGACAGTGCTATCAGTTTCGGACTCCAGACCGAAGCCGGAACTTATACCGTCGGGGCCATCAACACCTCAACAGGCTGTACCATCATGATGGATGGTCAGGCCGAAATTACGCTTAACTCTCTGCCGGTAGCTGCCATTGAAGCAACTGCCACAGAAGTATGTGATGGAGGAATCGTTACACTGACAGCTTCAGGTGGAGACTCCTACCTGTGGACCGCAGTTCCCGAATATGACTTTGAAGGCAATGAAAACAACGAGGTCATTGAAGTAGTAATGAACGAAACAACGACTTTCACCCTGACTGCATACAATGATTGCGGCAGTGACCAGGCCGAAGTAACCCTTTCTGTTGTACCTGCGCCGGTCGTTGATTTGGGAGAAGACCTGTTTGCCTGCGAAGGAGAAACTGTAGTTCTTGATGCAGGTGAGTTTGACAATGTAAGCTATGAATGGTCAGACGAAAGCACGGGCCAAACCCTGGAAGTGACCGAAAGCGGTACTTACTGGGTAGAGGTCACCAACCTTGACAACCAATGCTTCTCTTATGGCGAAGTTACGGTAACATTCCATCCGCTGCCACTTGCTTTGGTAGCAGAAGACCAGACCATATGTGCAGGAGACACGGTGAATATCGGTGTGGAAGACGATTTCACTCCGGTACCCAACAACACTTATTTGTGGACCAGTGAACCCGAAGACCCCTCGCTTATTGACCCCACAGCTTCCAACCCACAGGTCAACCCCTTGGTTACTACTACTTATACATTGGTGGAGACTTACACCGAAAGTGGTTGTACCAACTCCAATACTGTTACCATCAGCGTAGTTGATGTAGTAGCCGATGCCGGTGACGACCAGGTTGTTTGTGAAGGAGAAGCGACAATCATAGGTCCCGAAGAAGTTTCGAGCGAGTGGACTTACTCATGGACTTCCAGCAATCCGGAAGAAGAGTTTGACGTCAACAGTCCCAATCCGGAGGTAAGCCCTGTGGAGACAACCACGTATACCCTGTTGGTTCAGCACATAAAGCTGGGATGTACAAGTGAAGACAATGTTACTGTTACGGTAAGCCCCACTCCATTGGCTGATGCAGGAGAAGATCAGGATATCTGTTTGGGAGAAAGTGTAACAATCGGTACCGAATATACCGATCCCATGCCACCCAACACGTATCAATGGATCAGTGAACCCGAAGATGAATCTATCAGTGATCCCACCATCTCCAATCCGACAGTAAGCCCGCAGGAGACCACCACCTACACGCTGATTGAGACATACACCCTGACAGGTTGTACCAATCAAAACAGTGTTGTGGTAACCGTGCATGAGAATCCTGATGCCCAGGTGATTGAAGATACAGAAGTTTGTGCAGATGCAGCAATCAATCTGGGTAGCGGAAGTGAAGAAGAAGGGCTTACTTACAGCTGGACGTCCATCCCTTCCGGATTCTTCAGCAATGAAGCCAATCCTGAGGTAACGCCCGGTCTGTATACCCTTGACAACAACAGCCAGATTACCTTTATCCTGGAGGTTTCCAACGATCATTGTACAGATATTGCGCAGGTTGTGGTAACTGTAAATCCTTTACCTGTAGTGGAGATTGCTGACGACATGACCTACTGTTCAGCAGAAGAAGCAGCCAACCAGTCTATTGGAGGAGATGCCATACCCGGATACAGCTATAGCTGGACTTCCAACCAGGACGAAGAATTCACTTCCACAGAAGCCAACCCTGAAGTAAGCCCTACAGTATCAACGGTTTATACCGTAGTTGTTACGGACAACCAGACCGGTTGTGTGGCCACCGGGGAAGTTGCTATCAATATCAGCGATCTGAGATTTGTGAATGTGTCAAATCCCGCAATATGTGAAGCAGAAACCCTGGCCTCCCTGGGTGACAACATTACCGTTGAAGGTGGAATGACACCATACCAGTATTTCTGGACAGATAATGACGGCAATAGTGTCTCAAACGAGTTGAATCCCACCATTGAGGGCCCCTTTGCAGAAAGCTACAGCCTGATGGTGATGGATGCCATGGGATGCTTTATTACAGGAACCATCCAGATTGACTTCATCGAAAGTCCGGAAGTGAGCATCCACATTAACAATATGCTTGCCGGCAACTCTCATTCCATTTATCCCGGACAGACGGTTAATTTCGAGGCACTTCCCGCGGATTACGCTCTGTACGAATGGTATGTGCTGGATCCGGAGACAGATGATGAAGACAACAACGAGGACAATAATGAGGATAATGACGAGGACAATAATGAGAATGATACCAAAGAGGAGATTGCCAATGCCCGCCTTGTACAGAGTGGATCATTCAACACCTGGTCAACAAGTGAACTCATTGGCGGGGAGCAGGTATTTGTTGTTGCTTATGATGAGGAATGTCCGGGTATCAGTCAGTTTGTTGCCATTGTTCTCAATGAACTTCCCAATGCCTTTACACCCGACGAAGATGGAATCAACGATATTTTCGGAGAAGGAGCAGAACTCACCATCTTCAACCGCTGGGGACAGAAAGTCTACGAAGGCACTTCGGGCTGGGACGGCACTTTCAATGGAAAAAAAGTTTCTCCCGGAACCTATTATTATTTATTGAACATTTATGATGAAAACAACGAAAAAACAACCGTAAAAGGTTCCGTAACAGTAGTGTTACAAGAATAATAAACCGGCAGAAGGTTACCTGTCAGGCACAGATAACCTTCTGCCAACTAATGCGTATAACCCTTTTAACTCAGGATTATATTCATTAACCTCAATGTTTTGATGGTCAGAAAAAAGGCCTCAAAACGTTAAACATAATCAATTGCAATGAAGCGACTTTACATCTACATGTTTTGCTTTCTTTTATCTTTACCTGCTATCAGTCAACGCACCCAGCAACGAATAGCGGTGGGTGATGACTATTATGAGAAGGAGCAATTCCAGGAGGCCATCAGCGTGTATCAGAAAATTCTGAGAAGGGAAGAACAACCCCACATCAGGCGCGAACTGTCCTTCAAGGTAGGTGAATCTTATCGACGTTTGCTTAATTATGAAGAGGCTAAAAAATGGTATACCATCGCCCTGAATATGGGATACGAAGAAAAGGATATTTACCTTCACCTGAGTGAAATGACACTTGGCTTAGAGGAATTTGACCTGGCGATCACTTACATTGAAGAATACATGAAATTAAGTCCTGACGATTCGCTGGGAGAAAAACTTCGCCAGTCGGCCTACTTTGCCAAAGAAAATTACAGTACCGAAACGATATTTGAAGTATCCAACGAAGAGGCTATCAACAACCCCGGACAGCAATGGGGAGCAGCTTTCCTGGAAAATGTTGCTGTCATGTATGACGAACAGGCAAGAGTAGACGAACAATTTGACATTGATGTACGTCTTCGGAATAATAATATTTTTTACTGGGTATGGATGTCCCGAACATTGAAGGAAAGGATTGTCTTTTCCTCCACGCTGGATTTCGAATCAGGGGAAAATGGTTATTCCAATATTTATGAGGCCACCTTCAACCGGCGAGAGGGAGACTGGGACACCCCCACCCTGCTGCGAGGAACCATCAACTCCAATTATTACGATGGCTTCCTTTCCTATGACGAAGAAAACGAAATCGCTTATTTTATGAATAGTGGTGGTCCTACCGGCGAGCGGGCTACTGCCGATATTTACATTGTTGAGCACAATACACAAAATGATTTCTGGGGCACACCCCGGATATTCCCCTTTAACAACGATAAATACAACATCGGTTATCCCAGTATTTCAGAAGATGGTAAAACCCTGTACTTTGCTTCTGATATGGAGGGTGGTTACGGTGGATACGATATCTACAAAATAATCCAGGATGAGCAAGGAAACTGGGGAGACCCCATCAACCTGGGGCCCGAAATCAATACTTCTTTTAATGAATCTTATCCTTTTATTGCCGGCGATGTATTGTATTTCAGTTCCTATGGCCATCCCGGCTTTGGTGGTTTTGATGTTTTTTACACCCTTATTTCAGAAGAGGGAGAATATGATGAGCCCCTCAACATGGGAGTTCCGGTAAACAGCAGTGCTGATGATTTTGGCTTTATCATCGACGAAGACTATACACGCGGATTTTTCAGTTCCAACAGACCCGGAGGAAAAGGAGAAGATGACTTATACTCTTTCAGGGTGATGCCCAAAACTTTTGTAGTGCAGGGAAGAGTTACCGATCAAATATCGGGTGAACCGGTAGCAGGGCTTGAGTTGTTCTTCTTCGATGATTTTGATGGATTTTTCACGGCCACTACCGATGCAGCAGGCTATTATGAACTACCTGAACTAAGCACAGACGTTAATTATTACATCAATGCATATCCCGAGGGTTACCAGGAAGTGGCAGACACACTGGCTGTAAGAGACCAGCTTCTTGCCAACAGGTTTGAAGTAATTCGTGATTATGAAAAAAACTTTTCCCTTGTTCCTGCTGATCTCATCGTTGAGGAAACAGATACCCCCCTGACAGAACCCGTTGAAGAACAAGAAACCGACGAAACGACGCCGGAGGATATACAAATCCAGGAGGAAGAGCTGGCAGATGAGTCCATACCTGAGTATGTTGAAGAAGAAACGGAACCTGTCGTTACTGAGGAAGTCGTTGTTGCAGAAGAACTTACTCAGCCAACGGATATCAAGGACTTTACCTTAAGTTCAGAAGGATTTCCTGTCATTTACTTTGACTTTGGCAAAGCGACATTAACGGATTTCGCAATAGCCCAACTGGATACAGTGATTCAGTATATGCAGGCCAACCCCGAACAGGGGATAATCATTCATGCACATACAGATATCATCAGCAGCTATCTTTTCAACCATTATCTGTCGCAGCAACGTGCCCGCAGCATTCTTGTTCATTTGAGAAGAAACAAGATTGACCCGGACAGGATTTACGCCAAAGGACACGGAAAGACCATGCCGGCGATAGCAAATGCAAACACAGATAAAGAACACCGTTTAAACAGACGAGCTCATTTCGAGTCTATTCCCTTTACTGAACTGCAGGCATACCTGGAAGCCTCTTCCAGGCGAAGCTTCAAATACCTCAATTCTATTGAGAAAGATGCGCACTTTGCTGAAGGTGTAGAGTTTATGGTCCAGTTTATGGCATCCAATGTGCCCATAAATCCCGGATTTTACAGAAAAATAATGGACAACCTGCCCCATGTTGATATTATATACTATTACGACTACGACCGCTATCACCGCTACCTTGTGGGAAGTTTCAAAGATTTTGAAGATGCCTATAAGATGCAGCGTACCTTAAGAAAACTGGGCTATGAAATTTATGTAGTAGCCTTTGACAACGGAGAAAGAATTCCCGTAAGCCGGGCAAGGAGACTGATTGGAGAATTATAAAACCATCATCAACGGGAGTGACAATAATCATAAACGGCTCCCGGCGATAAAACGAATTAACCATTTTCAATTATGAAAAGAAAACTAACACTACTTACACTGGCCATTTTAATCTGGCAATTTCCGGGCTCGGCCCAGAATGATGTTCATTTCAGTCAATACATGTTCAATGAAGTAATATTCAATCCTGCAGCAGTTGAATTATCCAATACCATCAACGCATCACTTGTAGCCCGTCAACAATGGGTTGGTTGGGAAAACGCCCCTTCCTCCCAGGCACTCAATGCAAGCTCTTATATCCAGGAGCTCTTTGGGGGTGTGGGAGTAAACCTGGTTTATGACCGGCTGGGATACGAAAGTTTTCTCACGGCAAGAGCATTTTATGCTTTCCCGGTGCAGGTTGGCGTATTATCCAGCGTTACTTTCGGGCTGGGAGCCGGAATTGTAAGCCGTACCCTCGACGGAACCCATCTGATCTATGACAACATGAATGACCCCAATGCCATTTACGGTCAGGAAAGCTTCACCAGACCCGACTTTAACTTTGGAGCCGAGTATGTTGATCCCAACCTTACGGTGGGTTTTGCAGTCACACATCTGTATCGCTCAGTGGAAGGCTCCCAAATTGACTATGCTCCACGCCATTTTTATCTCTATGGTAAATATCTCTTTGAGGAGGTTATTCCCGCAGTAGATATTCAACCCTACATTCTCTTTAAAAGCAGTTGGTTTTTAACCCAGTTCGATATCAATATCCTGGCCTATTACGACAGTATGCTCTGGGGTGGTTTTTCCTATCGCCTGGGAGATGCAGTTTCGGCCATGGCTGG
Source organism: uncultured Bacteroidales bacterium (assembly GCA_964491395.1). GTDB lineage: Bacteria > Bacteroidota > Bacteroidia > Bacteroidales > UBA7960 > SKVR01. The sequence goes on along the minus strand of CAZBGI010000014.1, from coordinate 14,776 downwards.
CTACTTTATTACACCAGATATAAAGGTTGGATATGCCTACGATTATGCCGTGGGAGTGAACCGGGGATACAATGGAGGATCACATGAAATAATGATAAGCACTTCACTGGAAGGGTTTAACAAAACAAGGGTTACTCCCAAAACACCAAGAATATTCAATTAGAACATTTCTATACATTCGTAAAAAAGCCGGTAAATTTGCCGGCTTTTTTGTTGTGGTTTAAGATTTTTTTAGTATTTTGCTTTGCCGTTAGGGATGGCTTCCCGACAAATCACCAACCTATCTTTCCTAATCAAACCTACAGCCATGGAAAAGCAAAAAAGCAGAAAAAAAGCAGAAGCAGCATCTAAACTACCAAAGCAGGTGCTACACACCCGTATCATTGATGACGTTTTTACCGACGCTGTTGATGTGGTGAAACCCAGGTTTCAGGTGAATATTGACGCCTACCTGGAAAGGTTATGGGAAGCCAGTGAGGAAATCAGTCAGATTCTCAAAACTGCTGAGAACTTAGAACAAGCGAGAGATCAGATTTACACCTATCTCGAAAAAGCGGAAAGGAGAATATTTGCCATAGATAATGATTTACATCTCCTCGAAAAATCGACTGTAAGGGAAGCTATCCGTGTATTGAAAAGCATTATTGGCCCTGTAAATGAATATCGAACCAAATTTTCAGCCCTGGATATGCTGATGAAATTGGCACGCAATGGCAAGCAATCCCCAACAGATACAGAAAAAGAAAACATAGCTCCCGGTTTTATCCTGGAATTTATCAATCTTTTCAGGGGTGTTGAGGGGCGGTCGAACATTTACTTTGAAACCAAACAGGCAAAAAAAGGAATTCCAGATTTTCTTCAATTATCCGGCAGAGCAGCGTCTGAGGTCCGAACCGGGATTCTCAATGAATTGTCGTCCAACATGCAAAAATACCTGCGTAAATATCCCAGTGGCCTCGACGACGATGTGGTACAATGGAGAAAAGCCAACAAAAAACGCATCCTGAAATATTTTAATGCAGAAGAAAAGGACTGGAACAACTACCAGTGGCAGTTAAAGAATGTTATCAAAGATGCAGCACCCCTCATTGAATTGGTTGAACTCACCGAAGAGCAAAAAGAGGCCATCAACAGGGCCATAAAAAACAAAATACCTTTTGGCATAACCCCTTACTACCTGAGTTTGATGGATAACAAACTCAACATTGGATATGACCATGCCATCAGGGCACAGGTTATTCCACCGCCCGACTACGTAGACATGCTCATTGAAAGCAAGGAAAACCGGGGCATTCAATTTGATTTCATGGGTGAACACGACACATCGCCTGTAGACCTTGTTACTCGCAGGTATCCGGGCATTGCCATATTGAAACCCTACAATACCTGTGCACAAATTTGTGTTTACTGCCAACGCAACTGGGAGATTGACGAAGTACTTGATCCCAAAGCCATGGCCCGCAAAGAAGAAATAAGAAAATCCTTGCAATGGCTGGATGAAAACCCTGCTGTGGGCGATGTTCTCATTACCGGTGGCGACCCATGCGTGATGAATACTCACACCCTGAAAGATATCCTGGAGCAGGTAACGGCCAAAAAACAAGTATATCGCATCAGGCTGGGATCTCGTACTCCCGTGGTGCTGCCCCAGAGATGGGACAAAGAATTTGTTGATATGATTGCATCCTATCAGATTCCCGGCAAGCGCCAAATCAGCATCATTACCCATTTTGAGCACAACTATGAAATCACTCCCGAGGCCATGGACGCGGTACAGCGAATACGCAAAGCCGGCATGATGGTTTACAACCAGGAGGTATTTACCGTAGAAAATTCCCGCAGGTTTGAGTCGGTTAAATTAAGGATGGATTTAAAAGCCATTGGCGTTGACCCCTATTATACCTTCAATATGAAAGGTAAGGAGGAAACAAAAAGATACATGGTGCCCATAGCCCGTATCTTGCAGGAACGCAAGGAAGAAGCCCGTTTACTTCCGGGACTGGACCGAACCGATGAGCCCGTTTTTAATGTACCCAAATTAGGGAAAAACCAGTTGATGGCCTGGCAGGATCACCGCCTGGTAATGATTCTGCCCAATGGCGCGAGAGTATATGAGTTCCATCCGTGGGAGAAAAATATTCAACCTGTTCCCCCCTACAATTATGTGGATGTGCCAATTTACGATTACCTGGAAGAGCTGGCGGCAAGGGGTGAGAATATCAGGGATTACCGCAACATCTGGTTTTATTATTAGAAACCATTGTTTTCCGGCAAATCTCTCAAAATGTTCCCTTCCTGATGGAACACACCCGGGTGTACCATCCCTTCAGGCTATAAACAATTCATTGCCCCGGGATAAGATGTCATGGCGACATTGATTGGAAACTTTAGCAGGAGAAAAATCCTAAAAGTCCGAAAGACTTGCCCTATGGCCATAATCCTGTGGGATGACAGAGACAACTCACTTCCTAGTGAAGATCAAACAACTCTTTAATGGTTTCCACTACCCCATTGTTATTGTTATCGAAACGGGTAACAAACCTGGATATTTCCAGTATTTTCGGATGTGCATTTTTCATGGCATAACTGTGGTAGCCCACTCCCATCATATCCAAATCATTAAGGTAATCCCCAAAAATCAGGGTATCTTCAGGAGAGATCCCAAACCATTCCTGTATCTTCTGTATGGCAATTCCCTTGCTGGCATTTTTATGGGTTATATCCAGCCATACGTCTCCTGCCACAGCTACCTTAAAGTCTTCTCTGTATGATTTAAAATGAGGATAGGCATTGAACTCCGCATTTTGATGATCCCACAGGGTAACCTTGAGCACTGTATCTTCAATCTGCATCAAATCATCCACTATTTCAAACCGGCGGTAATAGTTCAATGCATCTTCAATAAAAGGCTCATAGCGGCTCTCTGCATACGCTGAATGTTTTCCACAAAGAATCAACTCTGTATCGGGCACCCCCCTTCCCTTTTCAATAAAACTACGCGCATCCTGCAGTGGCAACTGGCTGACGAGAATTTCCTCCCCCCTGTGCTTTACAAAAGTCCCGTTTTCAGCCAGGATAATAATCCCATCATTAATTCGCTCAAACTGCTCCTGTAATTTATAATATTGCCTTCCACTGGCTACTATAAACAATACACCCTGCGCAGTCAATTGTTGATGCACCTGCCAGAAGGAAGGATCAATGGCTTTATTATCGTTGAGCAAAGTCCCGTCCATATCTGTGGCAATCAGTCGAATCATCTTATAATGCAATTTTAAATTTTAAAAACGCAAAGATAATCTATTGCCTGCGGACTCCTTGTTAAGAATAGGTTAAAGCTTGCCCTGTCCTTGAATTGTTGTAATTTTAATACAGCAAGAGCAAACTGATATACATTTACGGTATGAATTTTAAATATTGCCGAAAATTTATGTATGTTTGTTACAGAAAAATTATAAACGATTAAAACAAAACCTCTATGAGCGCAAAAATCGGAATCAGACATGAAGATAAATATACCGCAGAACGTCGTACCCCCCTCACCCCTTTCCACATCAAAAACCTCATTACCGATCATGCCCTGGAGTTTGTCATTCAACAATCACCTAAGCGGATTTTCACCGATCAGGAATATGAGGCTGCGGGCGCTACCATTGCCGAAAACCTTGCTGACTGTCCAATCATCATGGGCGTAAAAGAAATACCGACAGATTATTTTGAACCGGGCAAAACATACATTTTTTTCTCCCACGTAATCAAAGGACAACCCTACAACATGCCCATGCTACGAAGAATGATGGAATTGAAATGCAACCTGATTGATTATGAAAAAGTGGAAGATGAGCACAATAAGCGGCTGATTTTCTTCGGAAGATATGCGGGGTTGGCAGGAATGATCAACTCCCTGTGGAGCCTGGGGCAAAGACTTAAAAAGCAGGGATTTACCAACAATCCTTTTTTGAGTCTGAAACAATCCTGCGAATATGATTCAGTAGCCCAGGCCAAACAGCAAATTGCGGCATTGGGAGAAACATTAAAGAAAGAAGGGATACCCGAAAAACTGCACCCCCTCACCATAGGAATTACAGGGTATGGCAATGTATCCAAAGGAGCACAGGAAATAACCGATTTACTCCCAATAAAAGAAATTTCTCCGGATGAGCTCTTAGAGCTCCATCAGCAAAAAAATGTGTCCCGCAATATGATTTATAAAATCGTATTTAAGGAGGAGCACATCAGCAAGCCTAAAGAAACAACTCATCACTTTACGTTACAAGACTATTATCAGCATCCGGAAAAGTACAAGAACAATTTTGAACAATACATTCCCCATCTTACCATCCTGATGAATTGTATGTACTGGGATGACCGGTATCCTCGTATCTTCACCAAAGAATTTGCCCGGAAATTATATCAGAACGGAGAACCCAAGCTCAAGGTTGTAGGCGATGTAACCTGCGATCCGGATGGCTCTGTCGAATTCACCCACCAGGGAACAGAGATTGAGAATCCCGTATTTGTGTACAACCCCATTCACGACAATCACCAGATGGGATTTGACGGAGAAGGGATACTGGTAATGGCTGTGGATATTTTGCCCAGTGAACTTCCCCGGGATTCTTCCGAAGCATTTGGTAATGCCCTGTTCGCATTTATCAGACCCATTGCAGAAGCAGACTTTAACGTCGAACTAACTTCTTTGAAGCTCCCTTCTCCCATCCGGAAAGCCTTGATTTTGCATCGCGGAAAACTGACTCCCGACTATGAGTATATCAGCGATTTTGTGCAAGAATAACCGTAGTGCATTTAAAACTGCCCGAACATCCAGAAAAACTGTTGATCATATTGGTTGAAAAGTACAAATATGAAAACATAACAATCAGTCCCCGGAAAGGGCAGTTTACCTGAAAACCAAAACACAAACCCTCAAATCCAACAAACCCATGAATTCAAACATGAAAAAAGTTCTCATTCTAGGCGCAGGAATGGTAGTAAAACCCATGGTAGACTACCTTCTAGACAAAAATTTTCTGGTAACAGTGGCTTCACGCACCAAAAGCAAAGCAGAGGCCATGACCGCCCATCACAAAAACGGCCACGCTATAGGCTGGACGGTAGATCAGCCTGACAAACTGGATTGGCTCGTATCAGAGCACGATATAACGGTTAGCCTCCTCCCCTGGGTGTACCATATAATGGTGGCGGAAAAATGCATCCAACATAAAAAGAATATGGTCACCACTTCTTATGTCAAAGAGGGAATGAAGAGTTTACACCAGCAGGCCGTCGATGCCGGCATCATCATCCTCAATGAATTGGGACTTGACCCCGGCATTGATCATATGAGTGCCATGCGCATAATCGACAAGGTGCACGACAAAGGAGGAAAAATTGAAGAATTTTATAGTCTCTGCGGAGCACTACCGGCACCTGAGGCAATCGACAATCCGTTGAAATATAAATTTTCATGGAGTCCCAAAGGGGTGGTGATGGCAGGAAACAACGATGGAAAATATCTTCGCCATGGTGAAAAGGTAGAAGTTCTTACCGAGAATCTCTTCAAAAATCCTCTCTCGGTTGATTTTCCGGGAGTAGGCAAACTGGAGGTATACCCCAACCGCGACAGTCTTCCCTATATCGACCTGTACGGCATACCTGAAACCCAAACCATGATGCGCGGTACTTTTCGTTTTCCGGGCTGGTGCGAAACTATTGATGCCCTGAAAACGCTCAAACTGCTTACCAGCGATAGTTACGACTTTACAGGAAAAACTTATGCCGACATGATTAGCATGCTTATTGGGGAATCCAACACGAACAACATCAGGAAAAAAACCGCGGAATACCTGGGTTTGCCTGAGGATGCCTATGCTATGAAAGCCCTGCAATGGCTGGGGCTGTTTGACAAAAAACCCATGAACCGCCAACAAGACACTCCTTTTGAAATAACGTCGGACCTGATGATCGAAAAAATGCAAATGGGCAATGAAGATCGCGACATGGTGGCAATGCAACATGTTTTCCTTGCCTCTTACCCCGATGCTGCCAGGGAAGTCATCAAATCTACCATGCTCGATTTCGGAACCCCGTCAACCAACACGGCTGTGGCCAGAACGGTAGCTTTGCCTGCTGCTGTGGGAGTTGAGATGATACTTAACGGAGACATCGCAGAGAAAGGGGTACATATCCCTGTGCTGCCGGGTATTTACAATCCTATCCTCAACAAACTGGAGGACCTGGACATAAAAATGGAAGAAGAATTTGGCTTGCCCGAATCGGATATTCTCAGGTAACACTTTCGCGCGTAGGCGGAAACTTGATGAAAAGCTCCTGCTCCACTATCAGCTTTATTTCCTGTACCGCCTCATAAATATCCAGAAATGTATTATACAAGGGTGCAATGCCCAGGCGGATATTATCGGGCTCACGAAAATCGGGGATGACCACTTTATTTCCTGTAAGAGGATCGATGAGTGCTTTACAAATGCGGTAGGCCTCAGGATGCCGGATGGATACGTGTGACCCTCTTTGATTTTCATCTTTGGGAGAAGAAAGTGTAAAGCCGTGAGGCATGAGGTATTCTTCCACCAGAGATATAAGATAGTTTGTTTGTAAAACACTTTTCTTCCTCAGGTTCTGAATGCCTGCGTCATTCATTAGCTTCAGCGCGGGTTCAAGAGCCGAAACGGACAGCATTGGAGGTGTGCCGGCCAGAAACCGGTTTATTCCTGCAGCGGGCCGGTACTTCAGGTTAAAATCAAAAGGATTCTCCTGTCCGAACCATCCTTGAATGGGAGATTTGAGCTTTTCCTGCAAATCCTTCCGGACATATAAAAATGCCGGGGCTCCCGGACCCCCATTGAGGTACTTGTAGGTGCACCCGATGGCAAGGTCTGCATGGCTTTCATTAAGATGTACAGGAACAGCACCCGCAGCATGGCTCAAATCCCAAAGCACCATTGCACCTTTTTCGTGGGCCCTGGCAGTCACCGCTTTCATATCATACATAAAAGCACTCTTAAAAACCACGTGAGAAAGGGTGAGCAATGCAGTATCTCCGGAAAGATGTTTATCCAGCTCATCCATTGTCACGCTCATGCCATCCTCAGCTTGTGCCAGTGTTAAGCGATGCCGGTTGCCCAATAATTCCACCAGTCCCTGCAATACATAAATATCAGAAGGAAAGTTGAGTTGATCACTTACAATTCCATAGCGTCCCTGCTGGTGCTGCAAAGCAGCGTATGCCAGTTTGAAGAGATTAACCGAGGTGCTGTCGGCAATCATTACTTCGCCGGGTTGTGCCCCGACAAGGGGGGCCAGCTGAGCAGCCAGCTGCTGCGAACGTTCGTACCAACCGGTGTTCCAGCTTCGAATCAGTCCCGTGCCCCATTCGTCTGTTATCACCTGGTTCATATGTCCGGCAGTATCAGCCGGGAGCATTCCCAGTGAATTCCCGTCAAGATAAATCAATTCAGCCGTAGGGTTGATAAATCGGGTTCTGAAGTGCTGCAGGAGATCCTTTGCATCCTGTTCAACAGCGTATTCTTTTGTATAGAGATCCATTTTTCAGATTAAATGAGAGAAGGGTTAGAGGGTTAGATACTTTGCCGGGCCCGACAACCATTTCTTATCCAGATTTTTTCCGTTCGAGTTTTTCCATGGCCACCGGAAATACTTCATTCACCCAAAGCCGGTACATCAAACCGGAAGGGTGCAAACCATCGGAGGCCAGCAATTCCGGGTTCGCTGTTGCTTCGCGTGATACAGGAGTTACATCCACCCATGCTACGCCGGCCTTCTCCGACTCTTCGCGGTTGATGGCATTATAGGCATCAATCTCCAGGGAAATCTGCTCACGGTCTCTTCCCCGGGCAAATGGGGTTACCCCCCAGTCGGGAATCGAAAGCACTATCACCTTTTCGCTGTTTCCACCTGCATACTCAACCGCTCTTTGCAGGAGATTCACAAATTCAGGACGGTAACTTTCAGGTGTGCGACCCCGGTACTGGTTATTAACTCCAATAAGCAAGGTTACCAGATCGTAGGGAGGGCGGAGCTGAGCACTATCCAAAGCTTCCCGGAGTTCATCCGTGGTCCACCCGGTTCGGGCAACAATCTGCACATCCAGAGAATCAATACCCGAAGCTGTCAGGCTATCCTGCAACAAAACGGGATAACTTGCTTTCTCAGAGACTCCCTCCCCGATGGTATAGGAATCTCCCAAGGCAAGATATGTCAAAGTATCATTTTTATCAGACTGCTTCATCTTGTCAGAGTTACAACTTAAAACTATCATCAACAACAGGGAAACAAAAAATATTACTGATTTCATAATATGTCTACTATTGAGTGTAAGTAAGAAATGAAAATGATTGCAAGGAGGATTCATGGTGCATTGAGTCGCATCCGAGAGCCTGAAACAGAGCATTTACCGGGCTATCTCCAAAACAAGGCGGCTCATCCTCACTTGTCTTTAATCATTTTTGATTTATACAACCACTTCATGATCGCACCATATACCAGGCCCCCTATCATGGAAGAGAACGCTCCCACCAGGAGGCTTTTCGCTGTAATATCGTCTCCGGTTATCCATGGGTACAAGATATACATTATGACAAACAGAAGTATGGCAAAAATAATACCCTGGTAAATCCAGCCCGATCCTGCGTAGGGGTTGGATTTAGCTTTTTTGACTTGTTCGTGGGGTTGTCTGTTTCCCATTTTCATGATGATAAGGATTTAAACCGGGCATAAAAATACAATATTTCAGATTTCCTTCAAAAGAAATTGATAAGATTACAGGCACTCATCATTCAATAAGAAAAACTGAGTGCCATGTTAGTTCCACGATGTTTTTTTTCCTTTGACCCGAACCCGCATAAAGGTAAAAAATGAAAACCTTTTGATAAAATAGTCGTATAAACCTTAGAATAATGTAGAAAAAAGGCAGATTTAATTCATTAAGTTGAAGCATCGAGTTGACAAAGTTGCAGCAAATCCTGGAGCTTTGTCTGGACCATTAAACCAGGAATACTATGAAGAATTGGGATGTTTTTATTATTGTGTCAACCTCAATAATAGCGCTGACACTCTTTGCCAGCGGGAGGATAGGAATGTATGATATGCTGGACAATATTTCGGTTCAGGATACGGTGATAGCGATGATCAAAACCATAGCCATTGTCATTTCCGGTAGCCTCATTATCGCCTCAATGGTTGTAATTTTGCTGGTGGACATTGTCACTTCGGTTATCATGAGAATTGAATTTCCCATTATTCATTTTCTCTACAATAATTATTACATCAACATAGTAAGGGATTGGTACTGGGATGCCAATACCGGAAGTCATCTTCTGATGGCCTGCATTATTTTATTCGGTCTGGGTCTTATCAACACCTACCTGGGACCTGTATACCGCAAAAAAACCTTCATCTATCACAAAAACAAGGAAAGCAATTATTACACTCACTAAAAGTGTTTGAAATCCTCAGGCTCAGTATTATTATCTTCTAAACTTCAATGCCAAACTTCTTGATTTTCTGATACAGTGCATTCCTGCTGATTCCCAGGGCGGATGCTACGCGGGTCATATTGCGATTATACACTTTCAGGGCCCGGGCTATGGCCTTTTTTTCCATTTCACTCAATGTAATGACTTCACTGCCTGGCTCCTCCTGCACACCTGACATTTGCAAGTCGCTTTCTGCAGCAGATGCCGGAATCTTCTCCTGTTTATGGTGGTGAAACATATCGGCGTTCATGATCTGATCCGCCCATTCCAGTTTCCCCTCCAGGTTCACGTACTTTTCAATAAAATTTTCAAGCTCTCTTACATTCCCGGGCCACTCATAGTACACCAGCTTTTTAAAAAGCTTGTTATCCATATCGGGCAGTTGCTTGCGAAGTTTGACAGACTTCAGATTGAGGAAGAAGCTGATGAGCATGGGAATATCCTCTCTCCTGTTTTTCAGGGGGGGAATATACACAGGAATTACACTGAGTCTGTAATAAAGGTCTTGCCTGAATTTTCCTTCCTTTACCTGGTCCAGTAAGTTTCGGTTGGTAGCAGCAATAATTCTTACATCAACCGGTATGGCCTTGTCGCCCCCTACCCTTGTAATATTTCTTTCCTGCAACGCCCTGAGAAGTTTCACCTGCATATCCAGGGGCATCTCGCCAATTTCATCCAGAAAAAGTGTACCTCCGTTGGCCAGCTCAAATTTACCGGGCTTGCCTCCTTTTTTAGCACTGGTGAAAGCCCCTTCAGAATAGCCGAAAAGTTCACTTTCAATAAGAGATTCGGGTATGGCACCACAATTGAGTGCTACAAAACCTCCATCCTTTCGTGAACTGAAATTATGAATGGACTGGGCAAGCACTTCCTTTCCCGTACCGCTTTCTCCCTGGATAAGGACCGTACTGGGACTGTCGGAGATATTTTTACAATACTCAATGATTCTTTTCATCTCATCGCTTTCACCAATAAGATCTTCAAAATTATAGCGGGCTTGCATGCCGGTGTATTTATTCACCATTTTGTAAACACGCTTCATATCGCGCAGGGTAACCACAGTGCCGCTGATAGTACCGTCGCCATCGGTGAGGGGATACACGTTCATGTTGAAGCTGTCGCGTGCTCCAAACCGGCTTACATGCACCTCTTCATCCATAATGATCTCCTTCTGCTTCACCTTGGACAAAAATCCCGGCCATGCAGAAATAAAATCTTCCAACAAATTGTTTTCAATGCGGTCTACAGGAGTTTTCAGCAGAGCGGAAGCGAGATTATTGGCCCTGCGCACCTTGCCCTTGACATCGGTGGCCAACACCCCAAATTCCAGGGTGTTGAGAATCTGGGAAACAAAATGATACGCCTCTTTCTGCCGCATCTCAGAGAAGGAACTTTTCAGCTGTGACTCTATGGCTTTGGCAGAAGCTACCACCAATCCCAGGATATGAGGATAGACCTTATCCAGGTTTCCGCTGATATTGATGCAGCCGATGATATTTTTCATCTCGTTATGGATGGGTGCAGCGGAGCAACTCCAGCTATGGAAAGCTTTTATATAATGCTCATGGCCGGTAACCTGCAGCGGGATATTTTCATCCAGGGCAATACTGATGGCATTGGAGCCGATGCTCTCTTCACTCATGTAGGCACCTTTGACCAATCCATACGGCCGGGTTTCTTCCAGGACTTTGGGGGCTCCAGTCATTTCAACAATACAACCCTGTCCATCGGTAAGCAGCACAATGAATCCGCTATCAGCTACAAATTCATTGAGCAGCTGCACAAACGGACCGGCCACTTTCAGCAGTCTTTGGTTTCGTTCGAGCGTTTTCTTTAAATCATGGCCACGAAGCACAATCCGGGGTTGCACCCGTTCTCTTTCGACTCCAAAATCCAGGCTTCTTTTGTGAGAAGCCCTTATTTTGTTGCGCAGCGTGGCATGATCATCCAGCGTAATCATAAAAGTCAGGCAATGAGTTTTTTGTATTTGATTCGTTTGGGTCCTGTATCTCCATGTCTTTTCTTGCGGTTCTCTTCATATTCGCTATAAGAACCTTCAAAGAACACCACCTCCGAATTTCCTTCAAAAGCGATGATATGGGTAGCAATCCTGTCGAGAAACCACCGGTCGTGGGTAATAATTACGGCGCAGCCGGCAAAATGCTCCAAACCTTCTTCAAGCGCTCTGAGGGTGTTTACGTCAATATCGTTGGTGGGCTCATCGAGCAGCAGCACGTTGGCTTCACTTTTGAGCGTGAGTGCCAGGTGCAGGCGGTTGCGCTCACCTCCTGATAAAACGCCGCATTTTTTGCCCTGATCGGCTCCACTAAAATTGAAACGCGATACATAGGCACGGCTGTTGATTTGGCGACCGCTCAGATCGATGAGTTCATGGCCTTCCGAGATGACTTCCCATACCGACTTCTCCGGGTCAATATCGGCATGGGCCTGATCCACGTAGCCCAGTTTTACCGTCTCACCTATGGAAAAGGTTCCATGGTCTGGCTGTTCCTGTCCCATGATCATACGAAACAACGTGGTTTTTCCGGCCCCGTTAGGACCAATAATTCCCACAATGCCCGCCGGAGGCAAGGCAAAAGAGAAGTTTTCGAAAAGAATCTTATCGCCAAAAGCTTTGGAAATAGAATCCGCTTCCACCACTTTGGATCCCAACCTGGGACCATTGGGAATGAATATCTCCAACCGCTCTTCCTTTTGTTTTACATCTTCGTTGAGTAGCTTGTCATAAGCTCCCAACCTGGCTTTGGCCTTGGCTTGCCGCCCCTTGGGATTCATGCGCACCCATTCCAGCTCGCGTTCCAGGGTTTTGCGCCGTTTGCTTTCCGATTTTTCTTCCTGGGCCAGGCGTTTGGATTTCTGGTCGAGCCAGCTGCTGTAATTCCCTTTCCAGGGAATGCCCTCTCCCCTGTCCAGTTCCAGGATCCAGCCTGCCACATTATCGAGGAAATAACGGTCGTGGGTAATGGCAATGACCGTGCCTTTGTACTGTTTCAGGTGCACCTCAAGCCAGTCAATCGACTCAGCATCCAGGTGGTTGGTAGGCTCATCGAGCAGCAAAATATCGGGCTCCTGCAATAATAACCGGCATAATGCCACCCTGCGTCGTTCCCCTCCGCTCAGGTGCTCCACCTTCTCGTCGGGTGCCGGACAGCGCAATGCATCCATGGCACGTTCGAGCCGCGAGTCCAAATCCCAGCCATTGTATTGTTCTATCAAATCGGACAATTCTCCCTGGCGCTCAATGAGTTTGTTCATCTCATCATCGCTCATGGGCTCGGCGAACTTCAGGTTCACCTCCTCATATTCCTTCATGACATCCACCACGGTCTGCACACCCTCTTCTACAATTTCTTTTACCGTCCTGGCAGGATCCAGGTGAGGCTCCTGCTCCAGGTATCCCACCGAGTATCCGGGAGAAAAAACCACCTCTCCCTGGTAGGATTTTTCCTCTCCGGCAATGATACGCATCAAAGTGGATTTACCCGAGCCATTCAAACCAATAATGCCAATCTTGGCTCCGTAATAAAAGGAGAGGTAAATGTCTTTCAGTACCTGTTTGGAAGGTGGGAAAACCTTGCTCACTCCCACCATGGAAAATATAATTTTTTTGTCGTCGCTCATATATTGAAATTCTTGTTGTTTAAGGGATTACTTTTGTGCAAAGATACATTTATTCACCGTCTGAGGGATTCAAAAAGTCATTCAACGTTGGGGTTTTAAGCTTTTTTTCCAGCTCAACGAAACCCATAATCGCCGGCTTGCAGCATAACAGGGCCGGCTTGCGGGTGCGAAACAACCAGGAAAGTGCTCTCAGGCACATTGGGTTGGAGTTAACTTCTTGAATAACAGTCGACTTTGAATCCCTGACTTGTTTGTACTCTTTTCCCTTTTCAAGTTTTAAAGATAAATCCGCCTTTGAGATTGACACGAGTTGAAAAGAATGGATGCATGGAAAATAGTTCTGATATTTTATACTTTCATGCTTTTATATGTGATTAAATTCAATTAATACTATAAGATGGCGGTAGGTTCTTGTTGTCTGTCAGGTTTAGCATGTTGCCACAGTTATTCGTTTAATCTGAATTTCCATCCAAGGCTGATGCTAACCAAATATTCATACCTTAATCTATCCGGATACTGTAAATTTAACAAAGTTGGTCGATATATTATACCAAAATACAAATCTTCGATAATTCTGTGATAACCATTAACAACTACCCCTAAGCTATAGTGACTTTTTGAGATATTTTTTTTGAAACGTTTTCGACCTATATCCATATAGGTACCGTCCCTCACCGCCCAAAGATTGTAGGCAGTACACAAGCCATATCCAAAAGTAAATCTGTTGAATTTAAAATTATCCGAAACACTAATATAAGCCGAGTTCATAGCTTCATAAGGCCCTTCAATATTTGGAGATGCGGGAATAGGAACATAGAAATCAGAAACACTGTTGACATTGATAGTAAAGTATTTGTTGGCTCTGTAAAAATATTCTAAACCTAAAGATATTCCCCAAAAACCTGTATTTATTTTAGGTTCTTCACCCTGTGGCTTCAGATGAAAACTATTTATGTGCGGAAACGAAATAAATAAGTTAAACTGATTTCTTTTTGTAGGGTGCGGCGTATAAAAATAATCTTCAAAACTCTTTCGGTACTCTGGAATTATAACCGAAGAAGTATCATTTGTATCAAAGAATAATTGATGACCGTAATAAAATCTCTTGGGTGTTTGTAAATCAATTATGTAAGCTACGGGTGCGGCATAATTCCATATAAGATTATAAATTAGAAATGCATCTGTAAGTGTTGGCTTTATTGTGTAATCTCGGGTTATACTGTCTCCTAAAAGGGTTATGTTCAAATTGTTTTTTGAGCGTTTGAGTGAAATAGTATCCGGCAAATCATAAATGGTGTCATTGTAGATTATTTTTGAGTTTCCTTCATTTGAATGCACATATGCATCATATTGTTTACGATGCAATATTGTTGCACAAGAAGACAATAAAAAAAGTGCACAGACCAGGAAGGGGATAATTCGCATGACGACTTGTGTATATAATTGCTGGCAATGGTTATGTATATGATATGTTTGGCATTTCGAGGCATATCCCGTCAGGTTGCAAGTATTACGATTTGATTACCTGCTGCCCCACTGACTGCCGGATATTTTATACCACCGATGGTGGTGATAGTTATTAATCTAATTCAACTCCTGCCATATCTGTTCTAATTTTTTCA
>CAZBGI010000013.1:26869-72314 GCA_964491395.1 uncultured Bacteroidales bacterium | reverse complement strand
ATGATAACCAAAAACAAGTTAGATAAGATGTTTGGACCGGCCGGGGCTTCGGCAGGCATCTTCTTATTGCTGGTAGGGCTGGCAATGATCTGGTTTTACGCCTCCGCTGTTGTTTTGGTTTTACTGGGAACATTTGTTGGTTTTTCCTTCACAGGCACATGGATAGATACTGATAAGAAGAGGGTAAAATATATTACCAATCTGTTTGGAATTTTTCCGCTGGGGCAATGGGTGTTTGTTGAGCCGGGTATGAAAATGGGGGTAAAAAAATCCAATGAAGTATGGCGCACCTACAGCAGGAGCAATCAGTCGATTGATATTGCTGATAAGGACTACAGGGTGGTTCTGTATACTTCTCAGGGGAAAGTGATTATGCCTGTGGGAAAAGCAAAAGAGTTGAAGGAAGCAAAAAAGATTCAGGAGATGTACGCGCATCAGTTGGGGATAAGTGCTGTTTAATTGTTATGCTCACCATAAAATCTGCAGGAAGTTTTATGTGTCGGCAATACCCTTCAGAAGTGAAATCAGTAAAATCAACACCTATGAAAAATCTCGTAATTATTTTATCCTTTATCACCCTGTTGGGATGCCGTCAGGATGATTCCCGGGTGGTGATTACAGGACGTGTTATCGGGGATATTCCTTCCGAAATTTACTATACTGTACCCGTGAACGAAACTGTCTTCCAGTGGCGCTTTGTCAGCAGTGTCCAGCCTGATACATCGGGGTGTTTTCAGATCGAAACCCATGTGAAGAAGCCGGCATTTATAAAAATCCTGCTGGGTAATGAGCCTTCCATTATTGCCGAACCCGGGAAAGCGTATTCTCTGGTAATAAGTCAAAATGACAATGAGGAGTATTATACCGAATTTCATGACTATAACCGGGAAGTCTTTGCCATGTACAATGATCTGGACCGCATCAACCCTGCCTACTGCTCCTGGCTGGATAAGGTGCCCAAAAACCAGGAAGCAATAGATTCTATACAAACAAGATACAGGGATGAGCAGACCCTGATCGATAGTGTTTTGGGCCACTTTGAGGTAAATCCGCAAGTTGCCGGACTGATAAAAACCGACCGCAAGTTGTATTATGCTTTAGCGCAATCCATCACAAGTTCGGGTCTTTTTACCCAATATCTTTATCAGGACAGCATTTTTGATGACGACGCTTTCCTGATGTGGCAAAATGCTGTCACCTCTTTCCCGGTTGACAACCCCAGAATTATCCAGCTCAATTTTGCCCATGAGTTTCTAAACAACTATTTCTGGTTTGCTGTCTATACCCGAATGGAGCTGGATGAGTTCATGAAAGAGAGTGGAGCCCGCCGGAAAGAGAACAGATATTACAGCTACCAGATGCAGCTGGCCGAAGATATTTTCGAGGATGATTTGCTGGAGTTTTTCATGGCTACTTTTGTTTGCTTTAGGTCGGACCAAATCGTTGGTCAGCCCGATGATTTTGTGAACATTATCCGCAACTTTCGTCAAAAATTTCCCCGCAGCCCCTATGAGCAGTTCATGGATCCTGTGTACAGGAATGCCCTGGCAATGATGGATGACGGAGAATCGCAATAAGTCGGGTGTATGACGTTGCGTTGGATTATCCCACCGCCCTTTTTACCGCGTACCTGCCAAAACGGTGGCGTATCCGGTCCATGGCCTGGTAGAGGTTGACCATTTCCGGGGTATCTTCAAAAAGTTGCAGTTGTTGCGAACCGCTCACCAGGTGGCTCAGCCTTACGCCCACCAGGCGGATGAGCATGCGGCGGGTGTAGAGCTTGTGAAAGAGTTCTTTGGCCGTTTGTATCAGCACATGGTCGAAAGCGGTGTAAGGGATGCGCTTTTGCAGGGTGTGGGTGTCGAAATTGGAATAGCGGATTTTAACTGTGATGCAGGCCGTGAGCTTGTTCTTGCGCCGCAAGTCGTAGCACAGTCCTTCCACCATAGAGACGAGCAGGTTGTTGATACGGCCAATGTCGATGGTGTCCTGCTCAAAGGTGTGCTCGGTGCTGATGGATTTGCGTTCCCACTGGCTGTAAACGGGCGTGTTATCGATGCCGCGGGCCCGTCGCCAAATCTCAATGCCGTTTTTTCCCATCAGCCGTTCCAGCATTTCCATGGGCATCTGTTGCAGCAGGGCCACTTTGTCGATGCCCAGGTTGCGCAGGTTAACGTAAGTTTTTTCGCCTACCATGGGAATTTTGCGGATGGACAACGGCGCCAGGAAAGGGAGGATATCCTGGCGCTCTACGTACAGTTCGCCGTTGGGCTTGGCTTCACCGGTAGCCACCTTGGCCACGGTTTTGTTGGCCGAAAGTCCGAAGCTGATGGGCAAGCCTGTTTCTTTGATGATGGTTTGGCGCAGTTCGTGAGTCCACTGCAGGCTGCCAAAAAAGCGATCCATTCCCGTGATATCAATGTAATGCTCATCAATGGATGCCTTCTCGTACAAAGGAGCTTTATCGGCAATCACTTCCGTCACCAGGTTGGAATACCGGGTATACGATTCCATGTCACCCCGTATCACCACCGCATCGGGACAAAGCTGCAAGGCCATCTTCATGGGCATGGCCGAGCGCACCCCGAAAAGGCGTGTCTCATAGCTGCAGCTGGCCACCACCCCACGCCCCGACGTGCCGCCTATGATGATCGGCTTACCCTGCAGGCCGCTGTTGAGCAGTCGCTCTACCGACACGAAAAATGTATCGAGATCCAGATGGGCGATATGTCTGTTTATGGTTTCCATGAGTAAATACTGAGAAATGATAAATGATGAATTCACCTTCGGGCTTCCAACCCTCTTACCTTCCAGCTTCTTCCGTCTTCGGACTCCCGTCTGATTTTCCTGCGCTGACACCGGGATTTTTTTTTCAAGCCAAAGTTATTTCGCAGCGCCGTTTTGTGCGGCATCCCGAAACCCATAGCTGTCGGCTATGATTATTCGAGCCCTTCAGGCTCAATTTACTTTTCACTTAACAACCGAATGCTTCCAGCTTCGAGCTTCCGCCTTCCACCTTCGAACTTTCAACCCTTTCACCTTTGAGCTTTCATCCCGCATCCCTCCGGTCGCGGGACTTCGGGCTGCGCCCTCAACCTCGCCCTTGCCCTCAGCCTCTGCCTTCCAACCCTTTCACCTTTGAGCTTTGAGCTTTCACCTTCCAGCTTCCAGCTTCAAACTTCCAGCTTCCACTCACAATTGTTCGTGATACAATCAAAAATAACGTTTGCAATATAATCAAAAATCACTACCTTTGTAAGAGGATTTTGTTAAAAAGTACAACCCCTTTTCATCCTGATCGTTATGGAACTTTATTTTGCAACCAACCTGAAACTGCTGCGCAAGCGGCGTAAGCGCACCCAGGACGATGTGGCTTTTTCCACCCATATCAAGCGTCCTACCCTGAGCGGGTACGAAAACAGCGGGGTAATGCCCAGTGTGGAAAACCTGCTGGCCTTGTCCGATTATTTTGGCGTGGCAGCCGATACGCTGCTGCGGGTAGATCTGGGCAAACTCTCCGAATACCAGCTCTCGCAGTTGGAGCGGGGCAGCGATGTGTATGTTCGGGGCAGCAATATCCGTGTGCTGGCCACTACCGTCGACGCCCGCAATACCGAGAATATCGAACTGGTGACAGAAAAGGCCAAGGCGGGTTACACCACTGGCTTTGCCGATCCCGAATACATCAAAGAGTTGCCACGCTTTCAGCTGCCCTTCCTGTCGGGCAACAAAAAATACCGCAGTTTCCAGGTGAGTGGCGACAGCATGCTGCCCATCCCCGAGGGAGCCTGGATTACCGGCGAGTTTGTGCAGGACTGGGGCGATATCATCAGCGGAAAGCCTTATATCATCCTTACCCTTAATGATGGGGTGGTATTCAAGATTGTGGAAAAACAGATAGAGGAAAGGGGAGTGCTGCGCCTGTATTCGCTCAATACCCTTTACGGCCCTTATGATGTAAATGTGGGCGATGTGCGTGAGGTGTGGCGCTTCCGTAATTTTATTTCCGAAGAAATTCCCGGCGACAGCGGCTCCCAGCAAAACCTTACCCGCATGGTGATGGACCTTAAGCGGGATGTAGACCATATCAAAGAGAAAATGGGGCGCGAATGATGCAGCCAGGAAGTGTTTTGTCGTTTTTCAGGATTGTTGTTATGAAAAAAAAACTTATCAGCCGGATAAGGCAATTTTTCACAACAGGTTGTTGTGGGGTCCTCTTTTTTTTCTCTTCGCTGGATGCAGCGGCTTCCGAACCTTTTCCCAACAGCCACTTCGCTACAGTGAACAACCTGGAGCTGCACTACCGTTTGTGGGAGCCTGCTGCCGAAGCTGACAAGGGATATGTTTTGCTGGTGCATGGTTTCAGCGGATCCACCTTTTCGTGGGAAGAGGTGGCCGACAGTCTGAGCCGGCTGGGATACCGGGTTGTTGCGGCAGATGTGCCTCCTTTTGGATACAGCGATCGCAACCCTCGCCAGAACCAGTCGGTAACGGCACGCGCAGCACTGTTGAATACATTCCTTGACAATCGTTTTCCCGGCATCCCCTGGCATATTGCCGGCCATTCCATGGGTGGAGGCATTGTACAGGCCATGGCATTGATGAAGCCGGAACGTTTTGTCAGTGTGTGCTTCGTGGCACCCACGTTGTTTGCAAAAACGGAACAGGGCAGGAGGGAGACATCTCCTGTATGGCTTCGTATTCCCGGGCTTATCCCTTTTGCAGGCCATCTGGCCGAAAGCTGGTTTCTTACCGAAAGCAGGATCCGTTCGTCTTTGGCGTCCGCCTACGGGGAATCTCCTTCCGATAAACAGGTGCAGGCCTATCTTAAACCCTTGACAATTCCGGGTACGGCAAGGGCCATTCTCAACAATGCCCGTTTCAGCAAGGAGCTGGTAAGCCTGGATGTGGAAAACTTCTCCGTCCCGGCACTGGCAGTATGGGGAGAAAATGACACGTGGGTAAGTCTTGATTCACGACGGGAAATCGCGGAAAGTATTCCCGGGTTGCAGTTGGAAGTCATTGAAGGTGCAGGACACAATCCCATGGAAACCCATTTTGATGCCTTCATTTCTCTGTGGCTCACTTTTCTCAATAATCTGTAACTTTGCAGCATGGCTGTTAACGATATCCTCAAAGAATACCATGCGCTGCGTCGTGAGCTGGATGAACACTGTGCCCGCTTATATGCCCTGCATGCCCCCCATCTCAACTGCAAAGCCGGTTGCGATAAGTGCTGTATGGATTTCAGTGTGTTGCCCGTTGAGTATCATGCCATCAAAGAGCAGGCAGGAGAAGATGTAAAAAAGGGAATGGAACCGTCATCAGAAGATGGTTGCCCGTTTCTGGTCAATCATCAATGTGCAATATATGAAGCGCGTCCCATGATTTGCCGCACGCAGGGGCTGCCACTGTTGTTTATGGGCGGGGAAAACTGGGAGCTCTCAGCCTGCGAATTGAATTTTACCGGTTTCAGTTACGGGGAGTTTACCCAGGAAAATACTTTTCCGCAGGACCGATACAACAGCAGATTGTATATGCTCAACCTCCAATTTATAGAGTCTCGTCCCGGCCGTTCTTATGCTCCCAATGAGCTTATCCCTTTAAAACGCCTTTTCGAACAAGCCTCCTCAAAATACTGAAATGGCCTGTATTCCGGCATCCATCTCGTCCTGATTGCTTTGGCAGAACAGGCAATGAAATTCAAATGGTGGGGGAAGTCTGTTAAGGTAGTCTGAACAGGTTTATTCAAACAAAAATGAAATCATGATGATCTTGGAGTTAAGCCGTTCGATAGAGTTGGTGAACATGCTGTTTTCTCTGG
Source organism: uncultured Bacteroidales bacterium (assembly GCA_964491395.1). Lineage (GTDB taxonomy): Bacteria > Bacteroidota > Bacteroidia > Bacteroidales > UBA7960 > SKVR01. The sequence continues at coordinate 66,490 of CAZBGI010000013.1, read as the reverse complement.
TGAGCATATCGGAAAATCCAAAAGAGGCCTTGATCTCGGTAGAAAACTTGAAGTAGTAGAAGTAATAATCAAACCCAACTCCCAGTTCGTAGAAATAATCGTTTTTCCCGATTCGGGCCAGAATTTCCTCATCAAAGTCTTCTTTATCCTCTGTTGATGCCAGGTCGTGGCTGTATTTAAGCCCTCCGATTACATACGCTCTTGTGTTGAGCATGCGTACCGACTTGTATTTTATATGCAGCGGAAAATCAATAAAAGTACTCTCAAGGGGTTGGGTGCGGGTAATGGATTTTTCGTCCTTTATCCCTTTGTAAATAATGTTGCGATCGCCAAAGGTGAGGGTGGGAATAAACCTCAAATCAAAATGGTCGGACAATCTCAGGTTGGATACAATGCCAATGTTAAATCCGTTTTCAGCACGTGTGCGTACAGAATGCAGCGTGTCAAACTCGGCGGTGACGATAAAGTCTTCGGGGCTCATCTCCACCTTGTGAAGGTTGGGAATGGGTTTAAGGGAAAAGTCCATCTTGTTGAATCCCAAAGAAAAGCCAAAATGGTAAGGCTTCTGGTCGTGATGCGGACGGTTTTCAAACTTAAAGGCTTCATTTCGCTGGGCCTGTACCTGGCTTGTGGCTGCAAATGTCATAATGACCAACAGCAAAAGGAGATATGTTCTGTTTTTTGGAATCACCGGATTGGATATATTGGTAAAAAAATGCAGATTAAAGGGACAAATTTCTGTATCTGAAAACGTTTGGTCTGGATTTATATTGTCGCAAAAATAGGATTTTTTTAGATGTTCTTTTTCCTTTTTGAATGGATCATCCTTCCAGGGTTGTTTCAGACCTGGCAGGTTGAACGGATGTTATTTGGTTGCTTCATACAAATAGGTGATGCCCTGGCTGATTGGATTGGCACGGGTTTGGGTAAAACCCGCCTGATCAAGCAGGTCGGTAAAAGCTTTGCCATAAGGAAAGGTTTTTACCGATTCGGGCAGGTATTTGTACGATTCGTAGCTTCCGCTGAATACCCTGCCCCAGAAAGGCAGGATAAAATTGAAGTAGAAACTGTAGGCCTGTTTTACGGGGAAAGTCCGGGGTATGCCAAATTCAAGAATTAACAATACCCCGCCCGGTTTGAGCACGCGGTGTATTTCTTTCAATCCCTTCAGGGGTGTTTCAAAATTTCTTACACCATAGGAAATGGTGGCAGCATCGAAGCTGTTATCCGCAAAGGGAAGGTTTTCTGAATCGGCTTGTTGCAGGGTAATGATGTCCTGGAGGTTTTTGCGGACAATTTTCTTGTCTCCCATTTCCAGCATGGTTTCCGCGATATCTACACCAATAATTTTTTGGGGCTTGAGCCTGGCCAGTTCAATGGCCAGATCAGCGGTTCCGGTGGCTACATCCAGAATGGTCTGCGGGTTGCGTTGTCCCAGCCTGCGACGCAGTTTCTTCCTCCATAGCTTGTCGATTCCCAGCGAAAGGAAGTGGTTGAGGTAATCATAGCGATGGGCTATCTTGTTGAACATCCCGCGAACTTCTTCTTTTTTGGCCATTTTCAGGGTAGATTGTTTTGAGGTTTTTTATTGTTTAATCATCGTTGTAGGAGTGAACTTTGCTGCTGGAATTTTAAGGGGCGAGTCTTTTTTTCTCCCATAATCCGGATTCGGCTGATCGGGTATATGCTATCCGGTCGTGCAGCCTGCCGGGGCGCCCCTGCCAGAACTCCATCCTGTCAGGCGAAAGTCTGTAGCCTCCCCAATGTGGTGGCCTGGGGATATGCTTGTTTTTGTAGCTTTCTTCCAGTTGCTTATATCGGTTGAAGAGCTGCTCTCTGGATTCAATTTCCTCACTCTGATCAGATGCCCAGGCACCTAACCGGCTTTCCCGGGGGCGGCTGTTAAAATACTGGTCTGACTCCTCAGCAGAGACTTTCTCCACAACTCCTTCTATCCTAACCTGACGTTCCAGCTCAAGCCACAAAAAAGAGAGTGCCGCTTTGGGGTTGCTCTTTAGCTCGGTGGCTTTTCGGCTGTGGTAGTTGGTGTAAAATACAAATCCTTTCTCGTCGGTTTCTTTCAGCAACACCACCCTGGCACTCACTCTTCCCTGCGCATTGGCCGTGGATAAAGTCATGGCATTGGGTTCGGGCAATTGGGCAGCCAGGGCCTGTGTGAACCATACATGAAACTGAGACAGAGGATCTGGCAATGCCTCTGAAAGGGTGAGCCCACCGCGCGTATAATTTTCCCGTAAATCAAAAAGTTTTCTCTGTATGTTCATTCAAAGACATCTTTCGAAAATGTTGGATTTCCTGCCCGCCTTTTGTTGCAGGCCTGAGGGTTTGCAAACCCATGGGTAGGTTTTTACTTCCCTGTAAAAGCCCGGAGGATGCAATAATCCCATGTTTTCCTAAACAACAGAGTTACTGAAAAGTTTTCAGGGCTTCCTGCAAAAGTCGTTCTTTTTGGATGGGTACTACACCTACATATTCACAAACCAGGCCGCCTGCCAGGTTCGACAGCCGTGCCATGTCGTCGGGTGAAGTGCCGGTGGCCATGCATAGGGCAATGATGCTGATTACCGTATCGCCTGCCCCTGATACATCCGCAATATCGCGCACATGGGCGGGTACCAATCCGGTTTTATAACTGCCATCATCTTCTTTGCTGCTGTAGCAAACCCCTTTCTCGGAGAGCGTGGCAAGGGCAATGTCTACATCCATCAACTCCTGCAGCCTTTTTACGGCATCCATAATATTGTCGATCTCAGTAAGTTCATCATCCAGTTTCAAACCCTCCCGCAATTCCTTCAGATTGGGTTTGAACAGGGTGACACCCCGGTAATTCATAAAATTCTTCTTCTTGGGATCCACCACCACGGGGATGCTTTTTTCTTTGGCCAGTTTTACCACCTGGTCAATGAGCTCAGCATTGATCACCCCCTTGTCGTAATCTTCAAAAATTATGGCACCTATGGTATGTTCTGCAACCAGCATGGCGATCCGCTCAAAAAGGAGTTGGGTTTCGACGGGCTCCAGCTGCTTTTCTGTTTCTTCATCTACCCTGAGCATCTGTGCATTGTTACCGATAATCCTGAACTTGGTCGTGGTAATGCGTTGGTCGCTGCTGATAAGACCTGCGGTTTCCAGGCCTTGCTGTCGCATCAACTCATGGAAAGTGCGGCTTTTTTCATCGTTGCCTGTCACAGAGCATAATACTGGCACAGCTCCCATGCTCTGAATATTCAGCGCTACATTGGCGGCTCCTCCCAGTCTGTTTTCCCTTTTTTTTAGAGAGACAATGGGCACGGGAGCTTCGGGCGAAATTCTGTCTACATTTCCCCAAAGATAGGCGTCGATCATAACATCTCCTATGATGAGAATTTTTTGCTGATTGAACGCCTCAAAAAGACGGGTGATTTTTTCTTGCTGGGTCATGAAGCGGTTTTATCTGAGTTCTGCGAGAGCTGTTTTGATTCGTTCAACCGCTTCAATGAGCAATTCGTTGGATGTGGCATAGGAGAGCCTGATGCAATGGGGAGAACCAAAAGCGTCCCCCGGAACAAGAGCTACATACACCTTGTTGAGAATATACTTGCTCAGGTCATTGGCATTGCGGATGGTGGTTTGGCCGTCTGACTTGCCGAAATAGCTGCTTATATCGGGAAACAAATAGAAGGCACCCTTTGGTATATTGGTTTTAAACCCCGGAATATCTTTCAAAAGATCCAGCATCAAATCGCGTCTCTCCCTGAATTTGTCCAGCATGTGCCAGGTGGCTTCGGGTGGTGTTTCCATGGCAGCCTGTGCTGCTTTTTGTGCAATGGAGCTGGTAGCGGAGGTGAATTGTCCCTGCAGCTTATTGGCAGCTGCTGCAATCTGCGGGTGGGCTGCCATATAACCTAGCCTCCATCCGGTCATGGCAAATCCTTTGGATACTCCATTGATAAGTATTACCCGGTCTTTGATGGATGGGAACTGCGCGATGCTCTCATGATTCTTGTCGAAATTGATGAGTTCATATATTTCGTCTGAAATTATGAATACATGCGGGTGGCGCTCAAAAACTGCGGCCAGCTCCCGGAGTTCTTCTTTGCTGTATACCGAACCACTGGGATTGCAGGGGCTGGAGAACATGAAGAGTTTTGTGGCGGGCGTAATGGCGTTTTCTAATTGTTGAGGGGTGATTTTGAAGTCATTTTCAATGCCGGCTTCAATATAAACATGCTTTCCCTGGGCATAAGTCACCATATGCGAATAGCTTACCCAATAGGGGGTGGGTATGATAACTTCGTCTCCCGGGTTTACCAGGCACAGGATTGCATTCATGATGGAGTGCTTGGCACCGGTGCTGGCAACAATCTGATCGGGGGTGTAATGCAGATGGTTGTCTCTTTCCAGTTTCTGGCAGATGGCTTCTCTGAGTTCCAGGTAGCCGTTGACCGGGGGATAAAAAGAAAAATTATCGTCGATGGCTTTTTTGGCGGCCTCTTTGATTTTATCGGGTGTAAAAAAGTCGGGTTCTCCTACACTTAAATTGATTACATTGTTTCCCTTGGCTTTCAGTTCGCGGCTGATACGCGACATAGCCAGTGTTTCTGATTCTCCCAGCTGGTTGATTCTGTCAGAAAGTTGTATGGTCATGTGGTTTTATCTTTAAGATTGATACAAGAAAGTGTTTTGATAGGGCATGATTGCCACTGATGATAAGGGGCAAAATTAACAAATAAAAGCTTACCGGGAAGAAAGAATCCAACGCGGGTTTAACCTTCGGTTTTCTTCAGTTCTTTGCCATCTGTGGTGAGAGCAAACCCCTGATGAATATGGGTTTTGCGGTATTGGTTTTAAAATTTTTAACGGGCTTATACAATTATTTGATACTTTTGGCGCACGAAAGCGAACGCAATCCGGCAGGATTATTGCTTCCGGCATCCTAAATCTGATTAACGTTTTATTCCAAATTAAATTTCCAGTCTTATGAAAAAGCCAAACGCTAAAAAAATGTTGTTTTTTGCTACTCTGCTGGCAGGAGTTTTTGTGTTTACCCAATGCGGGAGCAAAAAAGAAGTTGTCGAAGACAATGCCCTGGGCACCGAATTGATTTTGCCATGCAGTGATGAGGAGTATCATTCCGATATGAACCATTTCCGGGGGACAGGCATGGCTGAAGGAGTCAATCTCGCTTCCACACGCCGTCGTGCCAATCTCGATGCCAATGCAGCACTGGCCGCCAGTGTCAACAGAACCATTAAGTCAGTTACGGATCGCTATTCCCAGGATATTACCGTGGGGGATGTGAATGAATACAATGAAAAATTTGAAGATCTTACCCGTTCGGTAGTAAATCAATCTCTTAACAATGTGGCCACGGTTTGCAGCAGAACTTTTGAGGATGAGGGGCGATACAATGTTTATGTGGCTGTGGAAGTAGCGAAAGATGAACTTTTGAACAATATTTCGAATCGTATTGGCAGAGATGAAAGGTTGCGCCTGGATTATGACAAAATGAAGTTCGAAAGTATTTTCAATGAAGAAATGGAAAAGCTTTCCAATGAGCGCCCGTAATTGAGATTTTGCTTTGCTGCTGCCGGGATGAGTCTGTCATTTCGAATGCAAAGCATGAGAAATCTGTTGCTCCCCTTGACTTAACAGTACAAGAGGGGCAACTCCTGTCAACACCTGTGCAGCCATCAGGATATCTTTACCCTTGACCGTTTTTGAAGTGATAGTATTGGTCCAATTATGTGGTGCCTCTGGCGGGAGCTGTATACAAGTATCTCCCCAGTCTGTATCCAGAAGGCAGGCTGCGCCGGTTTGGTCAGACAGGGTTGCGGTAATCAACGGAACGACAACCAAAACCCACTGATCCTCATGCTTTCGGGCAAAAGCCAGCAGGTGTGCTTTTCTTTTTCCTGACACGGTAAGGGCAATGTATTCTCCTTTTACAAAGAGATCCGGATTTTGCCTGCGGGCATGGAGCAGGCATGCGGTGTACCAGAGTTTGATTCTTCCATCGGTAGCATTTTCCAGCAGAACTTTCAGCAGTGCTTCTGCGTCGGGTTGTTGATGGTTTTTCATCTCTTTCAGTTGAGCCCACCGCAGCTCGTAGTCTACCAATTGACGGTTATCAGGATCCACAAGGGTAAAATCCCACAGCTCGGTGCCCTGGTAGATATCGGGAATCCCCGGGCAAGTGGTTTTCAGGGTAAGCTGGGAGAGGGAGTTGGCAATGCCCCGCCATGCTACCTTTTGCATGAAGGGAACAAACGCTGCAAGGAAGGTGTGCTGTGGATCGAGCATTTTGCGGGCAAACTGACATACCGTTTCTTCGTAAGTTTCATCCGGATCCCTCCAGCTTACTTTTCGTTTTCCTTCACGCAAAGCTTTTACAAGATATTCGTCGATGCGTTGCAGGTAGGTCTCGTCAGTTTGTCCCTCGAAAGGAAAAGTGCCCAGCAGTGTCTGGTAGATAAAATATTCTATACTCAGCGAAGGCTCCAGCAGGCCACTGTCGAGCCGGACTTTGAGTTTCTGGTTCATGTGCATCCATTCATGGACTTTCTCTTCCCATTCGCCGGAAAGTTCGCTTACCACGTTGAGCCGTGCCCTTACATCTTCTCCACGCTTGGTGTCATGGGTGGAGGTTGTGTTCAGGGTGTAAGGCCACTTTTGCTGTCGTTCTCTCATGGCAGCATGAAAATCCTGGATGGTGATACCGGAAGCATTGATGGCGTCACCCACTTCATTGTGGGCAATAAAGCAGTTGTACTGATACATCGAAGTATCCTCCACTCCTTTGGCCATAAGCGGACCGGTGAATTGCATGAGCCGGGTAAAGAATTGTTGCAGCTTTTTATTGAAGTCTGTGTCATCATGGCGCTGCGAAAGAAGGATGGATGCTAATGTTTCCAGCGCAGGTATTAAAGCGGGAATTCGTTTCCGGGCCGTTTCAAAAATCTCTTCCACAACCCTCCGGTTTTGGTTTTTCAATGGAAATACCCTGGGATAAAGCCGGTAAACAGGGCAGGCAAGCATGAACTCGCCCAGTGCTTCTTTGATCTCCTCGCGGCTGATATTCTCTTTCTCATAATCGATAAATCTCAGTCGGTTGAAGTACTGAAAGATGTTGTCCCATTCTCCATGCATACGGGTGGAAAGAATCATCTTCTTGTTCTGGTAAATAAGTTCTGCAGGTGAGGCCTTGATATTGGTAACTTTCCTGTACAGTGCTTTTAGTTTGTCATAATGCTTTACACTGGTAAGCAGGTTGTTGACCAGAGCCAGGAAATCATATCCTGTGCTTCCCTGAACAGGCCAGAAAGAGGGCAGCTGCTCATCATTTTCCAGGATTTTTTCGGCGACTATCCATGTATCATTCCCACAAAGTTCACGCAATTGGGCTAGGTACTGGTTGGGATCGTTCAATCCATCGATATGATCGATGCGCAACCCGTTAAAGTTTCCCTCTGCAATATGTTTCCGGATAAATTGATGGTAGATTTCAAAAACCCCGGGATCTTCCATGCGCAGGCAAATGAGCCCGTTCACGGTAAAGAACCGGCGGAAGTTGATGCGCTTCTCGGTTTCCTGCCAATGACACAACTCATAAAACTGCCCATCCATTATCTCACGGATGGAATCCTCGCTGGAGTTGAGTTTTTCAATGAGTTGATCCATAAATTCTTTGCTTTCTTTCTGGTGGGTGCAGGCCTGCTGTATTTTCTCTTTTCCCGTTTCCCATGTGTTGTTGAGACACGCCCTTGACGGATCAGCATCGAGATAGCTATCCCAGATCTCTTTCAATGAGGCTGGGGCAGAAGCTATCTCGCCGGCCATTATTGCCCGAACAGTTGCATGATTTACGGGGAAAATATTGTCAAAATATTCAAGGGTGAAAGAACCTTTCCTCAAGCCTGTTTTAATTTCTCCGTTTTTCAGTGCTTCCCCGGGCAGATCACCCAGGAATGGGGCCATGAGTTTGTTATCCTTATCGGGTACTCCCGGCTCAAAGTCAAAAAAACGGGAGTATTTTGAGTGGCTTCCTTTTTCCAGCACATCCATCAATAAGACATTGCCGGGGTGATAGGCCATGTGATTGGGTACAATGTCCTGAATCCAGCCCATATTCTTCTTGCGCAATTTGTTGCGGATTTTTCTGAACGTTTCTTCATCGGTAACTTCAGGATTGAATCGCAAGGGGTCAATCACATCATATCCATGGCCACTCCCGGGAATGGCTGCCAGAATAGGTGATGCATAAATAGCCTGAACTCCAAGCAAAGAGAGGTATTCGATTTGTTTTTCCAGATCCCTGAGGGTAAAATCTTTGTGAAACTGGATACGGTAAGTCGTTATGGGGTTGTACATCGCATTGAGGCTTTTAATGATACGGCAGTTTCTGAATAGAAATGGCAATTGACCATGGTTGCAATGTTATGGTGTGGCCCGATATTGTTTCTTCCCAGGGCGATTTATTGTCTTTGATGGTTCCTCCCCAGCTCTGGTGAGCTGAATATGCCAGCAGAGCAGGGATTTCATAACCATTTTCATCTTCATGCAAGGTGATGGTGTCATTTGAAAAATTCATCACGGTAATGAAGCGTTCCCGGTTATTTTCATGTTCCAGGATAACAGCTTTTGAATTTTGGCTCAGGTAGGCTGATATATTTGACCTGTTACCGGGACGCAACAGGGCATGCTCCTTACGGATGGCAATAAGCTTCTGGTAAAAGGCAAGCATTTGTTTCTTCTGAGGGTCCTCATCAAAATTCCACCGGAGTTTTGACTTGTTATAAGTGCCTGGTGCTGCCGGGTCAGGCGGATCGGCTTTTTTGATAAAATCGCGGAATTCCCGTTTCCGTCCTTTCCTGACGGCATTCACAAGTTGCTCATCTCCATGACTGACGAAGTAAAGAAAAGGGTTCTTCTCGGCATACTCTTCCCCCATGAAAAGCATAGGGACGAAAGGACTCATGAGCATGGCTCCGGCTGCCAGTTTTAGCGGTTCAAAATCAATGAGTGTTGAGAGTCGGTCGCCCTTCAGCCGGTTGCCTGTCTGGTCATGATTTTGTGTAAAAATTACAAATCGGTCTCCGGGCTGACCATGGGTGGGGGTGCCAAAAATTTTTTTCCGGTGGGGCGAGTACTCTCCGGTAAAAACGTATGCATTATTGTAGGATTTTACCAGTTCTTTTGTCGTTCCAAAATCAGAATAGTACCCGTTTTTTTCTCCCGTGAGCAATGCATGAAGCGAATGGTGCCACTCATCGCACCATTGGGCATCCATTCCATATCCCTCTTTTTTCAAGGGGTTGATATAGCGGGTGTCATTCAAATCACACTCAGCAATCAGGAAGTGGTTTTTTCCTGTTTGCTGGTTGAGTTCCGCGACTTTCTCTGATAACTCGCGCAGAAAATGTTTCGGACTGAAATCCTTAATGGCATGCACGGCATCCAGGCGCAGCCCGTCCACATGAAAATCGCGCAGCCACATCAGTGCGTTTTCAAGAAAAAATTGCCGCACACCATCGCACCAGGCGTCATCATAATTGATGGCTTTGCCCCATGGTGTGGTGTATTTACCTGTAAAAACCGGGCCGAATGCCCCCAGGTAATTGCCCTCAGGACCCAGGTGGTTGTAAACCACATCCAGAATTACAGCTATTTCTTTTTCATGGCATGCTTTCACCAGTTTTGCAAACTCCATGGGCCCGCCATAAGATGGCTGCACCGCATAAGGGAAAACACCATCGTACCCCCAGTTCCGTTCTCCGGGAAAAGCCGCAACAGGTAGTATCTTGAGGGCATTTACCCCCAAAACTTTCAGGTAGTCGATTTTTTCTGCAATACCGGCAAATGTTCCCCGGGGGGTGAAAGTACCGGTATGAAGCTCATAAATGATCAGGTCTTTCAGGGCGGGTGTCTGCCAATGGGTATTATCTATGCTTTTTATTTCATTCAAATCAATGCATTCCGAAGCTCCATGTACCCCATCGGGTTGAGAAAGGGATGCTGGGTCCGGGAAAGATTCTTTTTCATTGATGCACAACTTATAGCGATCCCCGGGTTTCAGATTGTCAGGCCGGCCATGCCAGAAACCTCTTTCTTTTTTGCTTAAACTGACAGTTTCTTTCCCCTCAATTTCAATGGCCAGTTTACGGGCATGTGGGGCCCATATATTTATCTCAGGGTTGGGGTAAAAGTTAATACCTGTCTGGCGCTGGTAAATGTTCATAATCCACTTGTAAGAAAATGTGATATGTAATTTTATACGGCAAAAACAAGTTTTGGATCAACCATAAAGGGGTTGTGCATAAAATGCGATGCGGGCAGAGGATGAGATTATCTCTCTCTTTTGTTGATAAGCAATACGATAGAGCGTCCTTCCGCAAAAACGGTGTCTCCGGCGCGAAACACCTGCTGGTTGTCATAAAAAAACTTTCCTTTTCGGGTGTCCATGATAAGCGACCAGGGGCCGCCCCAGTCTTCATTGGGAAGCAGAAACTCCTTGTTTTCGTGATGGGCATTGAAAATCAGGTAAAAGTTATCATCTTTGAGTTTCTTCCCGTCAAAGGTTTTGCCGGGTATACCATCTCCTGAAAGGTAGACTCCCACCGACTTGGCGGTAACGCTTTCCCAGTCGGTGATGGTCATGATATCGCCATTGGGTAGAAACCATTCAATGTCTTTTACACCGGAACAATTGAGCGGTTTATACTTAAACCACTGAATGCGGGAAAATACATGATGTTCGAGCCTAAGCCGAATGAGCTGGGATGTAAATTTTATAAGTTCCTGATCCGCATGCTCCCAGTTGAGCCATGATAATTCATTGTCCTGGCAATAGGCATTGTTGTTGCCTTTCTGGGTTTTTCCCATTTCGTCACCCGCCACCAGCATAGGTATTCCTTGCGAAAGCATCAGGGTGCTGAGAAAATTATGCACCTGTTTTTTGCGCAATTGCATGATTTGGGGATCCCGGGTGGGTCCTTCCTCTCCACAGTTCCATGATCGGTTGTGGCTTTCCCCATCCTGATTATTCTCGCCATTGGCCAGGTTGTGTTTCTCATTGTAGGAAACCAAATCATTCAGGGTGAAACCATCGTGGGCAGTGATAAAATTAACACTGGCCACCGGGCGTCTCCAATCGTCGTAATACAGGTCGGAGCTACCGGTAAAGCGCCAGGCAAATTTGCCCAGCTTGCGGTTTTCTCCCCGCCAGAAATCACGCATCACATCCCGGTAATGGCCGTTCCATTCGAGCCAGCCTTGAGGGAAATTGCCTACCTGGTAGCCGTTTTCTCCAATATCCCAGGGTTCGGCGATGAGTTTAACATTAGAGAGAACGGGGTCCTGGTGTAAAACATCAAAGAAAGAGCCCCATTTGTCCACATCGCTGAATTCACGCGCAAGGGCCGATGCTAGATCAAACCGGAAACCATCTACGTGCATTTCGGTAACCCAGTAGCGCAGGCTGTCCATGATGAGTCGCAAAATGGTGGGATGTACTGTATTCAGGGTGTTGCCGGTGCCGGTATAATCCATGTAATATCGTCTGTCCTGGTCGGTCAGGCGGTAATAAGCTGCATTGTCAATTCCCCTGAAACACAAGGTAGGCCCCATCTCATTACCTTCACCCGTATGATTGTAAACCACATCCAGGATTACCTCAATGCCTGCTTCGTGCAGTGACTTTACCATGTTTTTGAATTCATAGATTTGTTCAACGCCAAACTCAGCAGCTGAATATTGGGGGTGAGGAGCAAAAAAGTTGATGCTGTTGTAACCCCAGTAATTGGAGAGCCCCTGTTCGACCAGATGCCGGTCATGAATAAAGTGATGCACGGGCATAAGCTCCACCGCATTCACGCCAAGGGATTTCAGATAATTGATTACATCAGGATGGCGCATGGCGGCATACGTGCCTTTGATCTCTTCGGGGAGGCCGGGGAACTTTTGGGTAAAACCTTTTACGTGGGTCTCATAAATGATGGTTTTGTTGAGTGGGATTTTAAGTTGAGTATCTCCGTGCCAATCGAAATGATCATCAATTACCACACTTTTGGGAACAAAGGGAGCGCTGTCTGATTCACTAAAAGAAAGATCTTTTTCTTCGTGTTTCATCTGATAGCCAAAAAGAGAATCATCCCATTTTTCAATCCCATTCAACGCTTTGGCATAGGGATCGATAAGGAGTTTGTTGGGGTTGAATCTGTGCCCTTCCACAGGATTATAAGGGCCATGTACACGATACCCGTAAAGTTGTCCGGCTTGTAACCCGGGAATATAAATATGCCACTGGTTATGCGTTCGATCTGTTACCGGGATTTTGTGGGTTTGTTTTCCCTCTTCGTTAAAAAGACATAGTTCTACCCCGGTAGCATTTTCTGAGAAAAGAGCAAAATTTACTCCGTCTTTATCGTAGTGAGAGCCCAGGGGATAGGGTTTCCCGGGCCAGCTTTCAATTGTTTCCATCAGAAAAAAGTTTGTCTGAATAAATGGTTAGATGCCTGACCCGCCATGTTTCGGGAAATTGGCATATGTGTTTTTTTTTCTTTTTCTTTTTAAATCCGGATTAGGCAAATGGTTCACTCAGGGTGTATGATGAATGAAAGAAACATTGACCCCTTTTGCTAATATCAAAAGGAGCCAGGATCACATCATGTTGCGGTTCAGGTAGACCTATACCTGAAATAGCTTCTTTTGCTATTTCAGGTTTTCTTTCAGTTTTAGTAAAATTTTAATGGGTACAATAACATGCGAAGGTTGTTTGTCTGCCAACTTTCTCATTTCCTGAATGGCTTTTTCAAACACAAAAATATTGAGCAATTCTTTGGTTTTATTGGAACATTGAGGTATGAACCCGTAATCTTTGGCTTCTTCTCTGTATCCTTTCAAAAATGCATCTGAAATCATCTGATGCCATCTTTCCATGATGGGACGCAGGAAATTATCATTTACCGGAACAAATTCTTTCCTGTAAAAATAGCTTTTGTGAATGGCATAATACAAAGAACCCAACATAGAGGCAACATCCTTTAAGGGGCAGTGTTTGAGCTTTCTGATGCTGAGTGAATGTTCCACTTCTCCTTCAAAGTCGGTTATGATAAAATCTTTACCGGTAAATAATAGTTTGTCTAATTTATAGTTTCCATGAATCCTGGTTTTCCATGCATCGATTTTTTCTTCTTCCAGTACTTTCTGGATATACGAGAAAAACTGATCTTGTGAGGAGAGGATAATCTCCAGTTGACTTCGGGTGCTTTCATCTGCATCCGCTTTGTAATTGTTGAGCCATGAAAAGTTTCTTTTAACGAAAGTGCGCAAAGCCTGGTAAAGTGATTTCTGATATAGCAAAGAGAAAGGTTCGGGTTCAAATCCTTTGACCTGATCCATTTCTGCCATAACTTTGTGCATACTGGCTGTGCGCTGCCCCAGCACCTGAATCATCTCCACGAAGAAGGGATCAGCCATATCTTCCAGTTCAGTATCTGATATTGCCTGGGGTTTGCTGCCCTGTGGTTTTTCACTCAACAATTTGTCGAAAAAGGCTTCAATGGCTGTTTCTGTCATTTCCCACGCACTTCCTACATTGGGAATTAAATCAGAGAGCATTCCCAGGGATGTATCTTCAACCCCGGCCCTTTTGTAGTCTAATCTTCCCACGTAAGAAGGGATGTGCTCAAAGGTGGAATTGTGGGTTATGTTTTTCATGATTTCCACATCCGGGTTTTCTCCCTCCTGCGGGCTTCTGTAAATTTTGAAGAAATATTTGTCACTTAGAATGATGGAGGTGTTGGAAGGTTTGAAGGCTACCACCTGAGGTTTGAGAGGTAATTCTGCAGGATTAAGTTTTCGCAGCCTGCTGCCGGAAGAGCCTTCAATTTCTCCAAATTGCCCCTTGATTTTGTTTCGCTTTCGGATGATGTTGAAAAGCTCATATACCAGATCTTCATCCTGTACTCCGTCATATAAGATGGCTTCTTCTCCTTCCCAGCTAATAGAAGAGATAATGGCTTCAGGATGCCGGTTTTTGATGTCGTTCATACGGTTGTTGATGGCAATAGATATAGGCATAAAGAAAGTATCCTTCTCATCTTCAATCAAATCCATGCGAACCAGGAATAATTGAGAGAGCCGTTTATGCCCCATCAGGGGGAAAATATCTATGACTTCTATATCCCTGAGTTTCTTTACATTTCCCCGGAACCATTTGCTGTTGAGGATAAACTCCTTGAGCAACAGTTTTATTTTGTACTGCAAACTGGAGTTCATGCCAGCCCATTGCTTACTGTCAAGGGCAAGCAATTCAACGCTTGTGGGTTTTGCCTCGGTGGCTTTGTCAGTTTTTTGCAGTTCAAACCAAAAGTAATTTTTAAACTGCATGGAAAAAGACCACGGGGTTTCGGAGACAACAGGAAACTCATTTCGACTGAACACCTCCACGGGTACAGCCCCGGCATATTCGTGCAGATCTAGTTCCACATACTGCGAGTACCGTGAAAGGTTTACTATGACAAGGATGGTTTCGTCTTCGTATTCACGTACAAAGGCCAGTACCTTGGGGTTATTGGTGTTTACAAAACGAATGCTTCCCCGGCCAAAGGCCTTGAACTTTTTCCGTTTGGCAATGACACGGCGTTTCCACCACAAGAAAGAAGAAGGATTTCGCTCCAGGTTTTCTACATTGACCGTGGTATAATGATAGTTGTGGTCGATGATTACCGGCAGATAAAGCTTTTGCGGGTCTGCTTGCGAAAATCCTGCATTCTTGTCAGGAGACCATTGCATTGGTGTACGTACCCCGTCGCGATCGCCCAGGTAGTAGTTGTCTCCCATGCCAATTTCATCTCCGTAATAAACAATGGGGGTGCCGGGCATAGAGAAAAGCAAAAAGTTAAGCAATTCGATGGTTCGGGTGTCTCCTCCCAGAAGGGGGAATAATCTTCTGCGTATCCCCACATTAACTCTTTTGCGTGGCTCCTTGGCAAAAGATTTGTACATATAATCTCTCTCCTCATCAGATACCATTTCCAGGGTGAGCTCATCATGGTTTCGAAGGAAAATGGCCCATTGGCAATTGTCAGGAATCTCAGGAGTTTGCTCAAGGATGTCCACTACGGGAAATCGGTCTTCCATGCGCAAAGCCATATAAAGTCTTGGCATCAGGGGAAAGTGAAACGCCATGTGACATTCATTCCCCGTGCCAAAGTAAGCTCTTGAATCGTTAGGCCACTGATTGGCTTCTGCCAGCAATAGACGATTATCGTAGTTATCGTCCACATATTTGCGAAGTTTCTTGAGAAAATCATGGGTTTCAGGCAGGTTTTCACAGTTGGTACCTTCCCGCTCGTAAAGGTAAGGAACCGCATCGAGCCGGAAGCCGTCCACTCCAATGTCGAACCAGAAATTCAGAATCTTGAAAACTTCACTCTGCACGCGGGGATTTTCAAAGTTGAGGTCGGGTTGGTGGGAGTAAAATCTGTGCCAGTAATAGGCTTTGGCCACATGATCATAGGTCCAGTTGGATACTTCAAAATCCTGGAAAATAATTCGGGCGTCTTTATATTTTTCTGAATTATCGTTCCACACATAAAAGTCGCGGTAGGTGGTGCCGGGCCTGGCTTTACGTGCCCGTTGAAACCACTTGTGGTCGGTGGATGTATGATTGAGCACCAGTTCGGTAATGATACGCAATCCCCGTGCATGTGCTTCCCGTACAAATTTTTTAAAATCTGCCAGTGTTCCGTAATCAGGGTGGACGTTAGTGAAATCAGCAATGTCATAACCCCCGTCTCTCAAGGGAGAAGGGTAAAAGGGTAAGAGCCATAGCGTATTTACTCCCAGGCTTTGAATATAATCCAGTTTCTGAATCAGTCCCCTGAAATCCCCTATTCCGTCTCCATTGCTGTCGTAAAAGGCCCTGACATGTATTTGATAAATGATGGCGTCCTTATACCAAAGGGGATTGCTTTCATTATTCAGATTCTTAGCTGTCATATTGTTCTTGTCTTTATTGTTGGAAATACCAAATTAGTATTTTTTTCTAAACCCTTTTTCTGATGATAAGACTATAAACCTAAAAGTAACAAACGTGTGGATTGATAGTTCACATTCTTTTTACCGATGAAGAGATTAATCTCTGATATTCAAAGCAACAAAAATTTTGTTTGAATTGTTATTCTTCTGTAATTATTGAAGAAAGGAGGCTCCTATGAAAACGCACATCTTTTTGGTTTTAACCATCGGTTTTATTTTGATATGGGGCTGTACCCTACAACAGCACTCACCCGATGATTCATCTGTCGAAGCAAAGGAAGACGGAGTTCAGGTTGAAGACAGCCTGGAATACGACCTCGTGATTTTTGACAGTGAATTTAATCGCTGGTTTACGCAACAGGCACGTCCCATTTCTTTCTACGATCATCAGTATCTGAGAAGGTGGAACACCACCCTTGCCAGGGAGTGGAATTCTCTAGGAGCTGCTTCATCTGTCTCCGACTGCCGACCTGTAAACTACCTGGATTATGATTCTGATATTGAATATGATAAAAAACTGGATTACAAGTTGTTTTATTATTTTCGATACATGCACCTAAAATGTAGAATATTCAGTCAAACACCAGGCCAGTGGAGATAACTGACCCAGATGTTTTTTATTTTACTTCCCTGGTTTTTTTGAGCAACCATTGATTTTCTTCCGTATTGAGATGGGGGGAGAGGTTTTGGAAAACTTTTCTGTGATACCTGTTGAGCCAACCTTGTTCTTCAGGTGTTAACATTTCTGTGTCAATTAGATTCATTTCCAGGGGAAACAAAGTAAGGGTTTCGAATTGAAGGAACTTTCCATATTGTGTTTCAATGTGAGGGATGACCACAATCAGGTTTTCCAGCCGGATGCCATATTTCCCTTCAGGATAAAAGCCAGGTTCATTGCTTTGCAACATTCCTTCTTTCAAGGGATAGTTTACCATGGGATTCGGCGTTATTCCCTGGGGACCTTCGTGCACGTTGAGGAAATACCCTACGCCATGGCCTGTGCCGTGTCCGTAGTTTTTTCCGTGTTGCCACAAGGGAAACCGTGCCAGTGCATCAAGGTGGAACCCTTTGGTTCCTTCGGGAAAGTAAGCCATGGAAAGTTTGATAAGCCCTTTTAAAACCAGAGTGTAATCCATGATTTGCTCATCGGTGGGTTTGCCCAGGCAGATGGTTCGTGTGATATCCGTTGTCCCGTCTACATATTGCCCGCCTGAATCCAGCAAAAGCATTCCCTCAGGCTTGAGTGTGTAGGCTGTCTCTTCAGTGGCACTGTAATGAATAATAGCTCCGTGATCCTTGTAACCTGCAATCGTACCAAAGCTGTTGCCCATAAAGCCAGGCTGTTGTTGCCTGAAGTGGGTGAGTTGCTCATCCAGTGTGATTTCTGTAATCTCGCCTTTGTCAATATTTTGTTCCAGCCAGCGAAAGAATTTCACCAGTGCTACTCCGTCTTTTATCAGAGCGTTGCGGATGTTTTTTATCTCATTTTCATTCTTACAGGTTTTTAAAACCGCCGGGATGCTGATTTTATCTGTTTTTTGGCAGTGGGGAGGAATGCTGAGCCATAGGTGATGCGAGGTTTTGCCTGAATTGTAAGACAACAAGCTGTCTTTGGGAAGGTCCCCCAGGTATTGCGATATTGCCGTGTAGGGCTGTAATTCAATGCCTTCATCTTCCAGTTTTGCTTTGAGAGAAGCATTCAGCTTCTTCTCATCAAGAAACAGCACCGCACTGTTTTGCGATATTACAGCATAACTGATGAATACCGGATTGTATTCCACATCTGTTCCTCTTAAATTAAATAGCCAGGCAATATCATCAAGGGAAGTCAATAAATGATAATCAATAGCATTGTCTTTCATTTCTTCCCGCACCATGGCTATTTTCTCTGTTCTCGATTTTCCTGCATATTTGAGGTCATGCTCCATTACCTCTCCGGAGCTTAATGCCGGACGGTCTTTCCAGATCTGATCCGGTAAATCAAAGACGCAATTAAATTTGATTCCCAGGGGGGATAGTTTGCTTTTAATCTGATTGACCAGGGATTGGGAAAAAACCTTCCCGTTAATGCCAACGGTTTCTCCTTCCTGCAAGTGCTCTCCCAACCAGTCAATATATTCGGGTGTATGGGGAATTTTTAATTTTACCAGTTCAATAGGGGTGCCTTCCAGTTCTTTTTCTGCCTGGATAAAATAGCGTGAGTCCGTCCACAAACCGGCAAACTGTTGTGTTACAACTACGGTGCCGGCAGAACCGGTAAATCCGGAAAGCCATTCACGGGTTTTCCAGTGGTCCGAAATATATTCGCTTTGGTGGGGATCAGTGGGAGGGATAATGTAGGCAGCAAAACCTTTTTCCTGCATCAGGGAGCGCAATGCGCTGATTTTTTCTCTTATCGTCATGGGTTTCTATTGTTTTTTCTTTTAGTATTTGAATTGACACAACGAAGATAAAGAATTGGAGCAAATATTTTTAGTGCGATGACGGATTGTTTTTACTTATACTTTTATTTGAGTAGGAAGAAACACCCATACGATTATTCGCAATCCAACTATTCCTTCTGCTTATTGATATGCCTGGAATCTTATCTATTGCCGTCAGTTTTAACTGACGGATCTAATATGCTCAAAAGATCAAGGGGGCTTTAGCCCCAATCTCTTTGAAGAATCATTTAATGTCATGATTACATTGGGGCTAAAGCCCCTTTATTTTTTGGGGCACTCTCATCCGTTGGCTAAAGCCAACGGCAATGGACAAGAGTCTGCATGTTGATTGCCGACATTTTTAACTCATGGATCTGGAATCTCGAAAAAACAGAGGCTTCAGTTTTTTCAACTAATGAGAATGAATACTTCCAGTTTATTATCCCCTTGTTATTTATTCATTGCACTATACTTGTCCATTGCCCTCAGTTTTTACTGATGAACCAAAATCATGAAACTTCAGGCGGGACTTTAGTCCCATAGCAATCCACCATATAAAGTACTTGCGCTGTTCCCGAATGTCCTTCATTTCTCCTGGTTTCTGTTTATCTCATGTTTAAGGTGCTTTCCAAAGACTCTCCGCATAACAAAATTATTCCGTAATTTTGTCCGCAGCATGCAACAGTCTGTTTTTGTTACAACTCATGCCCGTGAAGGGCTTTATGACATCACCCGGCAGGTGGAAGAAGTGGTGGCCTCAGCATCCGTAACTACCGGTCTGGTCAATGTTTACGTCAGAGGTGCTACCGCGGGTATCATGATACAGGAAAACTGGGATGACTCCGTACAGACCGATGTGGTTAATCTTCTCCGAAAATTGATTCCCAAAGGAGTGTGGAAGCACGACTCTCAGGATGGAAATGGTGATTCGCATCTGAAAGCAGGCATTGTGGGGCCTCAGGAAACCATTCCTGTATTGAAAGGAAAAATGGCTTTGTCTACCTGGCAGAATATTTTTCTTTGTGAGTTTGACGGACCCAGAGACAGAAGAGAGGTGTTGATTACCATCCTCTCGCAAGAGAGTTGAAAGTACAGAATACATGAATCAGAACCCTAAACCCATGCTATGGGCAATTTGGGTAATGTTAAAGCATATTGAGTGAATTGAATAAAAAATTTATACCCATATCATAAGCCCCTATTGATGAAATTTCAGGATTACAATTTTATTCCCGCATTAAAACAGAATCTGGAACAGCAGGGATTCCGCAGACCCACAGATATACAGTTTAAATCCATTCCCCCCATATTGCGTGGAGAGGATGTGCTGGCCATAGCACAAACAGGAACCGGAAAAACCGCAGCCTTTGGTATTCCTGTCATTCAAATCCTTTCCACCCGCAAAGTTATTGGAGAAGAGTATGGTATTCGATGCCTGGTGATGGTGCCCACCCACGAGTTGGCAATACAGATTTCAGGGGTATTCGAACAACTGATGAAAGGCACCGGATTGAAAGTGATGGGTTTGTTTGGGGGAGTAGAACAGGATCCACAGATAAAGAAACTGCAGAAAGGAATCCAGGTGCTTGTAGCAACACCCGGGCGAATGTTCGATTTGGTAAGCCAGGGCTATTTGTCCCTCAACAGGGTAGAGATACTTATCCTGGATGAGGCCGATCATATGCTTGAGCTGGGCTTTATCAATGATATGCGCCAGTTGATCAAACGGCTTCCCAAAAGAAGGCAAACGCTTTTCTTTTCGGCTACAATCAACGAAGCCATAAAAAAGCTGGCCTACGAGCTGGTAACCAATGCCGTGCGGATTCAGATATCTCCCAAAGACCCTGTTTCCAAAAATATTGATCATGCCGTGGCATTTGTGGAGATGGATGACAAACGATTCTTTCTGGAAAGGTTTATCCGGCAAAACCCTGAGAGTAAAATACTGGTTTTCGTTCGTACCAAAGTGAGAGCTGAACGGGTGTCTAAAGCCATGGAAAGAGTGAATATTGCTACCCAGACCATTCATGGAGACAAGATACAAGATGAACGATCGCAGGTGATGAAAAACTTCCGGGAAGGAAAAAACAAAGTCCTCATTGCCACCGATGTGAGCGCTCGAGGAATAGATATTCCCAATGTGGAATTTGTAATCAACTACGACCTGCCTGATGTTACTGAAAATTATGTTCACCGTGTGGGCCGGACCGGCAGGGGGGTGCAAAGAGGAATTGCCATCTCTTTTTGCAGCGAACAGGAAAAAGAACTCCTGGATGAAATTGAAGGTTACCTGGACAAACCCATATCTGTGATGGAAGTGAGCTACGAGGATTACCAGGCTACCATCGATTTTTCGGATGCTGCCGATTTTAACTGGAAATCATTGCTCCAGGAAAATGAGACCAATCAAACCCGGGTTAAGGGAAAGCCCTTCAAAAAAGGAAAGAAAAAAAGGTAATACACATGCTGAGAGTAGTGTGGGGGATGGTTTAAATAGTCCATATTCTTTCTGAGAAGGAATGTATTGTCTGGTTTTCCAAACAATCATCCTTTTTAGATGTTAATTGGGTAAATCACTTTTTATTATTTTGAAACCTAATGACTATGCGCAAAGAAGATCTGAAAACCAGGATGGAAAAAAGCATTAATCAATGGGGTAAGGAACTTGTGGAGTTGGAGTCTCGTACCGACAGTGTACCGGAGGATAAAAAACAAAAGCACCAGGAAGAGATGGAAGCCCTTGAACGCAAAATTGAAGAAGCTAAAATCAAAGCAACTGAACTAAATGAATCACCCGACAATCAATGGGAAAATCTGAAAGAAGGCTTTAATAAAGCATGGAAGTCGCTGATAAACAGGTGAAAAGCATCTGTTTTAACGCTTTTTTATAATGCTTGTAAAGTGTTCCCGGTAGGTAACACCGATGGGGACTTTCTTCCCGCCAAGGGTTACCTCATTACGGTCGATAACTTCTATTTTGTCGATGGCAACCACAAAAGATTTGTGGATTCTTACAAAACGTCCTTCCGGCAATAAATCCATTGCCTCTTTCATGCTGAGCAACGACATGATCTTTTTCCCGGAAGTAACAATGCTCATGTAATTACCCGCAGCCTCAATGTAAAGGATTTCATCCACAAAAATTTTTACCTGCTGATGTCCGCTTTTGATGAAAAAACTGTTTCCTGTTTTATCATCCTTGTCGGGTATTTCTGCAGAAGTTTCTCTGGTAGGGGAACCAGGCTTCAATGCTGATGCTTTATTAACTGCTTTGAGAAAGCGCTCGTAAGGAATGGGTTTGAGCAGATAGTCCACCGCATTGTAATTGTAACTCTCAACGGCAAATTCACTGTAGGCGGTGGTAAATATTACCAGCGGAGGATTGTGGAGCGTTTTGATGAGCTGAATCCCCGATAATTCGGGCATGTTGATATCAAGGAATAGCAATTCAACCTCTTCACGGTTGATAAAATCCAGTGCCTTGAAGGGGTTGTTGAATTCCGCTGTCAATTCCAGAAAAGGAGTACGCAGAATATAATCCTTTATCAGATCCAGGGCGAAGGGCTCATCATCTATCACTACACACTTCATAAGATTTTCAGTCGAGGGTTAATAACAATTTTACAGTGAATTTATCCGCAGCACTTTCCATGCTGAGTTTGTGACGGTGCGGATAAATGATTGAGAGTCGCTTTTGGGTGTTTTTAAGGCCAATTCCTGAGGCTTTCTTATTGCCAGGCTGCAAATCTTTAAAAACATCATTCCTGATATAAAACTCCATCTCCCCGTTGTGGAAATTCATGTTGAGGGTTATTTCTGATTTCTTCTCAAGTTTTACCCCGTGTTTAAAGGCATTTTCAATAAACGAAACAAGAATCAGTGGAGCAATCCGCTGCCCGTTGTAATTGCCTTGTATGGAAAAATTCACGGTAACGGGCAGATCTTTCGAAAACCGCATTTTTTGAAGATTGATATAGTTTCTTATGAATTCAATTTCGCGCTCCACTTCAATTTTATCAACATTGCTCTCATAGAGCATATAACGCATGAGCACAGATAATTTCTCAATAATTCCCGCGGTCTGATCATCTCCCTTACGGCTGGCGCTGGAATAAGCCATGTTGAGCACATTGAACAGGAAATGAGGATTGAGCTGTGTTTTGAGAAAGTTGAGCTCAGCGGTCAGTTTTTCGCGCTCCAGCTCCTGTTTCTTTTTTTCTGAAAGGAGCCAGTTTCGGGTAAATCCATACCCAAGTGCCACCGATACAAATAGCAAATGAACCACGAAATTGGTTAATAGCATCGAGCTGAATGTTTCACGGACATCAGAATAAATCCAGACCATAAAATGGTAATCAAGGATTGTTTCCAGCAAGGTAAAGCCTGTATAAACGCCCAGAACTTCCAGTGAAAATTGCAAGGTCTTTCCCTTTTGAACATAGCGGGGTATGAGTCCGAAAGCGATACTGTAAAAAATAACCGCATTGAAAAGGGTTCCGATGGTGATGGGGAGGAAAAGCGTGTTGTCTGCTCTGTTAAATACACCAATGGTACGAATGTAAGCAACCGCCAACAGGTACAGGCCTGCCCAGATGATGATATGGGATATTATTTCCGCAAGTTTTCTCTTTTTAAACATGGATGGGATTTCACGGTGTAAAAAAACTGAACGCTGCAAAGTAATGCAAAAAAACACTTTGCAATGATTGATTTTTGATGAATTGCTGTTTTTTTATCTGAATTGGCCCCCGGGAGGGATGAATGAAGAATGAATAGTTTTTCGCTCATTCGTAATGTAAGGAGGTCATTTGGTATATTCTCTTCATTGTGTGTGGAGGGTAAAGCTATTTTTGCTGCAAATTATTTTTTCATAAAAAAATGAACAGCCATGAACCGAGCCATGACAATAATTATTGACACACACGCGGATGATTATAATTCGCAGCATTGGTAAAACATGCAGTCAGAGTATTGTTAGCGAGCTCCATCTAACCAAATTAATAAAATTATAAATAGATGAAAACATTAAAAATTTACCTTACGATTTTTGCCTGCTTTTTTTTAACCCTGTTTGCTGCCATGTCTTCACCCCATGAAAGGTTGGATACTAAAGTTGACTCATTGCTGCGGGCACACTATGGAACTGATGAACCCGGAGGTGCCATTGCTGTGATTTCCGGAGAGGGGGTTGTGCTGAAAAAGTGCTTTGGGATGATGGATCTGGAGAGGAATCAGAATGTTGATCAACACACCCTCTTTGATATCGCTTCCGTGGCCAAGCAATTTACTGCATTTGCCATACTGCTTCTGGAAGAACAGGGGCAACTCAACCTGGATGACAACGTCCGTAAGTACATTCCGGAACTGCCCATGTATGAGCATGAAGTGACCCTGCGACAGTTGATGCATCATACCAGCGGTGTGCCCTCCACCGATGTTCTGAGACTTATTGCGGGCCTGAGCCTGGATGAAATATGGACCCAGCAACAGGAAATGGAACTCCTGAGGTCTTACCCGAATCTGAATTTCAAACCCAACAGCGAGTATCTTTATTCCAACGGAGGGTACTCTCTTCTTGCCACTGTGGTAGAAAATGTGTCAGGGCTCAATTTTGCTGATTTTATGCAAAAGCAGGTATTTGCTCCCCTGGGAATGAAGTCTTCATTGATTGTTACCGGTTTTCCTTCTGATAGTTCTTTATATGCCACAGGATACAAAAAGTCAGAAAACGATTTTCAGGCAGTAAGCAGTATCAGTGATTTTAGTTATGGCGGAGGAAATATGTATGCAAGCATAGACGACATGATTCAATGGGCGGGAAATCTTTTGAGCCCAACAGCGGGAAACCCTGCTTTTTATGAACAATTGAAGGCGCCGCACCATACGCTTGATAATGGCGATACGATTTCCTATACACATGGTTTTTTTGCCCGCACTTACAAAAGTCTGCCTGTGGCTGATCATAGTGGTGGTGTACCGGGATTTCGCAGCCTGTTGATGTATTTCCCTTCTGAGCAAACCATCATAATTTTGCTGACCAATCAGGAAAACCGGAATTTTCGGGCGATTGTAAACGAGATGGCCGAAATACTGCTGGAAGATAAACTGGTGGAACAGCCTGCGAAGCCTCGTGTTGCCATTGACCTTGATGCTGAAAGTGTAAAAGACTTTGAAGGCACTTACCGCCTGGCCGACGGCATGGAGCTTGCCTTTCAGTGGGAAAAAGATACCTTCTGGCTTTTGCTGCCCGGTGATGAAAAGTTTCAGCTTTTTGCAGAAAAGGAAAATCATTTTTTCCTCAAAGCCTTTGATGCGCAATGTACTTTTGTAATTTCTAATGAAGGAAATGTGGATGAGATGATATGGCATCAGGGAGGTGCCGATTATCCCGGACGCAGAGTAAGCGAACCTGTGCCCTTTCCCCTGGATGAAATTCACTTACTGGCAGGAAACTACCAGCCGGCAGGTTTTGATGCCCTTTACGAAATTCGCTATGAAGATGATACCTTCACCCTGTTTTTACCGGAAACTTTTGAAAAGTATATTGGCTTTGGAACGTCTGAAATGACGCACGTGAATGGTGACATGTTTTATCTTGATAAACTTGGAGCCATAGAGTTTAGTCGCAATGAAAAGGGGCGAATCAACGGATTTGTGTTGCAGAACCTGGGCAGATTGAGGAATGTTCCTTTTGAAAAAATGAAAGGGTAATCATTCATTATGGATGAACCGAAATGAATTTGCAACATTTTTAAATGCTTCACTTTAAAAAAGCGTAAGATTTCTCAAAAAATGGACATCTTCCTAACAGATATAAACTCCTGCAGAAATTTCATTCTTCTGCAGGAGTTTACTTTTTGTTGAAAACCATTTCTGTAAAATGCTAATCAATAATGACATGATTGCACAGCATCTGTCCCGCCATTTCCCGGCTTTTCATTACCCGGAGCTTAGGATAGAAAGGGGTGTTGCGCTCAGATGAGCAAATCAATGATTTCCAGTAAATCCGGATTTACGGTTTTGTGCAGTTTTACGGTTTTGTTCAGCGGAACATGGGTAATATCATTGTCTGAAATTCCTACCATAATGCTTCTTTGATCATTGAGCAATGCATCAACGGCAGAAACCCCCAGCCTGCTGGCAGTTACCCTGTCGTAAGCAGTGGGGCTGCCACCGCGCTGCACATGCCCCAGGATAGATACGCGCACATCCAGTTCAGGAAATTTACTCTCTACCTGTTTGGCAATTTCAAAAGTACTGCCCTCTTTTTTTCCTTCTGCCACCATAATGATACTCGACTTTTTCTTCTTTCCCTGGTTGGAAAGAAAATCCATCAGACTGTCAACCTGGCCATCCAGTTCAGGAATAAGGATGGCCTCCGCACCACAGGCTATGCCACTTCTAAGGGCAATAAAACCTGCTTCACGCCCCATTACTTCCACAAAGAAAACCCGGTCGTGCGAGCTGGCTGTATCACGGATTTTGTCTACTGCATCCACTACATTGTTCAACGCGGTATCGTAACCAATGGTATAATCGGTGCCGTAGAGGTCATTGTCAATAGTGCCGGGAATTCCGATAACCGGGAAGTTGTGCTCTCTGGATATCAGACTTGCTCCGGCAAAGGAGCCATCACCTCCAATGACTACCAGACCATCAATCTTATTTTGTTTCAGATGTTCAAAAGCTTTTGCTCTGCCTTCTTTTTCCCTGAATTCCGGGCTGCGGGCGGTACCCAGGATAGTACCTCCGGTTTGTATGATTTTGCTTACGTCTGTGGATTTTAACTTTATAAATTCATTGTTTATCAGGCCTCTGTATCCTCTCCATACTCCATAAACTTCCAGTTTGTGCGCAATTCCGGTTCTCACGACAGCCCTGATGGCTGCATTCATTCCCGGTGCGTCTCCTCCTGAAGTCAGCACTGCTATTCTTTTCATTTTTTCCATTCCAATGCGTTGTTTGTTGATTGTCTTTATTGAAGTGCAAAGTTAATGATTAAACCCTAATCTTATGCTTTGGGCATATTAGATTGTTCTTTAGTCAATTATATTTTGTAACTTAGTGGGATAAAAGCTTGCCAATCAATAATTCCTGCAATATTGAAGAATCCTGTGAACTTTTCCGTGAGTTTTCCTTTATATAAATGAATATTTTGATGTCTTATTTTAAAGTATACATAATACCATGAGTAAAAAAGAGCATTACGAATTAGAAAACAAAGAATGGCTGGAATCGCTGGAGTATTTGATACAACATGAAGAGCCACAGCGTGTCCGCGACATTCTTGCATTGTTACAGAATAAAGCCCATAAAGAGGGAATCGTATTTCGTTGTCCGGGAAATACACCTTACATCAATAGTATTTCACCCCGCAAAGAGGTCCCCTTTCCCGGGAGTCGCGAAATTGAAAGACGCATCAAAAGTCTTATCAGGTGGAATGCCATGGCCATGGTTGTACGAGCCAATCTGGAATCGGAAGGTATCGGCGGGCATATTTCTACCTTTGCCTCTTCGGCAACCTTGCTCGAAGTAGGTTTTAACCACTTCTTTAAAGGGGGAGACAAAGAGGACCCGGCAGATATTGTGTATTTTCAGGGGCATGCCTCACCCGGCATCTATGCCCGGGCATTTCTGGAAGGCAGGCTCACAGAAAAAGATTTGCATAATTTCAGGCAAGAGCTGCGAAAGGACGGAGGCTTACCATCCTACCCACACCCCCGCTCCATGCCTGATTTCTGGAGGTTTCCTACCGTATCCATGGGACTGGGGCCTTTGATGGCCATATATCAGGCACGTTTTAACAAGTACCTCGAAGACAGGGGTTTGAAAGAAAAAACCAACCAGAAAGTATGGGCTTTCATGGGAGACGGCGAAATGGACGAGCCTGAATCCCTGGGTGCCATTACCGTGGCCAGTCGCGAACAGTTGGATAACCTTATTTTTGTAGTTAACTGCAACCTGCAACGCCTCGACGGCCCGGTGAGAGGAACCGGAAAAATTATCCAGGAACTGGAAGCTACTTTTAAAGGGGCTCGCTGGAAAGTATTCAAGGTAATATGGGGCAGCGATTGGGATACGCTTATTGCCCGCGATGAATCAGGCGAATTGCTCAAAGCCATGGAAGAAACTCCTGATGGACAATTCCAGAAATATGTAGTTTCTTCAGGAGACTATATTCGCAAAGACTTTTTTGGAAGAAGTGAAAAACTCCTCAAGCTGGTAGAAGATTACTCTGATGAACAACTGGAAAAACTTAACCGAGGGGGACACGACCCCAAAAAAGTTTACAATGCTTATCAGCAGGCTGTCAACTATAAAGACGGCCCGGTGGTAATTCTTGCACAAACCATTAAAGGGTATGGCCTGGGAGAAGCAGGTGAGGGAAGAAACATTACCCACCAGCAGAAAAAGCTCAATGAAGAGGAATTGCTGCACTTCAGAAGTCGTTTTGGAATACCCCTCTCGGATGAAGATGCCAAAAAGGCTCCTTTTTTCAAGCCTGCCGAAGACAGTGAAGAAATTCAATACCTGAAAAAACGACGGGAAGAACTGGGGGGATACATGCCCAAAAGGAATTCCGACTCAGCGCCGGTTAAATTACCGGATGAGAAAGTTTACAAAGAACTGCTGGAAGGATCAGGCGACCGTGAGCTTGCTACCACCATGAGCATGGTAAATCTGATGGCGAAGATGATGTCTGACAAAAACATGGGCAAACTCATCGTGCCCATTGTGCCCGATGAATCCAGAACTTTTGGTATGGATGCCCTTTTCCGCAAATTCGGTATCTACTCTCACGTGGGGCAAAATTATGAGCCCGTTGATAAAGACTCTCTTCTCTATTACAAAGAGGCCACAGATGGCGCCATACTTGAAGAAGGGATTACGGAAGCAGGATGTATGTCATCCTTTATTGCTGCCGGTACTTCCTACTCTACTCATGGAGTCAATATGATACCCATGTTTATTTATTATTCCATGTTTGGATTTCAGCGCATAGGCGATCTCGTCTGGGCTGCTGCCGATATGCGTGCCCGTGGTTTTATGATTGGGGGAACCAGCGGTCGAACCACCCTGGCCGGAGAAGGTTTGCAGCACCAGGATGGTCATTCGCACATGATTGCCATGACTGTTCCTTCCGTAAAAGCGTACGATCCTGCTTTTGCCTATGAATTGGCCGTAATAGTGAAAGAGGGTATGAAGCGGATGTATGTAGATCAGGAAGATCTGATTTATTACATCACCGTGCTCAATGAGAAGTACAAAATGCCTGCCATGCCAGAAGGAGTGGAAGAAGGTATTTTAAGAGGAATGTACAAGTTCAGAAAGTCCACCAAAAAGAAAGGCGAAAAAGTGCATCTGATGGGCAGTGGTGCCATTCTGAATGAAGCCCTCAGAGCAGCCGAAATGATGGAAAAAGATTACGATGTAGTGGTGGATGTTTGGAGTGTAACCAGTTACAAGGAGCTTTATGAAGATGCCCGTGAAACTGATCGCTGGAACAGGCTGAACCCTGACAAGACCCCTCGCTTGACTTACATTGAGAAGTGTTTTGATGGAGACGACGGTCTTTGTCTGGCAGCACATGACTACATGAAAGCCATTCCTATGACTGTTTGTCGCTGGTTCCCCGGTGTGCTCACTGTTTTGGGTACCGATGGCTTTGGCCGCAGCGATAACCGCAGGGCACTCAGAGATTATTTTGAGGTGGATGATCGCCACATTGCTTATGGTGCACTCCACAGCTTATTCCTGCAAGGCAAACTGGATAAGAAAGTTGTGTTGAAAGCCAAAAAGGACTTTAAAATTGACAGTAATAAACCCAATCCAACGGAATTATAAATCAATCAAGATATGAGCAAAGAGATTAAGTTACCGGAAATAGCCGATAATGTAACAACCGCTGTGGTTCTGGAAATTCTTGTTTCAAAGGGAGATACAGTAGAAGCAGACGATGTGCTGGCAGAGATGGAGAGCGACAAGGCCAGTTTTGAACTTCCCTCTGATTTTGCCGGTGTGGTGAAGGAAATCAAAGTGAATGCAGGAGATGAAGTGAAAGTAGGACAGGTGATGTTCGTTATTGATGACGAAGCTGCCGGTTCTGATGATAGCGGAGAAGAGAAAAAAGAAAAGCCCGAAAAGGAAGAGGATTCCAAAGAACAGGAAAAAGATACTTCGGAAAAAGAAGACCAGGATACTTCGGAAAAAGAAGGAAAAGGCGAAAAAGAAGAAAAAGAAGCTTCTGAAAAGGAGGATAAACCGGAGGAAAAACAACCCGCTGCTGCCTCCTCTTCTGCTAAAGAAGAGCCAGCCAAATCAGCTTCTCACGTTCCTGCTTCACCTGCGGTAAGAAGACTTGCCCGCGAAATAGGTGTGGATATTACCCAGGTAAAAGGGAGCGGGCCGGCTGATCGCGTTACCGGGGAAGACGTAAAAGCTTTTGCCAAAGAGCTTATCCAGAAGCCCGGAGCCGGCACAGGTATTGCAGATGATTTTCAATTGCCTGATTTCTCCAAATACGGAGAGATTCGCAGGGAGAAGATGGACACCATCCGGAAAATAACGGCCAGGTCCATGGGTGGCTCCTGGCAGAATGTTCCTCATGTATTTCAGTTTGACAAAGCGGATGTTACCGAGCTGGAAAAATTCAGGAAGGATTATTCCAAATACGTGGAGAAAAAAGGGGCCAAACTTACCGTAACTGCTATCCTGCTGAAACTATCGGCAGTAGCCCTGAAAGCATTTCCGAAGGTCAATGCCAGCGTAGATATGAAAAATGAGGAAATCATTTACAAAGACTACGTAAACATTGGCGTTGCTGTAGATACAGAAAGAGGGTTGATAGTGCCTGTTATTCGGGATGTAGACAAAAAATCCATTACTGATCTTTCTTTAGAGCTGAACGAAATCGCAGAAAAAGCGCGCACCAAAAAAATCAAGCCTGATGAGTTGCAGGGCGCCAACTTTACCATCTCCAACCTGGGAGGGATTGGGGGTACCAGCTTTACTCCCATTGTCAACCGGCCTGCGGTAGCCATTCTGGGCGTATCACGCTCACAGATGGAGCCTGTCTGGATGGATGGAGAGTTCCAGCCCCGTATGATGCTTCCATTGTCGCTCTCTTATGACCACCGAATCATTGACGGAGCAGATGGAGCCAGGTTCCTCAGATGGTTGTGCGAAGCAATGCAAAATCCTTTAGTGACGATGTTTTAATTTGATTAAAAAATGGCAGATAAAAAACAAGTAATTGTATTAGGAGCCGGACCCGGCGGTTATGCCGCCGCGTTCCAGGCTGCCAATCTCGATCTCAATGTAACCCTGATAGACCCCAAGCCCGATCCCGGTGGCGTTTGCTTGTTCCATGGGTGTATCCCCACCAAAGCATTGCTGCACATTGCTGCAGTTAAAGATGAAGCCGCTAAAGCAAAAGACTGGGGGTTAAGTTTTGGAGAGGCAAAAGTAGATATTGATAAAGTAAGAAGCTGGAAGCAGTCAGTGGTAAAACAACTTACCGGAGGCCTGGGACAGCTGGCCAAAGCCCGCAAGGTGGAATATCTGCAAGGGATGGCTAAACTAACCGGCAAGAACAGCCTGGAGTTTACCCCTGAAAAAGGCGATAAAAAAGAAATTGAATTTGAAAAACTAATTATCGCTACCGGTGCATCTCCATCAGGTTTGCCTGGTGTTGATTTCGATGATGATGTAATGAATGCTGAGAAAGCCCTGGAACTGAAAGAAGTGCCCAAACGCCTGCTGGTAGTGGGTGCCGGATATATCGGGCTGGAGATGAGTGTGATATATAAAGCATTGGGCTCCGACATCACCATTGCCGAGTTTACCTCTGATATCCTTCCCGGACTCGACCAGGATTTGCGCGATGTGTTCAAAAAAGAACGCAAAGACCTTATGCAGAATACCCTGTTTAACACCAAAGTGGTGGGGGTAGAAAAGAAAGGCAAAAAGCTGGAGGTAGAACTGGAAACCAGGGATGGCAAAAAGAAAGAGTCTTTTGATAAAATTCTGGTAGCCATTGGCGGACGGGCCAATACCAAAAATATTGGACTGGAAGAGGTAGGCATTGAAACCGATGACCGGGGATTTGTGAAGGTGGACCTGGTAAGACGTACCAATGTTGAGAATATTTATGCTATTGGCGACGTGGCCGGTCAACCCATGCTTGCGCACAAAGCTTCCCATGAGGGACGTGTTGCGGCAGAACATATTGCCGGACATAAAACTGCTTATGAACCCAAAGCCATTCCTGCAGTGGTATTTACCGATCCCGAAATTGCCTGGACAGGCCTGACCGAAGCTGAAGCCAAAGATCAGGGCAAAAAGGTAGAAGTGGCCAAATTTCCCTGGGCCGCATCTGGCAGGGCCGTTACTCTGGGGCTGAAAAACGGTTTGACCAAACTCATTATAGATCCCGAAAATGATCGCATACTGGGTGCCGGATTTGTAGGCAAAGAAGCGGGAAGTATGGTAGCAGAAGCTACCCTGGCCATTGAAATGGCTGCGGTGGCCCGTGATTTGGAACTTACCATTCACCCTCACCCTACACTCTCTGAAACCATTATGGAAGCAGCGGAAGTGTATTTTGGTCACGCTACGCATATCCACAAAAAGAAGAAAAAGTAAATTTCTCACCTTTATTGTATTACCCTATCACGCCGGGAATCATCAGGTTTTCGGCGTGATTGTCGTATGGAGCAAAAGTTTTTTCCCTCATTGTGGCTCCCCTGCCTAAAAATTATGGATATTTGCATGCGGCAATTTCCTCATTAATTCTAAAAATACAAAGCTATGACAGCACTTGAAATCGATAACCTGGACTTTGACTTCCTCACCCCCGATGACTATGATGAGTTAAAAGTTGCTTTGAAGAAAACCTATTCAGAGAATCTGAACCCATGGTGGGAAAAGGAAAAGATTGAGAAGCTTTTCAAAGTGTTTCAGGAAGGGCAGGTTGCCATTAAGGTGAATGGTGAGATTGTTGCCTGCGCACTCTCCATTATTGTGGATTATGACAAGTTTTCTGATAACCATAACCTGAAAAAGATTACTAAAAATTATTCTTTTGATACCCACACCGATGATGGAGATGTACTTTACGGTATCGACATTTTTGTCGTGCCCGAATACAGAGGGTTGCGTTTGGGGCGCAGATTATACGACTACAGGAAAGAGCTTTGTGAGAAATATAATCTGCGGGGAATAGTGGTAGGAGGACGTGTTTCTGAATACAAAAAGTACCACGATGAACTCACTCCCAAACAGTATATAGAGCAGGTAAAAAGAAAAGAAATCGATGATGAATTACTCAATTTTCACACGGCCAATGACTTTTACCCATCCCGGATTCTGAAATCATACCTGGAAGGGAGGGAAAGCAAAAATGAATTCTCCGTGCTGCTGAAATGGGATAATATCTATTTTGAGAAGGATACTGACCAGGTTGAAAACAAAAAAACGGTGATCAGGTTGGGATTGATTCAATGGCAGATGCGTCCTTACAAAGATCTGGATGAAGTAATGCAACAGGCAGAGTATTTTGTGGATGCTGTTTCGGATTACCGGTCCGATTTTGCCCTTTTTCCCGAATTGTTCAATGCTCCCCTGATGGCGCAATACAACAATCTCTCGGAGCATGAAGCTATCAGGCAGTTGGCCGATTATACCGAAGAAATCACCGATCGATTTTCTGAACTGGCCATTGCTTACAATATCAACATCATTACAGGCAGCATGCCCGAGTTACGCGATAATGCGCTTTACAATGTTGGTTATCTTTGCCGGCGCGATGGTACCCGTGAACGTTACGAGAAACTACACGTCACACCTGATGAAGCAAGAGTTTGGGGGTTACAGGGAGGCAACCAGCTGAAAACTTTTGATACCGACTGCGGGAAAATCGGCATCCTTATCTGTTATGACTCAGAGTTTCCTGAACTCAGCAGATTACTGGCCGATGAAGGGATGGACATTCTTTTCGTTCCCTTCCTTACCGATACACAGAACGGATTCTCCCGCGTAAGACATTGTGCCCAGGCAAGAGCCATTGAAAATGAGTGCTATGTAGCCATTGCCGGTAGTGTGGGCAACCTTCCCAATGTTCACAACATGAATATTCAGTATGCCCAGTCCATGGTGTTTACTCCCTGCGATTTTGCTTTTCCCTCTAATGGAGTAAAGGCGGAAACTACTCCCAACACGGAGATGATCCTAATCGTGGATGCCGAAATCGACGCCCTCCGTGAACTTCATGAATTTGGCAGCGTGCGCAACCTCAAAGACCGACGCAAAGACATTTTTCAGCTTAAAAAACAAATGCGCAGTTTTGTACCGCAGGGTACTGGTATTTGATGAAGCAGTTTTATTGCCAGCCGCATACGATAGTCTCAATGGCTTTTTGTGCCAGCCTTTACGAAAGCCTGAGACGAAAGTGTGTTGAAATAACCCTGAGGGGCATTGATGGAAAAGTTAAAAAGCATGCTGATGTTGCTTTTATACGAACCGGATGGCCTCAAAAAACCTTTCCTTCTTTCTGGTATTCGCGGGCAATGCCCGATATTATCTGCCGCGCGGAAATTTCTCTGCTGCCTGCAGAAGCACTATACAGTGCACAGTATTGAACCACATTTACTATGCCGGCACCGGTGATGTCGTATTTCCTGGCAATAGCCTGAAGTTCTTCGTCTGATGGTATAGTGAGTCCCTTGTTTTGAGGAAGGGTTTTCTTCCAAAGGGTGTAGCGCTCCATAGCAGTAGGAGGCGGGAAGTAGATGACGGCCTGAAACCTTCTTAAAAAAGCCTCGTCGATGTTGGATTTAAAGTTGGAGGCCAGTATAACCAGGCCGTCATGGCTTTCAATTTTTTGCAGCAAATACGCTACCTCCTGGTTGGCATATTTGTCATGTGCATCACGTACACTGGTGCGTTTGCCAAAAAGGGCATCCGCTTCATCAAAAAACAAAATCCAGTCTTTGCTTTGGGCCCGTTCAAAAAGCTGGGAGAGGTTTTTCTCTGTTTCGCCAATGTATTTGGAAACTACCATGGACAGGTCAATGCGGAATACATCGCGTTGGGCAGTCTTCCCAAGTATCATGGCGGCCAGGGTTTTTCCGGTTCCGGGAGGCCCGTAAAACAGCGCCCTGTAGCCCGGTTTTATCCAGCGTTTGAGATTCCATTCCTCCATTAGCGTATCCCGGTGTTTTATCCAGTTTTGTAGTTCGGTGAGCTGTGTACGGGTCTTTTTGTCCAGTATCAGGTCTGCATCTTCCAGTTCTGTAGTGATAAATTCGGCCGGGAAGTCCATGCTGAAGCGGGGACGGATGGTTTTTCCTTCCAATAACAAATCTACAAGATCGGGGTTGACGATTACCCGCCCGCTCATGCGTGGCTCTCCGTGCGATACTTCTTCGAGCCACAATATCCGATGTCGGGCAAAGGTATGTTCTTCATGAAATAACTGACGGGCTTGTGCTTTTTTACTTTCGTTTCTTCCTCCCATGAGAAACATAACGGTTTCTCCTGTTGGTAAGATTCCCCTGAAATTTTTTCCCCGACTACCTCCCAGTTGAGGAAACTCTCCTGTATCCGGAAGG
Organism: uncultured Bacteroidales bacterium; assembly: GCA_964491395.1. Classification (GTDB taxonomy): domain Bacteria; phylum Bacteroidota; class Bacteroidia; order Bacteroidales; family UBA7960; genus SKVR01. The sequence continues at coordinate 31,416 of CAZBGI010000013.1, read as the reverse complement.
CTTTTTCTGATGGTGTCGTCCAGGAAGTTGGACTGAATGTGCGGACAAAGGGCAAGTATCAGTACCAGTTGTTCTTCTGGTTGAAGGTTGTGCCTGGCGATAAGATCAGCGTAAGGACTGTTTGGTGAAGGTTGCGGCAGGGCAGGAGGGGATTTCTTTTTTTCGGAATCCACCGTTTTTGCGGAACCAAACTGGTTGTTGATACGCCACTGTATGAATTTCTCAAGCCATTGAAGTTCTTTTTCAAGCATGTAATATATTGTATTTTGAGAGGTTTGTGATTAAAGTTTATCCACATAGGATTGATAGACGCTGGCATCCACATTTTCCGGTTTTTCCCATTTGGGCTTCAACCCATCTTTCATGTAAAGGATCCTGTAGTAGTCAGAAATGATATCTCCCTGTTGCTCAAGGTTGAAGCCTTTGAGCCCCTGATTCTGTCTTTCCCGCAGTTTGTCAATGCCCTTGTAGTTATAGCCGGCATTGTTCTGGGCATGCACCGCTCTGGCCATATACATGGCGCCCATTTTTTCATATTGCCATACATGTACCAGTTCGTGAATCAGCCAGGCCATATCTTCCGTGCCTTTTTGGGCTTCAATTTTGCGGGAGAAATTGATGGTGTGGAAGGTGGTTACTGCCATGTTGTCTGCCTTCTCTTTCTTCTTGCCAATCCAGGCTATGAGAGAGTATTCATCGATGCGCACCAGCGAATAGTTGATTTTGTCGCCAAAAATCTTTTGTGCTTCTGATTTTTCGGTAGATGTCATGGGTCGGGTATTGAATTTGATGAAATCGGTAAGTGTTTCCAGGATTTCCCCGGCGCCCATTACTTCCAGTCCGTAAATGACCAGTTCGCCCAGCCACAAACCAAAGTTTTTCCATGTATCTGCTTTGCCCAGAGATTTCCACCACTCAATAGACCAGGGTTTGAGGCTTTTTACACCTTTCCACAGGTGTAATACCAACCGTTTGAGCCTTTCAGGCAAAGATGTGATCCAGCGTTTGGCTCTTAGGGCAATCCCTTTGAGTTTTTCCCATAGCTTCACCCCAACCCATTTGATGCCATTCCACACCCACTTACCTGCTTTTTTCAAACCTCCCCATATTTTGGATCCTGTCTTTTTCATCCAGCCCCATACCTTTTTGCCTCCTTTTTTTATGCTGCCCCATATTTTACTGCCTATCTTTCTAACCCCTTTCCCAATTCTTTTTATTCCTGTTTTGGTAGCTCCAAAAACTTTTTTTGCTCCCCTTGCTATTCCTCCGGCAACTTTTTTTGCTCCGCCAGCAATGGCTTTTCCCACTTTTTTCAGTCCTCTTTTTATTTTCTTGAAAAAGCCCTGCACTTTGGGTGCTGCATGGTCTTTTCTCTGTTGTACAACGTGGGTAAGTTCATGGGCAAGCAGTCTTTGTCCCTGTGTGCTTTCGGGGTTGTATTTGCCCGCATTAAAATAAATATCATTACCATGGGTAAAGGCTTGGGCTCCCAGCTGGCGGTTCATCTGAACCGCTTCGGCATCTTTATGGATCTTTACCTTGCTGAAATCAACCCCCAATGAATCTGACATACGCTCACTGGTGGTTTCCGGTAACGATTCGCCTTTCCCTGCAGCACTCCTTATCTGTCCGCTAAGCTCTTCGTTAACAACAGCACCTCGGCGGTCTTGTTGCATTTGCAGTTCTTCCTCTTCTTCCTGTTGCATCTGCATGGGTTCTTCCACTTCTTCCTGCATTTGCAGGATTTCCTCTTCCTCGTCTTCTTCATCCTGTTTTTGAATGAAGTTTTCTTCTTTTGGTTGAAGCATTTCCTCCTCTTCTTCCTGTTCTTCTTCAACCTGCATCTGAAGCTCCTCTTCTTCATCCATCATTTGCAGGGGTTCCTCTTCCTCCTCCTGCAGGTGAACCTCTTCTTCTTCCATCATTTGCAAGGGTTCCTCTTCCTCTTCCTGCAATTGAACTGTTTCCGCTCCTGAATCATAATCACCATGGGCGGCATCATGACGGATGATACGTTCGGCCATGCGATCAGCCTGCTGTTCATAACGATCTCCGGGTTGCCCTGTTTTTAGTTTGGGTTGTATAATCGGTGCACTGAAAAACGGGGCTTCCTGTGATGCACTTTCCTTTAGGCTGTCTGCTTCCCGTGCAAAGAAAGGAGTCTTTCTTTCCGCCTGATGGGTATTCTGGGGTTTGGCCGGCTCTTTCATAACAGAAGGTTTTAATGGTTCAACTCTACCGTAAAGGGTTTGTTTAACCAGGGAAGTTTGATTACACCCAGGCCCCAGGGAAGGTAGCTCAGCAAAACATCAACAGATTTGCTTTCCACCAGCAACAGATCCTGGGCATCGTTCTGTATCAGTTTGCCTTCCCTTTGGAGAAAACCCTCTCTTAAACCTGCGGGAGATGTTTTTTTTAGCGCTTTCCAGTGTTCTATGGCTGCACGCAGAAGTTTGTCGCTTTCTTGCTTCATGGTTTTGCTGATGGGCACAAACCGGGGAACGACCTCTTCCGGTTCGCAGCCACACAGGTATTTTTCCAGCGTTAGTTCATATTCCATGGGCTGGGTTTGTCCTGCAGACAGATAGTGGAGCAAATGAATGGCTGTGTGCTGAGCCTGTTTATCCGTAAACTGAGTGTTTTTTAACAAACCCAACGCTGAAAAGAAACTGCCCAGGAAAGGATGCAACAATACGATTCCTGCATTCTGTACCAGGATGCCCTCATCTTTTTTGTTGGGCTTGGGAGTTCTCTTTTTTACTGATACGTCTTCGGGTTGCAAAGATCTTCCGGGCTTTTCAGGCGGTGGGGTTATGTTTTTCAGCAGCCTGGTGATTTCTTCGCGCAGACCATTTGCATTGCGACTTATTCTTTGTGATATTTTCCGGATTTCTGTTTCTTGAGGCTGCTTCCCGGTTGCTAACGATATCACGAATTTTATAACTTCAGCCTGAGGAAACTGTAATGCAAATCGCTCAAGTGCCACCGGATTTTCTGTTAAAAGTTGAACAAGCTGTTTTCTCAAGCTGCTCCTTCTTCGGGAAGGAATTTTCAGCCACTCTTCTGGTTTTAGCATTGCCCGTGAATGAGACGACCACCAGGGCAACTGACCTGTTTGCAGGAAATACAAAAACTTTTCGATGCTTTTTTCTTCTTCAGAAATTAATAAGGGTGCTTCTTCCTTGTTTTTTTCGGTTTCGGGGACTGAAGAAAGCTGGATCCGGAGTTTTTCCTGCAGTTTTTCTGCCACCATCTCCGAAATGCCGGATTCCAGTATTTCCGGGGAGATGGTTTTCAAATCCAGGTTGATGTTTTCCCACCGGTAGTTTTGACCTTGTGGGTCCACTCTGTCAAGCAGTTTTTCCAGTGCCGGCAGAATATCATTCTTCAGGATGGCAGGCATCCGGGTGTGAATGGCTTGTGCAGCCTCACGATCGGGTACTTTTACCTCCAGATTTATCCTGTGAATGATATGATGGGCCATGGTTTATTTGAATAACTGAATGGTTTTGTAAAGTGTGCCAAGGGCTTTTTTGAATGCAGGATCCTGGGATGCCATATTGTTCACAAAATCCAGTACGGCATTTTCGAAGTCCTTGTTTTGATTCAACTGAGGGAATTTCTTGATCAGCCTTGGCCGCAGCCGGCTGAAGAACGAAATGCTTCCGGTGATAATGCTTCTGATATTGTCGGGGATGTCGGGGTTACACCTTACCATGTTGAGGATAAGCATCCAAAGCAACCTGATAAACTCTTCCAGGATTCTGAATGCCTGGTTGTTCTCTGTTTCGGGAACATATTGATAAATTTGTCTGAGCAACTGATCGGCAGACTGAATAATATCAAGTAAAAGATGAGGTTTAGGATTGTTTGACCAAGCCAAAGCTCCCTGATACAATGATTTTAGCTGGGTGTAAATCTCCAGAATTTTCTGGTCATTCAGGGATGAAACACTATCGGCAGTGGAGTTCTGGTTCAGAAAATTTTGCTTTTCCTTGAAATAATTCTGAATAATAACTCTGCAGGTATTAACAGGTTCTTCCTGGGGCAAGGGAATGGTGATGGAATCCTCAGCCTGGCAAATTTCATGAGAAACATGCAGGGTAACAGGGATTTCATCCTGGAACATAGCTTCTTTAAAAGAAATCTGTAATGCTCGCCCCTCGCCGGTTATGCCAGGACCAAATATCCATTTGTAACTAATGCTGTCGTCAAATCCCGGATTGGATTGTGCTTCCAGGTTAAGGTAAACCAAGCCATCGGCAATATCAATTTCGTGGGAGATGATTTTGGCTGTCGGTTGCAGGAATACTTTGACTGTCAGTTGCACTGTCTGATCGTTTACTGTGAACTTAATGGGGTTTCCAAGATGTGAAGTCCCTGTCTGGTTGGGGGTGAAGTAATACGTACCATTATCATCCCGGGAAAGGGTATTCATCAATTCCGGGTTTTGCGTATTCACTATCCCATCATTGGGCGTTACGGTAAACGGATAATTATTGTCATCATTGTTGCAAAATTGCGTGGGGTTGATGCTTAGATCCACT
>CAZBGI010000013.1:0-26769 GCA_964491395.1 uncultured Bacteroidales bacterium | reverse complement strand
ATAATTATTGTCATCATTGTTGCAAAATTGCGTGGGGTTGATGCTTAGATCCACTTGGCCCGGCTCGGGGTCAGGATCAGGATCAGGGTCGGGATCCGGGTCTGGTCCGGGGTCAGGTTGCGGCTCATGCTCCTGTTCTACAATAAAAGCAACCGGGGGAGCGTCAGAGCAACACAGATAGGGCAGGCTGAAGTCTGCCACCACCACTTCCGGCGGAGGCTGGTTTATGTCTTTGCAAAGGATTCTGCTGATGTCGATAATACGGGTGTTGAGGGTTTTTACGATATGCTCAGCGTAGGCACTGCCAGGCTGTATCTCATTAAAGTTGAAGAAGCTGGCAAGTTCTTCTTCACGGTCGATGGTATCATCATTGTTGATAATGTACAAGGCAAAGGTTTCAATGTCCCTGTAGTTTTGCAGATTTTTGTTTGTGAGGTTTTTGTCCAGACTTTTGGAAAACTTTCCTAAATCTCTTATGCCTTTGCCAAAGAGGTTCTGCTGGTTTGTATCATTGTCCTGCCTGTGGGTGTACACAATCACGAAAGTTCCTCCGCGGTGGGTGCCAGCTTTGTGTTCCAGTCCGGGGTGCTTTTCTGTATAGCTGGCAAAAGAGAGTGTTTTCAGAATTTCTGATTTTCTTCTTTCTATCTCACGCATGATTACCTCGAGCTTTTCGTTGCTGCAGCATATGTGCTCCATGCGGTCAACCATTCCCAGGTAAACCGACTCGAAACCCTGAGTTTGATAATCGCCCGCTCTGAGGTATTTCTCCAGCCGGGTACGCATTACTTTGAGCTTGCGACAGAAATCCCCGGAGAAATTGCGATAATTGCTGATCAGGTCGGGAGTGATCTCTGCTACTGATCCGGGGACAAATTTCTGGATGATATTGAGGTGGCCAATGATCTGGGCAGGGTATTCAAATACTACATTTTTCATGGCCTCATCCAGTTCCATATAATCCGGATCCTGGGCCACAAAATTTCGTGCCCTTTCCATAAATTGTTCTACTGTCGAAACCGGCTCTTCCAGGGCCATCAGGTAATAATTTCCAAAGGCATCGGGGTGCAGGTCAAGGGTTTCTTTGATAATGCGGTCAATTTTAAAAACCGGTTTCAAAAACCGATCGCAGATGTCGTGTGTGATGTCAGCGGGCTGGATGTTGGCAATGATCTCACGAATATTGTCATTAAGATTGAGATTTAACTCCTGCAAAACAAACTTGTCCTTTCCCTTGGGGGATGTGGTTTTTACATTGGTTTTAATTCTGTTTCTGATAACATTCTTGTCCGCGGTTTTCCCGGAATACACATCTTTTATCTCGTGAGAAAGATGAGAAAGGTTAAAATTGTGATGCAGGTTGTTCAGAATATCCGGATTGATTATCCATGGAGGCTGACCCGCAGGAGGAATAAAACGGTCTATGTTGACATGGAAGTAGGCTGGTTTTGGAGTGAAACCGGAGAAAAACCTGCTGCCATCTCCCAGCAGACAGCTGATTTCTGTCTGGAAGGCCCTGAGCAAGGTGAAAAGGTCTTCAAAATGACACTGGAAATCATCGGTATTCAAGTCCGACAGTTTTGGATCTCCCAGGCGAAGTGCAACAATGTCAATGGGTACACCTCCACTTTTTCTTTTGGCATCCAGTTCTCTCAGCACGGCATTGTACTCTTTGCCAATGTGCCCTTCTATCCTGAAAAAGTTGTAGGGATCAATATCATAATCCAGAGGATTAAGGGTCTCATCAGGCACGGGTGGAGAATAATCTGCTGCATTAAATGAAAGGTTGAGTTTTTCATGGCCCGAAAGTGCCCGCTGGTGATTCCATGTTCTGCTCAGGGTGTCAATATTGTCAAGATAAAAGGGTATCGCTCTTTCTGCAAGGGTTTTGTCATTGTCAAAAGAAGGAGTGATTCGGATGGTGTCTGTGATTTTTGGGTTGAAGTGCTGAATGATGTGTTGAAGCCTCAGCAGCATGGATGAAGCCTTCTCGGTGTAGATGCTGGTGCCGGCCACCGCCGAAGACGGGTAAAACCGGTGCCGGAAAGCGCCGGAGGTTGTTCCGTTGCCTGTGCCGGGTGCCCCGAGCATGATGTGTTTGGGAAAAGCATAAATGTTGGGGCAGCATTCCATGTAAAGATTAAATACCACATCTCTCAACTCATTGTAAGCTGTAAGTACATCCTTGTAATAATCATAGGTGTACTGGGCTTTGAGTGCATCGTTGGTGTTGTTGAGGGTTTGCTCCAGGAGTTCGGTAAGCTCATCGATGTTGATGCTTTTGCCTGGATCGATAACAAACCGAAAGGCTCTGTATAAATCTTTGATGGCATTGGCCAGTGAAGTGCCTCCTTGCCTGGCAGCGGTGAAAAATGCTCCTGCCAGGGTATTGCTGTTTAAGGTATTGGTGCTGTTCAGAATTACTCTTCGTGCCTTCAGTACAGGAAACGAGAAATAACTTTCGTAAGCATCACGATATTTCAGGTAAATGTCATCCCCTGTTTTGTATTCTCCGTCGGGTTGAATAATTCTTTCCATATCGCTCTCAGAAAGGATTAGCACACGCGGTTGGGCTACCTGGCGCCGGCCCTGGCTGTCGCAGTTTACCGGGGTGCAATTCTGAGCTTCTTTCAAATAATATTCAAGATACAAAAGGGCATACCAGTTGGTAATGATGTTGTCCAGCTCGTTGATAGAAAAAACCTCTGATGCGGTAATCTCTTCAGCTTGTTCCGCGGTGAGCAACTGATACAATTCCACGGTTTTTTCTTCTTCTCCTTCATGATAGATAAAAGGCTGGTATCTGGCCCCTTCGGGCGTTTCATACCGGGCAAAATGGCTGAATTCAGTTTCTTCCAGCTTCATCAGGTCCCCGTCAGTGGTAACAGCGGCTCCATCACTCAGTAAGACCTGTTGCGGATTTCTGCGAACCTGTAATCCACAGACAATGCCCGTACCTATGAGACAGGTGCGGGAAAGCCTGTGTTGATCCTCGAAGAAATCCAGTATCTCGTTCAGCTGTACTTCCGTAAGTACCTGATCTTTGATGAACCTGCTGTATTCGAGGTTTCGTGTTTCGAGTTGAAGTTTGTGACGAGTTGCCATATCGCGGGATTTTTTTGTTGACGAATATTATTCTGGTTGCGGGGGATTGGAATTATCTTCCAGTGAACCCAGCCGGGAACTACCCAGTATTACCGGGTTGGTGTCAGGGGCCTCTTCATTGCAGCCGGAGAGGCGACCTGTACCGTAAGCTGAAAAGATGGTGTTCAGTATTTCAATAAGTTCAATGAGTGTGCTGTCTGATGTCTGTTGCAATGGGTTTTCAGAAGTGATGCGTTCGTTGAGCCAGTTATTGTATGCCTCTTCAAACTGTTGCATGTGTTCTTCGCCCACAAAACAAATACGGGGTAAGATGTGTGCCGGTGTTTCCATCCTGATCAACCTTTCGGCAAACTGCCTGAAGTTTTTGTTGCGCAGTCTCATGCTGTAACCCGGCAAAACCACCGTAATTCTGAAAGAATAGGGGTCCAGTGGCCTGCAATATTCTCCGTTGGTTTCAATGCATACGGGCAGAAATACTTCCGGGTTGGTAGTATCCGTGTCGGGGCGAAGCAACAGATGTTCAACGATATACAAGCCTTCCAGTCTGAAATCATGAAGCAGGTAATCCCTGATTTGTTCTATGGCTTCTTCAACCAATGAGAAAGATTCGCTTTCGTATTCACCTTCCAGTGCATCATATTTCTCAGGATGTTTGGCAATGGCTTCGCCCATTACGCCCGGCTGGTCGGATGTGGCATGCAGGGTAAAGGTTACCCATGGCGCTTCTTCGAACAATACTGGCTGGTAATATTCACGTTCGCATCCCAGCAGGCTGGCCAGTCCCATTTCTTCAAAAGCATCATTTTGCTTTAAGAACTCCTTGTTGATGCTTTCCAGGATTATTTCACCCTTCATGGTGATGGTCCATCCGTAAACAGGAACTTCTTTGGGGTTGCCGTTAATATCTATGGTTGTGGTTCCCGTTTGTTCAACAGCATAAGAAAGCTCAGAAAGGGGCGTTTGTTTGTAATGGTTAAAGCCCAGCAACCGGGAAACCCGTTTGGCCATCCCGGGGATGTTTTTCTGCTGCGCCTCTTCGGGCAGGGGGTTGTAATAGTCAAAACCACTTCCCCGGCTGGTGCTCATGTTGTGGTAATCCTGCAGGAAGGCAGCTTTGTTACGGATCACCGTTCTGCCGGCATCTTCTCCATAAATGCGATGCATCAGGAAAACATATTCGTTGAACTGCTCTGAAAATCGTGCAAGCAAATGGTCGAGGAAGCGGTTGCGCCGTTCCACATAATTGTCAAGGCCTGTGCTTTTCAGTAAATCTTTTATTTCAGATTGCCAGTTCTCTTCTGATGTGAAAAGGGTTTCACTCTCCTTCAAATCTTTCACTACATTGGCAAAATAGGATTGCGCGGTTGTGGTATCGGCTGACAGGAGTTCTTTTACATGGGCCAGTTGCGAAAAATAATTGGCCAGCACCTGTTCGAAGAACAACAGATAGGCTTTGAGCTGTTTTGCTGCAGCCTTTCGGGCAACAGGGGCACTGTCTGCAAGTCCTGCGCGGCCAATGCCATAGGTTTCAGGGAAATGATTCTGGAAGCTGCGGTAGCTGGCAATATTGCGATAGGTTCCCCGGGGAATGGGTATATCTTCTGTGATTGCCTCCTGCATCTGCAGGTTGCGGGCTTCAGTGAGGTTGTTCAGTTTTTGCAGGGCCAGCGATTTCTTCAGGGTGATGGGGATAACATCCTTCCAGATGTTCAGTACAGAATTTTGATGGCAGAATACGGGTTTGTAGCCTGGTTCAATGCAAAGATTCCACTTGTTTCCGGCCACTGCTTTGCGCACTTTATCCATATCTGTTTCATCGCAGGCACACAAACCGAAAGCAAGCTCCTTGATCAGTTTCACCCCTTTGGTTTTTAAAATGATGTTGATAATATCGCTCAGTCGTACTTCTTTTCTCAACTGGCTTTTTTGCAAATCTTCTTTTCTGATAAATCCTTTTTTGTAAAACGGGTTGCCTGGTGTTCGCCAGGGATAATCGTCATCAAAATCAAATACGGGACCCTCGAAGATTTCATCGGTGGTTTTTCCTGCCTCCTGCATTTGCTGCAGATTGTAAAACGGGATATCAGGCGAGAGGTAGCGGTTGATGTTGAAAACCACCTGTGCCCAAACCTGTTCGGCATCCACATGGGGTTCGGTTTCAATATCGCCACATATTACCACCCCTTGCCGGGGAATCTCCTCTATGGTGTCGATATCTTCGCAGAGGTTGCGAAAACGCTGGTAAACCTCCATTGCCTTGAGGGTTGTTTCCTGTTTCTTTTCTTCCAGCAATGTCTTGCGTTCCTCCGGGGGAAGTTGTTTCTCTTCCTTGCTGAGCAAAACAGCCTCATCAAAATCCAGCAATATCCTGTTCATTCCCCGCAGGCTGAATTCATGAGCCTTGTCAGGGTCCACCACTTCACCGGGTTGTTTGTAGTGCAGCTGGTCAACTCCTTCCTGCTGCAAATCTCTGAATTGTGCCACCATATCACGGGTTGAAGGGAGAATCCACGCATTGCGTATTCCTTTGATTCTAACAAACAGCTGGCGGTAATCGTTGGCACTCAAGGGCTCAGAGGGGAGAGCCTTGATGGCAGAAAGAAACTGCCGGTGCATCTGCTTTTTATTGTCTTTTTCTGATGCCAGGATATCCTCCATGGGGAAGTCAGTGCGGTAACCCAGGTCAGTAATGGCATAGCACAGCATTTCCAGCATGGTTATGCCCGGGTCATGAATGTTATAGTCGGTCCAGAGCTTGTGGGAGAGCTGTTCAATGTATTTCAGCCCTTCCTTGCGCAGGAAAGCATAATCCGTTCCCGGCTGCCCGCCGGATGGCTTCGGTATGGTAGATATATTATTGGTCACAGGTCTGGTCATTTTCAATGGTTTTGATACTATGATTTCTGGCCGAAACGAGAATGGCACGGGCACTGGATGCCTGTATGTAATTTGTGTCGGTCATGTCTGCCTGTCGCATCAGTTTAAATGCAGAGATAAAATCAACATACGGGCGGTCTTCAATAAATCCGATGAGGATGCTTTTGTGAAGGATTCCTCCGAAATGAATGTTGCCATACTCCCCAAAAGCCCAGGGCGAAAGGTATTTGACAATATCGTTGTTGAGTATTTTTCGATAGGTATTGGGGTCATATTGCGGGTGAAACTTAACGCTGAAATCCAGCAGTACCACTTCGTAATCGGGATTATCGGCAACCACTTGCACGTGTAAAGTATTCTGCTGGTTGATAAAGTCTTCGATGTTGCTGAGCAGGTTGCGGCTGGCGCGCGGCTGCAAAGGGTCATAGCTTTTCTGGTTGCTGATATCGGGTATGACCAGCAAGGAAACATACCCCGGATTGATCTCGAAGTAGTCGGGTGAGCCATCTGACTTTTTTAGGGATGTATGGGTCAGGCATTTGACCTTGTAAACTTCGGGGAATTGCTGCAATACCAGTCGCTCATAATCGAATAGGGTTACGGCCCTGTTTTTATGGCGCAGCCGTTCGCTTGTGCGCAGCCAGTAATCTCTGTCGCTCTCTCTGGGTGTTCCTCCAAAAGAAGGATAGGGCTGTTTCACCCCTTTGATTTCCACCGGTTTGTCAACGATTTTTGCCAGGGTTTCTGCCTCAAGGGATGATTCTTGTTCGCTCCCTGAAAAGACAGCACTTGCGGCCTGGGCAAAGACACCGGTTAGTTCGCATACCGATGTGTGTTGGGGGCCTTTGGGCAAAACCGCTTTTATCCAATGGAACCCTTTTTCGAGGGCTGTGTTTTCGCTGTGTGCTGCTGCCGGCAACTGTAATTTGACAATGCCCGACTTCAGGAAATTATTGGTGGTGTTGGCCAGCAAAAAGTTCTTGTTCAAAGGTTGCCATTCATCATTAACCAGTGCAAACCATTCTATGGGTTTGTCATTGGCAAAGGTGGGGGCCAATGGGTTTTCACTTCCTTCAGCAGCATGAAACAACAGGCTGACAATGTCAGAACCGGATGCATTTTCCAGTCCGATAAAAAATTCTCCTTCCGGAGCAAAATCCGCTATCAGCCGGATTTCTTTTTTGTGCACCGCATCAGCAAATGTGGCTTGTTCTCTGAGAAAGATATGTTGCTGGGTTTGCCCGAAAGGCAATTCATAAAATAGCTGCACTTCGCCCGTCTGGTAATTCTGCAGCTTTTCTTCGGGAGAAAAATGGGATTCGAAGTGGAATCTGTCAGAAGCTTCGGCGGTGTAGTTCAGTTTGATGTCGGAAACTTCTGGTGTGTAGGGTTCCCGGGGAATATCAGCTTCGCCGCCGTTGGCAATTTCTATCATCGCAAGGGAGTAGAGCCTGGCATAGTGTTCTTGCAGAAAGCTTTGGGTCAGGGTGAGCCTGAGAAAGTCGGATTTGGCAGCTGCATGAAAAGCGGTAGCCATTATTATGGGTTTCACAATGATGGGGACAAAGTTTTTAATGATCGGCTTATCCACCTGCAAAGAAAAGGGTATGGTCTTGCTTAGTCCCTTTTTGGGGACGGGTTTCGGTGCCAGGTAATTCTTTATCAATGCGATGTTCTGGTTGATTCCCTTTTTGATGAGCAATTTGGATAATCCAGTCCACCTGGGTTTTATGCTGCTTTCCGGGGTGATGGAAATGCCGGATGCGCTGAACAGAGACTTTTCTTCAGCAGTAGTGCTGTCCGGATACCATTTGCCATTTTTCAGATAGCTGGCTTTCACACCAAAATGGTCTTCTCCATTGATGGTATAACCCGCATCATGGTAAACCTGGTAATGGCTTGCCATGCTGAAGGGTTTGTTTTTCCAGGAAAGATGCAATTCCAGGGTTTTCCAGTTTTTCTGAAATATCTCAGAGCTGCCGATGTAAAAGTTGGATCCGGCTTTGGGAACAGAACCAAACGGGAAGAAAGGTTTGGCAGTATCCAACTTGCCCTGATCGTTCTCCGCTATCAAATCCTGCATCCCTTTGACCGAAACTGAAAGTTCAATTTTGCTAACAACCGTTTTTTTCAATGCATCAAACAGGGCATAGCCTTTCGTTGTGCCGGCATTGAACAGCAACCGCACTACAGGGTGTTGGGTGTTGAAATTTTCGTTGTGGATTTCCGCATTGCAGGGAATAACCGCTTCTTCTCCCTGGGACAGTTCCATTTCAAAAACCATCTGTCTCAGGGTGTTGCCTGAAAATTCATGCACCTTGATTTCAGGAATCTGAATCCAGTCTTTTTCCCCGGTTATTAATGCCATTATAGTTGACTCAAAGTTGGCAGCAGTGGGAAATCCCTGGGTTTTCACCGGATTTTTAAAGTGAATGGTCATCACGATTTTCCGTTCCCCTTCTTTCATCAGCAGCACCTGCGATGCAACCGCAAAACCTGTGGTGGCAGCAGGCCAGTTTGTATTCCCGAAAGGACGCCACCGGGGTTGGGGATGTTCAAAGTCTGTTCCCAGGCCATCTGCAGAATTGGTCATCTCTGCAAACCGGATTTCCTTTCCCGGCTGGTGAAAAATACTTTTAAGATGCGCCACCCGGGCTTTATTTACGGTCAGCTCCTCTTCCGTTCTGTATAAAATGGGGTTGCCATCGTCATCTTTGCCTCCATCCAGCAATGTGTCTTTTTTAATCAGTCCGCTGCCGGCGTTTTTGGCCAGTTCGAAAATTACATGTACCCTGTCGGGCAATGCTTTTCTCCTGCTGATTTGGAGCACCTCACCATAATAGAACTTCAGATGCTTTTGTGTGAGGGTATTGAGATGTTGTTGAGAAAACTTTGTGAGTTTCAGGAAGCTGAGAAACAAAGCCAGGTGAGGTTCGTAGTTTCCTTTGGGGTCACGTTTCAGAATGGCTTTCTGCTCTTCTTTGTCCAGCCAGTTTTCTCCTTCCACCAGTGCAGCATCCTTCAGGAAGGCTTCAATCTCCTCTTCTGCCTTCATAAATTCCTGCCAGTTGCCGTTGGGTTTTGGGTGATCGGTGGGGGAGAAAAACCGTAGTTTTTCAGCAAAATGCCAGGCAAAACGCATCCAGTCGCGCAGAGAGAATTCGTGCACCGGGGCATAAGAGGGCTCCAGTGCTTCGGCAAAGCGCTGCTGCTGGCTGGTGCCATCATGCTTTAACGGATGTTGGGTGTTGCAGTTAAGAGCCATATTTTCTATTTGTGAGATAGGTCTTTTCCTTCAGTTTTATAAAACGGGTACACGAAGTTGAATCTCGAGTTGGTTGCCCGCACAGTGTATTCAATGTTTATCAAAATCACTCCTTCCCATTCCCGAGAGGTGTCAATCTCCAGGTTTTCAAGATCAATGCGGGGTTCAAAGTATAAAATGGCCGATTCTACCAAATCTTTCAGGTAGGTGCGCATGGTAAGATCGAAGGACTCAAATACCATAGAGTCCAGGTTGCAACCATAGCCGGGCTGCATAATTCTTTCTCCCAGCCTTGTGGAGAGCAGTATTTCAAGACTGCTTTCAATGTCCTTCTCATCTTCCAGCATGGCCACTCCTTTGGAAGCCTTGTCGAATTTCGGGGGAAAGCCCCAGCCGCGTCCCAGAAAAGATTTGTCTGCTGTCATATTCCGTTTTATTTGGTTTTTACATTTCTATAATACCTGCTAATTCATTTAGGTATTTTCGGGTAACTCAGCAGGGTGCCTTCACTGCACCCATCAGCCTCCTATCAATACTGTAGGCTCGCCTGCTACGATGCTTCCACCGTGAGCGGTAGTATCTCCCATTCGTGCGGCAGGTTTGCCGCCAATGAGCACTGTTGACGAACCAAGAATAATGGTGTCGGTGGGACCGGTGCAGACGCATGGATCTCCCATCCTTGCGGCTGGGAGCCCTCCGATAAGTACGGTTGGCTCTCCGGGAGGCAGCACCGGACCCCCGACGTGTGGAACAGTTCCTGTCGTCATAGGGCAAATATGCATGTCTGTTATTCTTGCTGCGGGTTTCATCCTTGTGCTAGTTAATTTTTACCAGTGATCCTTTAATTTCTGTGATAGCAGAGGAATTTATGGTAGTACCGGATGATCCCTGCGCTGTTAAGGAGGCATCTGCATTGATGTCCACCTGCATCCCTTCCAGTATGAGATCTTGTGATGCTTTGATTTTGATTTCACCGGCACTTTCCATCTGTATTCCTTCTTCGTTCATGGTTATGCTGTTGCCATGTTCGTCGGACAGACTGATTTGATTCTCATCTTCATCCGCTGTAATTTTTTTTCCGCCGGGTGTTTCGATGGTTACAGATTTTTCGTCATCATCGAAAACCAGCTTTATTCCGCTTCTGCTCACAAATCCTTTCACATGGTTATCATCGTTGGCGCGAAAAGGAGCCGGTTTGGCGCTGCTGTTGATCATGCCCAGCACTACAGCGTCTCGGGGGTCGTCATTGATAAACCCTACGATTACTTCATCTCCGATTTCGGGTCTGAAGAATGCACCCCTTTCGGCGCCTGCATCCAGAGAGGCCATTCGTGCCCAGACAGTGGCATCAGAAGTGCTTGCCAGGGGAAGCCTGATTCTTATGCGGTCTTCGCCGCTGGGGTCATTGAGCTGATCAGCAATGCCCACCTGCAGACCGTTGACTGCCGCCAGCAGGCCTGATGCGGGTTGTGCGCCGGTGGTGTGCTTTTCGATGAACCATTCCGGGTCGCAGCCAAACTGAATGTCCATCTGCCAGGTGCCATCGGCAATATGGTGTTGAATACCGCTCACAAATGTTTTTCCGTTGAAGCGTTCTCCAATTCCTTCCAGTTCGATCATCTTGCCGGGTTTTACATTATGCACACCCATACATTTTACTCTGCCCCTGATTTTTGCCAGCTCCCTTTTTAATTTTAGTGCGTTGCTCCAGTTCTGAAGTTCTGATTCTACCCGCCTTCCTCCGTGCACCTGCACAAAAGGTGGCTGGCCCATGGCCTGCGCAAGCTCTTCACTGCTGATGTTTCCGTTGAGTGTAACAGGAGCAGCGTTGGGTTCTTCTTCTATGACCTGCTGTTCGGTGTAATCCCAGGATTTGGAACTGCTGTCTTGCAACTGGCTTCTCCCGTCCATCTCGGCATCCAGTTCAAGGATGGTGGCACCATACACCAGCGACAAAGCGGTGTCCTGAGTAAGATCCGGGGATTTTATCTCCAGCAGGCCGTCATCCGCCATGCACATTTTGCCGTTTACTTCGGCGCGTGTTACCATAAAATCCCAGTCGGTAGTCTGAAACTGAACCAATTCCTCATGGGTAACAGCGGTGCTTTCTGATTGGATTTCTATTCCATTGTATTCGTCACCCATATTGGTAAAAATATCACTGTCGCTGATCTGGTAAAAATGATTTGATTTCCGGGCCGTGGTCATTTTCCAGGTTTTGTCGCGGCATTCCACTATCAGGGTTGAAGTTCCGTCATTGCGGATTTTGATACTGTGTTTGATGATGACTCCTTTGAAAATGGGAAGTATGTCGCGCTGGTATCCTGCCAGAATTTCTATCTCATTGCTTGGAATGAAAAGGGTATCGTTGCTGGCCTGGAAATTCCCTGAAGAAGAATCCCCGTCAATCAACATCACTTTGGCACGGGGAATCCGGTTGATTTCCTTATTCACCACAATGGAGTGCACCAGAAAGGTACGGGCGATTTCACTTCCGTTGATTTTTATGGAAGATGAAACTACCGAAGGGGTTCTGGATAGAGGTATGGTTCTGTTGCGGGGCATAGATTTATTTTTCTACGGGTGGAAATTTAATTTTTTGTCCTGTTTCAAGGTTTCTGAAATCGTTGAGGTTGTTGGCCCGGGCTACCTGAAGATAGTAAGCCGGGTCGCCGTAAATCCGGTAGGCCATCAGGGGCAGGGTATCGCCCTCTTTCACCGTTCGGATATGGGTAAGGTCGGGCGAGCTCGCATTTTCTTTGGCTACCCGTATGGTATCGTCCATTGAACCCAGAAAACCTGCCTTTGCCACGGCACGCAACGGAAGTCCGTCAGCCCGGAAAAGCTTATAGGAAATATCCAGGGTTTCCAGGCAGCAGTCAAACTTCAGGGTACCCCAGAAAATACTCAGAAACCGGGGCCTGTGTGTATCACCCTTGTATTCGAGCACCAGTTTTTTAAATGTGTCAATGCGGCTCTCTACACCATTTGTTTCATCTTTGTATCCATTGATTACACCGGTGCTGTCAAACAAAATCTCGAAGTCAAGTTTCTGAGGTTCTGTTTTGTTGTACTGGGGTAAGATCGCTGTGGTTCCCGGGGCCTGCATCCGGGAATAGCCGATGCTGATCCTGCTGGAATAACTTTCAGGATTGACCTGAACCTCCATCGTGCTGTCTTCGTTCTTTCGTTCGGCATCAGCATAGGAGATGATTTTCATCTTTGTTACATTGTTTGCCATCAGCGTTCTTTTTTCTGTTGAAGCAATTCCATGACTTGTTCGATGCATTCAGCAATGATTTCCTTTTTGGCGGCTTTGTCAATCCCGGTGTTGGATGAACCATTGTGATTTCCCTGGTTCTGTTCATTGCTGACTACAACACGAATATTCAATTCGCGGATTTCGATGGGCATAGATCTCGGTTTTATTGTAAGGTGAAAAACTGGTACTGCAACTCAAAAGTTTCAATGGCAAGGGCATTTTGTTCAGCATCCAGATCGCTGTGGCTCCATTTTCGGGGCCATGCATGTTTGATGTTCCAGGTCATCAGGGGCTCGTGCTCTTCATTGAGAAGCGAAACGGTCATGTCGACAGGTTTGATGTTGAGCGAAAGAAAGGCATCATTGCACCACTGGGTGAGCAATTTGGAGTCTTTCACCAGCCCCCGTTTCAATACCAGTGTGGGTGATTGCAGGCGCAGGGGTAAAACATGCTGATAGCGGTTTTCACCCCCTTCGGTCACCGTCTCGGTTTCCATTTCCATGCTCAATCCTGATACAGA
This sequence comes from uncultured Bacteroidales bacterium, assembly GCA_964491395.1. Lineage (GTDB taxonomy): Bacteria > Bacteroidota > Bacteroidia > Bacteroidales > UBA7960 > SKVR01. Next base: position 13,740 of record CAZBGI010000013.1, on the reverse strand, counting down.
CTGGAAGCGGCTGTCAATATCATTGTCGCCGATACCTGAAAAAACTACTTTAAAATGAAACCCCACCGGGGGATAATTCCTTGCCATAATTTAGTTGCGTTGGTTAATCGTTTTGTATTACAAGACCTTCATGGGCCAATTCAAGGGTTTCGATGGCGGCTTCGCTGGCATCGCTTTTCAGGTCGGCAGACTGCACTTTTACCGGCCATGCATTTTTGATTTTCCATGATACCACCGGCTCGTGCTCTTCATTGAGCAGGCTGATAAGGATGTCGCGCCTTTCCACCGTGTTGAGCTTAATGGTATTGAGCCATTCAAAAAACTCATTGTCAGAGCTGAAAGAGCCACGTTTGAGGGTAATGTTGCTGAACTTCTGCATACCCGGCATTTTGATTTTACTGTATTCTTTGCTGTTGCCTTCGCGGTATTCTATCACTTCATTTTCTACGGAAAGCCCGCTTACTTCAGTAAAACCTATGCGTGTGCCGCCCCATTCTACAAGAAAATGAAAAGTCGGTAAGGGATAATTTGCCATAACTTTGGATGTATTAAAGGGTTATTAACTGGAATTGAATACTTGTTAAAACTGTAATGCTGAATATTTATAAGCCTGTTTGACTTTCCCACTTCATAGTGGCTTCTCAGCAACTACTCATTGCCGTTTTGCATTTTATGACTGAATCGCAGGATGATAAATTCAGCCGGTCTTACAGCGGCCAACCCGATTTCCACAATCATTCTGCCTTCGAGCATGTCTTCTTCGGTCATGGTTTCGCCCAGTCCGACCCTAACGAAAAAAGCATCTCCGGGGCTTGCACCCTGTAAAGCGCCGGCACGCCATTGCAGGGTGAGGAAGTTCTCAATCATCGAACGAACTTTTACCCATGTATTGGCGTCGTTGGGTTCAAAAACAAAGGCAGCACTTGCCTTTTTGGTGCTCTCCTCCACCATCAGGAAAAATCTTCTTACAGAAATGTACCGCCATTCGTTATCATTGCCGGCCAGGGTTCTTGCTCCCCATACCAGGGTTCCCTTTCCGGTAAATGTTCTGATGGCATTGATGGATTTTCCGGTGGGGTGAACGTTGAGGTTTTCCTGTTCGCGGTGATCTACTTTTACTGCCGGTCCGATTACTGCATTCAGGCTGATGTTGGCAGGTGCTTTCCATACCCCGCGGTTGCGGTCGGTAGCAGCATACACCCCGGCTATGGCAGCTGAAGGAGGTATGGTGCGCATATGTTCTTTTAACTTCTCCATCAATCCGGTAAAAAAGCTGTTGCCGGCAAACAGTGCCTTTTCGGCTTCTTTTTCATAGTATAGGGCTGCATCCAGCAGACTTTGCCAGGATTGCAAAATAACTTGGGTCGAGGGTTGAAGAGCTGCAATGATGGCCAGGCTGCCTGAGGCATCATTGGCGAAGTTTGTGCCTTCGGCAGTGATATCGCCATAGGCAACCCCGCCGAACCAGTCTTCATGGATGGGAGAATAGATGTCATCTACAGTGGGGCGTGTAGCCAGGTTATTAGCGACTACCGTCCCGTTTTTCTCTATTTCCACCAAAAACCGGAGAGCATCAGTCAGGCTTGTGCCGGTTTTGAGCTTGTCAATCTCTTTCCGGAAATCAGAATTGCTGTCAGCTGCATCTTCAGCACTTTGAAATGCGTTGGCCATTCCTGCCAGTACATTCAGGTAGTGGGTGGTATTGGTCAGGAGTGCACTCCCGCTTTCAAGGCCGCTTTGGTAGGAGCTGAGCAAACTTTTCAGATAAGAAATGCCTTCTTTTCTTACCTTATCAGAATCAATGTCGGGTACTGTTAGAAAGGTTTTGTTCAAAGAGGATGCCGCATCCGTATGGGTTATCATCTGAATCAGATTTTGCAGCAGGTGCAACTCCTCCTGAGAAGAAAATCCATCCAGGTTGGTAATTTCCGTTTCGGGGTCAGCGGTATCGAAAAATTTCAACTGCCTGAATCTGATGGTGTAGTTGTAGGATGATACAATCCACGGATAATAGGCTGCTCCATAATTGAGGGAATTGATTCCGATACCGTTTCTGAAGTCGCTCACGGGTGCCTGGGAAGCATTTTCGGGAAGATCGCCCTGCATGATATCCAGTATGCAAAAGCGGTCTTGCAGTTCAGCACATTGCTGCAAGGCCAGTTTTTGTAATTCGGCAAACTGTGTTAGATCCGGATCTTCGTTGCTGTCTCTCAACCCTACTGCGTCAGGAGAAAGGAGTAAAGTTGGCTCGTCGTACTTCTTCAGGGTATCGAATCCTTTCTTCAATGCGTCGTAAACAATGTCATCAGTAAAAGATCCTACGCTGACAATGTAACAATTCCCTCCTCCATTGTCATAAAACTGGCGCAACGCATCATACAGGAAAAAACGCTTGCCGGGTGCTGCATTTTCTAGGGCATTGTCATTGGCAGTATCTACCAAAATGTGGTAACTCTCCGGGTGGTATGCTTTCCCAAAAAGAGATTCGAATTCCACCAGCGACTTGATTTTCACCGGAAGTTCTGTGAGGTTTTTGTTGTCGGGAGTAAGGGCTTTTTCGGTATAGCCCACAAAAGCGGGAATGGCGGTTTCAACCTGGGCTACAGAAGGCGGGAAAAGAGAAATTTCCTGAACATAAACGCCGGGTGTTTTGTAGGTCATGAGTATCAGGTTTTAAGAATTTAGTTTGAATTAAAAACTTTTATGAAGTAACCATTTTATGGCTGAATCTGAGAATGATAAACTCGGCAGGTCTCACTACTGCCATTCCTATTTCCACAATCATCCGGCCTTCGAGGATGTCCTGTGCTGTCATGGTCTGGCCCAGCCCAACCCTTACAAAGAAGGATTCGTCGGGTGTAGCGCCCGCAAGGGCACCGGCACGCCATTGTAAAACCAGGAAGTTTTCGATCATGGATCTGACTTTTATCCAGGTGTTGGCATCGTTGGGTTCGAAGACAAATACCTCTGTGGCCTTTTTTACACTTTCCTCCACCATATTGTAGAATCTTCTTACACTAATGTACCTCCATTCGTTGTCGTTTCCTGCCAGGGTGCGGGCACCCCAAACCAAAACTCCTTGTCCGATAAAAGGACGGATGGCATTGATGGACTTGCCCGAGCTGGTTACATTCATATCCTGCTGGTCTTTTTCATCAATCCTTACCATGGGTTCTTTGACAGAGTTGAGACTCACGTTGGCCGGGGCTTTCCAGACTCCGCGACTGCTGTCAACCATGGCATAGACCCCGGCAATGGCCGGCGATGGAGGGAGGATGAGACTAAACTGCGCCATCTGCCTTTTGATGTTCAGATACAACAGGCTGTGAGCATGGTATAGTGATTCCTGCGGGTTTTCCACTTCGGTTTCTCCGGGTTCAGGATACTTGCGTAATACAGTTACGGTGTCAAGAGGCGCATCGGGGCAAGACACAGGAATCTGGCTTTCGTCTGCGAAGTAGGGAAAGATGGTTTTTAACCACGGGAAATAGGCTCCTCCGTAAGAAAGGTTGTTGTTCCCTATCCCTGTGCGGAAATCATCAGCCAGGGTTCCAGTTCCTGTTGTGTAGCTGAGATCCAGTTTGCCTGCCTTGAAATCTGCCAGCCTCGTTGCATCGGTCAGGTCAGGATACACATCCACTATTACAAAACGATCCATGAGCTCTGCAGCCTGGGTGAGTGCCTTGGTGTACATGGAGTAAAAACTGGCTTTTTCCAGCGATGCGGCATCGGTAAACAGGATAATGGTGGGTTCATCTTCCTTGCGCAATGCTGTCAATGCACTTTCCATGGCGGTGGTATTGTTGAAGCTGGCATTGGTGTAGCTTCCGCAGGAAACTATATAGCAAGGCCCCCCGCCATTGGCAAAATAGAGCTGCAAATAATAATACATCCGCAACTGCAGATTGTCAAAAGGATCTCTCATCTCTCCATCCAGCACAAAATCACCATTTGTGTCCTGTTTGAGCAATATGCCATTGGCAGCATTGTTTTGATTGGTAAACAGGGTCTGGGGTGGAAGTCCGAATATCTCCTCATAATCGTTGAGAGACCGGATGCGACGGGGTTTGCTTACCAGGGTTTGCCCTTTGTAACTATCTTTTTGGGTAAACCCGATAAATGCGGGGATGGCTGTTTCCACCTGTGCTACCGAAGGTGGGAGTTTGGATATTTCTTCAACGTATATGCCCGGGGTTTTGTAGGTTCTTGCCATTGTACAAAAATTTATAGATTAATTAATGTGGATTTCTGAATAGTATCGTGTCTCTGCCTCATGGGTAATTGCCTCTGTTTTGATGGGGGTTCGTCCTGCATTGGGCAAACCTTCCACGTCTTGTCCGTCAATATCTTTTACTGACACGTTATCGATAAAGCCATAACGGGTAAGGGGCAGGGGGGAGCCTGTGAAAGATTGCAGGTTGAATTTTTTCCCCACATAGCGCCAGTGGGTCATCCGGTTGCGGAAGCGGATTTCAAAAACCGGTGACCGAAGATTTCCTTCATCACTTAAGAGGTCATAATTCGCTGAATCGCTTTTTGCGGAAATATGGATGATTCCAAAAGGTATCTCTTGCTGTTTTACCAGGAAGAATTTGAGTGTCTGGTCATATACCGGAGAGGCAGAGTGAAAATGTGCATTGTACATTCCACCCGGGAATTGTCTCAAATCCATTTGTGCCATCCTGTAAGTGCCGGGCAGATAGGTGTGAGTAAAGTCTAGTTCCTCTCCCTGTGCATTGGTAAGGGTGATGGAAGGTTCAAGGTCTTGTTCCGATACCCGGTAGGTTAAAAAGTCATTAACAACGGGAAACAGATCGTTGACGTTGGCATAATAAAGTTGGGTCTGATTTTCGGCTGTTTCTGCAAGCCACCAGGGTTGGGTTCCGGGTGTGGTGCCGGTTTTCTGCAATGCCGTATAAAGTGTGCTTATGGCGCTTTCATTGTCTGACAGCATATCGCCAGGGAAATACGTTTTGCCATTTTCAAATACCGGAGGCACTGTGGTGAGATGGGGGAAAGATTTGGGGGCATTTTGGGCAGTGTTCATAAAAAGGTATGCTTTGCCGGGAGATCTATCCAGAGGTAGTGCAGTATAATTCATGAACCCCCCGTCTTTGATCGTAATCAAAAAAGTCAATTGTAAATCATCAGCCGGCGTGATAAGGGGCGTTACAACATCATTGTTTCTTTCCACCTGCAATCCAACAAAAAGGCCTTCGGCAGTGGTGCGGAAAATATATTTGTGGCCATTGAGTGCTTTCAGGGTTTCGGGGGTTGGACGGATTTGGAATATTTGTCTTGTATCATACTTTTGAAGAATATCCTCTCTTTCTTCCGCAGGCAATTGGAAGAAATTTTCCAATCCTTTGTTCAGGAAAAAGTGATGAAGGATTTTTACCTCAAACAGTTTTGCATATTCAGATTGAAATGCCATAAAAATTTGATTAGGATGAAGACCTTTTCTGAGCAGACTCAGGATTTAAAAATCAAACCCCTGATTCGGTCAGGTTAATATTTGTGATAATGCCCCTGGTTTCGAGGGTGCTGTCTTTTTCGATTTTTATCATACGCAGTTTGTAGCAAACAAAGGGTTTTTGTTTGCCGCCGAGGGTGCTCCAGATGTTGTTGACCTGTTCGAGCGAGAGGGTTTGCAAATCCAGGATAAGGCGCATATCATCGGGCAGGGAGGAGTCGTCAGAAAAGCTGTTTTGCCGGGTAAAGATATTTTGGCCCTGGAAAAACGCTATGGCGTGAGAGAGATAACGCAGTGAGAGTTCATAGTTGCCCATGCATGAAGTCAGCAACAGCTGGAGATTGAGGTTTACGGGAGGATTTTGATATTTTGTAAAGTCATGATTTACCAGGGTGCTGGCAGGATTGTTTTTCAAGGTTGCTTCCTCATAAATATTGACGAGGGTTAGCATGATGTTGTTGGTACTTTCAAGTTCATCATCACCCATGGAAGCAATATTCTCCAGGATGACAATGGGGTTGGATACATTTTCAGAAGGCTTAATGACTTCTTCCATGTAAGCGTTCATCTGACCGGCAAGAAACCTGAGAACCTGGTAAATCATTGTGAATCGTTTAAATGAGTACCTGTGGTCGGATAGTGTTTTTTATTTCTGATTGTAATGCTGTAAATGATCTTCGTTGCCGGATAAAGGGAGGTTGATGATGAATTAATTGGTGAGTTCAGAGAGGTTAAGCGACAGCATTTGAAAGAACGATACGGGTATTGCTGAATGCGGGGATTTTTAGCACCAAAGTTCAATCGAAGAACGAAGGGTTGATCTTAGTGCAAATGTCCAATCGAAGCCGTTCAGCCCACTTTTTGCAATACCTTGTTATCTGCTGTTACTATTGAAAGTCCCTTCCCTGTTATAAATTGAAAAGGGTCAAATTGTTTTACTTTTTTAATAGTTTTAAAATAAGGGGGACAAAAATAACTGCTGATGCACCAATTAAGCCATATATTAAGAATTCATAATTATTTGTGTTGTTAATTTCCTTTCTATTAATAAGGTAATAAACTATTGAAAAAACTACATAGACCAAAATAAAAATAATAATATTGCTATATTTTCTCATATATTATGTCACATTAATTGATATAAAAGAGCAGTTCCAGAGCCCCAAGCCGCACCCCAACCAATTGCACAAATTTTGAGGATAAGTTTTACCCTTCTCAATGTAATTGCAGACTCTTTATTAAAGTTACGCTGTTCATCTGAAGTTGTCAATAATATAACGTCAAAAATGCAAAATTTAACTAAAATATAACAAATGTTAATCGTTGTTTTACTATATCGTCCGGAATACATACAGAAATTGGCTGTTAATAGAAATCAGATACCCCTATATAACAATAGGAACAGCTTTTTTTTTGCCTGGCTAATCAGGTTTTGCTACTGCCCTGAATAAAAAATTACTGCAGGGAGTATTTTGTAAGGTAAATTAATTGTAATATTATATCTTTGTTTATATTAATATGCTAAAGCTGTTTTTTCAAGCCTAATAACTTTTAATATGCATCAAAGAAGATAGAAACGTTCTGAAAAATGTTTGAGGTCTTTTTTTTTTTTTTTGAACCCAATATGTTTTCAAAATTTAATCATTAAAAAATCAAATTATGGAAAACCAAAACTCCCACATTGAAGAACCCAAATTACTGGAACTTGAGCATCACGGAAAACTGCATTTAAATGAAACCCGGAAGTGGACCATGTTTTTATCCGTTTTGGGGTTAGTCTTTATTGGATTAATGATAGTGGCAGTTGTCATTGGATTGTTTTTCATGGGAGCAGCCTCAGATCTTCCTTTTAATACGGGTTATCTTAGTTTAATTCCAATGTTGGTTGTGATGGCCATTTATTTCTTTCCTATCTACTTTTTACTCCGGTTTTCGATACTGACCAAGAAAGCCATTGTTGAAAGCAACAGCAGATTGCTAACCAAGGCTCTTTCCTACCTGAAGATGCATTATCAGTTTATGGGAATTCTTGCCATCATTGTATTGGGAATCTATCTGGTAGTCTTTTTATTTGCAGGTACTATTGCTATGTTTTGATAAATTCAGGGTGCATAATTTCTCAATGCATCACACAAAAAAGCCACAACAAAACCTGCTAACCGTTTTGTTGTGGCTTTTGGTTTACACATTAAATCGATTCTAATAAATCTTACTTAAAACTGTATAGCTCTGAAGGCGGTCTTTGTCGTCATAGAATTCGCTGCGCACATTGCCTACACCGGGTGAGAAGTATTCCACTCCTTTCGTAACCGTTTCCCGGTTGATGCCCATGGTGCGGGTGTCCATTACATTTTCGTAGGTGATTTTATAGCAATCGAAAGTACCTGCAGGGGTGGTGAGATCTTCTTTTCCTTCTACAGTTCTGTTGCGTGTAATGAAGTCCATTTCAGACATGGTTTCTCCTCCCGTAGTGACCTCCATCTCCATTTTTCCATCGGGTAGTTTGTCACCAACACTTATATTTCCCGGGATGGTAAGATTATCAACAGTGGTCAGGCTTATTTCCATCCCTTCAAAGGATTCAAGCTGTGCCTGATCCATCATAGATTGCATGTCGATGATAAGCTCATTGCCACTGCAGACTATCATGTATTCCCCTTCATGCAGCAACTTTTCCTTGCTATCGTAATATTTGGCCTGCATAAGGGCCTCTGTGCGATCGGATTTTCTGCTTACGTCTTTGATGATGACTTCATTAATACCCTCCAGCTTGTCTCGTTTGTTAAAACTCTGGTATTGAAAACCTTTCCCTTCTTCCAGGGGAATGTATAAATCGCAATCCTGTGCGAATAGTCCGAATGATATAAAAAGCACGAACGCTGTTATGACATATTTTCTCATAATACTGTTTTTTGGGTTTGATTATTAGTTGAAAACTTACGTAAAATTAATAAATATCTACCCAAATATCAAATTATAAGTATGAAAAAAGAATAAAATAAGATAAGACCAAAAGGGTTTATAGGGTGAGCCTGCCCGTATTTTATTGGGTTCTTCCTTCCAGGTGATGAATAAATGCAAGTCAAAGAAAAAGGACGAACAATGAATAAATATAAAGCAACATCAAAGGTATATGAAGATTAATCAGACTGTAAAGCCATTGTATGGCCATCTTTCATGTGGAGGATGATATTTTTGTTTTGATGGGCATTGCTGAGATCAATCGGCTTACCGGCTAAAAATTGCTTGATGCCTGAAGGGTTTCCGATGCCCTCCCCTCAGACCAGGGAATACGTGTCTCAGTCTGCAGGGAAGGCAATGGATTGATGTTAATGCCACCTATCTTAACGAAGGAAACCCCGGCAAGCAGTAAAGTAAGAGTTTTCGAATCCCTGTGCGTGACTTCCGGTTTCTTTTTGCCCCAGAGAAGAATTTAAAATGGCAATACAGAACTGGATAAGTCGCTGGAACAACGAGTTTATCAAGGCATTACCCGGGGCAATGAACACCGGACGGAAATGCTTGTCATTGGGTATTGGTTTGGTTAAGAGGCTGAAGGTTATTGTTCTTTTTGATTCTGCTTTTCTGCTTCTTTCATGATTTCTTCAAAATCCAGTTCTCTGAAAACTTCCTGAAGGGTAGGGCCAATGATTTCCATGGATTTGCCCACTTCCTCCATGATGATATCCATTTCTTCTCCCATTTCACTCCAGTCAATTTTCTCCAGTTCTTTAAAAGCATTCTGAAGCTCTGCAGAAACTTCCCGCATTTCATTCTCAAACTCTTCGTCAGATAAAGCTGCGTCTATTTCCGCAAGGGCCATTCTAACCTCTTCACGTGCCTGGTGCATTTCCGCTTTGAATTCATCGTTATTAATTTCTTCCATTGCCTTTCTGACTTCTTCGCGGGCTTTTTGCATCTCTTTTTTAAATTCTTCCGATTCAAATTCTGCACGTACTTCCTCCATGGCTTCGCGCACAGCCACCTGAGCCTCCTGAAGAGCCTGTTTCACCTCTTCTTTCTCTTCCTCAGAGAGATCTGTCCAGGCAACAGAGTTTCCGTTTTCCAGCACTATCCTGCGGGGTTCAGATTTCGGAGGCTCCGGCACACTTTCCTGCGCCTGTGCCAGGGCTAAGGGCTGGGAGTCGGTTTCGAAAATGTTGGTTTCGTCGGGTGCATTGTAGAATAATACTGCGGCAGGGTTGATCCATGCCAGTGAAATGGCAGCTACTGCTACTACGAGCATGGCGGCGATTTTTTGTCCTGATTTGAACTTTCTTGTTTTCATGGTCATGATATTTTTGATTCTGTTAAATAAAGAAGATTGGGATGTTGTGGCCGCAAGGGCCATTTGTGTATTCAGGTTGCGATTTTCTTCCAGTGATAAAAGGGTTTGCGCATAATTTACCGGATTGTCGGTTTGCCGCACTACCCATTCATCTACCTTGCTTTCTCTTTGGGTGCTCAGTACCTGCGATATCCACCAGGTTACCGGATGATAGAAGAATAATATTTCCAGCATGTGCTGAAGTGTGTTGATGTAATGATCTTTACAACGAATATGATACAATTCATGCAGCAGAATTTCTTCCACCTGCTCCAGCGTGAGAGAGGAAGCTACCGCCAGGGGGAAAAGTACTACCGGTTTGAAGAATCCTGCCACTACCGGAACCGATACGCGGGAAGAAAGTCGGATTTTTATTGTTTTTATAATTCCGGCTTTTTCTCTGGCCAACAAAACTACTTCCATCCAGCCGGGAGGCAGAGGGCTGAGATCGTTTCGCTTTAGGTTGTAAACCCTGGTGTAACTGATAATGAAATACACAGAAAACAGAACAATGCCCGCTATGTATAATCCGGTGATGAAAGGGCTGTAAGCTTCCAGCCAACGGTTGATAAGATTGTTTTCTTTGGGTAACAGAAACAGAGCGTCTGTGCCTGCCAGGGGTTGCTGAAACTGCTCTGCAAACTCCACAAATGCTATTCGCTGCACACGACTGTATATCTGGTATTGCCGGATGAAAGTAATGAGGAATGCTACAGGCATGAGTGCCAAGGCAAATATGCTCAGATTTTGCTTTACCATGGCAGGAGCCTTGCGGGCCAAACCCATCGATACTTGCCACAGCAGGGCAATGAGTATAAACTGCCACAACGAGTGAATGATGCTCCATGCCAGAGCATTGATAAAGGGGTCGGGTATGTAGTCTATCATGCTCATGGCTGTTTCTTTTCAAATTGTTTCAGGTAGTCTTTGATTTCCTGCAGCTCTTCTTGTGAAAGTTCTTTGCGGGATAATGCCCCCAACACGAGGTTGCTTTCTGAACCTTTAAATAGCCCGTTTAGCATTTTGTTGAGCACACTCTCCTGGGTTTTCTCTCTGGTGAGTAACGGACGGTACACGTGTGTACGAGCATCGGTATCCCGTTCCAGGAGTCCCTTTTCGGTCATGTTTTGCATGGTCTTCAGGGTGGTAGTGTAGCCGGTGTCTTTTACATTTTCCAGTACTTCATGCACATCCCTAACTGTGGCCTGCTCTTTCTGCCAGAGTATTTGCAGGATTTCCAGTTCGCTTTCTGTGGGATGGTATTTTTTGTTTTTTGCCATAGTACGATAAATTTCGTAACAAATGTAATACGAAAAAAATCGTAATGCAAGGTTTTTTCGAAAAAAAAACTTTTAGTGTAGCATAAAACTTTTTGTTTATTAACGATTGAAAGTAGGCTAATGCTGTTTTCTCTCAGGGCATGCGCCCTTCCAATGGATAGCGATGCTGGGGATGCGCACAGCTTAATTCAAAACGAAAGGCTGTTTCCTTTATATATTCGGGATGGCAGCAATGGGTTTATGCACTGATAAGGTCGGGGTCGGTGGGGTGATTGTGAAATATATGTAGCTTAAGGGGATTCATGGGATTTAGAATCTAAACGGTAAGTTTTGTGCAAAAACCGCATATCCCAGTAGTATTCTGCATGTTTTTTAATCTATTGCAATCCTCCCTGGATGCTTTAAAACCTTTTGATGATGCTATCAAATTTAATCGGATCCTGCCTGCTATCCCAAATTGTCAATATCTCGATAAATTGAACCGATTCACGGTATGTCAATAAATAATCTTTAATTACCTTATATCGAATGCCTTCTATTTCTGTTTGCTTGCCAATATTGGGATGTTTACTGATTAACTCAACTGTATTTTCAAATACTTGATTCAATCTTTTGCTGTAAGCACTAGATTTGTTCCTTTTCATCCAATAGTCAAGGATTTCTATTCTGTCATTATGTGCAGTTCTTGACCAGATTACTTGTTTAACCATTCGTCAATATCTTTATTCGACTCTTCATTCGTTAAATAATCGCCACGCTCAATTTGGCTTATTGCTTTATCAATCGCATCTTTATGCTCATCACTCAGTCTGAATACTTGATTTTCAAAATCCGAATCATCGATTAGTTTATTGATATCATTTAAAAGATCATTATCTTTTATATCACTAATCTTATCTATCAACTTTTGTTTTAATTCTTTTGTTGTCATTGTTTTACGTTTTATCAAATATACAAATTTATAATCCTTCTGGTAATCTATTCGGAATTGCCTGATAAATATGATGGCTCCCGATCATACAAACCGTCTTTTTCGGCTGCATCCATAATCTGACTGATAAGGCTCTCCTGCTCCGTTTCCATGCGTTTTTTATAAGCAACAATATCCTCATATTTGATTCTGCGGTGTCTGCCCACTTTGGTGAATTTGATTTGGCCGGTTTCCAGAAGTTTTACAATATGAGGCCTTGAACAACCCAGCATTTCGGCAGCAGCCTGGGTGGTAACTTCTGTGGCAACAGGAACAATGGATACCGGTCTTCCTTTGCCGGTTTCCTTCAATATTTGGACAAGCAATTTTAACGCGCTTAAGGGTATCCTGATTCTTTTCCGGGTTTCTTCAATTTCAATTTCAGGATTGATTTCGTGTATTTGTTCCAGCGCAGAAACTAAAGCATCATAGGATTGCAATGCAGCTTGTTGCTCCTCTTTTGTCGGCTTATTTATATCATGAAGTATTTGCATGGAGGTATAGTTTAATAGTTACAAGCAAATTTAAACGAAATATACGAAATAAGCACAACAAACGAAATATTAGAAAAGTCAATGCAGCACGATTTCTTAATCGATCCTTTTGAATGCTTTCAAGCAATGGGATAGGCCCTTAGCTATCATTAAAAAAAGAATTCTAAATAGTGGATGCAGAATACATTTGTAAGTCAATCATCAAAGACGAATAACCACAGCTCTGCCCTGCTTTTTCATGTCGGTTATCTGTCGTGAAGAGATACCTCTTATTTCTGTCAAACCATCATGGCTGTCAAAGGGTCTTTTTTTTAATATCTGATTTGCCCGTGCAGGGCCAACTAGTGCTGCTGCCATGATGAGGTATTTTTAGAATGTCTGTTTTGAGGCAGGGGTATGATTGTACTAATGTCATCTCAGCATTCTTCTCTATATCCCCGGCAAAAAGGACTGTGTTTTCATTTAATTGAAAACACACCACCAGAGCGTTGTTATTGGGGTTGTCTTGATAATCTGATATGCTTCTGCCTTAATATAGTTAAGAAGAATATCCCTCGACCAACCCAATTCTAAGGATTTTGAGCATAAAACAAGGCTTCGTCATCATTGGCAATTTTTTCCAAAAGCAGCAGATTATGTATCCAGGGCAAAACTGCGACGCAGCGTTGCAGTTTTGGATTTGCATTGCAATAACGTTCATAAAATCTTTTCATGTTCCAAAGGTTTCGGGGAGAAAGACCCATGTCAGGAAACTCCATTTTCAGGTCTGTTGACAGTCGGTTCACCACCCCAGCACTATGGCCTTTTTCAATTTTATGTTTGAACAGCAGCTTACCCAGATTACAATACACACCTATGGCAGCAGTATTTACCTGTCGGGCAATGCTTGTTCTTGCCGTTCTGGTTTCTTCAACAGCTTCCTTTAGTATGTCTTTGTATCTTTATCCAGCTCCATTGTATTTAAATCGTATCATCAAAAGTTTATTCCAATAATTCTGTTGAAACCTTATTTTTCTTTCCGGCTTCCTTCATCAACAGCTTATTCATGTTTAAAATACACTGTTCATTCAGATGTTTATAAAAACGGCATTTCGGTTTCTCAACCTAAAAGGCTTGCCAAGTGCTCCAAAAAATAAACAACGCCATACCCCGATGTTTACTATTTTTGCACCATGATAGAGCTGCAGAATATTGGT
>CAZBGI010000012.1:33093-76352 GCA_964491395.1 uncultured Bacteroidales bacterium | reverse complement strand
TTTGGTACCCAGGGCCGGGGTCGAACCGGCACGATATTGCTATCACTGGTGTTTGAGACCAGCGCGTCTACCAATTCCGCCACCTGGGCATAAAAAAGCAAGGAACTTTTGGTGGTGCAAAGATATACATAAAATCCATTTTGCAAAAAAAATAATTTTCCCGTTTTATTTAGGGTTCTAAGTAGTTTTAATTTTCTAATTTTGTGGCAGCTTTGTTCCAAAAATCCCAAAAAATATCCCATGCTTAAATCAGTCCATATTTTTTCAGGTTCGGCCAGCCGTTACCTGGCACAGCAAATTGCTGACGAATACGGCCAGCCCCTTGGAAACGAAATCGTTGAAAAATTCAGTGATGGAGAATTTCAGCCCTCATTTGAAGAAACCGTAAGAGGAAGTGATGTTTTTATTATCCAAAGCACCTTTGCTCCATCAGACAACCTAATGGAGTTGTTGCTTATGGTAGATGCTGCCAAACGTGCTTCTGCCAAACAGGTAGTGGCAGTCATTCCCTATTTCGGCTTTGCCCGGCAGGATCGCAAAGACAAACCCAGAGTTCCCATAGGGGCCAAATTGATTGCCAACCTTTTAACCGCTGCCGGAGTTGACAGAGTAGTGACCATGGATTTGCATGCAGACCAAATCCAGGGATTTTTTGATGTTCCCGTGGATCACATGTACGCATCTTCTATTTTTGTTCCTTACATCAAAAACCTCAACCTGCCCAACCTGGTAATGGCATCGCCCGATACCGGAGGTACGCGCAGAGCAGGAGCTTACGCCAAATTTCTGAATTGCGAAATGGTGCTTTGTTACAAGCAAAGAGCCAAGGCCAACGTGGTAGAACGGATGGTTTTAATTGGTGATGTGAAAGATAAAGATGTTGTGCTGGTGGATGACATTATTGACACCGGTGGCACGATTTCCAAGGCAGCGCAAATGATGATGGAAAAAGGAGCCAGAAGTGTAAGAGGGGTTTGTACGCATCCTATTTTATCCGGGACAGCTGTTGAGAAGATTCAAAACAGTCCATTTGATGAATTCATTATTTCGGACACAATACCCTTCAAGCAGACTTGCGACAAAATTACCGTATTGTCAACGGCCAGATTGTTTGCTGATGTAATCCGCAAGGTGAGCAATTTTGAATCCATCAGCACCCATTTTCAGTTTACTACCATCTTATAATATTTTTCAATAAAACGATAAAAAACCGGCTGTAAAGTATTACCTTTGCAGCCGGTTTTTGCAAGAAGCAAAAAAGTTTTATCCATTTAAAAATTAACAAATTATGAAGACAGTATCTGTGAGCGGTTCTCTGAGAGAGAACGTAGGGAAAAAAGATGCTAAAAAATTGCGCCGCCAGGACCTGGTGCCCTGTGTGCTTTACGGAGGCAAAGAGCAAGTAAGCTTTTCCATGCCCCTGTTATCATTCAAAGACATTATTTATACTCCTGAATCCTGCCTCATTAAGCTGGATATCGACGGAAAAGTTTATGATGTTATTTTGCAGGACGCACAGTTTCATCCGGTAACAGAAAGAATTATCCACTGCGACTTTTTGCAGATTTTCCCTGACAAGCCCATCAAGATTGATGTTCCTATTAATGTAATTGGAAACTCTCCCGGGGTTATCAAAGGGGGTAAACTGATTACCAAACTGCGCAAGCTCAGAGTAAAAGGATTAATGGATGCATTGCCCGATTCTATAGACATTGACATTTCAAAACTCAACATCAATGACTCTATTAAAATCAATGAGCTTAAAGCTGAAGGACTTGAATTCCTTGATCCTGCCAACGCTGTTGTTATTATTGTGAAAATGACCCGAGGTGCAGGCATGGGTGATGAGGAAGAAGGTGAAGAAGGAGAAGAAAGCGAAGGAGGAGAAGGCGCTGAAAGCACCGAAGAGAAGTCTGAATAATTTTCGGCCATTGAACTTTTTCAGAAAGTCCGGCCTGAACATTTTTCATAAATACACAACAAGGCATAAGGATTTCTCTTTATGCCTTGTTTGTTTTTACCTTATATGCTCAGATACAACAGGTTGATTTGCGTGCTTGTTCCGTTTTTTTCTGACTCCTATCTATGATAAAACAATTCATACAAAAGCTGTGGTGCAGGAAAACTGCACCAACCACCTTCAATCAAACCGACGAAGTGAAATACCTGATAACAGGGCTTGGCAACATTGGCCCGGAATACGAAAACACACGCCATAATATTGGTTTTATGGTGCTGGATGAACTGGCAAAAACAAAAGAGGTAACCTTTGAATCCGGGCGCTATGGCGATCGCACGCAGTTCAGGTTTAAAGGAAGGACGTTTATCCTGCTCAAACCGAGCACCTATATGAATCTAAGTGGCAAAGCCATCCATTACTGGCTTACCAAAGAAAAAATTGACATTGACCGGCTGCTGGTCATTACCGATGATGTGGCCCTTCCCCTGGGGACCTTGCGATTGAAAGCCAGGGGTAGTGATGGTGGTCATAATGGTTTGGCCAACATTATCTCAGTACTAGGCACCAGCAATTTTCCGCGTCTGCGGTTTGGCATTGGGAATGATTTTCCCAAAGGCACGCAGGTACAATTTGTCCTGGGAAAATGGGAACCTGAGGAAATGGAAGTGATACAGCCTTTGCTGAAAAAATGTGTTGACCTGGTTACCAGTTTCGGCACCATTGGTATAGAGAGAACCATGAATTATTTCAACACCAAACCCGGGAAGAAAAACCAGCCCACACAGGAAAAACCCGGGGATTCTCATGAGTAATCGTGGTGTCATACAGGTAAGCTGTGCCATTATCGAACACAAAGGCAGAATCCTGGCGGCACAGAGGGGCAAACACACTCATAATGCAGGGAAGTGGGAATTTCCCGGGGGTAAAATAGAAGAGGGAGAGTCTCCCCGGGATTGTCTGCACCGGGAAATAAGAGAAGAACTGGCCATTGCGATTTCCCTTATTGCACCCTTGCCGGTTGTCACCCACCATTACCCCGACAAAATCATTTGTCTGCATCCCTTTGTATGCCAGTATGATGGCTCCGAGATAAGCCCGGGCGAACATCAACATATCTTATGGCTTCAACCGGAGGAAATCGCGCAACTCAACTGGTCAGAAGCCGATATTAAAGTATGGGAGCATTATCTTCAGGAGTACCGGTGAATTTCCAGTGAGGCCATGAAGTGAACCCCTGACCAGTTCATCGACAATGGGTTCTTCATCCGTTTATGCCATTGAATCAAATCTCTTTCAAGTCTGCATCAATCCATTTTTGCATAAATTCTCTGAGGTTATCTCTGGAAGGCGAGCCTTCATTTCTCACATAAAAACCCGATGAGCATACACCAACGGCAAGGCACTCTGAAGGTTCCAATCCGGCCAGCCAGGCGTTGCAAAAACCAGCATTAAAATTGTCTCCTGCTCCCGTGGTAAGTTTAGGCCTGGAGGTGTAAGGACCGTCAACCCAGGTGCTCTCTTTTACAGTAGAAATGGCAGCTCCGTTGGTGGGGTGGATCACAATACCGGCAATGCCCATAGCATCTCTTATTTGAATGGCACGGCGAAGGATTTCATCTTGTTTAATGCCCAGGGCCAGCGAAATGATGGTAGACTCACTGAGGTTCATGCTCAAAATCGTTTCGGCAGGAATCTCTGCAATGATTTTCAACACTTCGCGGATATCCTCTTGTGTTCTTTTCTTGGGATCAGCCAAATCGATAAAAACAAGCGGTTTATTCTTCAGGTCTTTAATAATTTCACCAAATTTGGTGATGATGCTGTTAAGGTTAGAAAGCATGGTCCAGTTGGTAAAAGCAATCAAATGGGTTTCAGCCAATAACTCTTTCAACTCAGGCAAGGGAAGTTTTTCCAGGAGGTTTTCAAAGCTCACTTCCACCATGGTATGCATTTTTCCCAACATGATTTTCCCGTCATAAAATTCAAGTGCATCAGTGTGACCGGGATCGGCAATGGAAACAACCTTGCGGCAGGTATCAGCAAACTCCCTGAAAACAGGATGGATGAAATGTTTTCCTATGGCTCCCACATAACTTACCTCATGCCCCTGAGCAATAATTGCATTGGCCATGATGGGTCCGTTGCCTCCGAGTTTTATCTGGGTAGGGACAAGTTCAATGTTGGCACTCAATCCTGCTACCTGCCCTATTCTTTCCGAAAAGGTTTTAATATCGGAAATCCGTTCATATTCCTTTTCATTTTTTCTTTGCCCTACCACATGAATTATTTCATCAACAAATCCATCGAACCCTACAAGCAAATGCCTTTTGTCGTTGTACCGGTTCAGTTTGTCCAGGGCGCTCTTTATAATGTTTATTTGTCCCATAAAATCCAGTTTTTCCTGTTAATATTTGATTAAAGAATGGTTAAAGCACAAAATACCTTTTTGAAATGCCGGCTTGTATCATTACATCCATCAGATGGATACCATCTGCGTAAAATTTTGATACTCAGCAAGCAACAGATTCACCTTTCAGGTCGGGCGAAACTGCTGCTTGCTTTAAGTAGATTATCTTCCGTAGAGGCGTGTGATTTTCATGAGGTCTTCGGCAAGTTCCGGAGTCAGCTGATCGCTGGTGTATCGCCATTTCCAGTTACCGGAAGCAGTCCCGGGGAAATTCATGCGGGCCCCGGTATCAAGTCTGAGGAAATCCTGCAGGGGAGCCAGGGCCACATTGGCTACCGTAGACCAGGCAAGTTTTATATACGACCATGCAGGATCTGCCGGGTTTACATGAAAATATTCTGCCATATGCTTTTTATCCTCCGGGCTGGCATTATTGTATTGACCCAGGGAGGTGTCATTATCGTGTGTGCCGGTATATACCACGAAATTCTTATCGTAGGTATGGGGCATAAAATCATTCTCTTCACCCGAGTCAAAGGCAAACTGAATGATTTTCATACCGGGAAATCCAAATCTTTCTCTCAACTCAACCACATCAGGGGTGATAACACCCAGGTCTTCAGCAATAATGTCCAGCTCTCCCAAAGCATCCAGCACTGCCTGTAGCATTTCACCACCGGGAGCTTCAACCCAGCGTCCGTTGATGGCAGTTTCCTCACCGTAGGGTACTGCCCAGAATGCAGCAAGGCCACGATAGTGGTCGATACGCAGGGTATCATAAAGAGTAAAACTGGCCTCAATGCGGTCAATCCACCACTGGTAACCGGTTGCTTTCAGCTTTTCCCAGTTATACAGGGGATTACCCCACAATTGCCCGGTTTCGCTGAAATAATCCGGTGGCACTCCTGCCACATTGTTGGGGTTGAGATGCTCATC
The DNA here is from genome assembly GCA_964491395.1 of uncultured Bacteroidales bacterium. Classification (GTDB taxonomy): domain Bacteria; phylum Bacteroidota; class Bacteroidia; order Bacteroidales; family UBA7960; genus SKVR01. Next base: position 71,049 of record CAZBGI010000012.1, on the reverse strand, counting down.
GAAGTCGAACAGCTCGGGGTTTGCCCATGCATCGCTGCTATCGAAAGCAACAAATAAAGGAATATCGCCAATAATCCTAATCTCGTTGAGATTGGCATATGCTTTCAACTCCAGCCATTGTTTGTAAAACAAATATTGCACAAACCGGTAATAATTAATATCATCACTGAGTTGTTCGCGATAATAATTGATAGCATCGGGGGTTTTAAATTTGATATCGTTTTCCCATTGTGTCCATGCTACCCCCTTGAAATGTTTTTTAAGCGCCATGAAAAAGGCATAATCCTCGAGCCACTTTTTGTTCTTCCCGCAAAAATTATCAAACTTTACAGTTCTCAGGCGCGTGGGATTCTTCTTATGGTTCTCATAAGCTTTGTGCAAAAGAGGATATTTCACATTGTGTACTTTACCATAATCCACATTCTCTTCGTCAAAGTAAATGTTATCGGGCAAATCCTCTTTATTCATCAGTCCTTCATCCACAAGTTTGTCCAGGTCAATCAAAAGGGGGTTTCCGGCGAAAGCAGAATAGCACTGATAAGGTGAATCTCCGTAACCTGTATGTCCCAGAGGCAAAATCTGCCAGATTTTCTGTCCGGATTCAACCAAAAAATTAACAAAGTTGAAGGCTTCCTGCCCCATGGTACCAATACCGTATTTACCGGGCAAAGAAGTGATATGTAATAAAATTCCGCTTGAACGTTTCGTATTCATGATAGTATATTTTTTTTAGATAACCTGTAAAAAACAAATCTGTCCTTAGGTTAAACATGTATTTTTTTAATTGTTTAATTCCTTAATTAACTGCTGGCTATTTCATCCTAAATCTTCAATCTCCTGTTTTTGTGCAATAACCTTTTCATCTTCATCATCTACAAAATACATGGTTATGGCCGCAATTAAAAAAGAAATCCCCCCTATTATCAGGGCATAAATGGCCTGCCCCCCGGCAATGGTAGCAACAAGGAAGCCCAGGATACTGGCAGCCAGAATCTGGGGAATAACAATAAAGAAATTAAAAATTCCCATGTAGGTTCCCATTTTATGAGCAGGTAATGATCCTGTAAGGATGGCATAGGGCATAGAAAGAATACTTGCCCAGGCAAGCCCTACGCCCAACATGGAAAGAATAATAAGATTGGGATTGGTAATAAAATAAATAGACACAAATCCAATGGCTCCAGCCAGCAATGCAATCATGTGGGTGACTCTTCTGTTGGTCAAACCTGCCAGCAAAGGAAGAAAAAAGGCCAGCAGAGCAGCAAAGCCATTATAAGCAGCAAAGGCTACGCCAACCCAGTCGGCACCTTTGTTGTATTCCTTTTCTACTCTCAGCAAAGTATTTTCCAAACCGGAAGAAACCGTCAGCCCGTGGTCTTCTCTGAAAAAGTTAATTACCCGCATACTGGCCACCACATCAGACTGGCCGGCGAGTATCTGCTGCTCATATGTGGCGAGTTCCTCATCTACGGTCTCCATACGGTTGTACCATTCGGCATCGGGTTGGTTTTTCAATTCAGTAATCAACTGCTGCATTTCCTGTACCTCTGCAGCACTCATTTTCATGTCATAGATATGACTGGTAACTCCTGCTGTGGTATAAATCCACATGGCAAAAAGGGCAAACCAGGAAAAGAACTGAACAACGGCAAGTTGCCCCATTGTTTTGGGCATCCTGAACAAATCATTCACCACCACTACAAAACCACCTTTGGTTTTATTGTTTTTGATTAGCAATCCCGTTACCAATTGCACAAATCCAAACAGCGTAATCCCCGCAGTTAAAATATACAGTTCTGCTTCAAAGCGGAAAAAGTACACCAATACAGTAAGCAATAAACCTCCCAAAATCCAGAAGGGAGAAAAGCGAAGAAAACGCTCGGCAGGAAGTAAATCATCACGTTCGTGTTGTTTTTTCTGATCCGCATCGTTGCGGTTTGATTGGAATTCAGCAAGTTCTTCGGGACTGTATTCTTTGGTGCGGATTACGGTCCATAGTACAGAGAGGAAAAATACTCCTGCCCCCAGGTAAAAAGCATATTTCACCGACTGGGGAATCCGTTCACCTGCCTCCACATCTGCCACATTGTCAACTCCAAGCCAGTTGGTAAGCATATAGGGTAGTCCACTGGCCACCACTGCACCTACCCCAATGAAAAAGCTTTGCATAGCAAAGCCCCGGGTACGTTGTTCGGGCGGCAGCATATCACCGACAAATGCCCGGAAGGGTTCCATTGAGATATTGATAGAAGCATCCAATATCCATAACATTCCTGCGGCTACCCACAAATAAGGACTATTGGGCATGACAAACAATGCCAGGGAGGCCAAAATCGCTCCTATCAGAAAGAAAGGACGTCTGCGCCCAAAGCGGTTCCAGGTATTGTCGCTTAGGTAACCGATGATAGGCTGCACTATCAATCCTGTTACCGGTGCTGCAATCCACAATATGGGAATGGCTCCCACATCAGCACCTAAACTTTCAAAAATGCGGCTTACATTGGCATTCTGCAAAGCAAATCCAAACTGAATCCCTAAAAAGCCAAAGCTCATGTTCCATATCTGCCAGAAACTTAAGCGGGGTTGTTGTTTCATTTTTTGTTGTTTAAATTAAAGAATCCTTTTTTTCCTGGTCTAACTGCCCCCCTTTACAATAAAACCTGCTCACACCCTGTCCGATGTGAGCACAGATTCAACAGATTGTAATTTTTATTGGGTTAAGCAAGACCCCTGTACAAAAGCAAGTAACGCCCTTACTTTCAACAAGGCGTTAAAATTACATGAATTTTTCCGGTTATTAAAACCAAGGCACAACTTTTGGAGTTTTTTTCTGATAAAACTCCATCCATTGTCTCTCAAAAAAACTTCTTCCCGCTTGGTGGACTGGCAGGAACTGAAACGGCAGAACAAATTGGCAGAAAGATTATTCAGAAAGGAGAAACAGTCTAAATAGGTGCAATCAGGTGAAGATGAAATCCCCTGTCACCCTGGCGGGTCACAGAAAATTCAGTGCGGAAAACCTTATCGTAATAGGTTACCAAATCGATTCCTACTCCTGCCCCGGCCAGAAAATTATTAGAATAAGGATTGCCCTTAAAAAAAAGATTGTCGTGGACATATCCCATATCAGCAAAAAGGTTCAGGTACAATGCATAGTGGATAAGGGAGAATTTTTCATTGTTAATAAAACCAATACGATTGACCCGGTTGGGAATCAGGGCATATTTAAAATTGGTTTTCAGTACCGCAAAATGCTGCCCATCAATTACAAAATTTTCATACCCTCTTACAATATCTCCTCTAAAACCCAAACCCTGTTGCAAATAATAAGGCTGAAAGTTCCCGAAAGAAACTTTGCCATTAATTCCTGAAGCAAAAAACCATCGGGGATTGAGCTTCCAGAATTTCCTCAACGACATTTCGGCAGTGGTAATATCCATTTCTTCCTGGCGCAAAATGCCCAGTCCTTTTTTTCTAATGCGCAAATCAAAATAATGTCCCTGCAGGGGATATGCCCTGATATCGCGGTGATCATGTTTAAACTCGTAACCTACACTTAAAAATGGAGCACGGGTAGAGGATCCCGGCGAGAAAAGCGGATTGAGTAGCAAAAGGGAGTCGGCAAAGCGAAATAAATGATAATCCAGGTGAAAGGTATGGGTGTCGTGAATTCCCTGCCGGTAAAACACCCGTGTATTGGCATAGAAATGGCTGAGAGCCCAGGAGTTTTCTTCGGAATAAAAAAGCTGAATGTTATTTTGGGTCATGTATTCCAGTTCATTGCGCCTGTTGAGTCCTACATGAAAACCCAGCCCCAGTTTTTGTGCTGCATTAAGATAAGGAATCGTATAACCGATGCTGTAATTCTGGCGGTAGCCTGCCCGTGCCAGGATGCTGACTCGTTCCATGCGACCACGGAAATTCTCTTTCACAATATACACGCCATAGTTGGTTCGGTGAAAAGAAGGATTCATCACCCAGTCATTGAGGTTTCTTTCGGCCACTTCAAAAACAGGGAAAGGCCATACATACCAGCGTTCTACAAAGGTAAACCTGACACTGGCTACAGGCAACAAGTCATTAAACATCAGCGATACATCCACGAAATTAAACAAGGAGGTATTCAGCAAATTTTCACGGCTTTGCTCCAGGATATGGTGCAAATCATTGCGATGCAAAGTATCGCCGGGGGCAAAAAGCAACTCCCGTTGCAAAATATGATTTCTCGTAGCTTCGTTCCCTTCGAACTCAACATGTTGAATAATGACATAATCGGTAGAAATCAAATCTCCCGGAAAGGGATCCTCAAAATCAACCGGCACATAACTTGACGGGTACAGCTCTGCAAGCTGCTCCTGAGCAGTAAGGCTGGCAATCCAACCCCAGAGCAGAAATACCAAAACTGTCCGGCAAATAATATGCATTAACAAAGTATTTTGTGATCAGATATTCAGGTAATTCATCAATGCTCCAAACCTTTCTTTTAGCAAATCATCATGGTTATTTTCATCAGAAAAAGATGCGACAACATGATAATCAAACCGATTAAATGTTTGAAGCACTGAAGAAACGTCAATCTTGTTCAGTTTTATCGAAATCTCAATTTTTGTGCTTTCATCAAAAGTACGGGAACAGCAGCTAAGAATTTTAGCATCATTAGCCTCAACCAATCTTGCAATTTCATGAAGTGAATAGTCCAGCACATTCATCTGAAGCACAATAATACCTCCCGGCTGGCTAAAAGAACCGGTTTCTGCCATTTGATTCAGCAACGTGGTCTGGGTAATGCAACCCAGGTAGTCCTCATTAAAATCAAGTACGGGAATCAGCGAAAGGTTCATGTTTATTACCACCCGCACCACATCAAACAAGTGCTGGTTGTATAGCACGTAAGGACGAGAAAGAGAAAGCTGATAGTTGCCCAGGGGCTCTTCAAAATTGTTGAGATCGTAAATATCTTTTTCAGATACCAACCCCAAAAATGCTTCATTGTTAACAATGGGCAAATGCGTTACCCGCATTTCTTCCATCCAGTTCAGTGCGGTACTCCCTTTGTCAGAAGTACGCAGTGGCAAAATAACATCACTTATAAGCTCGTTAGCCAGCATAGCATTAACATTAGTCCATAAAATTAGTCATTTAGTTGAAATTGCTGCTGAAAAAATCAATCTTTTTGCAATTTTTTTCCACTCCATTTCAACCTGTACCATTTTTCGGATGAAAATCATGGTTCTTTAATAAAAACCTGAAATGAACCTAAAAATTGTATTCTTTGTTTTACATCAAATATATTGAATGTTTTATAGCTTTGCAATAAAATTGAAGTCATGACCCGTTTAAGTGTAAATATAAACAAAATAGCAACCTTACGCAACGCCAGGGGGGGAAATATTCCCAACGTGGTAAAAACAGCATTGGATTGTGAACGATTTGGTGCCCAGGGCATAACCGTGCACCCCCGACCCGATGAACGTCATATCCGCCGTAGGGATGTTTACGAGCTAAAACCTTTGTTAACTACCGAATTTAACATTGAAGGGTATCCTACCCGAAAATTTATCAACCTGGTGAAAGAGGTAAAGCCCGCCCAGGTAACCCTTGTTCCTGATCCACCCAATGCACTTACTTCCAATGCCGGTTGGGATACGATAAAACATCTCGACTTTCTGAAAGAGGTGATAGCGGAATTCAGGGCAGAAAAAATCCGCACGTCCATTTTTATTGGTACTGATGTGGAATTGATTTACAAAGCTGCAGAGACAGGAACCGACCGGGTGGAGTTATACACCGAACCTTATGCCAGCGAATTCCCTTCAGGAAAAGAACAAGCCATCGCTCCTTTTGTTGAAGCCGCCAAAGCAGCTATAGAAGCAGGTTTGGGGTTGAATGCAGGACATGATCTGAGCCTGGAGAATCTGCGTTATTTTGCTGAAAACATTCCCGGATTGCTGGAGGTTTCCATTGGCCATGCTCTTATCTCAGATGCACTTTACTATGGATTGGAAAACACCATTCAGATGTACCTCCGGGAGCTAAAAGTATAAACTGCTGACGGTCTGCTTAAAGAAGCGAAACAGGACACACGAGAGACTTCGCGTGTCCTTTTGCATCAACCCCGCACAGAAAACAATTTCTCACCTTTCAGGTTATGTTCTGTAAAAAGCTCACTATGGAACTATATCATCAACATTACGGAGAAGGAAAGCCCATGATCATCCTTCATGGTTTGTTTGGCATGTCGGACAACTGGGTAAGTCTTGCCCGCAGGTTTGCCGGGCACTATTCGGTCCATGTCATTGATCAACGAAACCATGGTCGGTCAGGTTGGCACGAGGTATTTAATTACGAAGCCATGGTAGATGACTTACTGGAGTTTTTGGAAGCCCATCAAATGGAATCTGTGCTTCTACTGGGACACAGTATGGGAGGAAAAACGGCCATGCAGTTTGCCCTGGACCACCCTGAAAAAACAGAAAAAATTATCATTGCAGACATCAGTGCCGATGAATACAACAACAAACACGATGTAATAATTGATGCAATGCTCTCTGTGAATCTTGATAAGTTCAGCAAGCGTTCGGAAGTGAGCAATGAACTCAAAAAAACCATCGAAGATCAGCGCATCCGTCAGTTTCTAATGAAAAATCTGCACTGGAAAGACCGATCAAAGCTGGGATGGAAAGCCAACCTGGAAGTGATTTATGAAAACCTGCCCGAGATTTTTCGGGCGCTGGACTCCTCCACTCCCTACGAAAAACCAGCCCTGTTTCTCAGAGGCAGTGAAAGTCCCTACATACGGCAAAAACATATCCCCCGCATTAAAAAACTTTTCCCTTCGGCAAAGATTGAAACCATTGAAGGAGCATCACACTGGCTTCATGCAGAAAAACCAGATGCGTTTTACCAACATGTTATGAAGTTTCTTCAAGCCTGACTCTGCTGTCCTACCCCTGTATTTCTTAAAAAATAACAAAAACAAATCCCTCACTTGCATTTAAGTGGGTATTGGACTTTCTTTGTTCTTTGCATATAGCCCATCATCTCCTTTATACCTATCACACAAACAGAATCTTACCCATATATTTACACACTTAAAACCAGCAAATATGAACAAAGTGAAAATTCTTCCTCTTGTGGTGCTCATTTTTCTGAGCATGTGGACCCTTGCCCAAAATGGCAGTGAAGTAATAACAGCAGAAAAAATGTGGGAGATGGAGCGTGTAGGCGCTTTCGATGTATCTCCTGATGGAACACAGGCTGTTTTTCCCGTTACAAGCTATGACATTGAAGGCAATAGCTCCACTTCCAATCTATACCTGCTTGATATTGAAGAAGGGACTACGCGTCAGCTTACCTATTGGGGTAAAGAAAGTTCCCCGGTTTGGAGCCCCGACGGAAAAAAAATTGCTTTTGTATCCCGGCGTCACGATGGCCCCGCACAGATATTTACCCTGGATTTGCGGGGAGGTGAAGCTCAGAAACTCACGGATCTGCCGGTAGGAGTATACAGCATCAAATGGTTTCCCACAGGCGATCGTATTGCCTTTGGAGCCAGCATTCTTCCTGACTACGAGGGTGATTTTGACAAACTCAAAAAAATGATGGATAAGAAAAAAGAGAGCAAGGTGTCGGCCAGGGTAACTGAAAATACCATGTATCGCTTCTGGGACAGATGGCTCACTGATGGATTTTTTCCAAGGCTCTTCTCTGTAGAAGTAGCCTCAGGTACTGTGACGGATTTGATGCCCAACACAGCCAATTACTTTAACATGATGGGCGGAATTTCCTATGATATATCCCCCGACGGAAAGCAGATTGCGGTGAGTATGAACAGCACCCAACCCCCTTTTGACAACCTTAATAACGACATTTACCTGCTTACCACTGATGGCAGTGGCACCATGAAAAATATTACTTCCAACAACCCGGCCAATGATGTATCGCCGGTTTACAGTCCGGATGGTGAGCATATTCTTTATGGACGTCAAAACATTTATCATTTTTATGCTGACAAGGTGGTGATGGTAAAATACAACAGAAACGATGCTTCAATATCCCCGCTGACAGAAGATATTGATCTTTCCTGTTCTGATTGGAAATGGTCTCCTGATGAAAAAACCATCTATTTTCATGCTCAGTACAATGCGCGCAATGCTCTGTTCAGCATCCCATCCGATGGAGGAGAACATCAATTGATTTTTGGTAAAGGAACCAATTCTAACGTAAGCGTTTGGGGCAGCCGTGGCAAAGATTTACTTTTTACCCATAACTCTGTTGACATGCCCACTGAAATCTTTCGTATCGACCATCGTGGCCGCAACCTTACCCAACTGACCCGATTCAATGAAGAAAGACTTGCAGAACTGAATTTTGGCCAGGTAGAAGATGTAACTTACAAAGGCGCCAATGATGCTGATATACAAATGTTTATCATTTATCCACCTGACTTTGATCCTACAAAAAAATACCCCCTTGTTTTGATGATTCATGGAGGTCCTCACGGAACGTTCGGCAATAACTGGCATTACCGCTGGAACCCACACCTTTTTGCAGCACCGGGTTATGTGGTGGCATTGCCCAACTTTCATGGATCTACCAGCTTCGGCCAGGATTTTGCCATCTCTATTCATGGCGAACATGCCAACCAACCTTTTGAGGATATCATGAAAGGCACTGATTATATGATAGAGCAGGGCTATATTGATGAAACCAAAATGGCCGCTACCGGAGGAAGTTACGGAGGATACATGGTAAGCTGGATTGCCGGGCATACTGATCGATACGCTGCACTGGTCAACCATGCGGGAGTATATGATTTGCATCTGCAATTTGCTTCCGATTATGCCGGAAACCGGGGATACCAATACGGCGGTACTCCATGGGAAAATCTCGACCAGCTCAATTCTCAAAATCCATCGCAGTTTGCCCATAATTTCAAAACCCCCATGCTGGTTATGCACGGCGAAAAAGATTACAGGGTTCCTGTTGCACATGGGCTGCTGGTGTATGGCATTTATAAATCCATGGGGCTGGAAGCACGCCTGGTTTATTTTCCCGACGAAAATCACTGGATTCTTTCTCCACAAAACTCCCTATACTGGTATGAAGAACTTCACAACTGGTTCGAGAGATATCTGAAATAATAACATCAGAAAATCTCGCAAACGCGGTATTTTCTTTAACCCTGGCAAAGAGGCTGTCTCAAAAGCACCTGCTGGTCGTTGAGCTTGTTGGAACGAAATCTGTCTATTGGTCAGATCCCTGCTTCGAAAAACTCACCGCCCCTATATCTACCGGCTTTTGAATCAGCCTCTTTATCATTGGTGGAGTTCAATTTTACTTCAACCGGAAATTCACCGGCAAAGAATAACTGACTCTAACGGGTTGTGTTCCCATACGACCCGGATTCCATCGGGGCATGTTGCTTACAGCGCGCATGGCTTCTTCGTCACATCCTCCCCCAATTCCTCTTATAACATGCACATTGCTCACGCTACCATCTTTTTCAATGATAAATCCAAGGATTACTCTACCCTGGATATTGAGTTCACGGGCTATCCGCGGATAATCTATTTCACTGTATAAAAAAGCATACAGGGCTTCTTCTCCCCCGGGATATTCTGGCATAAATTCGGCCCTCACGTGAACAAAGTTGTCTTCCGGAACCTCCTTCTCCACTTTCTCAAAATCGGGAAAATCCCAAACAGGTTGATTCGGGAAGGCTTCCACATCAACAACGGGATTATATTCATCGTCAATTTGATCGTCCGGAGCGGTCACAACAGGCTGCAGTGATGGTGGAGGTGGAGGCGGTGGCGGTTTGGGGATAGTGATGGGAATGATTACATCTTCTACCATAAAATCGGGTAGAGGGTCAAATTCCGGAACGACCCTTTCAAATGCTTTGTATTGAAAAGCAAACAACACACTGAGCATCGAGAGAACCATTCCCAGTTTCAGGAAAATACCTTTCCATGATTCCAGCTTTTGCTGGGCTGATTTTTTTGACGTGTTCATAGCAATGGATCTTAAAATAAATAAATACCTTTTAAAACTGCTTAGTAACACTTCGCGCGCAAAGAAAGAGCGATATTTTAATGACGTCTGATATTATAACGTCATCAATCTTTTAAATATTGTTAAGGAAGCTTGCTATTGAATTATAATTCCTTAATGCTTGTCAAATTTCATATCAAACAATCCTTACCCAAGGCTGTTCTTCCATCACGGAGTAATTGGAAAAAATTAAAAATGTTGGTTTATGCATCCATATAAGATAGAAGAACAGGGAGTCTCTTTAAAAGAAGCCGAAAGAGCCATAATACTCATCCACGGCAGAGGAGCTCCACCGGAAGATATTCTTGGCCTGGCTGATTTTTTTGATGATGGGAAAACTTACTTTGCTGCGCCGGAAGCTTCGGATTATGTATGGTACCCGTATAGCTTTCTGGTTCCTGCCGGGCAAAATCAGCCCTGGCTCAGCAGTGCAATAGAAAACATAGAAACACTGATCCGGAACATAGAACAGGAACTCCCCTCAGAAAACATATACATCATGGGGTTTTCGCAGGGGGCTTGCCTTGCAGCCGAGGTCTCTTGCCGCAACGCGAAAAAATACGGTGGCATTGCTGTATTCACCGGAGGGTTGATCGGTCAGCAGCCTGACAAAACGCGCTATAAAGGGAATTTTGATCATACAAAAATCTTTATCAGCAATGGCGACAATGATCCTCATATTCCTCTCGAGAGGTCAGAGGAAACATATAAAATCATGAAAGAAATGGGGGGTGAGGCCTTTCTTGAAGTATTTCCCGGCCGAGCGCACACTATCAACATGCAAGAAATCAGAAAAGTAAAGGAGTGGTTCTTTCAGTAATCCTGAACCCGGATTTTATTTTTATCTTTGCAAAAATATTGAATTGTCATTCGTGGCTGTCACAAAAGCCGGTTGAGAACTGGTCGCTTAGCATGTTAAGGCGAATATCTCACTGATAACCAGATGTCGTTTCAACGAACTCAACTACCGGTAGATACTTTTGATACAGCCTGTTTTATTTTTTACACCATGCTATCAAAAAACCGTTTTTTTCTGCTTATATTTCTTTTGCTCGCTTCCTGTGCCACTTTGCGACAAGGCAACCCGTTTGCCGACGAAGCACACCAGGCCTTCAAAAATGAGGAATATGAGACTGCGCTTGCCTCTTATGAGGAATTCATCCAACAGCATCAAGATGATGTTACTCTTATTCCCGACAGCATATACCGCAACGCAGGACTTTCTGCTTTTTATTCAGACCAACCTGCCAAAGCCCTGGATTATCTGAACAACATCAGGCATTCCGACCTGGCCAATGCTCCTGTACAGTATGCCCTTGCCATGCTCAACAGGCAAATAGATAACCTGTCAAGAGAAATCACAGCCCTCGAGCATTATGTCGAAAACTATCCGGAAGAAAAACATATTGTCGAAATGAGAGAAAGGCTCTTTGAGACTTATGTAGAGAGTAAAAATTATGATAAGGCTTTATCCTTGTGGCCGCAGATAGAGGACAAAGCCCGGAAAGAGGAATCGTCACTCAATGATTATTTCACCATCCTGAAAGAACTGGAAAAGGAAGAAGAAAAATTATTCGGGGTTGCCAACGAGCTCCTTGCCCTGAACCCCGACAATACCGATGCTTTGTATTACCTTGCCACACATTATTTCTACCGGGCAGAGAACCGTTATCAGGCCGAAATGGATGCATATGAGAGAAATCGCACCCACAAACAGTATGCTCAGTTACTAAAGGCTTTTGATATAGTAAATGCCGATTTCAGAAAATCGCTCAACTATTTTCTTCATCTCTACAGCATTGATCCCCAACGCCGCTATGCCCGGTTTATCGGAAATATCTACCTTAGATTTGAAGACAGGGAAAAGGCAAGATATTATCACAACCTGGACTGACAATAAATCAGGTCTTGCTTAGTCAATACTTTTCCCTTTGAGAAAAGTATGCCCCATAATGTTCATGGCAACAGAGCCCAGGGGGGCAGTGACCAAAACCGACAAAACAGCAAGGGTAAGAATGACTTCTCCTGCCGGCACTCCCATTGCCAGCGGAACCGATCCAATGGCCGCCTGTACGGTGGCTTTGGGACTATACGCCATAATACAAAAAAATTTTTCTTTGTGTGTCAGGTTTGTTTTTATCAGCGAAAGCAAAACTCCTGCGGATCTGCCCAGCAGTCCTATTCCAATAATAACCAATCCCATCGCCCCTGCTTCCGCGGCCAGCAAAAAATTTACTTCAGCCCCCACAAGGAAAAACAACAGGATCTCAGCAAACACCCAGATTTTAGCAAACTTCCCCGACAGGGTAATCCCCAACTGTGGATTTCGCTCGTAGATAACAAACCCCATAGTCATCACGCCCAGCAGAGCAGCAACAGGCAGATAGTTTTTCAGCATTCCTTCAAGGGAAGTAAGCAGAATAGAGCCAGCAATGAGAATCAAAATTTTTTTTGTGTGTCTGACCTTGATGGTTTGAAACAACCAAAGTAGCAGAATCGCTGTAACAATTCCCAGCAAAACGCCCAAAACAATTGCTCCCGGAATGCTGAATATCTGCCCTGCAATACTCACATTGCTTCCTGCATATAAGCCGGCAAAGGAAGAAAATACAGTAATAGCTACCACATCGTCAATTGATGCACCCGCAAGTATCATGGTGGGAATACCTTTATCTGTCCCTCTCCCGGTATGGATAAAATGCAACATCCTGGGAACAATTACGGCAGGAGATACGGCAGCGATAATAAAGCCGAGCATCCCGGCTTCTGCTTTGCTGATGTCAAGCAAAAAAACAGCAGCAAGCAATATGGAGAATCCTTCCAGCATCACAGGAATAAAGCCCAACCGAAGAGCCGGCATTCCCACTTTCTTCAGCGTTTGCCGGTGCAAACCCAATCCCGCCCTTAAAAGAATAATTATCAGTGCTATCATTCTTAAGTCGCCGGATACCAACAGAATACTGTCATCAATCCAATCCACCCCATTGGGCCCAATTGCCATTCCCAGTAACAATACCCCCAGGAAGCCCGGCAACCTGAACCAGAAGAACAGACGCCAGGCAATCAAACCCAGCAAAACAATAATTGCAATACTTGTAGCCATTTTATAATTTGTTGTACAATAAAAAAACCTGCCGGTTAATTCTCCGCCAAAAGAACTAACAAACAGGAGTCATCAACTGAAGTTTCAGTGGTTAAAGGTGAACTCCATCACCCATAAAAACCCATTCAGCAATATCCTTTTCAGGTAAAATGCAGGCCAAAGGTAAGAAAACTACACCCAGAAATGGAAAAAATTCCAAAAATGTACCTGGACATAAAACATTACCATTACCAGAAAACCACTAAACTGCCAGAAAGTAGAAGATATGGGCTGTCGTCTCCATATGCCTCGCTGAAACCAGAATAACATAGCAATGACAAAAAAAACAAGTGATCCCAAAGGAAGCAGTAAAATCAATCTCAAAGCGGAAGGTTGTTCAAAAATAACGCTTTCCACACCGTCGAAAGTGGTCATGAACAGAATAGCAAAAAGCCAAATAGCCAAACCCGAGAAAAACAAAAACCATCGGTACAATTCACGGCTGCGTAAATCTCCTTTCAAAAACCTCCACATGGGGATTAAAATATTTCTTAGTCCAATAAGCAATACTACGATAAGCAAAACAAGATTTAAAGAGGCATTTTCTCTGAAAGATATTTTATGAAAAACCATGATAGGAAGAAAGGAGAAAATGAGTTCATTTATTTTACCATCCTCGTCACGCGTAAAAATAAGCTTCTTGAAATCTGACACAAACACGTCTTCTTGATAAGGACGATATAACTCGGGCTCACCATCTCCAAGGTCTACCAGTAAACCATCTGGTCCGCCCGAAACACGAACTGTCATAAGCCTGGAAAATATTTTCAGATAATCGCTTTCGATCCTTCTCGAGGATTTATATTTGCCGGCATAATGATTCATCCCGTTGACTCTCTTGTTGCTTTTGAGTGCCTGTTTGTTTCCATTGAGATAGTCCAGGATAAGTAAAAACTGGTTGTGATATTGAAATCCGGTTTGGCCGGTATTGATGGAAAAGAAAATTCCGGTTTGCATTTCTGGCACCAATACGAAAGCAGTACTAAAAAGATAAGTATCACCGCCATGCCAGAATATTTCCTTACCATGATACTGCATTCGCATAAAACCATGGGCCATTCCATCAGCCATGGGATGTGGCGTGTATAATAAGCTGAGCATTTGGCCAATGGTTTCATTCTTCAGAATTTTTCCGTTCTCCTCCCTGTTCTCCTCCTCCTCTTCACATTGAAGAAGTGCCTTCATAAATTTCAACATATCTGCAGCTGTAGAAACAGCTGCACCGGCCGGTGCCGGCAAAACATACTCTTCATAGGGATGAACATAACGTCCTTCTTTAAACAAATAGCCACGGGATTTGGCTTCCGATATACTATAATCTGCGGGTTGGCGAAATGTAGTATTATCCATTTTCAGCGGAAGGAAAATGTGCTGTTCAACGTAGTCGTTGAAAGGCATTCCGGATATCTGTTCGATTACATACCCCGCGAGAGCCACCGCATAATTGGAGTAAGCGGGAGTGGTGCCCGGTTCAAATATTTGTAGTGGCAGATTTTCAACCAGGTAGGTTTCCAGCTCAGGAAGCAATTCATATTCGGTAGTGAACAGATGAAAGCGATCCTCAAAACCGGTAGTATGGGTCATGATATGTTTCATGGTCACCGGTTCCATGGTTTCAGGCAATTTAAAACTCTCCAGGTAATGATTTACCGGTTTGTTGAGATCAATTTTTCCCTGTTCTACCAATTGCATGATGGCCACCCAAACAAAAAGTTTGCTTACAGAGCCTATCATAAACCCTGTATTTTCATCCACCTTGCGGGATACTTCCACATGCGAATAGCCCCATGAGCGGGTCATATCCAGTGTATCGGCTGAGAAAGCAGAAAAAGTAACACCTGCGATATTGTGCTCTTTCATCTGACTTATAAATACACCATCAAGAAAGTCAACCGTACTAACACGCCCACAAACAACATTGGGTAAATAAAAAAAGATAAGCAACTGAAGAAACAAGCCTTTCAGATGTGTGCTCCCGGATAAATTAATCATGGCGTTGTCGGTTTTATAAAACGAAAAAAAGTTGTCCTTAACTATCAGTTTATAAAACTTTTACGCAAACTCCCGACAAAGGTTATATGAGAAAAGATTATTTTTTTGCTGAAAACCCCTGCATCTGTCCTGATTCTATTATATGTATTCCTGACTGTTGTTTTACAAGGTAATAAGCCATGGCACCGGCGACCTGAGAAGCGTGAATTCCTTTCATGTTTTTGGGAAACAGAAACCCAAAAGCCCTCATAAAAAACTTGCCTGCTTCCTCACCCAGTCTGACCTCTTTTCTGGGACCTAACAGCATAGATGGACGGAAGATAAAAAGCCCGTGAAACGGAATTTTCTTCAAGTCTCTTTCAAGCTCTCCTTTAACCCGATTGTAAAAAAATGAGGACTTCTCTGACGAACCTATGGCCGTTACCACCGCAAAGTTTTGACATTTGTTTTCAAAAGCTGTCTGCCCCAGCATCAAAGGATAGTGGTAATCCACTTTGCGGAAGGCTTCTTTCGAACCGGCTTTTTTGATGGTAGTTCCCAGGCAGCAGTAGACATCATCGGCCGTTATGACTGACTTATCGGGATTATCAAAGTCAAAAATCACCTGTTCAAGCCGGGGATGGGATTGCTGCAATGGTTTTCTCACCAAAACGGTTACTTTGCTGTAATGTTCTTCTTCCAGCAATTCTTTCAGCAGGTAGGATCCCACAAGTCCGGTAGCACCCGCTATTATAGCAGTTTTCATTTTTTCTGCATTTTGTTATCACCTTTTATTTTTACAACAACCCCTGGCCGGCTTTGTTTGCTGGGTTCGGGTTGTTATAAAAAATCAGATGTCAGGGAAAAGAAATCTCCTCCACCTGCAATATTTCCATGTTCTGGCTCATGACATAGACTACTATATGGCAGTTGTCTGTTACCCACTCACTGTCAGCAGTAAATGTGTATTCTTTCTGGAATGTATCGCCCATGGTTACAGGCTGTTCATTGAGTTTATCTCCCCAGATATTGGTGATTCCCCTGCGCAGCACATGATTGTGCTCATAGTCCATGATTATACCGTCAGGATATTCAGGATTACTGTTGATTTTCTGTGGGCTGATAATATTATCTTCCGTAATCAGGGCAACCAGGAAAAAATCCAGTTCAAGGTCTAGCAGGGCCTTAACCTCCACAGAAAGTTCGTAGTTGTTTCCGGTTTTTTCTGCTTCGGGGTGGAGAGAAAAAGCAGGAGAAGTGTCGTCTATCACCGCCATAGCAGATCCCCAGGCTGTAGGGCCCAACAAAAGAGAATTCTCAAACTCAGAGCGGTTTACCAATCCCACAGGATTTTGCTCGATGCCAAAGTAGCTGTTCAGTTCCTCTCCCTCAGGAGTAGTGAAGTCGTAACTAAAGTCTCCCCCTGTTGTTCGTGCAAACCAACCAGCATGCACGGAAACGACCACAAGTTTGTCACCGTAAAGGTTTTTGAGAATTCTGGCTTCCTCTTCTCCTGCAGGGCAATTGGGACATTGATGGCCTGTAAACTCCTCCAGCAGAAATTTCCTTACCACCTCATCATCATCATCAGGAATTTCTGAATCCTGCTCAACCATGTAAGGAGCCTCAACAATATCGCAACCTGTCCATGCGATAGAAATAAATGCCAGTATGAAGGAAAAACAAAACAACTTTCTTAGTGTCATAATTCTTTTTTTTTAATAGCGGGATCTGATCAATTCATTAAACAGGGGTTCAGATTTTTCCTGGTAAACATCCTTAATCGGGCACAACAGATCAATTTTCCCTTAAAATAAAAAATACCGGTTCATTAAAAACTGCTTGTAATATTCAATGTCAGGCCGGAAGAGGCGGGAACGACCCGGCAGACACCACCCACACAGATGATTCCTTCCCGCTGCCGCCCGAAGCTCATGGCAATGCGATTGGCATTGTATGTGTACCCGGCGCTGAGGGTATAATAGTGGTTGCGGTCTGCTTCCTCTTTGTTGCCATAATTATACTGGTCTGCAAGCGAAACAAACCACCGGGGAGAGATATTCAGTTCCACCAGGCCCATGGCCCAGCTCCCGTCGTCCTGTTCGGTTGCCAGATGCTGCACTTCGGTTCTTAATGAACGTCGGTTCGGCAAACGGTAAGTAATATCTGCTACAAATATATGAGCTCTTACATCTTCCTTATCACTATATCCCTCAATGACATTCTGATTGTAGAAAAGATTCATATAGGTGAAGCTCCCTTTGAGCTCTCTTGAGAATCTGCGGCTCACTTCTACATTCAAGTCACGAAAGTATTTTTCGTCGCCAATGGAAAAAAAATCAGAAGTATATCCATCGGTACCTCTTTGACCTATGGCTGTTGTGTCGTTTGCGGGTTGCTTATCAATAGCATTGGCCAGGCTGAAGTTCATTACTACGGTCGTACCGTAGGGTCCACCCAGCAAAGACTTACGGGGCAGGCGGAAAGTCATCTCTGCCAGCGCTCCGATTTCTCCATTGGGTTGGGTGGCATAGGGATACATCCCGGTAAGGCTGTAAACATGCTGGCGTGTCATGGCGGGCAGATAGTTGATGTGCAGATCATTGCCTCTTGCATTCCGGTTGGATCGAAAGCTCATATTATCAATGCGTTTGGCTGAAAGCAACAATCCGAAACCGCTGACCGAATAAGAGGTACTCACGGTTAGTGCTTCGCCGTGCCGGTAAATCAGGTTATTTTCGGCAGAGGGATCATTGATTTTATAAGCATACTCTGTGTTGAGGTTGAACCCCCCTCTTACAAAGTTGATTCGCCCGGCGAAAGCGGCTACGTTTTCGGGCAGGTTCAGCTGTGGGTCCTGATCACGCTGGTATTTGCTTACACCGCTCAATCCCAGCGTCCACTGGGCACGCGATTCGGATAAGCCACTCCAGAGTTGGTTGAGGAAGAATTCTGCGTCAGCCCCCCTGACAATCCCGGGGCCCTTATCGAAAAATAACCGCTGCTGACCTATCAGAGTACGCAGGGTGATGCCGTCGACAGGTTGATAACGGAGACGTACCCCGTCAAAAGAATTATCTATACCCAGGTTGGGCTCAACGTAGGTTCTCAATACCAACCCATTACCATATTGCTCATAAAAATTTCCAACAGTAATCTCCAGTCCTTCCCGCCTGTAAGATGCAAACCTGTATGGAATACCATTTCCCTGATAGGCAGGTTCGAATCCCAGCAAGGGTCCCTGGTAACTTTCATAGCGTACTCCCAGGGTTAGCCCCTGGTATTCCATATTCAGATTAAGAAAAGCATTCATTCTAATCTTCTCGGGAACCGTATCAGTTTGAATTTCCGAATCATTCTGATAGTACTGCGCATCCATCTGGAAATTTCCCCAAACGCGCGCTCCGGGCATTAATTCCTGGCTTTGCAATGCCAGAGAATACAATACCAGAATTATTCCGGTGGCAATTGCCTGTAATTGGTATTTTCCCCTCATTCTTACTCTTTCTTAAGCAGTTCCATCATTTTGTCATACATTTCCCACTCCATTCCATCGGAGAAGGAAGTGTGCTGCGATACAATTTCCCCTTCACCATTAAGGATAAAAGTATGAGGAACCATATTCACTCCCATGGCCCGCCGGAAGTCACCATTTTCATCGTGATAAAATTCATATTCCCATCCACGACCGTTTACCATGGGAAGGATGTTGGCACGTGTGCGGGCGTCATCTGTACTTACTGCAATAACCTTGAAACCCATGTCCTGCCATTCATCATAAATCTCTGCTATGGCATTGAGTTCTTTAAGACAAGGACGACACCAGGTTGCCCAAAAACTCACCACATAAGGTTTGCCCTCATTTTCAAAAGCTGTGGTTTGAAAATCTCTTCCTTCGAGGGTTTTGATAGTATGAGCAGGAATGCGGTCCTTTCCGCCAGCCTGTGCGGTAGCGTAAAATGTACTTGCAGTAAACAGAAATAGTAAAATGATGGTTTTGAAAAAATTATTCATAATATGACTTTTTGGATTGTTTGATTATTGTATTACAGATACTTTATAGATGTATGAGTTTTGATCAGACACCACATTCAAAATGTATAACCCGGGACGTAAACCGGTAAGATCTATTGTGTTTTCCCCTTCCGCTATCGAGGAAGAATTGATGGCAACATTTCCGTTATTGTCATAAAGTATCAACTGGTCAACAGCTATGCCTGCCGAAGAAGAAACCACAAGCAAATCCGATGCCGGATTAGGATAAACCCGGAAAGGTTCGGCAACAGCTTGATTTACATATGTAGGATCATCTGGTTCTTCGGGATCCATAAATTGATGGTAGTCCATGCGAACAGCCTGGTAGATCTCGCTGCTGTACAAGTCCTGAACAAAAAGAACAAGAGTCATTCTGTCAGTTTCCAATTCGGGATACCATCGGGAAGACAAGCTAATATCAATACTATCCTGATGTTCGGCAGTTAACCGGATACCATTGGCATCAGGGGCGAAGAACCGCATGGCACTATAGAACTCCTTTTCGTTGTTGGAACCGGGAGCTTCCTCAAAAAATACGCTATCCTGAACTGCAGCCACCAACAGCCTCAAATCTTTTTCAGGGTCATCGAGATTAATATAGGCTTCTCCCTGTAAGTGGAAATAAATATCAGTATCATGAACAAACCATTCCCCATTCAAATCAAACCCTGACCATTTGCCGAGTTCCATCTCAAAAAATTGCTCTTCTACCCCTTCGCTACCGCCAAAATACAATCCACCCACTGCCGATACCGGGGTATAAAAGACCCCATAATGGTCTCTGCGCAAATCCTGATCTTTGGGATTGAAAAGGTATAGCGGACTCCCTTCATATCCGTTCGGATGATAATAGATTTGGGCATATCTCTCCGGATTGTTGTCAATAAGCGCCCGAAGAACCGGTGTTACCGTTGCACAACTACCGCAATTGATACTCGAAAAGCTCTCGAGCAAAACAAGTTGCCGTTCCACGAGTTGGTCGTAAACTTCTACCTGAAACTCAAGTGTCGTGCTGGCCGGCACATCTGGATCTTCTCCGTTGATTCCTGAAAACCACATGTGCAAAGTATACTCCCCGGGTTGCTCCGGGATCCACTTTTCCGGATTCTGGAAACGGAAAGGGATTTGAGGGTTAATGTATATCTCATCAAAAAGAGTTGTATGAATCTCACCTTCATCACCTATCTTCCAGTTGAGATAGACGGATTCAAATGTACCCGTACCAATATAGGTAATCTCCCCGGCCAGGGTATAAGGTTCGGCCGTTTTATGCAAGGGTCCGCCAAAAAAACGATCAAACCGGATGAGATTGTTTTGTTCGCCGCTTGCAGAAGTGGCAAATAGCAGCAGTGCAAGAAAAGGAATACGACATAAAATTGGGTTGCATAACATAAGCAGGTTGTTTTAAAAGTTGAAAGCCAGAGTCAGCTACTCGCCTTCAAGCTTTGTGATGGTACAGTCTTTAACCAAATTGAGTTATTTAACTTTAACCTGAAGTTACTAAAATTTAACGGATTATTCAACCGCAGGAAAGCGAAAAGGCTGTGTCAGTCCAACAAAGGATTCTTCTTCAGCTAACACAGCCTTTTCACTAAAAAGACTATCCGGAAAGCAGCTTCTCTACCGGGTAATAATTACCTTTCTGTTGCTTCTGAAGTTTTCTGAAACCACTTCAACCAAATACACACCTGCATCCAGTGCCTGGATATCCACCGAAAATTTGTCATCCAGGGTAGTGGATGTAAACACTACCTGCCCGACTGAATTGTAAATTTTCAGGGTTGTTTGGTTGAGAGATTCCGGAATTTCTACAAAAAGTTCTTTATTGGCAGGGTTGGGATACATAACCAACAAATCGTCATCAATAAAGTCAGCAGAGAGTGATTCTTCGGTAGTGAAGTTGATATAAACGGGATCACTCAATTCATCATCAATCCCCAGAAGTTCGCCAACCCCTAACATATAAAGTTGCAAAGATGCCAGATCATCAACAGGAGTAAGAGTGATAAGGGTTTTCTCTTCATTAATGGTTGCTTCAAAGGCAACATTTGCGCCCTGAAGATCCTCTTCATGAAACATAATAACATCCTGCACATTTTCGTCGGTGATTTCAGCTCCATCGGCCATTCTTACTGCCTGATTAAGTTCAATGGTAACAACCGGATCAACAGGAACATTAACCTGATCGGCTTCAATACTGAAGGTAACAACCGGTGTGCCGGCAGATTCGCGGGTAGTAAATGCAATACTTTGAGGTTCACTGACGGTTCCATTGGAAGCCAATACAGAGGCCAGCTGAACCTGATATTCAGTATTAAAATCAAGTTGATTATCAGGCAGGATATGGATGTGCTGTTTATCTTCTGAAATAGTAGCAGTGAAGGCTACTGCCTCACGGGTCATTTTTGTATAGTCAATAAGATCGCCTACATTTTCATTGGTAATTTCAGATTCATCTACATTGACAACAGGCATACTGAATTCAATATTGATTTCCCCATCAATAGAGGTATTTTCAGCGTTATGATCGATATCGAAATCAACACTAAACTGAGCGTCATGCTGAGAAAAGGCTGCCTGATAAATCTCTTTTGTAGTATCATTCTGCAGAAACAGAACCACTGCAAGGTCATCCATTTCTTCAACGTTGGTGCCTGTCATATCAATGGTAAAGCTATCGGTGTATTCTTCTGTTGCAGTAAGCTCGAGGGTTGTGCCATTGGCATTGGGCACCATCTTCATCATCACATAATGGAATTCTGTTTCGCCGTTGGTCGTCGCATTTTCGGTTGTGGTTTTCTCAACGACTGCGGCATGAAGCTTAACATCAGGAATGGACATGTACGGCATAATATCAACATCTATCACCACTTCGTTACCGACCAAAGAACTAACTGCATCTATATTTACGAAAGCCGGCTTGCTTAACGACTGATTAAAAGCGGCATTTACTCCCGTAAGGTTCGAATCAAAAGGAACTACATTGCCATCAACAAAAAGGGAAGGTACTCCGGAAACAGCATAATAGGTTCTGCGGGTGCCCCCTTCAGCAGTATAGTATGGGTCTCCGCTACCAGGCCAGTTCATCTGATATTTTATTACAGCAAGATCATCTATATTTTCGCTGTAAAAGTCGTTGAGACCAAATGTAACGCTTATAGTATAGCAGGGAGGGCAAGTAGAACTGGTAAAGTGCTCAAACATGGGCACCCTTTGCACTGCACCATGAGCAACAAATATCTCCCTGGTCAATTCGTTATTGTCAGGATTATTGTCTTCTGACTGCCCGTTAATATTGCTGATACTAACATTTAAAACATGAGCGCCAGGCTCGAGATCCAGCATGGAGGCAGTTTCAAAAACGAATTCCTCTGTTAGGTCTATTGAAAGATCTGTGAAAGATTCGGTAAACATTTCTCCATCATTGATTTGCCAGTTTACATCAAATGATTCGATGGTTTGGTTTCCTAAATTTTCAACAGTACCGGTTACAGGAGTCTCTCCGGCAAAAACCTCAGGAACCTGAATACCGGTTAAAGCCAAATCAAAATCGAACGGCTTGAAAACAAGCACATCGTCAATATACCAATAATTAATATTGTAACTATTCCCTGAAAAAAACAGGGCAAACTCAACCTCATCGCTGTCGAAAGGAAAATCATCCTCTAAAATGAAACTTTTTACTTCAGGGTCTACGTTTCCAGAAGCATTGTGAGACCAGAGATTTATCCAGTTTCCACCATCTACCCGATAAGCAAATCCAATTTGCGCCGTACTTCCATAATAATCTAATGCATGCTTAAATGATACAAGCAGTGGCCCTTCACTGATATTTGTTAAATCAATGGCGGGAGCAATTAAATAGGACTGACCATTAAACTCTGGCTCCCAGCTCAGGCGTGCTTCCGGAGAGTTTCCTCCGGCATTGGAGGTGGGTACCGCAGACCAGTTCCCGGATTGAGCAGAGATGCTCCAACCGGAAGGAGGAAATGTACCACTGTCGAATTCTTCAGATACAAAAACTTGTCCCTGCGAGGTAAATATTCCCGCAACAACCATAAGTGCTAAAAAATGTAAAAATCTCTTCATGATTTTTATTTTTGGTTAGTTTGGATTTTAATTCAGACAAAAATAAACATATTTACAAACTTATATCTCTTAAAACCCAAAATAGTTTTCAATTTTTTAAGGTGAAGTATTTTTCAACTCATTAAAAAGAAAATGACTCTAACTATCCCATTAAATTTCAGTAAAAAAACAGACAGACTCCCTAATCATGCCTCCAAACCACTGTTAGCCACGAGATTCTGAATTATAATAATATGCAGAAGTGCAGAAAAAAAATTAACGATGTTTACAGATAACGCCAAATACCAATCTTTCAACACGCATAGACATAATCATTTTGCATGCATTTTTGTCGGCAATGCAGGTTCCGTTTAGCATAATTCAGTAAACGACTTCACGTAAACAAACAAACAATTAGTATCGATTCCCCCAAATTTTCAATACAAATTTTGACATAATAAAAGAAGATAATTGTAGATTATTATTGGATTATTTGTAATTTTGGCGCATTATTTGTATATTAGTTACTTGTTATGTTGTTGTTTAAACAAAGAAATTACACTCTCAAACATGCTTAGAATTATGAAAAAATTTATACCCTTCCTTATCTTATTATTTTCCCTTGTATTTCAGGCCCATTCTCAGTTGGTTATTTTAGATGAAAACAACATTGATATTACCAATGACACTATCAGGGTAAATGGGACTACCGAAGATGATTATTTCAAAGTCCAGATTTATTTTAGCAACACAGGTGAAGACGATGTGGAAGTTTATGCAAGAAAACATGAGCTGAATATAGCAGATGGTGCAGATAATTCTTTCTGCTGGAATGGATACTGTTTTTCTCCGGCAATTTTTGATGTTGAAGATCCCATTATTTTAGGAAGCGACGAAACTTCTGAAGCAGAAGATTTTTACACGGAGTTTTTCACAGGAAATGTGGCAGGAGTTTCCCAGGTAGAATACGAGTTCTATGACGACAGGGATAGTTTTGAAACGGTTACGGTTACGGTTATTTTTGATATTTCCGTAGCATCCGGCATCGCAGGTTTTGATGCTAACCATGAATGGCGACTCAATGATGCAAGGCCTAACCCCGCACGAGACCATACATGGATAGATTATCACTTACCGGTGGGAGTACAAAATGCACAAATTGTAGTAAGAAATTTACTGGGCAACATTGTTCGCACTGAAAATCTGAGCATGGAAAGTGAAAGAGTAAGAATCAACACCTCTTCACTTAGCAAAGGAATTTACATTTATTCGCTGTTGATCGACAATCAGGTTGTAAAGAGCAAACGCCTGGTTGTAGCCAATTAAAATAAGCGACACTTTTTTTACTTTAAGCCGGATTTATTCCGGCTTTTTTTGTAAATATGGGGTATCTTTGCTGTCAACCCAAAACCTTCACCCTCCTGTAATTTAATACAGAAAGGCAGAAATTAAACCAAAACCCAACACAATTCCCGACGATTATGAAACACTTCTCCCTTGCCCCGGTCTTATTCTTTTTTGTAGCCGTGGTCATATCCCACCCGGCCATTGCACAAATTTCCATCCCGGCAACACCTCCAAGTTTTGCCCTTGAACAATTGAAAAGTGATGTCCCGGTTGAAATTTTAAGAACCGTAGACACCAAAAAACTCCTGGAGGAAGACAAAATACTTGACACTATCAAAGATATACCCTGGCGATTTGGAGACAACATTATGGTAGACATCCACCCTGGCAATGCCGGGATCTGGGATGTGCTTGACAACGGAGACAAACTATGGCGAGTAGCTTTATATTCTCAAGGAGCTTACACCTTGAATTTAACATTTAACCAGTATGAACTTCCTCCCGGAGCACAACTATTTGTTTACAACCAGGAAAAAAGCATGGTCCTGGGAGCATTTACAGAATACAACAACCAGGATGATGGCTACTTTGCCACTACCCTGGTAGAGGGAGATTATGTTATTGTGGAATATTACGAACCTGCTGAGGCGTCATTTGAAGGGACTTTAAATCTGGAAATGGTCACTCATGCTTATCGCGACCCCTACGAATTTGCCAAATCCTTTGGGAGCAGCGGAAGCTGCAACCTCAACGTGGCCTGCGAGGAAGCAGATAACTGGCAACAGCAAGTGCGCTCCACTGCCCTGATGGTTACCGGGGGCAATGGCTTTTGTACGGGGGCTCTGATCAATAACACCCAAAATGACGGAACTCCCTTATTCCTTTCAGCCAATCACTGTTACCGCAACCCTTCTACTGTGGTATTGTGGTTTAACTGGCAGAGTGAAAGCTGTGAGAACCCTCCCTCCTCACCTCCCTACAATTCTATGTCGGGGGCTACACAGAGGGCTCGCCATGCCGCAAGTGATTTCTGGCTGATGGAGCTTAATCAGCCTGTTCCCGACGAGTTTAACCCTTTTTATGCCGGCTGGAACAGAACCCTGGAAGACACCCTCGATGAATTTATTATCGGGGTTCATCATCCGAGTGGCGACATAAAGAAATTCAGCTATGCCGAAGAGGGCGTGCAGCAGGCCAATTATCTTCAGCCCCCCAACTCAGGCAATACCCACTGGCGTATTGTATGGAGTGGTGGCACCACTACCGAGCCAGGCTCCAGTGGTTCTCCCCTTTTTGACTCGCAGGGTCGCATCATCGGTCAGTTGCACGGGGGGTATGCCGCATGTGGGAATACCCAACCTGACTGGTATGGACGTTTGGGCGTTTCCTGGACCGGAGGAGGATCAACAGCCTCCAGACTCAGCGACTGGCTCGACCCCAGCGGAAATGATGTAATGGGAATACCTGGTTTTGACCCGCTCTTTTCCGGGATTAACAACCCCGAAAATTTTGTTGCTTACGCAACTTCAGCGAGTGATATTCTTCTTGAATGGCAGCTCAATGATAGTTTAGATAATGTTATGGTAGCTTTCAGCCAGGAAGATACTTTTGGTACACCGGAAGGGCCCTATACCCTTGGAGAAGAAATAGCAGGGGGAGGACAGGTAATCTACCTGGGGAATGATGAAGAATTCCTGCATCAGAACCTCATGGCCCACCAAAATTATCATTACAACATATGGTCCTATTCAGGTGATCTCATGTACTCTGTCGGAACAGTAACATCCGCAACCACACCCTGTGGCTCCGTTGATACTTTCCCGGTTTTCGAAGGTTTTAATGATGACGAAATTCCAGGGTGCTGGACACAGCAATCAGAAGAAGGAGAGGTGCAATGGCTCGTGGGAGTGGGTAATGACGACGGATACCCCTATGATAGCTTTGAAGGAGAGAGAAATGTTTATTTCAAAACCAACTCCGTACCCGAAATTGGCAGCATCACAAAACTTATTTCACCATTGATGGATCTCAGTGCCTGGGAAAATGCCGAACTCTCTTTTTATTTCACCAACCCTGCAAGTCAGGCAAACCAGGACATTCTCAGGGTGTATTACCGGACCTCCACCACTGAAGAATGGATTGAACTGGATACTTACGGAGCCAACCAATTCAACTGGACACAAGCGATCATACCCTTGCCCGAACTCTCTTCGAAGCTCCAAATTGCTTTTGAAGGAGAAGGCTACAGGGGTCGTGGTATATCCCTTGATCAGGTGGAGATTTTTGCCAGCTCCGACACGCAGCTCCCTGTCCCTGCCAATGTAACCCTGGAACTGCTCAATGGCAATCAACCTCAATTGCAATGGGAAATCAATTCAGAAGATAACCAAGAAAACCTTGCCATTGATGGGTTTAACATTTATCGCAATGAGAACCTAATCCATGAAGGGAATGATCCTTTGCAGACTTCTTTTACTGATGAGGTTTTATCGATTGGCAGCTACAATTATTATTTACAATCTCGTTCAGGAGAAACCTTGCTTTCGGCTCCATCCAATGAAGTTACAGCCAACATTGAAGCTACCGGCAATGAGAATGAACTTACCATCGTAATTACAGGGCAAGGGGAAACCAGCCTCCCTGAGGGTGAGTATTTGTATGAACAGGGTAGTGAAATAACGGTTGTCGCCACCCCTGACGAACACTGGTACTTTAGCCACTGGGAAGTAAACGGGGAAGAAGTAGGATCGGAAACCAGCATTGACCTTACCCTGGACACGCAAACAGTACTTCATGCTATATTTAACATTGAGCAATACCAGGTAACTTTACAGGCAGAGCCCGCTGATGCCGCAGGCACTCTCTCGGGAGAGGGAATATATACCTATGGAACTATTGCCTCATTAAGTGCTGAGCCGGTACCCGGTTATATTTTCCTTCACTGGCAAAACGAAAACCACATATTATCTACCAACCCCAATTTGCCATTAACTGTAACGGGCGATCAAAACCTGACGGCCTGGTTTGCTGAACACACTTATGAGCTGGAACTTGAGGTGTATCCACCGGATGCAGGATATGCCTCCGGTGCGGGAACATACGACGCAAATTCGGAAGTGGAAGTAATGGCAGAACCAGAACCGGGGTGGGTATTTAGCCACTGGACACTCGTTCTGAACCTTGAAGAGGAAGAAGTAAGCAATGAGGCCATCTACTCTTTTACCCTTTCAGACAACATGCTTTTGGTAGCACATTTTGAACCCTTTAGTCCTGCCCTTGACATCTCTGTAGAAGGCAACGGAACCACCATGCCAGAACCCGGCACCCATGTTTTTGAATACGGTGAAGAACTGGTATTTACAGCAATTCCTGACGAAGGCTGGGAGTTTGCCAAATGGGTTGTCAATGGAGAAGATTACACGGTTTCACAATTTATGATTTATATTGAAGAGAATACAACTGCTCTTGCAACATTTGAACCCGCTACAGGCATTGACGACAACAACCCGGAACCTGCGATCCGGCTTTACCCCAACCCGGCATCCACTGAGATTAACATCGAACTTCCGGGCAATGGGGAATGGAAGATCAGCCTGTTGAACCTTACCGGGCAAGTGTTGAAAACCCTGAATACCGGGTCACATGCTCGAGTGAGTCTTGTAGGTCTGCCCAAGGGTCTTTACCTGTTAAAAGCAGAAAGAGAAGGCAGTGTGTTGCACAAAAGATTTATTGCGGAATAAAACCTCATCAGTCAAAGGCGTTAAATTTGCCTTTTCAACGCAAACCTAACACATGGCAAATTTCCCGACAAAGCATGCTCACACCGCGATACGACATGACCATGAACTACTGTAAATGGAAGTGGATGATACTGTTTTGAGGCGAAGAAACAGTCATAAAGTCTCCGGCAAACCGGAACGCAAAAAGCCCCTGCAGCAACTGCAAGGGCTTTGAAATTTACTGTAATAGGATCTCACAGGGCAGATTTACTTAAAAACTGCTACAGCAGCAGGATCTACAATCTGAAACGTAAAGGATTCCGTGAAATAAAGCTGAACTGTTTTGCTGTTGTGTGATTCATATCCAATGGAAAGATCCTGGCCAATCACCATTTTCAGGTCTCCGCCTCTTTCAGAAACAATATAGGCTCCTTCAATATAGGGAGCCATGATAATAGAACCACCCAACAGGTTCTCCAATTGCTTGCGCAACGGATAGCCTTTAACAAAACTATTTATTTTTTGCCATTTGTCCTGGCTCAATACCAAGGTGTAGGGTCCTTCGATTGAATTGGCTTTTAACTGGGACAACACATCCGCGATAGCACCAATGATTTCCTCTGCATTCTCAGGAAAAGCAGGAGTTTTGTATTCATTGCAGGAAACCAGGCCTGCTATGTTTCCGGCTTTGAATCCATTGAAAATGGCGTCTTCTTCAAATTTTGCAATTTCTCTTGCAGCATCTTCCAGTGCATCCAGATCAATATCCTCTGCTCCGCGCGCTACATTATCGAGCTCCCAGATATTCAGTTCAAAAGGTATCCGAGCCTCCACCATGGGCAATACCTGGTGTACACCATATTTCACTTTCCCATTTTGATCATTGGGTACATGGATGCGTCCGGTAGACAACGCAGGATAATTCCATCCTTTGGGTCCTTTTACATCTACAAATTTTCTGGCAGAAAGCACTGATGTCAATACCTCCTTTGCTGTATCATTGATTTCTTCCCATGCTGCATCCGAAATAGGTGCGAGTGATTTTCTTAAAATATCCATTCTTACCTCCTTTTATTATTTAATTTTACCAATACCTAATGAATCTGATTTGGGCCCGGTTTCACCATTGGCTTCGTGTCCTTCGCCATGGCCACCCATCAGATCTCCTTCTTTAAACAACCAATTGCGAAGTTCTTCGTCCCAACCCGGCATATTCCTTCTCAGCCACTCCAGGGTCATGCACGCGTGTTCAATTTCTTCATCACGGTTGTGTGCCATAATAGCGGCCAAATCCGGATCATTGGTTGTCACTACACGCTGATGGTACCAATCTACAGCTTCAATTTCTTCTTTCAGACTATTCAATGCTCTGGAAAAATTCCGCGCTTCTTGCGAAAGTTCCTCAGCGGGTTCATGATAATTTGACATGTTGTATCTTTTTTAAATTAATAATATGATTATTTAGCAGCCAATGCAAATATAAGTTTTTTTAAAAGGAAATGCTAAAACGACCATTTCATAAAAAACCTGTTTCATCTTATTTTTTCGAAGCAGAAGATGCAATGCCCTGGCTGCAATACAATTTAATCAATAGTTATAACAGCAAAACTTTCTATTAGTTTTGTTCATTGCCAATAATCTTACTTTAACTTTATTTTTAATTTGTAATTATTACAATTTAAAAACAATTCCGGATGCTGGTTGTTAATGAAGTATGTCAAGCTTATCAGCGCAGGATTCTGAACGATAAAGACAAAAGCGAATTGCGCAATACATAATAACTATGGAATCACACGTGATGCAACATCGATGATTAAGTTTTTTGACAAACAGGACACAACCATTTGTAAAACAAACTTTCAGCCAATATAGTAAGTGTATTCTGGATGTTGCATTTGTTCACTAACAAACCCAAGATAAAGAAATGAAAACAGTGCAGGAAATAGCAAAAAATATCAGTGAGAGTGGCTTGAAGGTAACTCCCCAGCGCATTGCTGTTATACAGGCACTGGAAAAGCTGCAACACCCTCGTGCTGAAGAGATAATCAAGGAAGTTTCTCTGAGTATACCCGGGCTTTCACCCACCACGGTTTATAATACATTGGATGTGCTGGTAGCCAAAAAAATCATTCGTAAGGTACATACAGAAGCTGATGTAATGCGCTATGATGCCGTACCGGATCAACATCACCATCTGTATTGCATGCAAAGCGACCGGATGGATGATTATTTTGATCCTGAACTTGACCAATTGCTGACCAGGTATTTTGAAAAGAAAAATATTAAAGGCTTTAAATTAAAGGAAATAAAACTCCAGTTGATGGGTGAGTTTGAGAATATGAAAAAAAGATAAGGACCCACTACAGAAATGATTACTACGGTGTAAACTTCAACAAATAATTATTAATCAAATCTCTAAATTTTTAATAGTATGAAAAAATCAACAAATCAAATCGGACTAGAGAATTCAGATGTTAAAGAACTAATTGACAAACTTAACGATCTGCTGGCCAACTACCAGGTGTTTTATCAAAATACCAGGGGCTTTCATTGGAATATCAAAGGGCACAAATTCTTTGAACTTCACATGAAATTTGAAGAGCTATATAATGATTTGCATACCAAGATAGATGAAATAGCAGAGCGCATTCTTACCCTGGGAGGTACTCCCCTGCATACCTTTGCTGACTATACTGGTATTTCAGATGTAAAGGCCATCAAAGATGCTTCAGAAGATGTGGTATGCGTTCAAGGTGTATTGGATGCCCTGAAGATTTTACTGGAAAAGCAAAGAGTCATTCTTGATCTTTCTGACAAAATGGATGACGAGGGTACCAATGCCATGGCCAGTGATTATATTCGCGAACAGGAAAAACTGGTTTGGATGTATTCTTCTTGGCAAAATAACTAAATCCTATTATCGTTACGTTCTGTCCAGGTGACATGACGTAAAAAGTATTTTTTATCAATAAAGAAGCTGTATCAAATATTCCATCGGTTAAGTGAGTATTTCCAAACGATATCTGAACATGATTCAGGTACCTCTCAGACAGACTTTGCTCACCGAAAATATCAGGCATTTAATACAGCTTCTTTTTATAATAAGGATTTCAGCCAAATACAACAACCCTAATTAAGCGGATTAGCCGTCATCTTGGCAGTAACTTCAAAAACAACGGTAAAATCAGCCGGAACCTCATTTATACTTACGTCCAGGAAATACATCAAAGAATGTGGGGGAATCTCAATAAGATCCTCCAACCTGCTTACTCCCTCTGTATCAATGGGAAGATTGGTTGGATTATTGACCATCTGGTGCAGTGCAATGTTTTCCAGTTGTACCATCGAATGAGGATCGGTGCCATCGGGGTTAGCCACCTGAAGCTGCAAAGTATTGAGCATTTGTTCCTCTGAACCATTGAATGCTTTCAACCAGTACTTAACATTCTGCACTTCAATGTTTTTTATCTTTGAACCGTATTCATCAATCAAATCCTGTTCCTCTGCAAGGTCCAATAAAGATGTTAATTGCGTAGATGTTTCTTCTGAATAAACCTCAAATTCATGTTCGAAGGTGAAAGTTTCATTAACATCCAACAAGTCTTCATCACATGCCTGTAAGAATAAAAAGCCACTAAGGACTACGATGGAGAGAATTTTAAAATTTTTCATAACGCGGAGTATTTATTAGTTTTTGTTTCTACAAAGATACATACAATTTAGCCCAACAATACTTTCTTTTCGTTTTTAAGATGAGCAATTTTCCATATGCAGGTATAGATGCGTGTAAAAAAGGCTGGCTAATGGTTATAATAGAGCAACATGGCCAGTATTTCATGTTGGCTGAAAAATTTTCTGATCTTATCCAGATTCTTTCAGTCAATGTGCGTGTACTTGTAGACATGCCCGTGGGTTTGCTAAGTGAAGGACAAATATTCTCAGGAAATCGCCCTTGCGATGTTGCAGCACGGAAGCTATTGGGCAAGAAACATTCTTCCATTTTCAGCCCCCCCTGCATGGAGGCAATACATGAAAAAAGCTATCAGCAGGCCAGCGCTGTCAATGAAAGCATCGTGGGCAAAAAAATCAGTAAGCAAAGCTGGAACATTGTGCCTAAAATCAGAGAAATCAATGCATTTCTGCATCTTAATCCCATTTGGAGAAAAAATATACTGGAGGCCCATCCTGAACTCGCATTCCAAACGCTAAATCAGCATATTCCTCTTCAGTTTTCCAAAAAGAAACCGGAAGGACTTGCCGAGAGAATCCATCTGCTGGAAGCCTTTCATCCTGGCATGGCAACCCTTCTCCGCCAGATGCAATCAGATTCTACTCTAAAGGGAAAGGCCTCTGCGGACGACATTGCTGATGCAGCATGTCTTGCAGTGCTCAACTGGCAGCGGGGTGATCGGCTGAGAAATATCTCAAAGGAATATCCCGAAGATCTACTGGGAAATAAGATGGGAATATGGTCATAAAAGCCCGTAGCGGCAGCCGGAAAGAGCAGGAAAAAGAACAAAAAACCGGCCTGATGGAGTACTTTGTACAAAATACTTCCAAATCCAGGCCGGCAACTCACCACTAAAACAACACTAAAAAATGAAGAGTAACAAAAACCCAAACAGTTTGCCTTCTTCAATACGTTAACATATATTCAGCCCCCAACACCAAGGGTTTCCTTATTGTACCCAAAATGGGATATTGGCAGTTCCTGCATTATTGTGCTTATCAGTAACATACACCAGGATTCTGTAGGCCCCTTGTTCTTCGGGTGCCCTGAAAATAATTTCTGAAGTATTGGCAGATATAACCAATCCTTCAATGCTTTCAGGTCGCGGCTCAAAATCGCCACCATCACTTAGTTCCACAGGTTCCGGCATAATTTCTACCCTTACGGCAAGATCTTCGCGATTGTTATGTTCCACGTCCAGAAAGGTCGTATATTCATCACCTGCTTCCAGCATCACGTTGTCGAAACGACCTCCTTTTCCTTTGATGGAAATATCCTTCATGCGAGGGGGTTTGTTCGCAGGCCAGCTGCCCGTCCATAAATATTCCATTACAGCGATAGCTTCCGTTTTCTCTCCGTTTTCCGTAAACATACCATACCACGAAGGAGTACGCTCCTGCTTTTGTCCCCATAAAAAAACATAAGATCCCATGCAAAGGCTATCGTCTGCAAGTAGCACTTCATTGTAACGCAATTTGATGGCTTCGGCTTTTTCGCTGGAGGTTTGCTCGACAGGAGATCCCCATTCGGTTTCGGGCATTTCCCAGTGCCCGGTAGGCCCCCACTCTGTAACAAGATATGGACCTTCATAACCGGAACTTTTCAAACTTTGCTCAAGGTTGATAAGATTGCCGTAAAGCTGAATGGAAAGAAAATCCAGATTAGGGCATTTTGCTTCAATATAGTCGACCTCTTCCTTACCAATCCCGGCCAACATGGTAGTAACCACATGATTTCCATCTACTTCTTTGATCATAGCAGCAATATCATTCACTGCATCCCATACACGTGGGTTGGTGTACCTAAGATTGAGTTCATTGCCAATTCCCCAGCCAAGAAGTGCCGGATGGTCCTTTAACGCAATCACTTCTTCCCGTAATCTTTCCAATTGTGCCTTCACAGCCTCTTCATCATCATAATCAAATCCATGACGCTCCTTTGCCACATCCAGACCCATCATCACCATGAGACCGTTTTCCCAGGCTATATCAAGGGCTTCAAGTCCTGATTGTGTGTCAGTTCCGGTACTCCAGGTACGAAAAGAATTTCCCCCGTGTGCCGCTATTTCATGGCATGCACCGTACTGACAGCCGGCTCCCTTTACATAAAACATTTCTCCATTTACAAACAGCCTGTACTTGCCATCCTGTTTGCGCATTTCAACAATAGAAGGTCCTTCCGACATCATATCTTTTTTTGGGGGGCTCTCTGCATTGCAGGCCATGAAAAACAAGGCCACAACATATACAAGAATACTGTTTTTTTTCATAGTTTGTATTTTTCTAAAATGCGGGCCATTGGGATTCCTGACCTGTTTTGCATCCAACCATCAATATGTTAAATTCATAAGTTATTTTAATATCAGCTTTTCTTCCAGTTCTTCCAGCGACTTTCCCTTGGTTTCTGGCACAAAGCGCCAAACAAACAGCAGGGTAAGCAATCCGAAAAACGAATAAATCAGGTAGGTGTTTCCGGATCCCATATATTCGAGTTG
Organism: uncultured Bacteroidales bacterium; assembly: GCA_964491395.1. Lineage (GTDB taxonomy): Bacteria > Bacteroidota > Bacteroidia > Bacteroidales > UBA7960 > SKVR01. Next base: position 36,487 of record CAZBGI010000012.1, on the reverse strand, counting down.
AGCAGGAAAAACGGTAGCGACAGAAAAGCTCACAATTGAGTTCCAAAACCCCATGATAGAGATAGCAAGACCTCTGAGTTTATTGGGGAATATCTCTGAAAGCAATGTCCACATCACAGGGCCCATGCTGATGGCAAAAGAAGCCACAAACAAAAGCAGTCCGATTAACACCCATATGCCATTGATGGCTATGCTGTGTTTAAGAATGATTTCTTTAAAACTATTATAGGTGTCCTGACCAACTTTCTCTTTCACCATTTCGAAAAAGGCAACTTCGTTGACGAAAACGACTCCTTTCAAATCTTCCAGTGCTGCAATATTGTCCAGATGAAACGCCACCGGATCCATTTGTACAATCTCTGTTGTAAGTGCTTCCATAGAAGCCTCATCAATGTTGTATTTGGCATTGTGGAATGAAAAGCCAACAATAGCCAGGGATGTGAAGATGCCTGTGGCTCCAATATACAGAAGTGGTTTACGACCCAAACTGTCAATAAGAAACATAGCAACCACGGTCATTACTACATTGGTGACTCCAAGGATGGCAGCTTGCAGAAAAGCTGCATCTTTGCCCCCGCCAGCCATTTCAAAAATCATGGGAGCATAGTAAAATATTGCATTGATGCCAGTTATCTGCTGAAAAAAGGCAATTCCAAATCCAATAATGAGCACCAGCTTCATCCGGTGGGAAAAAACATCTGCCCAGCGTGCTTTATCTTTGTTAAGCTCTTCGCGCAAGCTTTTTTCGATTTCCTTGTACACGATGAGCGATTGCACTTCGCCATGAATTCTTTTCAAAACATTCAGCGCTTCATGATTATCTCCCTTTTGCATAAGCCAGCGTGGACTGCGCGGAACGATAAACAACAAAAACAGGTACAATACGGCAGGAACCGCTTCCACACCCAGCATAATCCTCCATTTCAGATCCGGATCGGCGATGGTTTGCTGGAAATAGTAATTGGAGAAATAAGCCACAGAAATACCCACTACAATATTGAGTTGATTAAAAGTAACCAGCTTGCCCCGGAGTTTGCGGGGAGCAATTTCTGCAATATACATGGGAGCCACCAAAATAGCCATTCCAACGCCCAGCCCACCTACGATTCGAGCTATCAGAAAAACAATAATATCAGGAGCAAGGGCAGTAGTTAAAGCGCTAAGGGTAAACAAAACGGCCGTAAACATCAGCACCATCCTTCGTCCAAAGTGGTCAGCCAGCTTTCCGGCGGATATATTTCCGATGATGGCACCCAGGATGAGTGAACTAACCGAAAATCCAATCAACATGGAGCCGGAATTCAATCCGTATGTTTCACGATAAAAAGGGGTAGCACCGGAAATGACCGCGCTGTCAAACCCCATCAGAAATCCTCCCAGGGCAACAATCAGGGAAATATAAATGGTATACGTGTTTTTTCTCATTGCTACAGTACTACATTGGGTATGATGATTATTCTATGATTTCAAAAGCAGTTTCCAAACCCGACCGAGAGTCTAATCCTACCCAAAGCAGGTATTCCCCGGGTTCGGTTATATATTCCATTTCCGGATTGTGAAATCCTAAGTCGTTTGGATGTAATTGAAATGTAATTATTTGTTTCTGCCCGGGTACAAGTTTTACTTTCCGGAAATCTCTGAGTTCTTTTACCGGACGGACTCTGCTGCCAAAAAGCTGACGTGTATAAAGTTGCACAACCTGAGCTGCCTCTCTGTTGCCGGTATTCTGCAAACTAACTGATACTTCAATCGTATCTTCAGTGGCGAGCTGTTGTTTATTTAATGCCAGGTTGGTAAGCTCAAAAGAAGAATAGGTAAGTCCAAAGCCAAACGGATACATTGGCTCAAAACCATAATCCAGGTAATGAGAGGTATTTCCCAGGGAATACTGAACGGCTTCCTCAGGAATATCGTCAATATGCATCCAGGTTTCGTAGGTTGCAGGTTTTCCGGTATTTTTATGGTTGTAATAAATGGGAATCTGCCCCACATGCCGCGGAAATGTAACAGGTAGTTTCCCTGATGGGGAAACTTTGCCAAACAGCAAATCAGCAATGGCCGGACCACCCATGGTACCAGGATGCCATGCGTACAAAACAGCATCAAGTAAGGGTTCCACTTTTTCAAAAGTAACCGGTCTCCCGGCCATGATAATCCCGACAACAGGTTTCCCCTCCCCTGCCACAAGCTGAACCAGTTCTTCCTGTGCGCCCTGCAAATCAATATTAGCCAGGCTATGGGCTTCTCCCGAAAGGATGGATTCTTCGCCAAGAAACAACAATACCACATCAGACTTTTTCACATCCCCGATAATAGCTTGCCGGTCAGTAATTTCTTTGGATCTGCTTAAAGGCAGAGCGCGGTGGTAAAAAATCTCCATGCCGTTTTCAGCGGCATGCTCCCTAAGAGCTTGCAAAGGTGTAACGGTATGTTGCTTTTCGCCATCAAACACCCAGGTGCCCATCTGGTCATGCGGGGCATCTGCCAGGGGGCCTATGACTGCTATGTGCCGAACCTGGGCATCCAATGGCAGTGTTTCCTGGTTTTTCAAAAGCACGGTACTTTCCACAGCCATTTGCTTGGCTGCTTCCAGGTGGGCTGAATCCAGCAGTGATGGAAAATCTGAAAGAAAAGGATAGGGATTGTCAAACAATCCCAGGTCATATTTTAATCGCAGTATTCTTCTTACAGCATCATCAATTTGCCGTTCATTGATCCGATCTTCTTTGATCAATTCCTGCAGATAACTCTCATAGGCTGTACTGGCCATTTCCATATCCAGAGAGGCAGTCATGGCTTTATAAGCTGCTTCTTTTTCGTTAGGTGTATAGCCATGATCAACCATCTGCACCACAGACTCCCAGTCGCTGAGCAGCACACCGTCAAAACCCCATTGCTGACGCAGGATTTCATGGTTGAGAAATAAGTGGCCGGTAGCCGGGATGCCATTGATATCGTTAAAAGCGGTCATCACAGAAGCAGCACCTGCCTCGATGCACATTTTGAATGGAGGCAGCACAATATCGAACAGTTCGTTTTCCGGAATATGGGCCGAATTATAGTCGCGTCCGCCTTCGGCCCACCCATAAGCGGAAAAGTGTTTTACACAAGCTGCAATGGTGGTGGGGTCAGCAAGGTCATCCCCTTGAAAACCCCGTACCACAGCGGATCCAAACAACCCATTCAGCAAATGATCTTCACCAAAACTCTCGGCGATACGACCCCAGCGGGGGTCGCGGGTTACGTCTACCATGGGAGCAAAGCTCCAGTTTACCCCCATGGAAGCTGCTTCAATGGCAGCTATCCGTGCTCCCTGCTCCACCAGGTCAGGATTCCAGCTGGCAGCCTGCCCCAGAGGGATGGGAAAAATCGTTTTGTAGCCATGAATCACATC